>JAHDOI010000004.1 GCA_018434945.1 Selenomonadales bacterium
CATGGTAGGACTCACCCTTTCATGTGTGTTGGTTTGTTTGGTCACTTACCGTATTACACATTGTTGGGGTAAAGTCCTATTTTCTTTTGCTTACCAACCCAATATTTTTAAGGGTTTTTGGAACTACGCAAGATGCTTTGTAATATACCAATGGGAGGTCAAAAAAAATGAGAATTTTTTGCCCGAAAGACGATTTGCACCACGCAGTACAGACGGTGCAAAAGGCGGTGGCGACAAAAACACCTCTCCCTATCCTGACAGGCATATACCTTTCCGCTCAAAACGGTGAGTTGCAGCTTCAAGCCACCGACTACGAGGTCGGCATCAGTTGTACAATGTCGGCAACGGTGGAAGAGCCTGGCTCGATAGTTCTGTCAGGGCGTTATCTGCAGGAGATGGTGCGCCGTTTACCGGGCGATACGATCGAAATATCGTCTAGTAAAGAAGACCGGACGATTAAAATAACTTCCCAGAATTCGCAGTTTAATCTTTTAAGTCTGCCTGCAGAGGAATTCCCTGTTTTAAAACCGGTAAGTGGCGATAATTCTTTTACCGTCAAGGACGAAATTCTCCGCGATCTTATCAAAAAGACGGTTTTTGCCAGTGCAACCGACGAGGCCAGGCCGATTTTCACCGGCGGCCTCATAGAAGTAGAAGGCGACGAAATCCGCATGGTTGCCACCAATACCCATCGTCTGGCTCTTAAGAAGGCGAAACTGGCGTCCGGCGGCGGTAACGCCAAAATGATAATCCCCGCGAAAATCCTCAACGAGTTGGCACGGCTATTGGCTTCCGAAGAACCGCACGACGTGTCCTTGTCCTGGCAAAAGAACCAGGTGGGGATAGTTTTTGACGATGTTTATATCAATTCGCGTTTGATTGAAGGACAATTCCCCGATTACAACAAAGTAATACCTGCTTCGTTTGCGACCAAGGTCCAACTCAATACCGACCAGTTTTTGGATGCGGTTGAGCGTGTTTCGCTCCTCGCCAGGGATGGGGAATACAATGTCGTCAAATTTTTCTTCAAAGACGGCGCTGTAGTAATTTCTTCAAATAACCCTGATGTAGGCAAAGCGCGGGAAATCGTCGAGGCGAAAACTGACGGCAATGAAGTGGAGATTGCGTTCAATGCCAAGTATGTGACCGATATACTTAAAAATATCGACAGCGACGAACTTGTCTTTTCGCTGAACACCCCGCTCAGCCCGGCTGGCATAAAACCGGTAGACGATGATAATTATACTTACATAATCACGCCTGTGCGCACCGGGTGAGGGGGATATCGAGTGGAAGAGATAGCCATCCATACCGAAACGATACAGCTTGACCAATTTTTGAAATGGGCCGGTGCAGCTGAGAGCGGCGGTCAGGTTAAAGAAATGGTGTCGGCCGGTATGGTGGAGATCAATGGAGTAACTGTCAGCGAGCGACGCAAGAAGTTGCAGCCGGGCGACGTCGTTGCCGTTAAAGGGTACGGGAGCTGGAAAGTAGCCGGCTTATAAAGGTGGCAGCATGAGGGTAGATAAACTTTACCTGCGAAATTACCGCAATTATACAGCCCTCGAGGTTGGTTTCACCAACAATATTAATATTTTTGTCGGTGAAAACGCCCAAGGTAAAACGAATATTCTCGAAGCCATATACCTCGGTGCGGTGGGTCGTTCCCACCGTACCGCCGAGGACGACGATCTGGTAATGTGGGATCAAGACAGCGCCAGCGTCGACCTTTTTTTTACCCGTCAGGGTGTCGCCAACAAGATGGGCTTCCGGTTAATAAAAGGGCGGAATAAAGAGATATTATTAAATGATTTCGCGATCAAACCCCGTGAAGTGATAGGTTCCCTGAATGCGGTGCTATTTTCGCCCGAAGATCTTTGGCTTATAAAAGGGGCGCCATCTTTGAGGAGGAGGTTTCTTGATATAGAGATTTCCCAGGCGTCCCCTCTGTATTATCGTAATTTGCTCCAGTACAACCGGGTGGTAAACCAGCGTAACCACTTGCTTAAGAAGGTTTTTGACCGCAAAAAACTACCGGATCTGTTGACATCCTGGGAAGAACAACTGGCCAATCTTGCTGAATTCATCGTGACAAAGCGCTTGGAAGCGGTGAAAAAATTGGGGATGCTGGCCAACCTGATGCACCGCCGTCTTACGGGAAGCAAGGAGAGTCTGTCTTTCGTCTACCAGTTGGCAGGTAGTGATGCTAACATTCCAGGTGATCTTTATGGGTGGTATCGCAGCAAACTGGAGGAATTGAGGGAGTTGGATATCGCCCGCGGCAGCACCTCGGTAGGTCCCCATCGTGACGATATTATCCTGAGGGTCAATAATCGGGAGCTGCGCAGTTTTGGATCCCAGGGCCAGCAGCGCACCGGCATACTGGCGCTCAAGCTGGCTGAACTGGAATTTCTTAAGTCGGAAACGGGAGAATACCCGGTGCTGCTTCTCGACGATGTGATGAGCGAACTTGACAGCCTGAGGCGGGAACAGTTGCTGGCATTTATACGCGACCGTATCCAGACTTTTATAACGGCCACGGACGCTACTTTATTTCCGGCGGTGAAAGCCGGACGATATTTCCGGGTGAAAGATGGATTGATTACGGAGTGAGTGTGATGAATTCTCTGCGTGAAATAATGCCCCGGATGATGAAAAGCATCGGCCTTGAAAAAAGATACAGGGACGAAATGATAATCCTCAACTGGCGGCAGATAGTGGGCGAGGAAATAGCCGCCAATACCAGACCGGGAAAGATAAGCCGCCGCGTGCTTACTTTGGCTGCCAAAAATGCCGTTTGGGCCCATCATCTTTCTACCCTCAAGGAAGAAATAATCGCTAAAATCAACACATACGCAGGGGAAAAAGCGGTAAGCGATTTAAAGTTTCAGGCAGGATATTTTCGAAATGACCAGAATGAAAATAAGGATGAAGACGAACTTCCAGCCATGAATTGGCGTGAGGTTCGCCTTGAAAACAGCGAGAAAAAAGCCATAGAAACTATGACGGCGCCGCTGGCTGACGACTTGCTCCGTGCCAAAATGAAGCGGCTGCTGAGCAAAGAGATCACGTTCCGCAAGTTCCGTCGCCGGCAGGAATGGCAACCCTGCAGGAAATGCGGTGTCCTCAGGCCAGCTGGCGACGATCTGTGCGTTACATGCGCGGCGGAGATAAGGGCAGCCGGGCGCGACTCAATCCGTAAACTTCTGCGGGACGCGCCGTGGTTGGGATACGAAGAATGCGCGCGCTATATTCCCTGCCGGCGCAGCGATTTTGCTGCCGCCAGGGACGAGGTCGCCGAAGCGCTCCTTACGGCGGCAGCCCGCGATGTAAACGACCCGGTAGCGCTGCCGCTGCTTACGATGCTTTTATACAAGGCGGGCCCGCAGGCCATTACTGAAGAAATGATTGCCAACACGCTTGAAAAAGTCAGGAGGAAAAGCAATGTTCCTGCATCTCGGCGCTGATACGGTAATTCCTCTCCGCGACGTAATTGCCATAACCGATATCAAGACAGTGAAGTCAGGAATTAATGACGATTTCCTGCGGGTAATGAGGGAAGAGAATATGATCGACGATATATCCGACGGCAACGCGAAAAGTTTCGTCGTGACCGATAAACGCGTGTTCATGTCGGCTATTTCGGCGTCGACCCTCAAAAAGAGGGCCAGTTTCCTTGCCGATGAGGACGATTAATCGACAAAGTTGTTGTTAATAGGGGGCAGGAGGGTATCAATGGCGGCAAATGACACGATAGTAAACGGCAATTATGGCGCCGAACAGATTCAGGTGCTGGAAGGCCTGGAGGCGGTACGCCGCCGTCCGGGCATGTATATCGGCAGCACATCGACCAAGGGCCTTCACCACCTTGTTTATGAGGTTGTCGACAATAGTATCGACGAGGCGCTCGCGGGCTACTGCGACCGCGTCGAGGTAACCGTCCATAGCGACAATAGCATAACAGTCGTCGATAACGGCCGCGGCATCCCGGTTGATATGCATGAATCGGGCCTGCCTGCGGTGGAGCTCGTGCTGACTAAACTGCATGCCGGCGGCAAGTTTGGCGGCGAAGGCTATAAGGTTTCCGGCGGCTTGCACGGTGTAGGCGTGTCGGTCGTCAACGCGCTCAGCGAGTTCCTTGAAGTACAGGTCAAACGCGACGGCAAGGTTTATCAGATTAAATTTGCCCGCGGATTGACCACCGGTCCGCTCGAGCAGATCGGCACGACAGACGAAACCGGGACCAAGGTACACTTCAAGCCTGATGCGGAAATATTCGAAGAAACGGTATTCCAGTTCGAAACACTTGAGCACCGGCTGCGCGAGTTGGCTTTCCTGAACCGCAACATTTACATCTCCCTGAGCGACGACAGAACAGGGGCCCGCAAGGAATTCCACTACGAGGGCGGCATTATCTCGTTTGTCAAACACCTCAACAAAAGCAAAGATGTCCTTCACGAGGAGCCGGTCTTTATTTCCGGCACCCGCGACGATACCGTCGTAGAGATCGCAATGCAGTATAACGACGGATATGTTGAGACAATATTTTCTTATGTCAACAATATCAACACCCAGGAGGGCGGCACCCATCTCAGCGGATTCAAGACGGCGCTTACCCGCGCCATAAACGACTACTGCCGCAAGTACAACCTTCTTAAAGAAAACGACGAAAACCTCAGCGGTGAAGATGTCCGTGAAGGGATCACGGCTATTATCAGCCTCAAAGTCCGCGAGCCCCAGTTCGAGGGGCAGACCAAGACCAAGCTCGGCAATAGCGAGATCCGCGGCATCGTTGACACGATTATGTTCGAAGGGCTGAACGAATTCTTTGAGGAAAACCCGGCGATAACCCGCAAGGTCATCGAAAAATCGGTAATGGCTTCGCGGGCCCGCGAGGCAGCCCGTAAGGCGCGCGAACTTACCCGGCGCAAGAACGCGCTTGAAGTCAGCGCGCTGCCTGGGAAACTGGCCGACTGCTCGGTAAAAGACCCCGAACAGGCCGAAATATACCTTGTCGAGGGAGATTCGGCCGGCGGCTCGGCCAAACAGGGCCGTGACCGTCGTTTCCAGGCAATCCTCCCTCTGCGCGGCAAAATACTCAATGTCGAGAAAGCACGACTGGACAAAATTCTCAACAACGAGGAAATCCGGACGATGATCACCGCCTTCGGCTGCGGCATATCCGAGGATTTCGACATCGAAAAAGCCCGTTACGGCAAGATAATCATCATGACCGACGCCGACGTCGACGGCGCACACATCCGTACGCTACTGCTGACGTTCTTTTATCGCTACATGCAGCCACTTATTTACGCCGGCAAGGTTTACATCGCCCAACCGCCGCTCTACCTAGTCAAGAAAGGCAAGGAGCAATGGTATCTTTACAGCGACGAGGAGCTTGAACGCCGCATGGCGCAGTCCGGACGCGAGGGTACGACGGTCCAGCGCTACAAAGGCCTCGGCGAGATGAACCCCGAGCAGTTATGGGAAACGACCATGAACCCTGAAGCGCGTACCATTCTCCAGGTGACCCTGGAGGACGCATTGGAAGCTGACGACATTTTTTCCAAGCTGATGGGCGACAAAGTCGAGCCCAGGCGCCAGTTCATTGAGGAGTACGCCAAGAAGGTGCAAAATCTCGATATTTAGTCGTGTTTGACGATATTACCAAGACAATGTACAATGAAACCACAATAATACATTGAGGCAAACCTACCGAAAGATAGGGACGCAAAGCCATGGGTCTAAAGCCGCCAGACGGCGGCTACGACTGCCAGGCTGCTGTTTCGCCGACGCCTATGGTCAGGGTTTGCCCTGACTTGTTTTTTTACGGCTTCCCGTCGGAATATGTTTTGGAGGCGGCAGCATGTTATTATATAGGGCGCAGTTCGTTACCGCCATCCTTGTAATGGCGATTGCCCTGGCAGGATGCGCGGCGCCCCGAGACGCAGCTCTTCAGGGGGCGGCGGAAGGAGGGCGCCAGGCTAAGACCTCTTCCCCTCCCGCGGAGACGCAGAAGAAGTTCAAAGTCCTCCATGTAATGAGTTATCACTCGCCGTGGGAGTGGACGGACATGCAGTTTGAGGGCTTCAAGGACGCGCTTAAAGGGATAGACATAGAATACAGAGTTTACCAGATGGACGCCAAGAACAGAAGTTCCGCCGAATGGCTCCAGGAAAGCGGCCGTGAGGCGACGGCAATTATCAACGGCTGGCGGCCGGACCTGGTTTATACGAGCGACGACGAAGCACAGCAGTATGTGACCGGGTTACATGCCGGCGGCACAATACCTTTCGTTTTCAGCGGGGTCAACAAGGCTCCGCGGGAGTACGGCTTCCTGCCAAGCAGGAACGTCGCCGGGGTCATCGAGATCGAGCATTTCGTGGAGAGCGCCGCCCTGTTCCACCGGATAGTACCCGGAGCGACAAAGGTGGCGGTGGTCTTCGACGGCTCGCCCATATGGGAAGAGGTGGCGAAGAGAATGAAAGCCCGGGTCGGGGAAATACCGGGAATAGAATTTGTCATCTGGGATACGATCGAGACATTCGCCGATTATAAGAAAAAGATGAAGGAATACGAGAATCAGGTGGACGGCGTATGCCTTGTCGGTATTTTCAATTTCAAGGACGACCGCGGCTATAATGTCCATTACCGCGACGTGCTGAAATGGACGGCCGAGAACAGCCACCTGCCGGATTTCAGCTTTTGGATAGACAGGGCAAACTTCGGCACGCTCTGCGTTGTTTCGGTGTCGGGCTACGAACAGGGGCTGGCAGCGGGCAGGATCGCCAGGGAGATACTGACAGGCAGCAGGAGCCCCGCGAGTTTTCCCCTAGAGCCTACCACTAGAGGCCAGGCGGCAATCAGCCTCGCAAGGGCGAAGGATCTTGGCCTGAGGATCGACAGCAAGACGCTGCTGAGTTCAAAAGTGTTCAGCACGTATGGGTGGCAATGATATGGCCAGGACGCTGCAGACGAAGATCATGCTAATCCTGCTGGCGGTTTTTCTGCTGGCGCTCGCTATTAATGTATTCTTTACAAGCAAGATATTCCGCGCTGAGTATACCGGAGCCGTCGAGGGAGAACTGTTTGCCGTCGGCCAGGGGCTCAGGGTGCAGGTGGAACGGCTGCTGGGCTACGGTCTGCCGCTCGTCGACCTTGTTGGCTTCGACGAACTTTGCGACGAGGTTGTGAAGAAGTATCCGGATATAACCTATGCGGCCGTGGTGGATACCGACGGAACGGTGCTTTTCCACAGCAGCAATTCTGTAAGGAGCCGCCGGATGGATGATCCCGGGCTTTCCCGGGCTATCGGGCAACCCCGGGAAAGCTCGGTCAGGTATACTGCCCAGGGCAAGGAAATGTTCGGCTTTGTCGTTCCGGTCGTGGAGCCTGCCGGACGCCATGTGGGCGCCGTCGTGTTGGGTTATCCGGTGGAAAACATCACCGGCAAGGTGGCTGCGCTCACGGGCCAGAATGTGGCGGTATCCTTTCTGCAATTCGGCGTCGCGCTCGCTCTTATCGCCTTTTTCCTATCCCTTTGGGTGACAAAGCCGCTCGTCAAGCTGCAACGGGCCACCGAGCACATCGTCGCTCAGGGTACGGATTCATTCAGGCCGGTCGACATTAATTCCCGTGACGAGATCGGTCGCCTGGCGGTTTCGTTTAACGAGATGGCCGCCGACCTGCAAAAAACCACCGTATCTAAGGATCGTCTGGAAGAAGCGCTCAGGCAGCTTCAACTGGTACAGTCCCAGCTCATCCAACAGGAAAAGCTGGCTGGTATCGGCCAGTTGGCCGCAGGGGTCGCCCATGAAATTAACAACCCGATGGCCTTCATTATCAGCAATCTCGAAACCCTGCGACGCTACACCGAAAGACTTGAACAGTTCGTGGCTCTCCAGGGAATCGCGCTTGACGATATTGTGAAAGACGAGGCCGTCGCGGCGGAGGCAGCCTCATCGGTGGAAAATGTGCGGCGATCGCTGAAAATCGACCATGTCCTTGGCGATACGAAAGACCTTATCAGAGAAACCCTCGACGGGGCCGCAAGGGTTAAGAACATTGTCCAAGACCTGCAAGGGTTCGCCCGCTCAGATCAGGTGAGGAAAATGGCGAACATCAACGATGGTGTAGAGGCAACGATCAACATCATCGGCAGCGAAATCAAAAACGTGGCCACAATAGTCAAGGATTTGGGCGAGCTTCCCCTGACGAGCTGCAACCCCGGGCAACTCAACCAGGTGTTTCTGAACCTGCTTGTCAATGCGGCGCAGGCAATTGAGCCCAGCGGCACAATACACGTCAAAACATGGGCGGACGAGGACAAAATCTATATTTCCGTTGCCGACGACGGCCGGGGCATTCCGGAGGCTAACCTCAACAGAATATTCGAGCCCTTTTTTACGACCAAGCAGATAGGCAAAGGGGTAGGATTGGGTCTCAGTGTCAGCTACGATATCATTCGCAACCACGGGGGTGAAATAAGGGTCGAAAGCGAGATCGGCAAAGGAACGACCTTTACGGTCGTAATTCCCATTGTTCGCACATGATGAGAATATATGGACAGTGATGAGAAACGCTACTGTCTCGGCCGATGCGCAGGCGCCAGGGATTGCTGTGAGGCAGCATCCCTGGCTTTTTTATGGGTCATAGTCCTTGCTTCGTAGGACAAAGGGCCTTGTCACTTGTGTTCATTGAGCTGAAAAATAGGACTTTCGTACTAGATATAGGACAAAAAACAGGACTTTTGTTTCATAAAAAAAGTGCGATTAAAAATTATAATATAAGAAGATGTATTCCGACAAAAGACGACAAATACGCGCTGTTTGCCTGAAAGGAAGCGGCGCCTTTTCCGCGAGGAGGGGCGGGAAGGATAGCAATCATCTGGGAGGGGATTATGGCGATCCAGGATAAAATCCGTGCGGATATAAGAGCTGCTTTACCCGGTGCGGCGGATATTATCGTAGAAAGTCTTGTCCCGAAGGTCGAAGAGGAACTTAGTGATATCTGCCGGTTGCGGAAAGTTGGCAAACGCACACAGAAAGTCGCGATCGAGCGGGTGATCAACCATGAGGAACTGACAGCGCTGGGACTGAGATAAAGTAATTGTCGGCAATTTTCCGGCAACCTATGGCCATATAGGGAGGTGCTTGTCATTACTTCGTTATCAGACACGCAATTTGCCGATCTTGTCGCCGAGTATAAGGGGCTGATCAGAGCTATGGCCAAGAAATACTATTTTCCCGGTGGCGATCGCGAAGATGTTATCCAAGAAGGAATGATGGGGCTCTATAAAGCAGCCCTTGCTTATAAACCGGACGGCAAGACCTCTTTCCGGAGGTTTGCCGCGCTGGTTATCAACCGCCATCTGATTACCGCGCTAAAAACGGCACGGCGCGGCAAGGCACTAATTCTTACCGGGGCGGAAAGGCTGGAGGACCGTGTTCAGGAGGACAAGTACGCCCATATAAAAGAAGTCGGCGATACGATCGCCGGCGCAGCGTCAGATCCCTTGGCGACGATAATTGCCGAGGAGGAGGCGGCTACTTTTCTGCGCAGACTCAAAAAAGCGCTTTCCCCCCTGGAGATGGAGGTGTTGAGATGCCGCCTCGCCGGCTATTCTCTTCAGGAAACAGCGGAAACGTTGTCCAGGTCTCCCAAGGCGGTCGATAACGCCCTTTCGAGAATCAAGAACAAATTCCGGATCGAGACCGAAACGCTGAAAAAAGCAATCGGGCAATAGCTGATCGACAAGCTGTTAATAATGGGACTGAAGGCCTCTGCAAAGAGGGCTTTTTGTCTTTAATACAGAAATACCCTTACAGAAAAAACTGTCTGGCGGACTAATCAGCCGGGCGTACAGGAGGAACAATAGTGGTGAATAAAAGCGATTTGCTGGAAAAGGGTGCTATTCTGCAGCGAGACAAGGAGACGTACGCTATCGCCCCCCACATCCCAGGCGGTATAATCCTCGACTTCAGCTTACTTCGCAAGATCGCCGATGTCGCCGAGAAATACGGCGCCAAGGCGGTCAAGCTGACCAGCGCGCAGCGCGTCGCCATCGTCGGCATCGCCGACGACAAAATCGACCAGGCATGGGCCGAGCTCGGCACACCTAAAGGGGCGGCCGTCGGTCTGTGCGTCCGCAGTGTCAAGATTTGCCCGGCGATGCATTTCTGCCGGATGGCCCAGCAGGATGCCGTAACCCTGGGGTTGGAGCTCGACAAGCGCTACCACGGTATGGAACTGCCCTCCAAATTCAAGATGGGTGTTTCGGGTTGCCCCAACTCCTGTAGCGAGCCGGGGATAAAGGATTTAGGCATCATGGGAACACCCAAAGGATATACTGTTATGATCGGTGGCAGCGCGAGCGCCAGACCGCGCCTTGCCGACGTACTGGTCCAGGGAGTCCCCCAGGATGATGTTCTGCCCCTCGTGGATAAAATAATCGCCTACTATCAGGCCAATGCCAATAAATATGAGCGTCTCGGCCGGATGATCGATCGCATCGGGCTGGAAAAAGTAAAAGAGGATCTTCTGGGTTAAGGGGCAGGGAGGCACGCTATGAAGGAGTTTGAGGGCATAAAGCCCAGTGTGGACGCCAAGTCCTTTGTCGCCGACGGTGCCAAGGTAATTGGCAAAGTGACGCTCCGTGAATTCTGTAGCGTGTGGTTCAACACGGTGGTGCGCGGCGACGTCAACCGCATCGAGATTGGCCGCTACAGCAACGTGCAGGACAACAGCGTCGTTCACGTCGCCGACAATTATCCGGCCATTATCGGCGACTTCGTAACTATCGGCCACAACTGCGTGATCCATGCCGCCACCGTCGAGGAGCATTGTCTGATCGGTATGGGGGCGGTTATACTCAACGGGGCGGTCATCGGCAAAGGCAGCATCGTCGCCGCCGGGGCGGTGGTCAGGGAGAACCAGGTAATTCCGCCTCACTCGCTGGTGGTCGGGCTGCCGGCCAAGGTCATAAAAGCGGTTCCTGACGAATGGCAGCGCATCCATGCCCAGGCAGTGAAGTACAAGACCCTGTGGACGGTGCGCTACGGCATCATGCCCGATGCCGGCGGTGAAGTGTATCAGGGTGAAAAGATCGTTTAACCCAACTACTGGCGCGGCACGGAAGGGGTCTTTCTAGACCCCTTCCGTCGCTGCCGCGGAGAAAGTGGTGGCATATATGCCGCGTACAAAACGCCAGAAACTCATCCGCATGATCGAAAAATACATCATGATCTTTATCGGAGCGGTTTTGACGGCGGTCGGGCTGGAGCTTTTCCTCGTGCCCAATCAGATAATCGACGGCGGTATTATCGGCATTTCTATACTTATTAGTCACATCACCGATATACCGCTCGCCGTCCTGATTGTCGCTCTCAATATGCCGTTTTTGTATCTCGGCTACAAGCAGATTGGTAAGACGTTCGCTTTTTCCACCATTTTTGCCGTAATGTCCCTGGCCGGCTGGGTTGTTTATTTCCGCCCCATCCCCGAATTGACTAATGACCTTTTTCTTGCCGCCGTCTTCGGCGGAATCGTCATCGGCGGAGGAGTCGGGCTCATTATCCGTTACGGCGGTTCACTCGACGGCACTGAGATCATTGCCATCATCCTCGACAAAAGGACCGGGTTTTCGGTGGGGGAAGTCGTTATGGTCATGAATCTCTTTATCCTTGCCAACGCCGGCTTTGTTTTTTCCTGGGACAAGGCGATGTACTCGCTGGTCGCCTATTTCGTCGCCTTCAAGGTTATCGACATCACCATCGAGGGCCTCGATGAGACCAAAGGGGTGATAATCGTCTCCGATAACCCCGACGAGATCGCCGAAACCCTCCTTGCCCGGCTGGGACGCGGCGTTACGGTCCTGCACGGTGCCGGCGGTTTCAGCGGGGAGCCAAAGAAAGTCCTTTACTCGGTGATCACAAGGCTGGAGATTGCCAAACTGAAGGCGATAATCTACGAAAAAGACGAGAACGCGTTCGCGACGGTGCAGGACGTCCATGAAGTCATCGGCGGACGGATCAAGAAGAAGGCCATCCACTAGCCGGCGGACATGAAGCAAGTAATTAGCGCGAATTTCTGCCGGGGAAAGAGGATTTGGAGATTATAGGAAAAATATTATTATGTACGGGTTTTCGGATGTTTGACCCGCGGAGGGAATATAGTTTGACTGGAGGGGGGCAAGGAAGGGGTTTTTGGGGGTTCAAGCAGACCGTAAAGAATGCAGGAGGGATAATATGCGTACGAAATGGTTGGCATTAAGCTTGGCATTAGTATTTGCCGCCTTTGTCGCCGGTTGCGGCGGCTCGTCCGGCGGCGCTGATGTGATCAAGATCGGCCAGACGGTTGCGCTGACCGGCGACAGCTCGATGTGGGGGCAGTCGGAAAAGAACGCTCTGGAAATGGAAATCGCCAAGATCAACGCCAAAGGCGGGGTGCTGGGCAAGAAGATCCAGCTTGTCGCTTACGACAACCGCGCTGACGCCACCGAAGCGGTAAATATCGCCAAACGGCTTGTAGGCGAAAAGGTCGTCGCTATTATCGGCCCCGCCCAGAGCGGGGTTGCCATCGCCACGACCTCGGTCACCGAGCCGGCGAAGGTGCCGTTCATCGCCACCACCGCCACCAACCCGAAGGTTACGGTTGACGACAAGACAGGCAAGGTCAGGAACTATGCTTTCCGCACCTGCTTTATCGACCCATTCCAGGGAACGGTGGCTGCCCAGTTCGCCGTCAAGGACCTGAAAGCCAAGACAGCGGCCGTCATATATGATGTAGGATCCGACTACTCGGCCTGGCTGGGCAAATATTTCATCGAAGAATTCCAGAAACAAGGCGGCAAAATTGTCGCCAACGAAGCTTTCCGGTCGGGCGAACTCGACTTCCGCGCCATTCTCGGCAAAGTGAAAGGCTTCAACCCTGATGTCCTCTTCATCCCGACGATGCAGAAAGAAGCGGCCCTCGTCATGAAGCAGGCCGCCGACCTCGGCATCAAAGCCAAATTCCTCGGCGGCGACGGCTGGGGCAGCCCCGACCTCGTCACCCTCGGCGGATCGGCTGTGGAAGGTTCGTATTTTGTTAACCTGGCCAGCTTGGACGACCCCGACATCCAGTCATTCATCAAGGAATACAAGGAAAAATTCAAGAGCGATCCGGTTATGCCCAACCCGGTCATGGCCATCGACGGCTTGTATGCCATTATCGATGCCATCAAGAAGACCAACGGCACCGACCCGGCGAAAATCGCCGAGCAGCTCGCCAAGACTAAAGATCTGCAGGTGCTGAGCGGCAAACTGACCATCGACCCCAAGACCCACGATCCACTGAACAAACCGGCGGTCATCCAGGAAGTCAAAGGCGGCAAGTTCGTCTTCAAAGCCAAGTTTGTCACCCAGTAATAGCCGAAGGGGGGCGGTGCGGGCCCTAAGGCCCCCGCCGTCCCTGTTTTTTTTCGGCTTAGGTAAGTCTCATAATTAAGGAGCGGGCGCCTATGTTCATCCAAACGCTAGTGACCGGACTCGCCATCGGCGGCATCTACGCCCTGATGGCGGTGGGCTACTCCCTGGTTTTCAGCATTCTCAACTTCAGCAACTTCGCGTACGGGTCGATCATCATGCTCGGCGCGTACATCGGGTACTATGTTTTGATGCACATGGGCGTCCCTCTGGCGCTGTCGGTCCTCATCTCCATCGTCGGGGCAGCCTTGCTCTGTTTCGCCAACGAGCGCCTGGCATACAGCACGCTGCGCAAGCGCAACGCTTCCTCGCTCTATTTCATGATCAGCGCCATGGGGACTTCGATCTTTCTCGAAAACCTCGTCTATGCGACCATCGGATCGCGCTTTTACGCATTTCCCGAGGTCCTTACCCAGCAGAACGTCTCCTTCGGCGGCGTGTCGCTCGGGCTTCTGGACGTATTCGCCATCGTTTTTTCGGCTGTCGCCATCTACGGCCTGCACTACTTCCTCCAGAACAGCAAAACGGGTATCGCTATCCGGGCGGCCTCCTACGACATGCAGGTCTGCCAGCTCAACGGCGTCAACGTCAACAAGGTAATCGGCTGGGTGTTCCTGCTGGCGGGCGCGCTGGCCGGCATCTCCGGCATGTTCCTGGGTATGAAGTACATGGTCTACCCCACCATGGGGTGGATTACAAACAAGGCGTACATCGCCGCCGTCATCGGCGGGCTCGGCAGTCTCCCGGGGGCCGTCGTAGGCGGACTCATCCTCGGGGTGCTGGAAACCTTCGTATCCGCCTACGTGTCCTCGGTTGTCCGCGACGTCTTCAGCTTTTCCCTGCTGGTCATACTGCTCCTGGTGCTGCCGACCGGCCTGTTCGGCAAATTTCTCGAGGAAAAGGTGTGACCGGCAATGCTCGAATATGTCAGCGGCATAATAACCTTCAGCTTGATATATGTGATCGCCACGGTCGGCCTGGCCGTCTTCACCGGGTTCACCGGCCTATTCTCTCTCGGCCATGCCGCCTTTTTCGCCATCGGGGCCTACACGGCCGGCATCCTGACCTATTTCTATGACGTCAACTTCTGGGCGGCGCTGGCAGCCGGCGTCGCCGTGTCGTCGCTGGTCGGCGTGCTGATCGGTTACCCGACGCTTAGAGCAAAATTGCGCAGCGACTACTTCGCCATCGCCACACTCGGCTTCGGCGAAGCGGTGCGGGTGCTGCTGGAAAACCTCGACATAACCCAGGGAGCCCGCGGTTTGCCAGGCATCGCAAGCGAGACAACCCTCCCCATCGTAATCGTCTTCACCGTCCTCGTCCTTTGGGTGGCCCGTAATTTCGTCCACTCCCGCTACGGTCGCGCGGCTATCGCCGTGCGTGAGGATTTCGTCGCCGCCGAAATGATGGGTATCAACCTCTTTCAGGTCAGGATGCGGTCGCTGGTGTTCAGCGCCGGCTGCGCCGGGTTGGCCGGCGGCCTCTTCGCCCACTACGTCTCCTTCATCCAGCCGGGCATGTTCACCGCCGCCCTCTCCACCCAGCTCACGGCCAGCGTCGTGGCTGGCGGAATGGGCAGCATCACCGGGCCGACGGTGGCCGCGGTGCTGTTCGTCGCCGTGCCGGAGGCGCTCAGGATGGCCAGCATGTGGCGCCTGGTGGCCTACGGCTTCCTGCTGGTGGCCATTATGGTATTCAGGCCCCAGGGCCTGTTCGGGTTCCGGGAGATTTCCTGGCAGAGCTGTGTCCGCTGCTTCCGCAAAAAACCGGCCGCCGCCGGAGGGGGGGCCGGACAATGAGCATGCTCGAGCTAAAAGGGGTAACGAAAAATTTCGGCGGCATCGTCGCCTGTAAGGACATCAGCCTGTCGGTAGCTCCGGGGCAGATCGCCGGACTCATCGGGCCCAACGGGGCCGGCAAGACAACCGTTTTCAACCTCATTACCGGCGTATACTCCCCCACCGCCGGCAGCATATCCTTCGCCGGCCGGGACATCACCGCCATCCGCCCCGACAAGGTTGTGACCCACGGCATCGCCCGGACCTTCCAGAATATCCGGCTGTTCCGCAACCTGACAGTGCTGGACAATGTCCGCATCGCCGTCGACAAAGAAGTCGACTACGCCCTCGGCGAAGCGCTGGTCCGTTCGCCGCGGGTGAAGAGCCGCGAAAGGGAAATCTGTGCCCTGGCGATGGAGCATCTTGAAGAAGTCGGCCTCGCCGACAAGGCGGAAGTACGGGCCGACAGCCTGCCGTACGGCCTGCAGCGCAAGCTGGAGATCGCCCGCGCCCTGGCTCTCAGGCCCAGGCTGCTGCTGCTCGACGAGCCGGCCGCCGGCATGAACCCCGAGGAATCGCTGGAACTGGCCGGGCTGGTGCGGATCCTCCACGCCCGCCACGACCTGACCATACTGCTCATCGAGCATCACATGGACGTAGTGATGGAGTTGTGCGAGAAGATTTTCGTCCTCGACTTCGGCGTCAAGCTGGCGGAAGGCACGGCGGAGGAGATCCAGACCAATCCGGAAGTGCTGCGAGCCTACCTCGGGGAGGGATACAAACGTGTTAGAAGTCAGTAACCTCAACGTGAAGTATGGCCAGATACATGCCCTCCGTGACGTCAGCCTGTCCGTTCAGCCAGGCCGCATCGTGGCCGTCATCGGCGCCAACGGGGCGGGCAAATCGACCCTGATGATGACGCTGGCCGGTCTGCTGGCCCCGGCCTCGGGGAAGATAACCTATGACGGGAAACCGCTGCCCGCCAAAGCTTACGATGTCCTCGGAGAGGGGATCTGCCTGGTCCCCGAAAGGCGCCGCCTGTATGCCAACCTCACGGTGAGGGAGAACCTCCTCATGGGTGCGTTCCTCCGCAACGACAAAGACGGGGTCCAGGCCGACCTGGAAAAAATGTATACATTGTTCCCCATCCTGCGCGAACGCCTTAAACAGTACGCCGGCACACTATCCGGCGGTGAGCAGCAGATGGTCGCCATCGCCCGCGGCTTGATGTCACGACCCAAACTGCTGCTTCTCGACGAACCGTCTCTTGGACTTGCCCCCCTCCTCGTGGAGAGCGTCTTCCGGACGGTCCGCGAGATCAAGGCCCAGGGCACGACCATCCTGCTGGCCGAACAAAACGCCTTTCAGGCCCTGGAGATGGCTGACGACGCCTTCGTCCTCGAGACGGGGCGAGTGCTGCTGACCGGGACGGGCAGCGACCTGATCGCCGACCCCCTGGTGCGCAAGGCGTACCTCGGTATAAAAGGCTAGGCGAAATAATAACGGGAGCGAAGCGCGATGAGACTAGAAACAATGCTGATCCACGGCGCCGAAGGCGACCCTGCGACAGGGTCGGTGAGCACACCGATCTATCAGGTATCCACCTTCCGCCAGCACGCCGTCGGCCAACAAGGCGGCTACCAGTATTCGCGGGGCGCCAACCCCACCCGCCACGCGCTCGAGGAGCAGATGGCCCTCCTGGAGGGCGGGTGCCGCGGGTTTGCCTTCGCCTCGGGCATGGCGGCGATGACAGCGGTGCTGCACCTTTTCAAGGCAGGAGACCATATCGTCGCCAGCCAGAACCTCTACGGCGGCACATCCCGCGTCCTCGACCGGGTGCTGGGCCGCTTCGGGCTTTCGGCCAGCTACGCGGAATTCGGCGACCTGGCGGACATCGCCGCCGCCATTACCCCGGCGACCAAGGCGCTGATCATCGAGACGCCTTCGAACCCGACCCTCATGGTCACCGATATCGCCGCCGTTTCCGCCCTTGCCCACGAACGGGGGCTGCTCGCCATCGCCGACAACACGTTCATGTCACCGTACCTTCAGCAGCCGATATCCCTGGGGGTGGATATCGTCGTCCACAGTGCGACCAAGTTCATCGGCGGTCACAGCGACGTGCTCGCCGGCGTGGTGGTGGTCAGGGACGAGAAGCTGGCCGAAGAACTGCATTTTGTCCAGAATGCCACCGGCGGCGTACTCGGGCCGCAGGACTCCTGGCTGCTGCTGCGCGGCCTCAAGACGCTCGGCGTCCGCATGGACCGCCAGGCGCAGAATGCCCGCATCGTCGCCGAATGGCTGCGGGCTCGCCCGGAGGTGGTAAAAGTATATTACCTCGGCTTTGCCGACCATCCCGGCCATGACCTCCACTTCCGCCAGGCCCGGGGCACCGGCAATGTCGTCTCCTTCGACCTCGGTGACGGCGATTTCGCCCGCGCCTTTTTGTCGCGCACCAAGCTCTGCGTTTTGGGCGACAGCCTGGGTGGCGTCGAGTCGCTCGTAAACCTGCCCGACGTCATGTCCCACGGCTCGGTGCCGCGCGAGCGCAAACTGCGTATGGGGGTCACGCCCAGTCTCATCAGGCTCTCGGTTGGGATAGAGCATCCCGACGATATAATAAACGACCTGGAACAAGCTTTGGGAAAATAGCCTGTTATGCAAGACATCTGTAGGAGGGATGGATATGCCGGCCGATTTCTACAAATACCACGCCCTCGGCAACGACTACATCGTCATTGACCCTAACAAAAGCAACCTGGAGCTGACGGAAGACAACATCCGCCTTGTCTGTCACCGTAATTTCGGCGTCGGCTCGGACGGCATCCTCTACGGGCCGCTGCTTGAAGGCGGACAGATGCGGCTCAGGATCCTCAATCCCGACGGCAGCGAGGCGGAAAAGAGCGGCAACGGCATCCGCATCTTCTCCCGCTACCTCGTGGAAGCGGGCTATGTTAAAAGCAAGGAGTTTACGCTCGCCACCGCCGGCGGCACGGTCGCGGTCGCGGTACTCGACGCGGCGGCCAGCACCATCAAGGTCGACATGGGAGCCGCCAGCTTCAACAGCGCCGACCTTCCGGCAGACGGACCGCCGCGCGAAATTCTCGGCGAGAGGCTCGCCATCGGCGGTACCGACTATGCCATCAACTGCGTATCGATGGGCAACCCCCACTGCGTTATCCCGCTGCCCGATATTTCCCGGGAAACGGCCGAGAAACTTGGGCCCTTGATCGAGAATCATCCCCTGTTTCCCAGGCGGACCAACGTCCAGTTCCTCAAGGTCGTCGACCGGGGCACCATCCAGATCGAGATCTGGGAGCGGGGGGCCGGGTACACCCTGGCTTCGGGGAGCAGCAGCTGCGCGGCGGCCAGCGTCGCCCACCGGCTGGGGTTCACCGGGCCGACGGTCAAGGTCCGCATGCCGGGAGGGGTTATCGACATCGACATCCGCCCGGACGGGCACGTCTTTATGACCGGGCCGGTCACGGGCGTTATGGCGGGGCTGTTCGCCGCCGACCTTCGCCGGCAGCTCGGCCTTGGGGAGGAAAAGCGGTGATCACCGTCTCCCCGTTGGCCGAAAGCGATCTGCCTGCGCTGGCCGCCCTTTTCGCCGAACTGACCGACGACCCTACCGACGAAATGCGCATGGCGGACAACTTCCGCCGCATGGCTCGCTGCGGGGAATACATCCTGCTCGGCGCCAAACGGGGCGGCCAACTCGTCGGCTTCATGATGGGCATCGTCTGTCTCGACATCGTCGGCTGCTGCCGGCCCTTCCTGGTGGTGGAAAACGTCGTCGTCGCCCGCGCGGCGAGGCGGCAGGGGGTGGCCAGGATGCTGTGGGACGAGCTGGAGGCCGAAGCCCGGCGGCGCGGCTGCTACTACGTTTTTCTCGTCTCGATCGACTGGCGCGAGGATGCCCACCGCTTTTACGCCAGCGTAGGGTTTGCCCCTGATAAGTACAAGGGCTTCAAAAAATATCTGGACAGATAGAAAAGCCGTACGGATGCTCCGTACGGCTTTGCGTTTCCAGTTACCCCCTCATCTTCAGCGCGGCGGCGATACGGGACAGACCCTCCAGCATCAGCGCCCGCGGGCAGGCGAAGTTGAAGCGGGCGAAGCCCTTGCCCTGGTGTCCGAACGATAGGCCGTCGTTAAGGCCCACCTTGGCAGCTCCGACAAGAAACTCATTCAGCGCGGCGTGGTCGGCGAAGCGGCCGCGGAAGTCGAGCCAGGCCAGGTAGGTGCCTTCCGGCTTTGCTACTTTTATGCCCGGCATTTCGCGGCCTACGAACGCCGCGAGCAAGTCGGCGTTGTCCTCAAGATAGGGCAGCAAGGTGTCGAGCCAGTCCTCCCCCGTCTTGAAGGCCGCCTCGGCCGCCGCCAGGCCGAAGAGGTTGCCGGAGGTCATGCCCAGGCCCGCGAGCAGGGCGCCGTATTTCGCGCGCCGGCCCGGGTCGGGCACGACTGCCAGCGAAGTGTACGTGCCGGCAATATTGAAGGTTTTGCTGGGGGAAAAGAATGTCACCGTGCGGGCGGCAAGCTCCGGCCCCAGGGTGGCGAAAGGGACATGGCGGTGGCCGGAAAACACAAGGTCGCAGTGGATTTCGTCAGCGACGACCGTAATGTCGTGGCGGAGACAAATCTCGCCGAGCGCCAGCAGCTCGTCCCGCGTCCACACTCGGCCTACCGGATTGTGCGGGCTGCAGAGGACTAACATCTTCACGTCGGGACCGAGCTTGCTTTCCAGGTCGTCCAGGTCCATCTCCCACCGTCCGCCTCGCTGGCGCAGCGGGTTCTCGACGACCTGGCGGCCGTTGCGGGTCACGCAGGAAAAGAAGGGCGGGTACACCGGCGGTTGGATAACGATTTTGTCGCCAGGGTCGGTGAGGGCCAAAACTGCTGCGCCGAGCGACGAGACCACCCCCGGCGTATTCACGAGCCAACTCCGCCCGACCTCCCAGCCATGGCGGCGGCGCTCCCAGTCCATCGCCGCTGCAAAGAAGGATTCCTCCTTGACGTGGTAGCCGTACACGGGATGCGCGGCCTTTGCCCGCACGGCGGCCAATATCCCGGGCGCGGCGGCGAAGTCCATGTCGGCAACCCAGAAAGGCAGTACATCGTCCGTGCCGAAAACCGCGGCGAGATCGTCCCATTTTTCGCAGCCGGTGCCGCGTCGTTCGATGATTGCGTCGAAGTCGTAGTTCAAAACAGGTTGCCTCCTCAAAGATCGAATGTCCGGGGCGGTGCTGGTTTCGCGGCTGACAGGCGGGCCGCCGCCATGGCGAGGGCGGCGCCGAAGAGGGCGACGATTATGTCCTTCTGAGCATCCCAGATATCTCCCTGGGCGCCGAGGAAAATCGCGCCGAGATCGGGGTTGACAATCTCCACAACGATAGCCTCAATGCATTCGAAAATGGCACTGACGGCCACGAGCAGGAGGGGGGAGAAGAAATATGGCCATGGCGGCGCCACCTTCACCACCCGTTCCAGCCACTCCTTGAGAGGATAGGCGAGCAGCAGGCCGAATGAAAAGTGAACGATGCGGTCGTAGTGGTTGCGTCCTAGGCCGAAGCTCTCCTTAAGCCAGTCACCGGCGGGCACGAAGCTGTACGACCAGTGGGCGCCAATCGCGCAGAGCATCAGGTAGACGAGGATGAGGATATACGACAGGTCGGAAAACCGGAAGCGGCGGACCGAATAGAGGAAAGGCGGTCCGAGAAGGAAGACGAGCAGATTGTCAAGCACCCAGTCGAAGCGGTCGAGCGGCTCGAATGCGAGATAAACCCACATAATGAGGTAGGCGGCGAAAACGCCCTTAACCAGCATGGCTGCCTCCTAACGCTTCCCGGCCATTATTGCCGCGAAGAACTCCCAGATGACATCGGTGGCGGGCAGTGTGCCCGGGTCGGTGCCGATATAGGCTGCGGGGAACTGGGGTGTACCGCCCGGCCACATATGGCCGAGGCCTTCGACAAGGTAAATGCGCAGAGGGAAGGAGGCGCAGGCCAGCGAACGGATACCCTGTCGGCCGGCGGCGGGTTCCAGGCCGCCCTCGCAACCGTTAAGCCCCGCCCATTCGCGAAGGCTGTCCAGAAGTGGCGGCTGGGCGAAAGAACCCCAGGGGTGGGTTATCCTGCCGCCGTCCAAGGGATTGAACGGGTCGGCGGTACCGACGATAAACAGGGTAGGCACGTGCGGACGGCGGGCGGGGGCGGACGGCAGCGGCCAATACGGGCCGGCTACGGGGGCGATGGCAGCGACCCTGCCGGGCAGGAGGGCTGCGGCCCGGAAAGCGAGCGACGCACCGTTGGAAAAACCGGTCAAGAAAACAGCCTGGTTATCGATGGCGTACTTCTTGGCCAGATCGGTCAGAAGCAGGTCGAGGAACTTTACGTCGTCAATACCGTTCAGGAGACTCTGACCGCGGCCCGAGCCGTCATTCCACAGCTGGGGGTTGGTAAGGAAGCCGGGCGGTGCGGAAGGGGCGGCTCGCACCGCGTCGGGGAAGACGGCGATAAACCCTTGCTGTTCGGCTTTTTCACTCCAGGCGGTCTCCGCGATCACGCCCGTTCCGGTCGCGCCGGCGCCGTGGAGCATTACGACGGCCGGCAACGGCCGCTGGCCGTTGTGGCCGGATGGAACATAAACGTTGTAGCTGCGCGTCCGGCCGTCCACGGTCAGCGAATGGGTAGCCAGTCCGGCGGCGCAGGCGGACCCCGTGGTCAGCACCAGCAGCAGGGCGGCCGAGGTGAAAAGCTTTGTCAGGTTCACCGGCACACCTCCTCATTGGCATATATAACCAAGTTCTGGACGGTCTCACAATATCCTGCCGCAATACCGCCTCACGGAAAAGGGTTTTCGGCCCGCCCCGGGGAAATTTTGCTAAAACAGGTGAAGGGTGGTTACTATGCGAAAAGTTATCACAGGAGCCCTTCTCGCAACACTGATTATGGCTTTGACCGCCGCCGGCTGCGGCGGCCAGAAAACTCCCGCCCAGCAGGCGGCACCGCCTTCGCCCGCGCCGGTCAAAATCAGCCAGGAATGGAAGGCTGACGGCGTCGTCGGCGAAGGCGAGTATTCCCAGACGCAGAAAATCGGCGAGCTCGAAGTCTTCAGCCGCATCGAGGGCGACAGTGTCATGCTGGCCCTTAAAGCGCAGACTAATGGCTGGCTGGCGCTCGGCATCGGTCCGGAGGATAAAATGAAAGGCGCCGATATGATTTTCGGCTATGTCAAAGAGGGCAAAGCCGTTATTTTCGACATGTACAGCACAGGTCCCGTCGGTCCCCATCCTTCCGACGACGTGCAGGGCGGAGCGGCCGACATAATAACCGCGGGCGGCAGCAGCGCTGGCGGCGTCTTGGTGCTGGAGGTCAAACGCAAGCTTAGCACTGGCGACAGCAGGGACAAACCGCTGAAAATCGGCGACAATAAAGTGATCTGGGCGATCGGCGATGCCGCCGACGCCGGCGTGAAGCACAGCCGGCGGGGGTACGGCACGCTGGTGCTAAAGCCATAGGCGGCGACGATGGACTACGATCTGGCGATACACTCCGCCCGACTGTCGCTGTTGCTTATCATCCTTGCCTCGAGCTACTACCTGCTGCGCACCGCTTTTGTCCACCTTCAGCGCCGCGGCTTTTCGCCGCTTGCCGCCCAGCGCCTGCGTCAGGCGGTCGGGTATGCCCGCGCCAGCCACCCCTATATCGGCCTGCTGCTTGTGTTAACAGTCCCTTATCATATCTTTGTAATGTGGCGGTTTCATCCGCTTAGCCTCAAAACGGCTTTCGGCATTGCCGTCGCCGCCGGCATTCTGGTTATGCTGTACAGTGGCTGGCGGCTCAAGGCCAATCCGGCCGGCAGGGATCGCCGCGTGGTTCACCGCTACGGTTTTTTCGTGCTGGCAGTGCTGCTGGCGGCCCATCGCTTGGGCTGAAGGCGATCGTCGGGACGGCGCGGACATATACTATATAAGTATAGAGTGATACAAAGGAGGCAGCGACCGATATGCGTTACGAAGGAATGGTATACCGGCCGCCGAGCGAGGCGGGCAGTCTTTTGATCCAGTGCACGATCGGCTGTCCCCACAACAAATGCACATTTTGTCCGATGTACAAGGGAACGGCCTTCCGCATCCGGCCGGTGCAAGATATAAAGGAAGACCTGCGCACCGCCAGGGAATACTACGGCGACACGGTTGAAACCATCTTTCTCCCCGACGGCAACACCGTACTAATGAAGACGGAGCAGTTGCTCGAAATCCTCGCCTGCGCCCGCGAGCTCTTCCCGCGCCTTAAACGGGTGACCAGCTACGGTTCGGCCCGCTTCATCAACCTTAAGCCTGCCGAAGACCTGCGGTTGCTCAGGGAAGCCGGCCTAAGCCGTATCCATTCCGGGATGGAGAGCGGCGACGACACAGTCCTCGCCCGCGTCCAGAAGGGGGCGACCGCGGCAGAGATCATCGAAGCCGGTAAAAAAGTCAAGGCAGCCGGAATGGAACTTAGCGAGTATGTGCTGATCGGCATCGGCGGGCGCGAGAGGAGCAGCGAACACGCTGCCGCCAGCGCCGCTGTTCTGAACGCGATTGACCCGGACTTCATCCGATTGCGCACCTATATCCCCATTCCCGGCACGCCGCTATACGACGACTACCGTCAGGGCCGGTTCGGCCTCCTCTCCCCGCACGGGGCGCTGCGGGAGACGGCGCTGCTTATTGAAAATCTGGACGTCGCCAGCCAGCTTTACAGCGACCACAACTCTAACTACGCCTATGTCAACGGTCGGCTGCCGGGGGACAAGCCAGCGATGCTCGCCGTGATCGACGAGCTGCTGGCGATGCCGGAAACGGCTTTCCGCCCTCCCGAGGCCGGCGGCTTGTAAGCTCGGATGTCACGAAAAAACTCTGGGCGCCCGCCCAGAGTTTTCCGCCGCTCAGAAGTGTGAACTGTCTCGTTTCGCCACACCCTCCATCCGCGCGAGCGAACTCTTGATGTCCTTCAAGGTTCGTACCGCGGTCAGAATGGCACACTCCCGAGCCTTTTCGTCCCACCAGGCGCAGCGCTCGCGCCGGCAGCCGAACTCGATGAGCGGGCAAGTGAGTCTCTCCATAGCACCTCCGGTCATAGGTGATAATATACCATTCGCCCCGTTGGAAAGATTATCCTTTGTTTCGGGAGGAAACTTGTCGGGGCAAGAGTAAGAGGGAAAAAGAGCAAGCAAGGGGGCTGCGAAATGCCGAAAATCACCAGCAGGGCCAAACGGCTGCGCATTTACGTCGGCGAGGCCGACAGGTGGCAGGGATTGCCGCTCTATCACGCCATCGTCCGCAAGGCCAAGGAACTCGACATGGCCGGGGCAACGGTTTTCCGGGGCCTCGAAGGCTACGGCGCCAACAGTCGTATTCATACGGCCAGAATTGTCGACCTTTCGTCCGATCTGCCGGTGCTCGTGGAAATCGTCGACAGCGGGGAGTACATCGACAAAATGCTGCCTTTCCTTGACGAGATGGTGCAGGAAGGAATGGTCACCATCGATGATATCGAGGTCATCAAATACGGCCGCAAACCGCCCAAACGGTAGCGGAGCCGGGAAAAGCGAGGACAACGGATGCTGAACATCGTCGCCGTCGCTGTCGGCGGCAGTTTTGGGGCGGTGGCGCGCTACCTTGTGTCACTTTGGGCAGCGGACCGCTTTGGTGCCGCTTTCCCGTACGGCACCCTTATCGCCAACATCGCAGGCTGCTTTATAATTGGCTTATTTATGTCCATCGCCACTGAACGTTTTATCGTAAGCCCCCATTGGCGGCTTTTTGTGACGGTAGGTTTCATCGGCGGGCTGACCACCTTTTCTTCGTTCAGCTACGAAACTTTCAAGCTGCTGGAGGATGCCCAGACCGCGATGGCGGTCTATAACCTGGCGCTCAACGTTATTGTTGGCTTTTGCGCCACCTGGCTGGGGATCGGTCTGGCCCGCCTGCTTTAGACGGAAAGGGAGAATCCGCAATGAAGACATTCCTGTGGCGGCATAACCGCCGCTTCCACAGCTGGAGCATGATGAACGAACCCAACGTCCACCAGTCCTGTTATACCGATGCGGTCGCGATCGTTCAGGCCGACTCGGCGGAGGAGGCTCTCCGGCTTCTCGCAGCCCGTGAACCGGCATGGGTTGTCGAAGAAATGCGGCGCCTGGAGCCGTTAATTTTCTGCTCCGACACGCCGGCGGTAATTTTCGCCGACGTGCGCGGCGATTGACGAGGTTCAAGGATGAAAGCGGCGCGTCTTTGGCTCGCTGCCATCACCGCGCTCCTGCTGATGGCGGCCGTGCTCCTCGCCTTTTCCCAAGCGAAAAAGGCCGATCAGGAAAACCCTGACCTTTTTTCGCAGGGAACCATCGCCGTCGGACCGGGGGATAAGGTCGGGAAACTGCTTGTCGTCAATGGCGACGCTTTCGTCTCCGGCCGCGTCGACGGCTGGCTGGCCGTCATCGGCGGTGACGCCCTTCTCCTTACCGGCGGCCGGGTCGAAGGACCGCTGCTCGTTCTCGGCGGCCAGCTAAACATCGGCCTTGGCGCCGCTGCAGCCTCTCCCATCAGGCTCGTCCTGCCGTCGGGGTCGCCGCTGGCCGGGATGCTCGTCTGGCTGCTGGGCGGCGCCGCGACAGCTGCGATGCTGACAGCGGCCTTGCTGGTATGGCAGCTGGCCCGCCACCTGCGGCGGGCGCCCTTTTTCGGTCGAATGCTGGCCGTGCTTCGCGACAATCGTGAGCGGTGGCAGGGAATCTACGCTCTCGCCGGTCTGGCCGTCTGCGGGCTGTTGCTCGCGCAGTTCGTCCACCTTACCGAAGAAACCATCTACCACCAGGAAACCGACCTCTTCGACAGGGCCGTCATCTGGCTGGTCCGCACCTTCGCCACCCCGGGGGTCGACCGGGCGATGATCGTCATCACCGCCTTCGGTTCGGGGATCGTGTATGCCGTCCTTGCGCCGCTTGCCGCAGGCTGGCTGCTGTGGCTGCGGAACCGGCGCGAGACCATCGCGCTCCTTATTTGCCTGGGCGGTGCCTCGACCCTGAACTGGCTACTTAAGCATCTTTTCGAGCGGGCCCGCCCCGAATTTTTCAAAGTCGTCAGCGCCGCCGGCTATAGCTTCCCCAGCGGCCACGCCATGGTTTCCCTGTGCTTCTACGGCATGGTCGCCTACCTCGTCTGCCGCCGCATCCGGCGGCTCCCGGCGCAGATCGCCGTATACGGATTCGCGGCCGCACTGGTAAGTATCATCGGGTTGAGCCGCGTCTATCTCGGCGTCCATTACCCCAGCGACGTGCTGGGCGGCTACTTTGCCGGCGGCACGTGGCTGGCTTTCTGCGTTTCGCTGCTATGGTGGTGGGAAATGGAGAAATAAGCTGCAGGAAAAAGCTATGCTCCGGATACGCTAACCAGGCAGGATTTTTTACCATCCAGAGGGAAAATATATAGGTCAGGGTAAAATACGCATTTACTTTAGAGGTGAGAACGTGGATTTTGGTTTGGGGAAAGTCCTGCCTATAAAAATCGAAGAGGAGATGAAAAACTCCTACATAAATTACGCCATGAGCGTAATAGTAATGCGGGCGCTGCCCGACGTCCGGGACGGGCTGAAACCCGTTCACCGGCGGATTTTGTACGCGATGCACGAAGCCGGCATGGCGCCCAACAAACCTCACAAAAAATCGGCGCGCATCGTCGGTGAAGTTCTCGGTAAATACCACCCCCACGGCGACTCCTCCGTTTACGGCGCCACTGTCCGCATGGCTCAGGACTTCTCGATCCGGTACATGCTTGTCGACGGCCACGGCAACTTCGGCTCGGTCGATGGCGACTCGGCCGCGGCCATGCGTTACACCGAAGTGCGCATGTCGCGCATCGCCGAAGAAATGCTGGCCGACATCGACAAGGATACCGTAAACTTCGTCCCCAACTACGACGAATCGATGAAAGAGCCCAGCGTACTGCCGTCCAAGGTTCCCAACCTCCTCATCAACGGCTCGGCCGGCATCGCCGTCGGCATGGCCACCAACATCCCGCCCCATAACCTCGGCGAGGTCGTCGACGGCGTCTGCATGATGATCGACAACCCCGAGGTCACGGTCAAAGAACTTATGACCGTCATCAAAGGCCCCGACTTCCCCACCGCCGGACAGATCCTCGGCCACGCGGGCATCAGGGACGCCTACACCACCGGCCGGGGATCGATAAAAATGCGCGCCCAGGCCCGAATAGAGAAAATGGCCAACGGCAAATACCGCATCCTTGTCAGCGAAATTCCTTACCAGGTCAACAAAGCGCGCCTGATCGAAAACATCGCCGCCCTCGTCAGAGACAAGGTCATTGACGGCATCACCGACCTCCGGGATGAGAGCGACCGCACCGGCATGCGCATCGTCATCGAACTGCGGCGGGACGTCAACGCCGACATCATCCTCAACCAGCTTTACAAACACACCCAGATGCAGGAAACCTTCGGCGTCAACATGCTTGCCCTCGTCGACGGTCAACCGCGCGTTCTCAACCTTGCGCAGGTCATCCATTACTACATCGAACACCAGAAAGACGTAATCGTCCGTCGCACGAGATTTGAACTGGCCAAGGCCAAAGACCGCGCCCATATCCTCGAAGGCCTGAAAATTGCTCTCGACAACCTGGACGCTGTCATCACCACCATCCGCCAGTCCCGTACCGTCGACATTGCCCGCGAAGCGCTGCAGACAAACTTCAGCCTCAGCGAAAAACAGTCCCAGGCCATCCTGGAGATGCGCCTCCAGCGCCTCACCGGCCTGGAGCGCGAAAAGATCGAGCAGGAATACAAAGACATACTAGAAACCATCGAGTACCTGGAAGGCGTTCTTGCCGACGAGCGCAAAGTGCTCGACATTATAAAGGAAGAATTGCAGGACGTTAAAAAACGCTTCGGCGACGCGCGCCGTACAGTCATCACCACCGACGTATCCAAATTCGACGTCGAAGACCTCATCGCCGAAGAAGATGTGGTCATCACCCTCACCCACGGCGGGTACATCAAGAGGCTGCCGGTCGACACCTACCGCAGCCAGCGGCGTGGCGGCCGGGGCGTCACCGGCATGGGCACGAAGGAAGAGGACTTCGTCGAGCACCTCTTTGTGGCCACAACCCATCACAACATCCTCTTCTTCACCAACCGCGGGCGTGTCTACCGGCTGAAAGCCTACGAGATACCCGAGGCCAGTCGCACCGCAAAAGGCACGGCGATCGTCAACCTGCTCACCTTGGAAAACAGGGAAAAGGTTACCGCCGTCGTCTCGGTCAAAGAATTCGACGACCGCCGCTTCCTGTTCATGGCGACAAAGAAAGGCGTCGTCAAAAAAACCGGCCTTATGGAATACGACACCGCCCGCCGCGGCGGACTGATCGCCATTGTCCTCGACGAAGACGACGACCTCATCGACGTCAAGCTCACCAATGGCGAAATGAATGTCCTCCTTGGCACGGAAAAAGGCATGGCCATCAACTTCGCGGAAGGCGACGTCCGCCCGATGGGGAGGGCCACGCGCGGCATGCGCGGCATTGCCCTGCGCAAAGGGGACTACGTCGTCGGCATGGAGACGGTCAAGCACGACGGCGAGCTCCTGACGGTAACCGAATCGGGCTATGGGAAGCGGACCGCCATCGACGAATACCGCGCTCAGACCCGGGGCGGCGTCGGCATCATCAACAACAAAATTACCGACAAGACCGGCAAAGTCGTCGGCATCAAAGTCGTTCGCCCTGGACAGGAAATAATGCTCATAACCGGCGATGGCATCGTTATCCGCATCGACATTGAGGAGATTTCGGTCATCAGCCGCAACACCCAGGGAGTCCGGCTCATGCGCATCGACGAGAACGACAAATTGGTCGCCGTGGCCGCCGTGGAAAAGAAGGTCGAAACAGACTGACCGGCGATAGTGAAACCCCAAAGGCGCCCGAGAAGGGCGCCTTTAACATCCTCCGCATACTTTTCGCCATAGCGAACAAAATATATTACGATAATTGTGAAAATGGCAGCAACCTCCCTTGACAGTAGGCGCGGCGCCATGCTATCATATAAAAGCTTCCCCCACGGGAGGCTCCAAAAAATGCATATTGACATGACTTGCGAGTTATGTTAATATAACAAAGTCGCCGCAAGCGGAACTGGTGCAAAAGGCCAGAAGAGGTAAGCGACGACAGCGTTTCCAAAAAGTGAATGTTGACAGAGCCGCCAAGGTTATGTTAACATAGAGTTCCGGTCGAAAGCGGCCGGACGAGGTCGCTCAGGAGCGAGCATGGCAAGGCGCCGAGCGATGAGCACCGGAAGCGTACTCGAACGTAC
>JAHDOI010000090.1 GCA_018434945.1 Selenomonadales bacterium
GCATGAAAAATCCACTTCCTTTGCTGTAAGAATATAAAAATAATTATAGCAAATTGAAGCGGATGTAATAATCTTATATGTCCGGCCTAATTTGCAAAAATAAGCCCAGGCTTGGGTGCTTTTTTCTGCTAATTGACAGATAGCCTCGCCGTTTGCGCCTGCGGCGCTATGGACAGGGAAAGTAGGGCTAGTAGCAGATTCAATGTTAGAGGTGATTGCAGTGTCCCATTTACAATTCATCAACGCTCCCCTAGCAGTTCGTCCCCTCGTCGGAGCGGGTTGGGTAGCAATGTTTGGCGCTCTCCTCGTCGTCGCCAGCCCCGACGCCGATCACTCATGGATCTCCGCCGCCGCAGGCGCTGGCTTTCAACTATTGGCCACCTTGATTTTTGCTGCTCTGGCCGCTCTGTGGCGCCCGTCGTTTGTATTATGGTGGCGGATCGCCGCCGCGGCGTCCGTAGTTCCGGCCGTGGTTCTGGCAATCTGCGTAGTGCTCATGTTTACACCCACGTGGCTCCAGCTGACCGCCCAGGGCGTAGCGGCGGCTCAGGTGCTGCTTTATACATACCACGGACACAGGTGGAGAGGTGCCCTAGTTGCGGCCGGGGCGATGATGCTCATGAGGGGGATGATGATATCAATTTTATATTTGACTTATTTGCTTTTTGTTGTGCTTCAAATTTGAATTTTTTTTACAAGATATGCTATACTGCTGGTAATGGGGTGGGAAGAGAAGCCGAAGGCTCCTTTTCCCCTTTGGCTACCGGCGGCTCTCTGTGCGAGCAGAGGGTCGCTTTTTTTATAGCGGATTAAGGAGATGGTGTTTTTCACACATATGGAGCCGGCTCTGCTAATAAAAAGAGGTCGATATGCAGGATGTTTTGGGGAATTATGGAATGTTACTCATAAAAAGTACCGTTAAAAGTCCGTAGGATTGGATATTGTGGAGGCGCATCCATGAAGGGTTTTGATGTGTTCATCTTTCTATGTATTGGAGTATTTCTGTTGCTCTTGTGGTCAGTACCTAAATTATCCGACCAGAATGAGAAACTTCGAAATGAACGTGATATTGCCAAGGCCGCCTTGGACGACTCAACTTCTGAGTTTAATAAGTCCAAGGATGAATTGGAGAAGGATAAGGCTGCCTTCCAAACGATGGTTGCTGAGAAGACTCAGGGTTTCCCTTGGCTAGCAAAAGCGTATGCAGACTACCTATGGATGAAGGATAATGATAAGGCCTACGCGCTTGAGTTGAAAGACCGGCCAGCAAAGAAGGCTGCGGACGAACTCCGCGAGGTGGCCCGGGCAAAGAGGGAAACTGTCGAACGCTGTAAGGTGGCCGAGTACACCATCGCCTATTTTGAAGCTCTCTTTCCTTGGCTCGCGGACCTAAAGGAGATAGACGAGGAGAGCCTAATATCTGCCCAGCAAGCTTCGGTTGATTTTGAGTCAATAGAAGACCCGGCGCGGCGCTGGCTGACCGATGGAGAATATAAAAATTTGCCGGCCGCAGAAAAATATCAACTGGCCCTAGACCGCTACCTTGCCAAGCGGAAGAAGACCAACTGGGAACTAGGCCGCGATTATGAACGCTATATAGGCTACCTTTATGAATCTAGCGGCTACGATGTGAAGTATCGCGGCATAATCGACGGCTTTGAGGACCTAGGCCGAGACCTGATCTGCAAGAAAGACTGCCAGGTGATCATTGTCCAGTGTAAATATTGGTCGAGCCATAAGCTAATTCATGAAAAGCATATCAACCAACTGTTCGGCACCGCAGTTATGTATGCTCTCCAAAACGGCCTGCTGTCAAAGGACGCTGCGGCATTCAGTATCAAGACCCTTCCCATATTTCCGCGCCTCATCACTTCGACTGCACTGAGCGAAACGGCGCGGGCGTTCGCCGACGCCCTTGGGGTAGGATATACCGAGAACAAGCCGCTTGAGGCCTATCCGCTGATAAAGTGCAACGTTAACCCCGGCACGGGCGAGAGGATATACCATCTGCCTTTCGACCAGCAGTACGACAAAGTCCAGATCAAGTGTCAGGGCGAGAAGTTCGCGAAGACCGTAGCGGAGGCCGAGGCGATGGAGTTCAGGCGAGCGAAGAAATGGGCGGGGCCCAAGTCCGGGTAAAGGGAGGAATCCGTTATGCCTGATAACCTGCCTGTTAAAGCTTACGAGGATATTGACAGGATACCTATGCGTGAGAATTTCTTGTCGATGGTCAAACACGACCCGGTTTTGCAGTCCTTGGCACAGCTAGTCGGGCTCATGCCCGGCGGACAGCCCATCCCAGTCCTCGCAACCGTCGTTGAAAAAATCGTTACTACCATGATCCATAGAAGGGAAAGGATATTCTTCGAGGAACTAAAAACGGGCCGCAGCACGCTGGAAGAAGGAGTGCTGCAGTCAGAGGATTTTATCCACAAGTTCTTGATAACGTACCGAGAGGCGAGGAAGAGTGCCAGGGAAGAAAAAATTCGCTATCTTGCCCGATTGCTAAAGGCATCGGAACAGCCGACGTTAAGTTGTTCGCTCGACGAATACGAAGAACTGCTGGGCATCCTTGAGGAATTGTCGTACCGCGAATTGAGTGCGTTGGCCATAGTCGATGACTTTTACAGCCAGCACCCCATCAAGTTTGGCGACAACGATAAACCCGTGAACGAAAGTCTTGGGCAGTATCTTCCGATTCTCCACAGAACACTTGAGGACAAACTGGGTATCAAACATCAAGAACGACGCGATTTCCTAATAAGGCTGTCGAGATCCCAGTGTTATGAACCGATTGAATACCTCGCGGGGACATCCGGAGACGGCTACCTTACCCCATTGTATTACCGCCTCAAGAGGTTTATAGAATCGGTTTAAGGGGAGGATGCACGGTGAGGATCTATAAGTATAGCGCCTGGGTGGGCACAGCCGGCGACCAGACGCGGGAGAATGTTCGTGAGGCCGTCTTCTACTTAGCCAAGCCGGAGTCGTTCAACGATCCCTTTGATGTTAGCCCTGTCTTCGATACAACAGTCTCAGAGAAGGCTCTGCGACACCACATTGTCCAGCTTTTTATGGATAAGGAGGGGATATCGAAGACAAAAGCAGAGCGCAAAATGGTCCAGGCCCTTAAAGATCATCCTGAATTCCTTACCGAAGCTGGCCGAGAAATGTACGGTCGCCAGATTTCGTCCGGTATGCGTGGAGTGGTCGGGGTATGCTGCTTTACTACTGAATTAGGAAACCCGGCGATGTGGGCCCATTACGCCGACGGACACCGCGGGATATGCTTGGAATATAGCGTCCCCGACGGCGTGGAAATCGCTGAGAGAGCACCTGCCGCGCCCGACATCCCCATGGTTCTGCAGCAGGTTTCTTACTCTTCGGAGCGGCCGGCGAGCAAACTATTCGATCGCGGAATTGAGGAAGGACAACCCTTATTCGATAGCATGCTGGTCAAGTCAACGGATTGGGCTTACGAGAAGGAGTGGCGGCTAGTATCCCTGGACCATGTCGGCAAAATCCAATATGACCCTATATGCCTGACTGGTATAATCATGGGCTTCAAGATGCCGCCCGAGCACGTTCAAGAGGTAAAGACCTTTGCCCGTAAGCTAATCGTGGAACCGCGCTTGTATGTGGCTCGGCCTAATGCCAAAAAGTTTAGTTACGACATATTTCCGTATACTTGACAGCATGCAATCTATTATATGTATAACAGAAGGAACATCCCGGATAACTCAGAAGTCTAAAGAGAGTTATTGTCTATTTGGAGGAATATAATGCGCTTAAATGTACTACTAGTTACCCTATTGGTAGCTATACTTTCCGTTTACGGTTCTGCTCAGGCTGCAGAATGGGGCATGCCGAGGCGACGGAGAACCAATATACGTTGGCGCCAGCGATATCCAGCTTGACCACAAGACACTGCGTTTTTGGCGGAAGCACTCCCCTGAGGATTCTTTCAAGACGGGCAAGCCCGCCAAAACTTTATATGTTAATGCCGAGATGGTATGGGACAATTATACCACCAGAATCCTACGGTGGGTCACCGAATCCAGCCAAGGGGGGTACAGAGGCGGCCCCACCGAATGGCGTCTCATCAAAGAAAACTCTGTGGATGCGGCTACTGCGGCCATTGCTGCTTCTAACTACTTAGCAAAGCAGCAATGGGTCAAATACGAAGACGGCCTAGACTTCTTTTACCCAAAAATCGAGGGAACGAGTATCCTCGTGTGGATCAGAACGACGTTCGATAACAGGACCACAGGATATATCTTGGTAAAATTCAACGTTCAGGAACTGACATTTCATAAGATTATTATGTTTTCTAATTCCGGGCTCATGCTGCTTAGAGAAAAAGATTTTGCTGAGTATAGTACAGAAACCCCTCTTCAACCAGAGACACGCATAGACAACACACTATTCTACATCTTGAAAAACAAATTGTATCAGTAATTAAAGAGATAAGGCTGCCGATAACGGCAGCCCTCTTTTATATCATTCCTGGGGCGGAAGATTCAATTATAAAAACTGATATAAGTGTACGAGTACGAGTACGTGTACGTACTTGTGCTGATATGCGTTTTGTTTGCTGCGCGCATTCTAATTAGGTTTTCGCCTTAGTGTCCTCTGAACTATTTTTGGTAAGCTCTTCTTTGTTTTTAGGTTCCTTTGCTGGTGGGCTCGGCTTGGCCAAGAAAGCGTTGATTTTTTCTTTAGTCCAAAGTACTTTCATTGAGATCTCCTCCGCGCAATATACTAACGTGGTGCCAGAACCACGGGATGCAGGCCCGTTCCCCGGGGGCGGCCCCTCGCAGGAGTGATCACTCTCCCTTGAGTTCGTCGATGTGGGCAAAATCCTTCGTTATATCCTCAACGTCACGGCGGAAGTCCGGATCCGCGGCGGCCTGCTGCATGGCTGCGCGATATTTTTTTGGCGTCTGGGATACCTTTCGAGTGCTCGCCATTTGGGCCAGGTAGGCATCTACTTTTTCCTTGCTCATTACCAATTTCATGTCGACCAGCCTCCTAACACATCGGCATGATCCGTCTTTCGAGATCGCCGGTTGGGAATCTTTTCTTAACAATAGTATATTTGAATGCTAATCATTTATCTAGGCTAACTGAAAAATAGATGCGGCCGCGTTGAGTAATTATGCATCTGTGCAAACGGGCAAATGGATAAACGGGTAACCAGAATAATGGACAAACGGTTAATCGGGTTGTCAGTTATCGATGAGGTACAGGGGCTGGCCCCTGTAGTTGCCGGCTTAGCGTGGCCAGCCTTGGGAACGGTGGTAGAGCCCTAGGTGTAGACCGGCCAGGGGCGGTGGCATATTGACTTTCCCTGTTCAAGCGCCTGCGGCATGGGCGAGATTATCGGTCATGAACGCGGAGACAAGGCCGGAGAACGGCGCGACCGACGAAAGTTGTGACATACTAAAAGCAGCCGATTAAGGCTGCTTTTCGGTTCATTCAAACCGGTATTCGATTATGCTACGAATTCTCTCTACTGCGCTGTTTATTATAAACTTCTCGAACAGTCTTTTTGCAACCAGGGCTATCAAGAGCGCGATCATAATCATTGCAACGTACTCTATTATCCCTTGCCCGCGTCTAAATAATCGATAACAATACTTTTTCATATTCATAATTTACGTATGAGCCGTATTATATTCCTGGCCTGCTCGTCGCCCGCTGCCAGCGCAACAGGCGTGATGCCAGCCGCCTCGATATCGATCTCCAAAAAAGGTTGCCCAATGGCTCGTTCAAGATGCTCGTCGTCCGCAAAAAAAGAGGGTTCGATAACGACCAAATCACCGCTGCCGTCCCAAACTGGGGTTGGGAAGTAATGGCTTAGGTCAGGCGTGCCGCTGAAGCCCAGGCTCGCGTCAGCAAATTGCGCTCCCCAACGAACCAACCTCTCCTTAGAGACTGCGGTGAAAATGGCATATTCCCAGGCATTTGCATCGTCGTCCCAGATCCGTAGACCATGCTCGATACAGTATTGCCGAACTGTTTGCGCAACACGGAACCGACGTTCATCCCGGCTCTGGTAACGCTGCCGCCGGGGTTCGCCGGCCTGATCTGCGTCAGCGGCCTGGGCGGCCACCCCGCCCAGAGCCTTTTTTATTTCCCGGAACGAGGTCTGGCTGCCTGCGGGTCGCTTCACGTGGATGGTGGCCAGCACGTCGCCCGCGGACGGTTGTTCCAGCTCATGGTCGAGTTTCAGAGCTCGGACAAGCTGAATGATGTGGTTAATTTTGTCGGCATCACGATTGCTCATGCTAAGCCTCCTGAATCTGATCGCGAAATGATTTTTGGCTTAAGTCAAGTTTACGTTCAACTAACTTCAGCATTTCTTCAGGGCTCAAAAAGTCGATGTCTTCGTATCGCGATGAAGGTGGTTCATACCACTGATCGTTTACTTTGCAGTAGCAAATATCAATAACCCGGCCCAGGTGGCCCGATTTACCGTGATAAACCAGTAAATGAAGCACTTCATCGGGACGTAATAATTCGATGTCCTCGCCGTAGTCGAAAGCATCGTCTACCGGCTTAACGTTATTACGAGCACACCACTCGGTGTAATGTGACGAAGGTCTTCGTTCTGTATGTAAAAACCATTGGCCGTTTTTCGTGCGATACATAGATTCTTTTTTATCAAGATTATGAAATAAACTTCTTCCATGCTCGCTTGCGATGAGTTTTGCTGTTTTGATATCGTATATTTTCCCGTCGATAATTTTTTTCATATCAACACGCCCCTTCTGTTGTTAATTTCGTGGAAGTTTAATTTTGCTGAGGATCTGTTTCTGGTGTTCCCGCCGAGTCCGCTCGGCAAGAATCACGTCCCGGAGATAGCTTTCGGCGACGGTGCCGATGGCATGTTTATACGTCTTGCGGTTGTGGATTTCCAGTACCAGGTCGGCGAAAGAAAATCCCGCGGCCAGCATCTCTTCAAATTCCATGTAGTGTCGGAGGATGGACGCCCGTTTGGGGGCTTTGCGGGCCGACTTCAACTCCTTCAACCGCTCCATCCGTCGGGCGAATTGGAGTTGACGCTGCTCCTCGGTGAGGGCATCAAGAACCGCCTTTTTGCCCGCCAAATCTGGGTCTAGGCTCCTCATGTGCGCAATCGCCAGGCAATGGCAGCCGTAGTTAAATTCGTGTTTTTTCTCGGGAACGTAGCCGACCTGGCCTTCAGCGGGTTTCGATTTTTGGTGATAAAGATCGGTTTGGATTTTTTGAACCTCGATTTTTTCCGGTTCGCTGAGGCCGCCATAATACGCCTCCAGTCGTCTGCGGCCCTCAGGTGTCAGCCGGGTGAACGCGTTTAAGTAATCGATGTCCCAGCTCATGTTCATGGTGATGTTTCCCCGTCCTTTCCTGCGTTGTCGGGCGGCCGCGGCTATCGACCACGGACCACCTCACCCATATTATACCGTTATGCTTGTCAGCGCCCGGACGGTCGAAGACCGGAGGGCGACCGCCCCCGCCGACCGGGCATTGTCCGGTCGGCGGGGGCGCTATTTCCCCGGCGTTCGCCTCGTTTTGGGTGCCCGATGTGCGTAACGGTATGCTATCGGTGGTTCCCCGGTTGTATGGGCCACGACCACACCGGCGCTGCGGGTTTGGGAGGGAATGGCCCAGACTAACGCGCTCCGTCCCTACGGCGTAGGGACGGAGCGCGAGCCGCTTAGCGGCGACACGCTACGTCCGCAGATGCCGAGCCGTAGGCGACGGCAGCGAGGAGGCGCCGCAGCGCCCGTCCCCCTCTACAGAGTGGGCTGTTTTGATTTTGAGGGTCTGAGCAAAGTAAAATTAAGATGTCAACATACACACCACACGCAGCCGAAGAGGAGGACGTGGCTGCCCCTCCACGCACCCGGTTTCCGGCCACCGGGTCAAAACAAGCCGAGGCCTCGGGCGTATTCGAGAGTGCCCAAAATCGAAAGGAGTGATGATTATGGAAAACGCTAAAAAAAATTTGAGGGCTGGGCCCTCGCGGAGTGACGACTATGGTTAACCGGCTCCCCAGCGCCGCATAGCTGGGGGAACCCTGGCGCCCGGCCAGTAGAAAAAACGGGCAATCCGGCCGAACAGGCCCGGCTGATGACGGCGGTGCATGCCACCACCGCACGAGGCCATAACGTTCCCAGGGCGAGCTCGCCTGGCTAAACACAGAGTGCCAAAAACATTGGCCTGGCAATCCGATGTCCTGTTCAACGCTACTGTTTCGCCCCCGGCCGGGCGGCTCTAAATACGGCCGAATCCTGGGAGGTCATCATGAGCAAATCAGGCAGTGTGACCCGGCAGTGTCGGGATCTCATAAATGGGGCCATCAACGAAATTGGCCACTCCAAATACGACGCGGAGCAACGCGTCATCGCCGAATTACGAACCGAGGGAGTTCCGGTCACCGAGCACGCGATAGCGCAGCGTACCGGGGTCTATAGCATCGAAACCCGTAAACAGATGCTCAACCATTGGGTTCAATGTGGAAATTATTGTAAGCAGATGTTCGATATCCGGGATATCCGGGACATCCGCGCCGATCACGTGGGAGCATGGCTCAACTCAAAAATCGAATCCGACCTGACGACCAAAACGATAAAAAATATGTGCGGCAGTATGGAAAAATTCGGTGTCGCGCTGCGCCGTGAGATTGGCGATCCGGACGGCAGATATAATTTTTCGGACGCGATCCAGGAGGCCCGCGAGGAAGCTAGAGCGGTTTTGCGAGATAATCCGCCAGTCAATCGGGCGTTCGAAAATCCAGCCCAGGTGGCCCAAAACCTGCGCGTCGCGGTACACCGTATTGGTGCCGAGTTGATGTATAGGGGCGGTGCCCGGATCAGCGAGGTTTCGGAACTTAAAATGGAGCGGAATATGCTCGGGATAGACCCGGCAACCGGCAAAGGCCGGATTAAGCTCACCAACACCAAAAACGGCAAAATCAGAGAGATGCAGGTGCCAGCGGACCTGTATAGGGCGGTGGAACGTGAAATCAAGGAAAATGGCGTGTTCAAATTCGACAAAGGAGCCTTCCGATCTGATCTGCGGGAGGCCGGCTATAAAACCGGTGAAAATGCCGATAATGGCCCGCACGGCCTGAGATATAATTACGCACAACATCGGTACGAGGAGTTAACGCGCGATGGCTATACCATACAGCACGCCAAATATATTGTATCTCGCGAACTTGGGCATGGCCGTGCGTCGATAACTGATAGGTATTTGGGTAGATTTGCTTAATGGAACAACCTTCAATAGCCTGAAACAGTAAACACCGGCGAGTATAATATGAAAACCGCCAGGCTGAAAGCCTGGCGGTTAGCGAATTTCACTCTAAGAATTTTTTAGCACGCTCAGTAAATTCATCTTTTGTATCGCCACTAAGCTGCAAAAACTTTTTATACATAGCAGCCGCATTACCTTCGTCATTGAATCGCTCGAATATTAACCCTTTGTTGTAGTACGGAGAAGGGTTTTGGGGATTATATTGCATCGCCGATTCAAAACAAGCCATAGCATCTTTGTTATTCCCTCTTCTTAAAAAAGCGCAACCACGGGTGTTATAGACGTTAGATCGTAGGTAATCGGTAACCGCACTTGAGGGGAGTTGAATAAGATAACCAGATATCAACAGAACTTCATCATCACTTTTCGAATTCGCGGCAACGTCCAACCTCTTTGTTAAATCCGAAACTTGTTGAGCTGTTGTAAATAGATTATAAAACCACCATAATCCAAACAATAGGCAGACGGAGACAATTAAACCGATAGCTGACATGCCTCGCTGGTTTTGAATCAAAAGCGTTACCTCCCTCGTAGAAAGCTTCGACATATTTTATAATAATTTTACCATATATACTAAATATCACCAACGTAAGAAAGCAACACAATAGAATTGTGTTGCTTTAGGGGTGATGGCGCAAAGCCTTTATATATATGAGCTGGCTGGCCTTTTGACAAAGACCAGCCAGCTCTTTTGTGTGCAAGCGAAACACCAAGGTATAATATTTATAGGGAGATGTTTTCCGGAAATCTGGGACTAGGAAAGTATGAAGACACCTGACAAAAACAGAACAGTTAACCAATAAAACCGCGGTACTTTACGAGAAACACCGGACTCCAATTCAAAAATTGCCCCGGACAGGCCCCCAAGGTGGAGCAAATGCGTACAGGATATCCGGCAAGGTGTCGTACTCTGCTGCAAGGTTGGCCGGCGTGATGGGTTGACAGATAATCCATCCACTTTTCGATCAAGCATAATATGGTAGAAAGTAAAAGGAAGGGTGAGAGCGTGCTAAACAAGAGAATTTGGGTCGAAATTCCTCAGAATCCGGATGTCCGAAGTTACATAAAAAAGGTGCCAGAGGTTCGGCATATAATCGGAATGTATAGCATCACGGAGCTTGACATGGATTTAGTCAACGACCAGTTAAGAATTGTTGTATTTGACTACTTCGAAAACGAATACGAGAGGTTTACTGCTTTTGTGTATTATGATGCAGTGGGGCGTGGTTGGCGCCAAGGTGATAGTGCGGGATGTCACTCCGAAATTTTGAGCTTCGGAGATGCGGTGCTATGCGCCATGAAATGGCTGGAAGTCGTAGCACACGAGTATAGTAACATCGACGAAGACGCATATGCCCCAAAAACAAAACATGGATTGCGTAAACATATGTTAGCCTACTTGGGATGGTGGATACAAAATCATGGGGACATTATTACGGAATATAGGGAAGCTTTTTATGCGATACTCGATAAAGAAGCATTGAAGGTATAACTGTGTATGAGGAGAATCGAAAGTTGGCGAGCAAATTGTACCGTGTCGGGGTCCTAATAACTCCTGGGTATCTGCGTGTGCTTACCGATTAAGTCTTGGGAGACCTAAATAATACCTGGAAATAGGATAATCGAAACCAAGGACGCAAAGCCTGGAATAAGCTTAGCAGGGCGGAGGAGGAGGCTAGGGTAACAGTGGCGGCCAAGCCTGAAAAAACCTAGGCATCTGGAAGACACGTTCGTTCAGCTGGCCTTTATCGAGGATACGCAGGCAGCTGTCGAAGAGGCAATTAAAGGTTTTGCATGCAAGACATCTGGCCTTCCCTTACTTGCGAATCAGGCAGCAAGCATAAGAGGGCTCCCGAGAGGGGAGCCCTCTTACGCTTGCTATGCTGGCGACGGTTGATCTGCAAACCGAAGGTGAACTTTCCATTCGCCTTTTGTTATCTCAATATCTACTAACCTGGATACTCCATATAAGGCAACACATGTCAACCCTAACGCGGCCGCCTTCTTCCAGTCCGCTTGTTGTATTGCCGTGCCAACTTCTTTTGCAACCACCGGGGCCATGCTTTCCAATAGCACCTTAATTTTCCTCCTCATAATTCGCGTTCGCATCATCCGTTTTCGTAAGTACAAGATACTTCGCCACAAGCTTTTTGATTCCGATCCCAGCCAGGACCATGTTTGCCAAAGGAATTGCCGACAAAGCAGCCCCAGACGTGAATAGTGCCAGCATTGCCAAGAACATCGGCTTGGTTAATTCCATCGAACCGTTTTCGATGTTTGAAATCGTCGATCGGGACACACCTAGTCTCTTCGCCAATTCCTCTTGCTTCAGACCGAACGCCGTACGTATAACCTTTAGGCTTGAGGCGAATATCCGAATATCCTCCTTTTCACCCATGCAATCACTCCTTCCGCCTTTCTAATTATAATTATACCGATGACGCCGCGATGGTGTCAATGCATAAATTTAATTTACAATCTTCATGACACTTAAATTTTACCGCGCCATCTTGGGTGCTTGGAGATGGCGAGGATGTTAGCCGGGTACATCCATCCTGGGGAAGCCGATACGGAAGTTATTGCGTCCCAATGTCCTTCATTGCATGATCAGCAGGCGGGGGCCGAAGAATACAGTAAGGCGATGGCGGATAGGAATGCACGGCAAGCTGAGTTATCTAATAATCTCATCTCAGCGGCGTGATTGACATGAAAATATGCGAAGGGGCTGCGACGGCAGCCCTCCCTGGAAATTATACATGGTAAGCGGTTCTTTCTTATAAAATCAGACATAATATAACGTATAAGCCCGATTAAGGCTTGTCAAGACAATGGGAGACTGATAAAATATGAATAAGATATCAAATGCTCCGCCGGGAAAAGGAGGTGCCCGTCGCATGGCTATATCACTAGGAATATTTCCGACAGTCAAGGGAGACTCAGCCAAACAATTACAGCGCGAATTACGCGCATCTGCTTCTACCCCCAAAGACCGTTCCGATGCTTATAATAGGGCACACCGGCTGCGGGCATGTCTTGCGGCCAGCAAAAAGAAATGACACTACCATTTGCTCAGTACTACATAACCACGACCGACCCGGCACTGCTGGGTCGGTTTGACTGTGACAGCCCCAAAACAACAATGAATGAGTTCCTACGAGATGAAGCACGGAAGTATCATGATGAGGGGAATGCGGTTACAAAAGTAATTGTTGATAATGCAAATAGTGACATTATAGGCTACTATACCCTCAAGTGTTCCTGTTTGCAAATGCTTGTCACTAACGAGTTTTCGGGCAAACAAGAGATCGAAGTCGTCCCGGCAGTCGAACTGGCAAGGTTTGCCGTCGACAAACGCTACCAAGGTCAAGCTTGTCCATATTATCAGGGTAGAAAATATTCCGAATTTGTGTTTGATCACGTTATGGACGATGTAGTAAATATACGTGAATTATTTGCTGGTGTGGCGGCGGTTATACTCTTTTCTGTAGAAGAAGAGAGGCCCAGAAGATTCTATAGGAGTCTTGATTTTAAAGAAATACCGGATGACGATACGATCTCGGTTTACCACTCAACCGAAAATGATAGGTGCATAGCAATGTATAAACTGATATAGGTTTGGGCCGCCTTTCGACAGAAAGGCGGCCTTTATCAATAATGACAAGATCTACGCAACAGATAGAGGAAGGAAAATTTCCTCCCCTCTATTGTTCTAGTATAAACCTGCAAGTATGTACTCTTGCGGAAATAAATCTATAAAGCTTGGTCGGCCGTCTATACGAGGATACAACCATCCGTTGCCCGGATAAGGTAACGGCGCATCCAGCAATATCCGATTCCAGATCTCGGGATACCTTTCCATGCTGTCCAGTACAGCCTGGTTAGTATCACAGACGAACAAGATGCTTTCGGGATTCAATTCATAGTAAATCGTGCTGGCCAGGCTATCCGCATATTCGAACAACTGGTTTGCTCGCTGGACGGCGTTTCCGTATACAGGATACGGTGAAGTGTCCACTAGAAAGTACCCATTGGCTAGGAATGTATCCAGTAGGCGCCGTTCGCTGTAAATCTTAACCCCCTTGCCCAATAGGCCAATGCCCTGCATTATGCCCCGGAAGAAACTGCGGGAGGAGTCGTGGTTATAATCGTTCATTGAGACGTTGTAAAAATAGTTCGCTGGTTTGTCCGGTGGCGCCTCGGTCACAATCAACAGCTTTATGTGGTCTGGGGGCGAGACAAGCTTCTCGTCATAGTGGCCCAATCCGTAATTCCTCCAGAACTTATATTGTTCACTTTTTATCTATTATTCAATGAATGATCCAATATGTGCCTTTAACCGATAATACAAAGGGGTTAGGTACCCGTCGCCTGTTTCGCCGTATATGTAGTCGAGTTGTTCGTAGCATTGCGAACGTGATAACCTCAAAAGGAAATCACTGCGATCCACTTGCTTAATACCTAGCTTATCCTCAATCATTTTATGCAAGTCAGGCAGGTAGGGTTCAATTCCGTCAGTTTTACCCTTTCCATCCTCATCGAACTTAACTGGGTGTAGCTTGTAGAAAGCGTCTATTACCGCAAGCGCACTCAACTCGCGGTAGGACAACTCCTCGAGGATTCCTAATAGTTCCTCATATTCATCCAGGGAGCAGTCTAATTCGGGCTGTTCCGAGGCTTTTTGTCAGCGCCGGGCGAGATAACGAATTTTTTCCTCCCGGGCACTCATTCTGGCCGCCCGGTGTGTTATCAGGAACTTGTGGACGAATTCCTGTGATTGTAGAACGCCTTCTTCCAGAGTACTGAGGCCGGCTCCCCACCTGACGCCAAGATCTATTGTGTCGGCACATGAAAAGCCATTACGCTAAGATAGATCTCGCGGTTCTTATCGTCCGGCTGGTGGAACAAGTAGCGGAAGTGACCGGAACCGTTTTTACCAATAATCTTCTTGCAGCAAGGGTGGCCAGGAGTAGCAGTCTCTATCTGTTGGAGGACAGCAGTATGGTCTTTGTTACGATTGAAAATCAGAAGTGCCGTCTTTGTATCCCGCCAGCAAGTATAACCAAGGAGTTGGTCGATAGCCTCTTTGAACTGTCCGGACCCGCGCCAAATCTTACATTCAGCGATAAAGACATTTTTGCCTTCCTCGCGAATTAGGATATCGGTCTTGCCATTCCTGTTGAATGTTTCACCAGTAGCACGACCTTGATAAGTAACGTTCAGCTGCATTAATAATAGGTTTCGAAGATCTTCTTCCCCCATAGTTTGGTACGTTTCGGGGCTTCGTTCCATGGCTATTATCATCTGCTCCAGGGCCCTAAGAATATCCTCATAATCCTGAATGCTAATCGCAGGTTCTGGTTGGTAGCTAGTAGGTGTTACCTTTGGCTTTGGTACTTCTATTCGGCGTTGGATATCGGGAACACGATAGGTTTGGCGTGGCCCGTTTTCTTTTGGGCGAATTGGAATGTTCAGGGTAGCAATCATATTCATGTTTGAAAGCGATTTCTCTTTCTTTTGCCTCAAGCATTCTTCCACCAAGGCACGCAGATTATCGTTGTGCTTTTTAACATCGTTAGCCATCCACTCCAGATACTGCCGTATTTCCTGTAGTGAATTATTCAAATAACTCAAAATGGTCGCAGGATTGTTATTGGGCGAGACGAAGGTCAAACGCAACTCATTGCCTACGACTTCACCAGCAGGCCAGCCAGACGAATAAAATGTGGACGGTCTTACGGAGAACATGTCAGGATCTCCCGTAAAGGGAACGGCTATTGTTACTGAAGGCATTTTGACCGTACGAATCTGGCCGTAGTCATTGATTTCACGCATTACTTCGCGTTCATCTGAAATCTGTTTCTGATCGTCCAGAAGAACTGGTACATCAAGTGTATATTTGCTGATAAGATGTTCAGCAAGATCATGCAAGCCTACATTGACTATATAATTTTTATCAAAGTTCTCAATTTCTGTTCTTAACCCGTTCGTGGCACCTCTTATAACGTCTCCAACTTCATGCCCAGAAAAAAGAGTAGGCCGATCACGCATGATGTCACCCCCTTAGTCAGTCGTCAACCATAGGGCGGATATTTTCTTCGTGCGATCTTTTGGCGGCGTCCTCGTCTTGCTTGGCGAGGTCGTTCCTTCCAACTGCTTTATACGCCTTTGCTCGTTGTTGGTAGAATAATGACCACGGCTGAATTTGAATAGCAATCGTTAAGTCACCGATGGCTTTTTCATGCTGTTTAAGCTTAGAGTACACCGATGCTCGGGTTGCGTAGTATATTGCCTTGGATTCGTCTAGCTTGATCGCCATGGACAGTTCTTCGATGGCTTTCTGCGGATTGGTCTTTCCCATTGCCCTGCCTAGAAGGAACCAGATGCCCGAATCATCTGGTATGTATTCAACTATTCGCTGATAGAACGCGATCGCCTCATCTAGTTTGTGACTCTGTTCTAGTAAATGGCCTACCTCAGTTATTGCCTTAGATGACTTTGGATTTAGTTCAAGTACCTTATAGTAGTCGTTAAGTGCTTTACTACAATATCCAGATTCATTGGCAGTTCCATAAGCGTAATTTGCTAGGACGTGATAATACCGCCCCCTGGTTTCATAAGCAAGTGTATTATTGGGCTGAAGAGAAATTGCTTTTGTCAGATCTTTTAAAGAGAATTGATTAAGTTTATAATCTTCAGGGTCCATCAATAAGAAGCTTAGACCTCGTTTTACTAAAGCATCGAAGTTATTGGGATTTCGTGCGATGACCCCAGACAGCAGGGTGATTGCATCTTTATATTTTTCTGCATCAATAGCTTCGGTCGCGGTTGCAAGAATCTTACTTTCATCTACTGGTTTATCCGGTCCAGGCGGGTCGTTGTGCTTAACACCGCCAGGATAACGAAGATCGTCGACGATGTCTCTTAGTCGTTGCCAGAAAGTGTTACTGGGGAATCTCATCAGCAGCATATCAATATCGGCAGCTATATCTTTCAAAGATTCGGCCATACCGACGCTGTTAATTATGTACTTTGCAATTCGGGCGCACAGAAAGAAGAAAACTACAGCCCAAGCGGCAGCATATTTCCAATTAAAAGCCCAAGCAATCGCGGCCACCAGTATGATCTGAATGATAAAATTCAGCACCCACTTGGTAGATCCTCTTTGTGCCAGCAGCTGGATATCCCTGGCACTCCACTCCTCATTTTCCATAAGCGGATCTTCTCTGACCCGTTCTAACAAGATGTGAAATAGATGGTTATTTCTTGCAGTGTATATTTTGTATAACGATGAAAGCACTGCAGCAATGATTAGGACGTATTCCGTAGAATCACCCCCCAACTCTTTCCAGTAAAAAACTTACTCCGTTCTACAGTAAAATCCTTCTTTCGCAATCGAGTTGTTGCATGGCACATCATTTGTAGTGCTCTCAGGACACGGCTTCAAGAGACATCAACAACAACCTGACGGGGCGCGGAATAATCGTGAAGGATGCCGGCGGGAGCTGTGACACGAGTTACTTGCTTTTCGAAACATAAAACGCCCGACAGATTATTCGGTCGGGCGTTTTACTCGTTATTACCTGAAGAACTTGAAGGTGCCGTTTGAATGATCTGCGTGAGCATCCCCATTAAACCAGCCAATGCCCTCAGTGGTTGCCAAGACACTGTCTCCATATTTAAAGGTAGCCTTACCGTCCCGTAGCTCTATCGAAAACTCGGGTATATGTCCATATACATAGCTTGTCCGGGCCAGGACTGTGTCACTTCCTCCGGTCACTGACCGTAATATTTCTACTTTAGGTTCTTTGCTATAGAATTTAAAATCGAGGGTGTGCCGTGTTCGCCCTTTTCAGTACGGTAGAAAACATAGAAGGAATACCACGGAAGAGTGATTCCATAGGGATTTTTATATAATTTCTCTATTTTCCATCCTGCTGTTCCAGAGTATTCGCGAGTTTTAGAATACTCGATGTTAACCTCCTTAGGATTAAGTTCGATTTCAAATGCGGGCGCAGCTTGAACGCTAACGCAGAAAAAAAGTAGAGACAGGAAAGTAGCAACAAAGAGTATTTTTTTCACTTGACGTCCTCCTTCCAAGATTCGTTTTACAATATTAGCCAAATTATACTCTAATCCTTTGCACAGGAAAAATTACTCTTCACCAACCGTCAAACGGGAGTCACTTTTTTTCACTTCCGACAATGCTCCCTTAGTGGAAGTAAGAGGCAGACATGGAAACATGGAGTCAAGCGAGTTAACAACGGAACCTTCGATTCCTCTTGATAGACTCCGGGACTTTAATAGAAACATAAGCGCCCCCAGTTGCCCCTGCAGGCCGGGGGCGCAAAATTATTCACCATACTGAGATTCCGCAGTAAGCATCAGCTCGTCTTCGTTTTCTTTACTTCCGATAATTAATACTTAACGGAAATGAGATTGATTTAGAAACTATAAGTGCAGTATCTCTAGAAGTAAATAAGGATTAAAATGGAGGAATGACTCCGGCTGGGGAGAACTTATTAAAATTAAAGCCAGTGAAGAGAAGGTGTCTTTATGGCGAATGATGGCGTGCGACAATTCTGTCCACATTGCAACGCGGCTGTTATTGAGCCCAAGGCCAAGTATTGCGAAAAGTGCGGCCGCCTGCTGTATGCGGCCGTACACCCGGCATCACCCCAAGACCCGCCGCCAACCAAAATAAGGTTCGTTGTGTATATTTTGGTTGGGTTTTTTGTTCTTTATCTGCTCACGGCGGCTACGGGTGCTCCCGAGTCCTCGCAGACTCGCCGTCCAGAGAAGAACAAACCCCTGACCTCCGCCCCGCCGCCGAAAGCACCCGAGAAGATCCTCTTACCCAAAGTGGAGTTTGCTGGCCAGGTATCTCCCCGGGTAGCGGCCAGAGGTGACAAGGTCATAATCCGGATTGACGTGAAAAACCTCGACTCCAGCCGAACCATCGAAGGCTTGCGGATCTTATTCAGTTCTTCCGATTTTCTAGACGAAGGACTCGCGATCGTCAACGTCATGAGCGGAGGTATCCAAGACGGCCGTGCGTTCGTCTGGCAAAACGAAGGCACAAAGATACCGCCGAGAGAACAGCGCTCCTTCCAAATTGTCGGCAAGGCCAACCGCCCCGGAAAGTACGAGAGCATAATCCAGATCAAAGACCAGCGTACGGCGCAGGTTTATGAAGACCCCCAAGGGAACTCCGAACTCGTCGCTAAACTCACGGTAATGCACTAACGAAAAGCGAAGACTGCATATGCCCGAAGGCACCAAAAACGTAGAAAGGGGCCCGCTAAGGATGCGGGCCCCTAGTATTATCACCGCGTCGCCGCCGCACGTGGCCGCCTGTCCCCACATTCCTCCGCGTCCCCGCCTGGCGCCCAGGTCTTGTCGCTCCGGGTATCAGCTCGGGAGTAGCTTAAGGGGGTTTAGTTGACCGTTCGCACGCGAATTTCGTATTCTTGGCCAGTCTGCCATTAACCGCTCTAGTGAGCCGCCGTGCGGCAGACGTATTATTGTATTAATAGAACTAAAATGTGACAGCGTCATCTCATATTCGGCAATATCCACTAATATTATACCGTCCTCGCCCGGTCGCTTTTCCATCCGCTCCTCCCCCTCCCTCTCTTTTCGTTTGCGACCTTGGCGGTAGAACATCCGCTCCTACGAGCCATCCACTCCCTTGAGCGCGTCACCGCATCACTGCCCCCGCGCACGGGAGCGCATTTGCTGCCGCCGGTGCGGTCGTGCGCCTCTCCGCCTTCCCTCTCGTCGCAAAAAATAGAAGGCCCGGATTATTCCGGACCTACGTATCTCCTGATCGTCTATTCTATTAATTGCTCATCGGTCTGCCCCGCCAGTTTCATCCCATTTTTTAAGGGATAAATCCAGCCCTGAAACGTGCCGCGCTTCTGCAGTTCGTCCCAGGTGTAGAATTTGCTTCTTTCTTCCCCGTCGTTGGATAGTACCAAGCACTGTACACCGTTATCACGCACCTCATCGACATACAGAATAACGGATATGGTTCCTCCGTAGTTCGACTGAACATGGATAAGTCCTAAGGCCCCAGCCATCGGCCTCCGAGACATCACAGACACTTGCCATCCAGACTCCTTTGCAGCGGTCCACCACCTAGAGACAGCAGCAGGGCTTTTTGTCGCAGGGATAGCTTTAAACCAGTCGCTCCCCCCGGCAACCCCGTTCTTCTCTGCAGCCGCATCGAACTTCTTTAGAAAAAACACTGTCCAGTTGTTCGCCGGGATATTCTTATACCCGGTGCTATCCAGCCCCGGAGGAGCGGCTTTCATATCCCAGATCGTTGTCGCACTTGCCACCATCGGTATAGCCAGTATAAACAAAGCCATGACCAAAATTAGTGTCTTTTTCACTGTATCCCATCCTCCCTATTCTATTACCTTTGCGCCTGCTATTTTTAGCTTCGCCATTATAAGGTTCACATCGTCAGCGTCGTCGTCAAACTTGTCGACCCAGAAGGTTTTCGACCCCATACCGGGAGTGATCACGAAGACATTACTATCATCTGCCTTGAATAATAGGGCGTTGAACCCCAGATCGTGGACGACCCGCGCCAGCCACCCCGCCATCCAGTACGCCTGCTCAATGGCGCCTTCTTCGTTGACCGGTTTGAATATCCGGTTCTTATTGAGCCAGACCGTTCCGTCATAGTCGATTCCAACTTTCCCGCCGGAGTATTCGTTTATCCGCTTGCTCACGTACTGCCACCGCTCGGGGGAGGGAGGATGCGGGTTAATATATTGGGCCTGGCGCTGTTGAGCGGTCATTTTAGCAAAGGCGGGTTCTTCCATTATCCAAACCCTGCGGAAATATACCAACCCAGTTGCCAGGTTGACGTCGCTCATTTTTTCGACGGTGGACTGGGCAAAAGCGTCGGCTTCCCACTCTTTATCGAGGCCGTAGCCGTGAAGGACAATTATTTGAGACTGGGTAAGGAGGAAACTTTGGATCTGCTGGGAGTTGGGCGCTATTGCTTTACCTAAAAGCGCCGCACCATAAGCGTTGGTATATCGCTTGTTTATGGTTTTGAGCCAGTGCCGGTTCGCCGCGTGGCCCACCTCATGCGCCAGAACATAGGAAATGATCTCTTTATCACCATTAACGAAACTAATAAACCCGTCCCACACCCAGATATTTTTCCCGGGCGCACAGTCCGCGTTGATCTCATTTGTCCTTAACCCCTGGAAGGTATAGTGGCTAAAGTCGAGGCCGTTAGCAGCGATGACCTTCTGAGCGAGCTCCGTCACCAGAGGATTTTGATAAGATTGCCCCGCCCTAGCCGCTAAGGAACGCTGACCCATCGCATACTCTGCATCATCCTTGACCCAAAAACCCGAGTACGCCTGCGCCTGAAGATGGAACCCGAAAACCCCGACAACAATCCCGATAAACGCTGCTACTTTTAAAGACCACATTTTCATCTTCATAATAGCACCTCCATAATCTCCGCTTCCAATTTCTTGGTATGTTAAGAAATTTCCTCCTTAATCGACATTTTTTACTATGTGGCTTTCTCATATAGAATTACCATCCCGACGGGCCCTTGTTTGCAAAATTAAAAGGGTGTATAATGAAATTAATAGTTACGTTTACGTTTACGTTAAATCAAGGAAAGGGGTAAGGAGTTTAAAAGAGATGAAAAACAAGGAGTTGATTAATATGAGTTTGTTTAAAAAGCTATTAGAAAACCTGGGGTGGTTTGCCCCTGAGCCGGAAATAGCCGTACTAATTGACGCTGAAAATATATCCCCGAGGGTCGCGGAGTACGCTATCGAGCAAGCTTGTCAGATGGGCTCCGTCCGCATCATTCGAGCCTTTGGCGACTGGACGGCGATTAATCCGCCCGGGTATGTTGCATTGACGGCATCGGCCGGTCTTCACCGGGTGCAGGTAGACAGATTGCGGGCGAAAAAAAACAGTGTTGATATCGCCCTGGCCAGCGATGCGGCCATGCTTGCAGGCCGTGGTACGGTAGATACGATCGTTCTGGTGTCTGGCGACCAGGATTACGTACCGCTGATTCACTCGCTTCGTCATGCAGGCTGTAGGGTAATAGGTATAGCCGGCAAACAAGCCGCACTGGATCTTCGTCCAGTCTGTAATAAGTTTATTGTCGCTGAAATGCCAACTCCCATACGGAAGTCATCGCAAGCAACGGCTACGGTTACGGTATAAAACATAGAGGCAGGAAAACCTGCCTCTCACATTTGCGCGAATTGGCGGCACCAAGGTATAATAGCAATATACGTAAACGTAAACGAGGTGCTATTATGGCCAGGGTGAAATTTGAAGAAGAGTATACCCGTGCGACTATCTTTATCAGGAACGATTTACTGGATAGACTGGACAAAGCAAAAGAAACCGCAGGCAAAGGTGAAAAAACAAAGCTGGTTAATGACGCTTTAGAATACTGGCTGAAGAAAAAGGGGTATTGACAGTCCGGTATGCCGTTTGACACGGAGGCTAGAAGAAAAGGCCGATTATAATCTGCTCTTTTAAAGCCTCAATGCCCTCCTTGAGGCTTTGTTTTATGGAAGGGGATGAGAATGACGATAAGGGCCATAAGGGGATGTATTATTTTCATAAAGGAAGGAGATGATGAATATGGCAAAAAACAGAGCGCATGGTGAGGGACATATCCGGAAAAGAGTCGATGGCCGGTGGGAAGGAATATTTACCGCGGCAATTGATGCCGACGGCAAGCAGCAATTTAAAAATGTTTATGGCAAAACTCGAAAACAAGTCGCTGATAAACTCAGAGAACTAGCTAAGCAGAAAGAGCTCTACGGATTTGTCTCGACGAAAAAGGTTTCGGTGGCAGAGTGGATTGAACATTGGATAACGGAGATCATGGTGCACTCGTTGCGCAAAACGACTTATCAGACATACCTAAGTTTATTTAAAACTCATATTAAACTTGGCTTCGGCGGTATATTGCTGCAAAAATTATCCTCCGCCGACATCCAAAAATTGTACAATAAATTGACCAAAGAGGGCAAGCGTATTCAGGTGAAAAAGCAAAAGAAGGGAAAGGACGCTTCGCCTCCGCCTGAACCTCAGGGGCTTTCGCCGAAGACTATTCGTCAGGTGCATCAGATTGTCAGGGGAAGCCTGAATAAAGCTGTGCAGGACGGCCTCATTGTACGGAACCCGGCTCTTAGCGTTAAGTTACCCAGGCTAGCGAAAAACGAACAGCCTGTCAACGCATGGTCAGAAGACGAGATTAAAAAGCTATTGGTGGACATTCGGGAAGATCGTATGCGCTACGCCTATATGCTGGAGCTCAAGACCGGGATTAGACGTGGCGAGTTACTCGGATTGAAATGGGATTCTATCGATTGGGACAATCAAACTGTCAACATCAAGCAGACGTTAGTATACGCGAATGGGGAAATATATTTCTCTGAACCGAAGACGGCTAAAGGACGGCGAATACTGGAAGTCGAGCCTGAGGTACTAGCAGACCTTAAACGTCAAAAGGCGCAGCAGGCAGAAGAAAGACTTAAGGCCGGCCCGCTTTGGCAAGATAATGATTTAGTCTTTACCAAAGAAGATGGCGCCCCCATCAACCCAAACGTATTTTCCAGACGCTTTCGGCGTTTGTTGGATAGAATGGGTATTAAAGACAAGCGCTTTCATGACCTAAGGCATACTTTTGCTTCCTTGCTTATACTGGCAGGGGAGGACATTCTTCGGGTAAGTGAATTCCTCGGGCACGCAAAACCAGGGTTTACTCTAAATACTTACAGTCACGTGTTACCCGGCAAAAAGCGTGAGACAGCCAAGAAAATTAATAATATTATTGAAGGTCTTAAGAGTCAAATCTGACCAATATTTTGACCAATATTTCTTGAATTACATAGCGATATATCTGGTGATATTGAAAGTGAGAATCCTTATTTCATAAGGATTTTGTAGCCTAATATAGTCTAATATAACGGCAGGAGTTGCCTCGCATTCAAGAGGTCAGGGGTTCGATCCCCCTCGTCTCCACCAAACGATAAAGAAACCCTGGACAACTTGTCCGGGGTTTCTTTATCGTTTTAGCGTTGGATTATTACCGCCGCACGTTCGGGGCGGCGACTTCCCGCTCGCCGATAGTATTCTTGACGCGTTCGAACAGCACGTGGGCGGTGTCGCCGCTGACGAGCTGGTCGTTGGCGAGGGCGATGGGCGTCTCGGCGCACTGGCCGCAGTGGCCGAGGCAGGGCTCGGTGGATATATCGACGTTGGTGAACTCGTTTTTGGCCTTGTCGGCCAGCTTCGCCATGCCCTCGTGGGCGTTGATGTTTGTCTCGCAGAATCTGAGCGTATTCATGCCTGCACCGCGCGTCGTGTTTACTCCCCGCTTATTGTGGCCGGCAGTTCCCGATTTATGCGGCAAACCGGTTAAAAATCCCGGCCGGGGCGAACACTATGGGCAGCGAAACGCGGGAGGTGCTGGCGATGCTGATGAGCATGCTGATGATGAAAATGATGGACCCGATGTTCGATGAGGCGACGGTGAAGATGCTGACCGAGGATTATAAGGACAACCCGTTCCTGCTGGCGACGGTGGCCGAGAAACTGACGCCGCGCGGTATAATCGAGGCCGGCATCCGCGCCGAGACGGGCACGGCGATCAGCAGGCCGCTCGGCAGCCCGGTGGTGCTGTCGCCGTGGACCAAACTCCTGCTCAACCCCTGTCAGCTTTTTAAGCTGCCCACGACAAATACGATCGAGATAACGACCGGAACGGTGATCGGGCCGCGGGCCGCCAAGCCGCTTCAGCTCGACATCCCCATTCTTATCACCGGCATGTCGTACGGCGGCTCCCTCAGCCTGCAGATGAAGATGGCGCTGGCCAAAGGGGCTTCGATGGCCGGCACGGCCACCAACACAGGCGAGTCGGCGGTAACAAATGAGGAAAGGGATAACGCGAAATACCTCATCGGCCAGTACCACCGGGGCGGGTGGCTGAGCGGCCCCGAGCAGCTCGGGCAGCTCGACGCCATCGAAATCCAGCTCGGCCAGGGTGCCTGGGGCGGCGCGGTCGAGGAGCCGATCATGCACGATAGCATCGGTGACCATCTAAGACGCGCCTGGCAACTCGAAAAAGGCCAGGATACGGCGATCAACGCCCGCATGCCAGGCAAGGAGAGTACGCGGGACATCATCAAGATGGTCAACACGATGAAAGAACAGTACGACGTGCCGGTGGGGGTCAAAATCGCTGGCAGCGACTACATCGAATACGAGCTGGCGGTCATCGCCCAGACCGAGGCCGATTTCATCGTCATCGACGGCGCCGAAGGCGGCACGTCGGCGGCGCCGCCCACGCTCGAGGACGACATCGGCCTGCCGACCTTCCACTCGCTGGTAAGGGCCGTAGATTGGCTGACCGACAACGGCCTGCGGGAAAAGTTCACCCTCATAATCGCCGGCGGCCTCGTCACGCCGGGCCACTTCCTCAAGGCGCTCGCCCTGGGGGCCGACGCCGTCTACATCGGCACGGTCGCACTGATGGCGGCGCTGCAGAGCCAGGTGGTCAAGGTGCTGCCGCAGGCGCCGCCCGCCCAGCTCGCCCTCTATGACGGCAAGATGAACGACAAGGTCGACATCGAGAAAGCGGCGCGGCATCTGGCCAACTTCCTCGCATCATGCACCGCCGAGATGAAGCTGGCCGTGCAGGCGGTCGGCAAAAACGCCCTCAGCGAGCTGGATCGCGGCGACCTCGTCACCGTGGACAGGGACCTGGCCGAATTCGCCGGCATCCGTTACGCCGGCAGCCCGCGAAACGCCGGGAGGCAGGATGAACACCGGCGCCGGGAGGAACGGCACCGGCCGGAGGAGCAGCCCTGGCAGCAATAACTCTCCAGACAGACACGACAACCTCCGGTTGTCGTGTCTGTCTGTAAATCAGCAAGCGGCAAACGGAAACCCCGGGGCACGAACCCCGGGGCGGTCACAGCAGTCCGCGCCGCCACAGCCCGTAAGCGCTGACGCCGGCGGTGGCCACCGCGATGAGGAGAATGATCGCGAACCCGTTCTCGCCGCTGAAGGGAAGGCCCTCGACGTTCATCCCCCAGAAGCTCGCGACCATTGTCGGTATCGCCAGCAGGATGGTCACGGCGGCGAGGAACTTGAGCACCAGGTTGAGGTTGTTGGAGATGATGGATGTGAAGGCTCCCATCATGCCGCTGAGGACGTTGCTGTACATCTCGACCATCTCGATGGCCTGCTTGTTCTCGATGATGACATCCTCCAGCAGGTCCTCGTCCTCCTCGTACACCGCGATGAGGTGCTGGAGTTCCCGGTTGGAGCGCAGGCGGAGCAGCCGTTCCAGCACGATGCCGTTGGAGCGCAGCGAGGCGGTGAAGTAGGTGAGGCCCTTCTGCAGTTCGAGGAGCTGGAATATCTCCTGGTTCTTCACCGACTGGCGGAGGTCGCGCTCGATCTCGTCGGTGCGGCGGTTGATCTGTTTGAGGTACTTGAGGTACAGGATCGCCGATTTATAGAGGATCTGGAAAAGAAAACGCGTCTTTTTGTAGGTGGAGAAAGTCCGCGGCCCCTCGGCGGCGAACTCCTCCAACACCTGATGACTTTCCAGGCAGACGGTGATAAAATGATCCTTGGTCAGGACGATGCCGAGCGGCAGCGTGTCGTAGCTGTGGGTGTCGCGCAGGATCGGGACATTGGTGATGACGAGGATGTAATTGTCCTCGATCTCCACGCGGGAGCGTTCCTCTTCGTCGAGCGCCGCCCTGAGGGCGTCGGGGGGCACCCCGGTAAGGTCGGCGACGGCGGCCAGTTCATCGGCGCCAGGAGCGGTGAGGCTCAACCAGGCCCCTTTTTCGAGCGCCGCCAGGGAAAGCTCGCACAGCGACTCACAGTTGGTCTTATAAATGCGCAGCATGGATGTTCCCTCCTTCGTGCCGGGAAACAAGCCATCCTATCTTGCACAGATCAAGGCAAGAAATATGGATATTCCCCTGTATTTGCGTAAAAATGGCGAAGGTCTGTCGCTACATTGGTCTATGTCCATATATCTCACCCGCTTTCATCGTAGAACTTGTTTAATACTAAAACTATACTCCCGTGGCGGCTATTAGTCAATACCGTGGCGTCTGTTATATTCTTTCCCGGCGGCGCCCGCTTTACCAGCGGGCCGGCGGCGGCCAAAATTCCCAGAAAGGCTTTATTGACAGGGTAGGGGCCTTTTGTTATAATACAATATGTGCCGGACACGGAGGGGTGTCCGAGTGGTTTATGGAGCTGGTCTTGAAAACCAGTGATCCCGCAAGGGACCGTGGGTTCGAATCCCACCCCCTCCGCCACGCGTGCCTGGCGGCGGGATCATACTTTGGCAGCGTTCGCTACGGAGTGGTACTCAAGTGGCTGAAGAGGACGGTTTGCTAAATCGTTAGACGGGTTACACCGTGCGTGGGTTCAAATCCCACCCACTCCGCCACACATAAGGACTAACGGCCTGTTGACTTTAAACGTCAGCAGGCCGTTTTTGTGTTTGGGGACCAATCTGGGGACCAAAATCTTTAAAAGGAGACTTTTTACAAGAGGGGAAGGGGGCAAAATGGAGGCGGCAGGGTCAGAAAAAATTTTGCAGGTGTATCATTTCACCCCAATTATATGTTAAAGCAATGATATTCTCCCCCAATTACTTATTTGGTTATTGTAGTGCCCTTGGATACTCTTACTTCCACCGCAAAGAGCTTACCACGCTGACTTTTAGATGCTACTACTCCAGAGTATTTCTCTCCATCAAGGTCTATATCTAATGCTAGCTGTTTTGCCAACTCGCGAGGAACATATCCAACCTGTTGTTTCTGGTGCATAACTTTTATAGCGTAAACATCAAAAGTATTATCATAATCGCGTTCTAATTCAATAGAGGAGTTAGGTATTAGTTTCTGAGCAACTTCAATTCTTTTCATATCGAAGGAAATGCCCTTTATAAAGAAGTGATGGATTACTTGCTTGTCAGTTACGGTATATTTCTCTATATTTAGTCGCCGCGATACCTCAAGAATTCTTTTGATTTCATACGAGGATTGTGCTAAACCGGCAACCTCTTGGATATCCTCGATAGATAGATTAGAAAACCATTTAAGGAACCCTTGGAGGTCTTTGTTATTCTCTATATCTGAAAAATGATTTCCTAAGATTAAGGCAGATTCTCTTGTTGGAACGCCTACGCTTTTGGCCCAGCATGCAAATATATTCGATAGGCCATATTTCACGAAAGACGGTGAGTAAATTACATCTTTAGGGAGTTCCTTTAACTCGATTTCACTGATATGGGCAAAAATTTGATTAAACGCCGATGTGCCCCATGTAAATTTATAAGAAAGTAAGTTCTCAATAAAAATATTAAAATTGTCGGCAGTGTATTCTTCCCCCTGGGAAAGCCAATAATCACGTATTAATTCTATTCTGTCGCCATGAACCCACTTTTTAACAATTTCGCTTATAAACGAACTGTTTTCAAAAAGTGCTAACTTTGTTAGCTTGGTAGAAGATGGTTGCATTTCTTTCAGGTTCGATAGGCATTTAAAAACTATATATATATAACTAAGGATGCTACCACCCATAAGATTCCCTATTATTGCAGAGTTAAGAGTGTCTTTGTTATCTTGTATGTAGTTATATATGATTCGGCAACTTTCAAATGATAGTCCCGTTTGAGCAAATACTTTTCGAAGAGAAGTATCAGGAGCTTGGAAACAGATTTTTTGCGATATTCCTAGTAATTCATTTACTAAAATATCGTCCCGCAAATCGACAGATTGTATTTTTACTAAGCTGTCCTGTAATATGTCTCTAATAATAGCTTCATCTGGTGTATCTATAGATTCTTCGACAAGTAAGGCTAAAATCTGTGGGTCTAACAAAGAAGAAATAAGCTCCGAGAAGTTTTCTTGAGATATTCTGTGTTCCAAAAGCCATTGTAATATGACATAAATAATGCTTTCGACATTTTCAATGTTTTTAGGATTACTATAATAGTTAAATAGACTTTCATCTTTATCGTTATTTGAAATAAATATTATTTGGCCTTCGGTTTCTTGGCCTGCTCTTCCGGCTCTACCTACTATGTTCCAAAAATCCCTAACACTTATCTTGTCATTAGTCTGGGCATTTCTAACAACGGAATGGATAATAATCGTTTTGACTGGAAAGTTAATTCCCTGTGCCAATGTATTTGTAGCGATAAGGACTTTGAGCTTCTTGTTTTTATAATCATCCTCAATTGATTTTCTAATAGGTTCGGATAACGTGCCATAATGTAATCCGACTTGCCAGTGCAAACACTGGGTAAGTGGACAATCTCCCATCCATTTTTCAGCAATTTCTAAGCTTTCCATGGTGGATTGATATTTAAATGGAATTTTATCTGACTTATTATCATCAATATTTTTTAGCCTCATTAAGTTGAGAAATGCATTGCCGACATCAATGACGTGTCCAGGATGCGAACAAAAAATTAGTACTGGTCCTTCTTGGGCAAACTTATAAGCTAATTCTATTGCGGTATCGGATTTTTTAGGTAATTTAGTGCTTTTATCAACATAAGGGAATAATACTTCTTTTTTCTTAAGAAGTTTAGGAGTATAGTCGGTATATTTATTTATTTTTATAATACTGGGAACAAAGGCAGGTTGCGTTGCGGTTTGAGAAAGATTTATGTAGGGGTAATCAATCCTACCATTTTCCCCACGCCAAGAGAATTTCCCAATCAATCTTCTGGTAGGTTGCCATGGGATACCGTCATTGCCTTTGGGAGAATGAATAACGTTTTTAGGTTTATTACTAAGCCATAACGAAAAATTCTCAGCATTCAATTCTGGCATGACAGCCGAAATAAATAAAAACCTTGCTTGAGAAGCTTTTAATCTTCTTTTTAATCTCAAGATTAGGAATTCGAAAAGTGCGGAACGGTTATCAATATTTCCTAATATATGTCCTTCATCAATAACGACCAAAGAGACTGAATTAAAATATTCAGGCACTATACGTAGCAGTAGGTCGATTTTTTCCGGAGTAGCAACAAGAATATCTGCTTCTTTTATTAATAAATCATCGAACTCATCTAATTCAAAACTTCCAGTTACAGTTGAAACCTTAAAACCTAGTCGCCCTATTCTGTCTGTTAAAGTATTTGGCTCTGTCCGATATTTCTATTGATTAGCTATTTAGGATCGATAGTCGTTGAATTTTTATATTCTCCTTTGGATTCAGCAACTAATGCAAGCTCTTCTTGTTCATAGGTATTATCATCTAAGGATGGTGTAATATCAGCGA
>JAHDOI010000010.1 GCA_018434945.1 Selenomonadales bacterium
CAAATCTGGGGTCTCGACAATACCGCCGGCCGATATTCCGCCGAAAGAATTTTAACCGGCGATACAATCTGGCGTTTTCTTCTCGGCGATTGGGTCAATTCCTAACCGGCGTTGGGTCACTTTCTTTCCGGCGTTGACAATTCCACACCGACAGCGGCTCCCGGCAGCCATCTCGTATCAGATCTTGCTCCAGTAAGCATAGTTTCTCTTCCGATAAAGGGGATATCAGCCGCTTAAAATCATTGTCTATCTTCAGCTTTATAACTTGTGATTCCGTCATGTGATTATAATTCACCCCCTTTCACAGGAAGGGCGTTTGGCATATAAAAGCGCACAATCCCTTCACTTGGAATGATGTCGCCGTATAGGCGGTAGGATTTGTGATCCTGCCAATCGGTACATACATCACGTAGCGTTTTTATCAGTGACCGGCTATACAGTTCAACCGGTTTGACGCCCTCCAGAGAAACCGATGATATACGATGCGCGCGCGGGTTAAAGCGGTCACTGCGCAGAATTGCCAATGTGCGTTCCCCAGGGTTTACCAATAAAAAAATAAACTCCGGACTACCTAGAGACAATAGCGTGTTATTATGAATCCTGATACGATCCTTTTTGAAGTCGACCACAATCAACAGCTTTTCCACACCGCTTTCTGTCATACGTTGTTGCCCTCCCCGTTAGGCTGTCCTTCCCGAGCAGGTTCTGTCCGGATATCGGGTTTGTCTTTGATCCCAAACACAGTATAGCCATCAAATATGTTGATTTGGAGCAGTTTGCGATGCTCCTCAACGGGGAGGCCGAATTGATTCTGCCACTCCGCCGGGTAAACCGGAGTGCGGGACATCCGGGGCTTATCGCCATCGCTCAGGACGCGCTGATAGACTTCCGTTGCTGTAAGATCGAAAATGAAAAGCTGCTCATCACCGCTTCGTATCAACTTCCCGAGCATCTTGTAACGGTAATCCGGATTCCAGTCCATCAGCTGGATTACTTTGGCAAAGAACATGCGGCAGGTGATCTGCTTTGGTTCGCGCTTTTCTCCCTTGGTAGTACACCAAAGAAAAGTATCTTTTTCATCTTCGTCTCGGGGGCGCACGGCAAGTTTCTTCTCCTCCGGATTCACCAGTATCTGCACATAGTCCACATCCGGTAGTCGTTTCAGGCATGCTGTATTCAATGATATTTTACAGCGGTTGAATGTAATGGATGGCTCGTGTATATGAGAAAAGAACTCACGCCGAACCACCTGATACCCTTCATAACTGAACGGTTCCTCCTGCGCAACGTTTCTGTCGTTATAGTCGTTTTGCCCGGCGGTTTCAAGCAAAGCTGAATCTTCTCCGCCACCGCCTGGAGCAAGATTATCCTTCTCCATCATCAGCCATCTCCCGTTGCATGTTGCAGATCATCTGCTTAATTTGAGTTCCGACAACCTCGGCGCTTGTAATATTTAGCGGTGGGGAGTCGGAAAACGGCTGCCCCTGCTCATGAACGTTCCAAGTGCCGTGGCTGTCGAAGGCCATGAGTTCGCGTGCTTGGGCATGCCGGTAAAAGTTGTTGCCGAAATTGTTCGCCCATGTGGCGGGATACGCCATGATATCTTTTTTCGGCCCGGTGGTAAACGGCTCCACTTCTCCATTGAGAAGATCCGAGTCTGTCTGCTTTTCAAGATCGGTCTCCAACGCATTCTGGGGAATAAAAATTTCAGTCTCCCGCATATCAAATACGATGACCGTCTCTTCGTCCTTCTGCTTAAAAATGCCGCGAATCCTGTATTTGCAGGAAAGCTTCCACCCGAAGAGCTCATACAGTGTTTTGATATATGCAGCACAACTGATGCTGCGGGCGTAACACTGGCCGTCATTTTGATTAGCCCACCTGATTGCGTGCCGATTTTCTTTTGCGCAGGGGCGGACTACAAGAAGCCGCTTGCCCGGATGAATCAGCATTTCGATGTACTGTGCTTTATCAAATCTTCGGATACACTTCGAACTGAACACGATATAGTCGGTGGAAAATGTGATGCATACCTTTTCCGCTGTGTCAAAAAACTGTGCCCGAGCAATTTCAAACCCACGCATGTCAAAATCACCAGATTTTGCTTCAATCTGCAGTTCATTCTCAGAGGAGATGTACTCACCGTCATAAACGCTGTCGGACGCCGAGCGATAATCAGCGGCCCGGAAAGCCGCCCAACGTGGATTCACCCCGACAAATCCTTTCAGCGCGCCATTATGTATGACATGCAGCTCCGGCAGAATCCCTTTATTACCGTACCTAGCATTGCTGATCAGTCGCTGTACCGCGATGAAGTCATCCCGCGAAATAATAGCTTCGTGCGTATTTTTCCATTTGTATTGATTCCGGTTGTTCTTGTTTTTTTTAGATTTATGGTCGAGATAATTGGGGGTCCACGTTTTGCGGGCCAGAATATCTCCGCAATGACGTTCGTTTTGAAGGATTTGCAGAATAGAACCTGGCGACCATGTCGTGTTATTTTTTTTCGTGCGGCAACCAAGCTTTGTGAGGGTGTCGGCAATCTGTACGCAGGTATACCCATATAGATACATAAAGAAAATCAACCGCACGGTTTCAGCTTCTTTTTGGTTGATGACCAGTTTGCCGTTTTCATCCTGATCGTAGCCAAGCAAAGGTGGCGTTAGTAGAATACGCCTGCGAAAGCGCATTTCAATCGAAGCGTTCATGATATCGCTTTTATTGTGAGACTCTTCCTGCGCCATTGTGGCCATGAAAGATAGGATCATTTCGCTGCCGCTGTCCAGCGTGTATATATTCTCTGTTTCAAAGAAAACGCCAACAGGCGGCTGCATTGCAGCCAGCTGACGCACATGGCCAATGCAATCCAAAATATTTCTGGCAAAGCGTGAAACAGACTTTGTTACAATCAGATCAATCTTACCGTTCTGGCAGTCACCTATCATCCGGAGAAATGCGTCGCGGTGCTGAAGAGATGTGCCGGAAATGCCCTCATCTGCATAAATGCCACCAAGAACCCAGTTGGGACGGCGGCTGACAAAGTCAATGTAATGGTTTTTTTGTAATTCAAATGAGGATGTCTGGCGCGGGTCATCGGTGGAAACCCTTGCATAGACCGCCACACGCTTTTGGCGTTCGCTGTCATAGATATTTTCCTGTGGTGCCGCCGGGATAATCTCTACATCATCTAGGTCACCACCCTTATAACGTTCGCGGATACACGCTTTGCGGTTGTTTATATAATCCTTGCTTTCATCCACGGAAGGTTCCTCCAGATTCTCTATTATGGTAGGTGGGTGCTTTAGTATATAAAATGACCTCTTGTCATACTCCCTGACAGCCCACCATAATCCAAGATTGCAATATGGATAATATGTCCCTGGATGGATATATTATCCATACTTCTTTTTGATATACTCGGCAAGTGTACAATGCCGTTCTGCTTTGGCGCGATTCAATGGCTTGCACCGCGTTAGCATATAGTGGATGGTTGAAAGTGTTTTCTTTTGAGCGATTATGTTAACTCGATGCACGTGGAGTGCGTGGCAAGGGTGGAAAGGGAAACATAGGCAATAGGTCAGTCCTGATCAGGCGGCAAACCGTCATTCTTGACAAAACAAAGCTTGATCGCTAAAATATAAGCAAAACTAGTTAGCACTCTCTGGGTGAGAGTGCTAACGACAACCTCCGATGATTTTTTTATGTGATATACTACATTAAAAAATTGGAAGGGGTTTTTTTATTGGTACCGCGCAACTCTTGATTTGCTTCCTTTTTTGTGCGGTGTTATTGTCACACCCCGGAGCCCTTCGCGTGCTTAAAAGTCAAAAAGTCAAAGAAGCTGCGCAAATGAGCTTTTTTGTGCGCAAAATGGATAAATCAGGCATTATTCGCCCCGTTTTGCTTGCGGACAGAATTTTACCTAATAATAATTATCGTTTAAGATAAAAATATAACCGATTAAAGGAGGTAACAACCCATGGCAAAGGTAGTGGGGATTGATTTAGGCACGACAAATTCTGTTATCGCCGCTCTGGAGGGAGATAGGCCCGAGGTCATCGTCAATGCCGAGGGCAGCAGGACGACCCCGTCGGTCGTCGCTTTCCGCGAAAATGAGCGTCTTGTAGGCCAGTTGGCCAAACGTCAGGCAATCTTGAATCCTGCCAAGACGTTTTATTCGGCCAAGCGGTTCATCGGCCGCCGCTACAGCGAGGTTAGCGAAGAGATGAAGATTGTCCCTTATAAGGTTGTCAGCGGTTCCGAAGATACCTTGAAATTCTTGGTGGACGGCAAGGAGCATGCCCCTGAAGAGATATCGGCGCAGGTGCTGCGCAAGCTGGTAGACGACGCAAGCAAATATCTCGGCGAAAAAATAACCGATGCGGTTATAACCGTTCCGGCGTATTTTAACGATGCCCAACGCCAGGCAACCAAGGATGCCGGGCGGATCGCCGGCCTCAACGTCCTGAGGATTATCAACGAGCCTACCGCCGCGGCTCTGGCCTATGGTCTGGATAAGAAGAAGAATGAGACGATTCTGGTGTTTGACCTGGGGGGCGGAACGTTCGACGTTTCCATCCTCGAAGTTGGCGACGGCGTGTTCGAAGTGAAGTCCACCAACGGCGACACCCACCTCGGCGGCGACGATTTCGACAAGGCGGTCGTCGACTGGCTGGCCGCCGAATTTAAGCGAGACAACGGCATCGACCTTTTAAAGGATAAGCAGGCGACGCAACGGTTGACGGAGGCTGCCGAGAAAGCCAAGGTCGAGCTTTCGGCCGTCACCGAGACCGATATCAATCTCCCGTTCATCACCGCCGATGCGAACGGCCCGAAGCATTTGGAAGCAAAACTCACCCGGGCGAAATTCGAAGAGCTGACCCGCAGTCTGATCGAGCGTTGCCGTATCCCGGTGGAAAAAGCGCTGGAAGACGCGAAGCTTACTGCCAAGGACATTGACGAGGTCATCCTGGTGGGCGGCTCGACCCGCATCCCGGCTGTCCAGCGCTTGGTCAAGGCGATGACCGGGAAAGAGCCGAACCAAGGCGTAAACCCGGACGAGGTGGTGGCTGTGGGAGCCGCCATACAGGCAGCAGTTCTCAGCGGCGATCTTAAAGATGTGGTGCTTCTCGATGTCACGCCGCTTTCCCTTGGTGTGGAAACTATGGGCAGCGTCATGACAAGGATCATTGACCGCAATACAACCATCCCCGCCCGGCGAAGCGAGGTTTTCAGCACCGCGGCCGACAATCAGCCCGAGGTGGAAATCCACGTCCTCCAAGGTGAGCGGGAAATGGCGGGCGACAACCGGACTCTCGGGAGATTCAAACTGGCCGGCATCCCCCTGGCGCCCCGCGGGGTGCCGCAGATTGAGGTAACTTTCGATATAGACGCCAACGGTATTCTCACCGTAAGCGCCAAGGACAAAGCCACCGCCAAGGAGCAGTCGATCACCATCAGCGGGGCGAGCAACCTCGCGAAAACGGAAATCGAGCGGATGGTGGAAGACGCGAAACGCTACTCGGAAGAAGACAAAAAACGCCGCCAGTATGCCGAGCTTAAAAACGACGCCGATTCCCTGGCATACCAGGCCAAGAGTTTCCTGGGCGAAAAGCAGGATACCCTGCCCTCCCATGTGGGAGGACGCCTGAGCGCAGCGCTGGACGCCTTGCAGCAGGCCGTGGACGACGGCGCCGATGCCGCCAAGCTGCGGCTGGCCAAGGACGAGCTGGAGCAGGCCTATAGCCAGGCATGCCAGTGCAAGCCCGAGGAACCAAAGCAGCATCAGGTAAGCAACGACGGCGGCCAGGACAAACGCACCAACGACGCTATCGACGTCGAGTACGAATAAACCAATACTTAATATAGGCGGGGGTGGTGGCTCTTGAAATATATCGACTACTACGAGGTGCTCAACGTTCCGAGAACGGCGACGGAGAAAGAGATAAAACAGGCATACCGTAAATTGGCCCGCGAGCATCACCCCGACCTGCACCAAAACGAGGCGAAGGCGAAGGCCGAAGAGAAGTTCAAACAGATCAATGAGGCTTACGAGGTGTTGAGCGACGCCGAAAAGAGGTCCAAATACGACCGCCTCGGCATGAACTGGAAAGCCGGCGACGAGTTCGACTTCGATCCGGCGAACATGGGCGGTCGTACCTACACTTATCACGGCCAGTCGGATTTCGATCTCGGTGGCTTCGGTTTCAGTGACTTCTTCTCAAGTATTTTCGGCGAGGATTTTGTCCACAGCCGCCGGAGCGGCGGCAGGGGCCGGCAGGCATCCTATAAGGGCGAGGACATCGACGCTGAAATCAGCCTGACGGTCGATGAACTTATCCGTGGGACGGAAAAAGAGCTTCGTCTATCCGTTCCAAGCCCCTGTGCAGCCTGCGGCGGGCAGCGATTTTCCGACCGTGGCATATGCCGTGCGTGCGCCGGCACGGGTGTGACCGAGGATACGAAGACCGTAAAGGTGAAGATACCGGCGAAGCTTTACCCAGGTGCCTCCCTGCGCCTGAAAGGTTTAGGCGGCAAAGGGTACGGCAACGGGCCGGACGGTGACCTCTATCTCCGTATAAGAGTGGCACCGGATGGAAGGTGGCAAGTGAGCGGCAGCGATCTGGAAACGGAATTGGTCGTTTACCCCGACCAGGCTGTCCTTGGCGATAAACTGCAAGTGCCTACGCCCCATGGACCTGTCCAGCTAAAACTCCAGCCCGGCATGCACTTCGGCCAGCGGCTGCGGATCCGGGAAAAAGGCCTGCCGAAAGAGAATGGCTTTGGCGATCTGTATTTCAGGCTCCACATCGACATTCCCCGGGATCAGACCGAGGCGGAAAAGGAACTCTACCATAAAATCCGCGAGCTGCGGCAAAATAGCGTAAGCAAATAGATTTGCGAGAAACAGGAGGTTACCGTATGGATCAGGATAAATTCACCCAGAAAGCTACGGCGGCCATTCAGGAGGCCCAGCAGCTCGCGGCGGTCGGCTACCACCAGGAGTTGACCACCCGTCATCTGATTTCCGCGCTGGTGAAAGACGGCGAGGGCATCGTGGCTTATATCATGGCCCAGCTTAATGTACAGCTCCCAGCTTTCCGGGCCAAGATCGAGCAGCTATTGAAAAACGTACCGGTGGTAAAAGGCCAGGATGGCGCCCTGCGGATGAACACCGCCATGGTCCGGGTGCTGGCGCTCGCGCAGAAGCAGGCGGCCGCGATGAAGGACGAGTATGTCAGTGTTGAACATCTTCTTATGGCTGTCGCCGAAGACGGCGACAGCGACGTGGTGGCAGCCTGCCGGGATTTCGGGCTGACCCGCGGACGGATTCTCGAAGTTATCAGCAGTTTTCGGGCCGGAAAACAAGTGACGTCTGACAATCCGGAGGAAAGCATGCAGGCCTTGGCCAAATATGGGCGCGATCTTACCGATCTGGCCCGCGAGGGCAAGCTCGACCCGGTGATTGGCCGGGACGAGGAGATTCGCCGGGTGGTGGAGATCCTGTCGCGCCGCACCAAGAACAACCCGGTGCTTATCGGCGAACCGGGTGTCGGCAAGACGGCCATCGTCGAAGGCCTGGCTCGCCGGGTAATCGCCGGCGACGTGCCGGAGGGTCTGAAAAACAAGATCATCTACTCCCTCGACCTGGGATCGATGGTCGCCGGGGCCAAATACCGGGGAGAATTCGAAGAACGCCTGAAGAACGTGCTGGGAGAGATCAAAAAGGCCGAGGGCAACATCATTCTGTTTATCGATGAACTTCATACCGTTGTCGGGGCGGGGGCTGCCGAAGGCGCCATGGACGCCGGCAACATTCTAAAACCGATGCTGGCCCGCGGTGAACTGCACTGCATCGGTGCCACCACTCTGAACGAATACCGCAAGCATATCGAAAAGGACGCCGCTCTGGAGCGCCGTTTCCAGCCTATCATGGTCGATCAGCCGAGTGTGGAAGACACCATTTCCATTTTGCGGGGGTTAAGAGAGCGGTATGAAGTCCACCACGGGGTCAGGATCAAGGACGCTGCCCTCGTCGCCGCCGCAGCCCTTTCCGATCGCTATATCTCCGACCGATTCCTGCCCGACAAGGCGATCGATCTGGTGGACGAGGCGGCGGCCAAACTTCGCACCGAAATCGATTCGATGCCCAGCGAACTTGACGAAGCCTCGCGCCGCGTCCTGCAGCTGGAGATCGAAGAACAGGCGCTGAAAAAAGAAAGCGATCCCGCTTCCCAGGAAAAACTCAACCGCATCCGGGATGAACTGTCCAACCTCAAGCAGCAGGCCGATTCGCTCAAGGCCCAGTGGCAGATGGAGAAACAGGGGATCATGCGACTGCGTAATCTTAAAAGAGAGATCGAAACAGTACGCGCCGAGATGGAGACGGCGGAAAGGAACTACGACTTAAATAAGCTGGCCGAACTGAAATACGGCAAACTGCCGGAATTGGAAAATCGTCTGAAGGGCGAGGAAAACCTGTTGGCCGAAAAACGCTCGCATAAGGTGATGCTGAAGGAAGAAGTGGACGAAGACGACATCGCCAAGATCGTCAGCCGCTGGACTGGCATCCCGGTTACCAGGCTGCTCAGCGGCGAACGGGAAAAACTCGGCCGCCTTGAAGAGGTGCTCCACGAACGCGTCGTCGGCCAGGACGCGGCCGTCACCGCCATCAGCGAAGCGGTCATCCGGGCGCGCGCCGGCATCAAGGACCCCAATCGTCCGGTCGGTTCCTTCATATTCCTCGGACCTACCGGAGTTGGCAAGACTGAGCTGGCAAAAGCGCTGGCCGAGGTTCTGTTCGATGATGAGCGCAGCATGATCAGGATCGATATGAGCGAATACATGGAGAAGCACTCGGTTTCCCGCCTGGTCGGCGCGCCTCCCGGCTACGTCGGCTACGACGAGGGCGGCCAGCTTACCGAGGCGGTGCGCCGCCGTCCGTACAGCGTCATCTTGCTGGACGAGGTGGAAAAGGCCCATAACGATGTCTTCAATATTCTCCTGCAGATCCTCGACGACGGCCGACTTACGGACGGGAAAGGACGGACGGTCGATTTCAAGAACACCGTCATAATCATGACATCCAACATCGGCTCGCATGAGATCTTGAACAGCGATTTCGCGGTTGCCAAAGAACGGGTGCTGGATATTATGAGAAGCCACTTCCGCCCTGAATTTCTCAACCGGATCGACGACATCGTGGTGTTTAACGCGCTTACCCGCGAACAAGTCGCCGAAATTGCCGCCCTGCTGCTCAAAAGCCTCGGCGCCCGCGTTAAGAAACAACTGAACCTGACGCTTTCCTGGGACGGCAAAGTGCTGGAATTATTGGCTCAGGAAGGCTACGACACGAATTACGGGGCGCGTCCGCTCAAACGTCTTATCGGACGGCTGGTTGAAACCGAATTGAGCAAGAAAATCGTTAAGGGAGAGATTCTTGAAGGAAGTCATGTGGCGTTGCACGCTGACGGAGACAAGCTGATTTTCGAAGTGATGCTGGAACCGGAAAAGGTAGATTGAGCAATGCCCACTACCCGTAAACGTTTAAGGATTCGAGGGATGTGAAAAGAGGAGGATCAACCTCCTCTTTTCGTCATCGATGGCCTTTAAGTTGGGCCGCCAACTGCAGTTCTTCGCTGACCTGCTGTTGTGGAGCGAGGAAGGGTTTATACCAGTCTTTCGCTGTCACAAGGTCCGACAGTTGGTGATGTTGCTGGATGGTCAACAGCAGCTGGCTGGCAAAAAGCTGCCGGATCTGGGGGTTGGCGGTCTCGGTCAGCGCTTTGGCGAGCGAGAAGACGGCGAATTTCGAATCCTTGAGCATATCGGAGCCGATTGTCGGGTCCCCGAGCGTGGTATTGCCCATCAGCATATCGAGTATTCCCATGGCTGCCCTCCTATACTTCCAGAGATGCGCCGGTGCAGAATTCCTGGTACAGGCGCAGCGTATTTTTTTTGCCGTGCAGGCAGGTTTCCATGAAAGCTTTCATATCCTCGTCCTTCACCATCGCCAGGCTGGCCTGGATTTTGCTAGGTATGCAACTTAAAGCGTTGGCGGCGGAATTCGATGAGTTAGCAATTCCTGATCAGGGGCGTTATGCGCATTGATGAAGGGTATGCTGACTTGGGTAATGGCGGCTTCCACTTTGCGAACTTGCAGAATAGTGACCGTGGGTAGACGGTTGCAGACCGTCGGGCTTATAACCTGAAGGCCGTGACTCTGAAACCGATTTTCTGCCGAACACAAAAACGCCGCCTTAGTAAGGTCGGCGTTTTTCTTTTATCTTCCTGTTGTCTGTGCCGAATGCAAATCCATCGTTATTACTCCGACATTGAGTCCTTTTTGTCTGCAGAGAGTTTTCAAGGAAAACCGCCCGAAGGCGGTTTTTTTCACTGCGGCTGCCGAGCCCCGGGATCGGGATTTTGGAATACGGGCGGCTGGGGGTTATTGATATCGAAGTATTTACCCGGCGTCGAAAGGTCGAAATATAGCCGGGCGTTTTCGTCCACTCCCCAATCCTGGGTCGAACTCGTCCCCTGGATGCGGTTGAACGCCTGACGGAAGAGCGTGTTGTGCGCCTCTTCGCGGTTAAGAAGGAAGTCGATTGTGTCACGGACATATTTATCCGCAATCTGGCGGTGGAGGTACTCGTACACAACCTTGGCCCGCTGTTCTGCGGCGATATTGGACAGCAAGTCGGCGGGCAGGTCGCCGGTGACGTTGACATAAGCCGCGGTCCATAGGTATCCGGAGGCATTTGTCAGCGCGGGATTTAGGCCGGTGAGCACCTGGCTCTCGATATGACCGGATGCCGCCGCCGGCGCGTTCACATCGTGGCCGTTGAGCAGGTTTATGGTCATAGCCACCATTTCCATGTGGCTAAGTTCTTCGGCGGCGATATCCATAAACAGGTCTTTGATAGCCGGATCTTTGATTCTGAAACTTTGGGACATGTACTGCATCGCAGCCTTGAGTTCGCCCTGCGGGCCGCCGAGCTGCTCTGTTAGCATGGCGGCATAGGTGGGATTGGGTCTTTCGATTTTGACTTCCTGCAATAGCTGCTTTTCGTGCCGGAACATATATCACCCTACAGTCGGCACTATTATTCCCAATATTCCTGCGGTTATCCGAAAGAGTAGCCGCCAGCCTGGCGGGCAAATACTATGCTTGGGAGGTGGAATGGTGGGAGGCGCCGGGAGACACATCAAGCAGTTAACCGGGAAGGTGAGCAGGTAGATTGAATGGGATTACTACAGATAACACGCTCGTTGGAGGGATACTGATGCAAGTACAGCTAATACCGCTTATTGTCGTAAACGATGTTTCCGCTAACGTGGGCTACTTGGAAAAACACCTCGGATTTTCAGCTCACCGGATTGCCGACGGCGGCGAATTTGCCGTCATGGTTTACCGGGGTGTGTTCCTGATGCTTGAATCACGGCGTTTATACACATCGTCACGCGAGGTTGCATTCGGTGATAATCAGGTAGGGCTGGGAATGGAGATTTTGATAAGAGTCCCCGATATCGATGATGTCTATAGTAAGGCGCGGGACAACGGAGCAAAGATAATACGCACTATCCATAGCATTGCCGAAACTGCCGAGTTTAATATCCGCCGTTTTAGTACAAGTCTTCCCGAGGGATACATGTTGACTTTTTTCGAGTATATCCATTCGGGATGGTAGAGAATATTGCAAAGCTAAGGCCGCCTCCGCAGGCGGCCTTAGCTTTGCCGTTGCGGCGGTTATTCCGCTTGTTTTTCCGATTCGCGCTGCAAGCTTCTCGTTAGTGGGTGGAGGCCGACTATTGTAATAATCAGAGAAAAACACACATACTTTTATTGGGAGAGCGAGAGGGGAGGGTTTTTGGTGGCCGGGAAAGAAAGCGAAGAGCATACAAGCCGTTGGTGCGCACTGCCGGAACCTTATCCAGAGCCTAATGTGGTTCGACCGAACCTGTTTTACGCCCAGCTTCTTCTCGAAGATTATGCCGGCTCAATAAGCGAGATGACCGCGATCAATCAGTACTTTCACCACTATCTGGCGCTTGAAGGAGAATATGGAGAAGTTGCCGAGATTGAGGAATGTATCGCTATTATCGAAATGCTGCATCTGGAGCTTCTGGGTGAGACAATTTTGCTGCTGGGGGTAGACCCCAAGTATCGTACGATAACAGACAATAAACAGACTTTTTGGGACGCGTCTAATGTGTTCTACGGCACTGGTCTTTACGATCGGCTTGCCGCCGATATTGCCGCGGAAAAACAGGCTATAAAGAAATACAGAATGCATCAGCAGCTGATTGACGACAAGTATATCAGGAATCTCCTGGAGCGGATCATAAAGGACGAGCAGCACCACTTGAAGTTATTCATGCAAGCCGCATCCCGCTTTTGCCCTGATTTATTCAGAAGTATTGAAGATAACAGGGAAGATGGACTGGGGTGACGCAAAGCTGGGCGGGAGAGGCAGAGGCAGAAATAAAGGGCCGGCGTGTCGAACGCGGCCCTTTATTCCTGCCTCTGGGTTCAGCACCTTGTGAGATAGGCATCCATCATCCACATCTGTTTTTCGAAAAAACACATCGCGTCAGCCAGCAGTCCGGCAGTGCATTGGTCCGGGGTTTCTTTCACGATCGAATCTATTCTCCTGACCAGACTGAGCATTGTGCAAAAATCTTCGATGATCACCTTGGCGACAAAAGGCGAAGGGTATTCTTCACCAGGCAGTTCGCATATTGTCCCGATAGCCAGATAGTCCCGCATAGAGGCGAGCGGGAAGCAGCCGAGTGCCCTGATTCTTTCCGCCACCTCGTCCAGTTCTTCCGCTATCGCCTCATATAGTTCCTGAGTCTTTTCATGAAGAGGGAAAAAACCTGTGCCAATTACGTTCCAATGAAAGTTATGGAGTTTGATATATAGGATGTTGAGGTTAGCCAGATAGATATTCAGTCCTTCAACAATCCTTGCCGCCTGTTCGGGCTTTAGTCCACTTGGACAGAAGTCTTGGGGACAGCATTTCTCTTTCATAAATCACATACTCCTTTTGTTGGACTCGGATAGTTTAGGGGCGTTATTTGGCATTGCGTCGCCTTACTCCTGGCGGGGCCTCGTGGCATCGCAGTTTGGTTTGGCAAGACCGGTCACTTCCGCCAGTTTGGTTAAATAGTAGCACTCTTCGCGCATCATGTGGTCGGGAATGAGCGGGGTGATAGTGCCAAGCACCATTTTGGTTTTGACGAGTTCGCGCAATCTGCATAGAAAATCCCGGAATAGCTCAATTTCCGAGGCAGCCTGGCAATTTAGGCGTGACAAGGCGGGGAAACTGCTGATTCCGGTGCGGAGGTATCCCTTGAATTCGACTGCCTTAAGATAAAGGTCTTCAAATGTTGTGGCGAATTGGCGGCTCCGCTCTTTTAAATCGTCCTCGACCATATCCAGGTCTCCGGCTAGCCCTTCCGCATGTCCCGCCGCATCCAGCAGCCACAGGACGTGATGGTAAACGGGATGGAAGGCCGGTACGGTTTTATCCGTCAGCGCACAGCCGAGAATATGCAGATATTGTTCGACTTCGTTGACCATATGGTTAATAAATGTGGGGGGTAAACCGACTTTAATCTCTTCCGCTACCTGCCGGCATATTATACCTAATTTGAAGGACCGTATTTCCTTTGCCGACTCTAACGAACAAGCCGTCAATTCCTGCAATTGCCTTCCGGATATGGAGTGTTTTGTCTGCGCTAACAACTGGTCGAACGTGCAGATGAATCCCTCCGCACGCCAGATATCCTCTTTCTCCGATGGGGCCAGATTATCGTGGATCATTCTGGCGTGGTCGCCGAGCACTTGTGTCAATTTGCACAATAAAACCACCATTGTTTTGCACGATAAATTAGTGGCAAATGCGTCGTAATTTGCAATTGGAACAGGGTGAAGAATCTGGGTGGCCTACCATATTTGCACGCAGAAGCGGCATTGTGCAAAGCA
>JAHDOI010000049.1 GCA_018434945.1 Selenomonadales bacterium
GGAGTGCCGCTCGTCGTGGACCCCAAGGGACTCAACTGGCGGAAGTATGCCGGGGCGCCTTATATCACCCCCAACCTCAAAGAGCTCGGCGAAGCGGCCGGCACCGATCCGGCCAACGACGACCGGGCGGTGAAAGCCGTTGCCGACAAGGTGAGAAAACGGTACAACATCGCCAACGTCATCGTCACCCGGTCGGAAAAGGGACTGAGTGTTTTAAGCGACGAACATACCGTCCATATATCCACCACCGCCCAGGAGGTGTTCGACGTATCGGGCGCTGGCGACACGGTGGCAGCGGTGCTGGGGGCGGCTCTGGCCGCGAGGGTCGAACTGATCGACGCGGCGCATCTGGCCAACCTGGCGGCAGGCATAGTTGTCGGCAAGCTCGGCACCTATGCGGTCAAGAGGGATGAGCTGCGGGCCGCCGTAGGATGCGAGAGCGGGCAACGGAAGGAGGCGGAACAATGATAATAGTAACAGGCGGCGCGGGCTTCATCGGCAGCAACCTCGTCAAAGGCCTCAACGACCGCGGGCTGGCAGACATTCTGGTGGTCGACGACCTCAGCCAGGGAGAGAAGTTCAAAAACCTGCTGGCGCTCGATATCAAGGACTATATCGACAAGGACGATTTCCTGGCGGCACTGCTTGTCGGCAAATACGACGGCGAGTCGGTCGAAGCAGTCTTCCACGACGGCGCCTGCTCCGACACGATGGAATACAACGGCAAATACATGATGGACACCAACTATGTCTACAGCAAAGAATTGCTGCATTTTTGCCAGCGGCGGCGCATCCCCTTTATCTACGCCTCGTCGGCCTCGGTGTACGGCGGCGGCGAAAACGGTTTCAGCGAAACGCCGGCATGCGAGTGGGCGCTGAATGTGTACGCCTTCTCCAAGCTCCAGTTCGACCGCTATGTGCGGCGAGTATTGCCGCACGCGACGGCACAGATCGTCGGCCTCAGGTACTTCAACGTCTACGGGCCGCAAGAAAACCACAAAGGGCGCATGGCCTCGGTGGCCTACCACTTCTTCCACCAGCTCAAAAAAGACGGCGTCGTCAGGCTGTTCAAGGGAACGGACGGCTACGGCGACGGCGAGCAGCGGCGGGACTTCGTCTATGTCAAGGATGTCGTCGACGTCAACCTGTTCTTCTACGACAACCCGGCAGTAAGCGGCATCTTCAACTGCGGCACCGGCAAGGCAAACACCTTCAACGCGGTCGCCAACGCAGCGATCAAAGCCTTGGGCGGCGGGAAGATCGAGTACATCGATTTCCCCGAGACGCTCAAAGGAAAATACCAGAACTTCACCGAAGCCGATCTGACACTACTTAAAGAAGCCGGCTACGATAAGCCGTTCACAGATCCGGAGGCGGCGGTGGCCGACTACTACCGGTACCTCGCGGCCGGCGGCTACCTGGGCCGGTGACGGGGGCAGAAGCCGGCAGGCCGGCAGCCTTCCTCGACCGCGACGGCGTGCTCAACGTCGACAAGGGATACCTGTTCCGCAGCGAAGACTTTGAGTGGATACCGGGAGCCATCGAAGCGGTAAAGCGACTTAACGACCGCGGCTATCTGGTGTTCGTAGTGACGAACCAGAGCGGGGTTGCCCGCGGCTACTACGGCGAAGAAGACGTCATCCGCCTGCACAACTGGATGAACGGCGAACTCGCCAAGCACGGCGCCCATATCGACAAGTTCTACTACTGCCCGCACTACACCGAGGGGCCGGCAAGCGGGTACGTCAAAGCCTGCCAGTGCCGCAAGCCGTTGCCGGGGCTCATCCTGGCAGCGTTAGCCGAATGGAACATCGATAGGGAGAAGTCCTTCCTTATCGGCGACAAGGATTCGGATATCGCAGCGGCGGCCGCGGCCGGGATCAAGGGCTACAAGTTCGCCGCCGGCAATCTGGCCGAATTCTTGCAGGCAACCAACGCTATCCGGGAGTAGGGTGAAAAGCTTTTGTACAAAAAGATCCTCGTCATCAACCTCATGCATATCGGCGATCTGCTGCTGGTCACGCCGGTGCTGCGGACACTCAGGAGCAACTTTCCGGCGGCCCGCATCGCCCTGCTCGCGGACGCCAAGATCGCCGATCTTGTTAAATACAATAAGAATATCGACCA
>JAHDOI010000033.1 GCA_018434945.1 Selenomonadales bacterium
ACCTCAAAGAGCTCGGCGAAGCGGCCGGCACCGATCCGGCCAACGACGACCGGGCGGTGAAAGCCGTTGCCGACAAGGTGAGAAAACGGTACAACATCGCCAACGTCATCGTCACCCGGTCGGAAAAGGGCTTGAGCGTGCTGAACGACGAACATGCCATCCATATATCCACCACCGCCCAGGAAGTGTTCGATGTCTCGGGCGCCGGCGATACGGTGGCAGCGGTGCTGGGAGCAGCTCTGGCCGCCGGGATAGAACTAATCGACGCCGCGCATCTGGCCAACCTGGCGGCAGGCATAGTTGTCGGCAAACTCGGCACGTATGCCGTCAAGCGAGACGAACTGCTGGCAGCTGCCGGGCGCGAAGGCGGGCATCAGCCGAAGGAGGCGGGACAGTGATCATAGTAACAGGCGGCGCAGGCTTCATCGGCAGCAATCTCGTAAAAGGGCTCAACGACCGCGGGCTGAAAGATATTCTGGTGGTCGACGACCTCAGCCAGGGAGAGACGTTCAAAAACCTGCTGGCGCTCGATATCAAGGACTATATCGACAAAGACGATTTCCTGGCGGCACTGCTTGTCGGCAAATACGACGGCGAGACGGTCGAAGCAGTCTTCCACGACGGCGCCTGCTCCGACACGATGGAATACAACGGCAAGTACATGATGGAAACCAACTACGAATACAGCAAAGAACTGCTGCATTTCTGCCAGCGGCGGCGCATCCCCTTTATCTATGCATCGTCGGCCTCGGTCTACGGCGGCGGCGAAACCGGTTTCAGCGAAACGCCGGCATGCGAGTGGGCGCTGAATGTCTACGCCTTCTCCAAGCTCCAGTTCGACCGCTATGTGCGGCAAATATTGCCGGACGCGACGGCGCAGGTCGTCGGTCTCAGGTACTTCAACGTCTACGGGCCGCAAGAAAACCACAAGGGGCGCATGGCCTCAGTGGCCTACCACTTCTTCCACCAGCTCAAAAAAGACGGCGTGGTCAGGCTGTTCAAGGGAACGGACGGTTACGGCGACGGCGAGCAGCGGCGGGACTTCGTCTATGTCAAGGATGTCGTCGACGTCAACCTGTTCTTCTACGACAACCCGGCAGTAAGCGGCATCTTCAACTGCGG
>JAHDOI010000020.1 GCA_018434945.1 Selenomonadales bacterium
CCCCACCGGGTTCACGGTGACGGTGCGCGAGGTGCGGGTGGCGGCCGGGGCGGGGTTCCTGGTGGCGATCACCGGCGAGATAATGACGATGCCCGGCCTGCCGAAGAAACCGGCCGCCGAGGTCATGGATATCGACAACAGTGGCAAGATCGTCGGCCTGTTTTAGGTAGTTTTCGAGGTGTGAAACCCTGCCGTGGGGCAGGGTTTTTCTTATACCCATATAAGATTGTGAAAAAAATATCAAAAAATGCGGTTGGCGGGCGGACGGGCGGCAGGAGTGGACAGCCGGCGGGCGAATTCCAAAAGTTATAACAGAGATGAGGTGACATATGCAGATATTCGATGTGTTAGTCATCGGCAGCGGCGGCGCCGGGATGCGGGCGGCGCTTGAGGCGGGGACCCGCGGCGGGCTGTCGGTGGGCCTGATGACCAAGATGTTTCCGACCCGCTCGGCCACCGGCATGGCCCAGGGGGGCATAAACGGCGTCCTGGGGAACGCCGACCCCACCGATACGGTCGCCAAGCATATCTTCGATACGGTGAAAGGCAGCGACTACCTCGGCGACCAGGACGCGATCGCATTTTTCTGCGGGCAGGCGGCAGCCGCCATCAGGGAGATCGACTACTACGGGGTGCCTTTTTCCCGCGACGCCAAGGGGCAGATCGCCCAGCGCAATTTCGGCGGCCAGTCGGCGCCCCGGACCTGTTTCTCGGCCGACAAGACGGGCCACGTCATCCTCCACACGATGTATGAGCAGTGCCTTAAGCACGGGGTTAAGATGCTGACCGACCGGCAGCTCCTCGACCTGGCGGTGGACGGCGACGGGCTGTGCGGCGTAGTGGCGCTTGATATCAGGACCGGCCGGGTTGTGCCGGTGAAGGCCAAGGCGGTGGTCGTGGCCACCGGCGGGGCGGGGCGGATGTACTGGTCGCGGACGACCAACCCGTTCACGTCGACGGCCGACGGCATGGCGGCCTGTTTCCGGGCGGGCATCCCGCTGAAGGATCCGGAAATGGTGCAATTCCACCCGACCGGCCTGGCCGGGACGGGGATACTGATGTCGGAGGCTTCCCGCGCCGAGGGCGGTTACCTGTACAACAACGCGGGCGAACGGTTTATGGTCCGCTACGCGCCGGAGAAGATGGAGCTGGCGACCCGCGACCTCGTTTCCCAGGCGATCGAGACGGAAATCAGGGAGGGACGCGGCTTCGGAGAGGGGATGAACGCCTATGTGCTGCTCGACCTCAGGCACCTGGGGCGGGAGAAGATCCTCGAACGCCTGCCGGGTATCCGCGACCTGGCGATAACCTTCGAGCAGGTCGATCCGATCGAGGCGCCGATCCCCATCCGGCCGAGCTGCCATTATACGATGGGCGGTGTGGACGTGACGGATTTCCGTACCGGGGGCACGGCGCTCGCGGGGCTGTTCGCGGCCGGCGAGGCGGCCTGCGTGTCCATCCACGGCGCGAACCGGCTGGGCGGCAATTCGCTCGCCGATATCATGGTGTTCGGCAAGTGCGCCGGCGTCGGGGCGGCCGACTATGCCGAGGCGCAGGGCCGTGAGGCCGGCGGCGGGGCGCTTGAGACCAAGGCGGCCGAATGGGAGGCGCGGCTGGCGGCGGCGATGGCCCGCGGCGGCGGATCGTCGGTGGCGTCGATCCGCGACCGGCTGGCGGAGGCGATGTGGAACAAGGTCGGAATTTTCCGCCGCGGCGCCGAGATGGCGGAGGCGGCGGCGATAGTGGACGGTTTGACCGCCGAGTACGAACGGTGCGCCGTCGGCGACGACAGCCGGGTTTTCAACACGGCGCTGGTGAATTACGTGGAGCTGGGCAACCTGTTGACGATGGCCAAGGCGGTAGTGCTGGGAGCGGTAAACCGCACCGAGAGCAGGGGCTGTCACCTGCGCGAAGATTATCCGGCCCGCGACGACGTCAATTTCCTCAAGCATACGCTCGTCACGCTGACGGGGTCACAATACGAGCTGTCTTACCGGCCGGTGGTCGTTACCGAGCACCAGCCGGCGGAACGGAGGTACTGATGGAACAGGTCGTTTACCGGATACGCCGTTTCGACGGCGAGAAGGAGTTCTGGCAGGAATACAGCTTTGCCCATGAGCCGAATAAGACGGTGCTGTGGGGGCTGCTGAAGATCAAGGAGACGGCCGATCCCTCGCTGTCGTTCGTAGCCGCCTGCCGCTCGGCGGTGTGCGGGGCGTGCGCGGTGCGGGTCAACGGCGAGGCGGTGCTGGCGTGCGAAACGCCGCTTGACGCGCTGCTGGGGCGCTTCGGCGCGACGCTGGTCCTGGAGCCGCTCGGTAATTTTCCGGTGATTCGCGATTTGGTGGTGGACTGGGAGCCGAAGGCGGTCAGGCTGGCGGAAGCCAAGCCGTGGCTGATGCCGCGGGAGGAGTTTTCGGCGGAGGCCGGCTGCCGCCAGACGCAGGCCGAGTTTAAAATGATCAACGCGCAGACCAACTGCATCCTCTGCGGGTCGTGCGCGTCGGAGTGCAACAAGCTGAGCATGGGGGACGACGATTTCTACGAGCCGTTCGTCTATACCAAGGCCGGCAAATTCGTCGCCGATTCGCGCGACGGGTTGGCCGCGGAGCATCTGCGCCCTGTGTTGGAACGCGGCCTGTGGAAGTGCGTGCACTGCCAGGAGTGTGTGGCTAAGTGCCCCAAGCGGGTCGCGCCGGCGGAGGATATCGCCGCGCTGCGCCGCGAGTCGATCAGGCAGGGGCTGACCGATAACCAGGGGGCGCGGCACGCGCTGGCGTTCGCGGGCGATATCACGAATACCGGCCGCCTTAACGAGACGACCATGGCGGTCAAGACCGACGGCCTGCTGAAGTCTGCCACCCGCCTGCCGTTCGCCCTGCGGCTGCTGCGCCGCGGCAAGCTCAACCCGTTCCACTTCCCGGCTCCGGTCGAGGGCATCGACGGTGTCCGCGCGATCGTGAAGGCCGCTAAGGAGGCGAAAGAATGATGCGTTACGCGTTTTTCCCCGGCTGCGTGCTGGACGGGGCGGCGGCCGAGGCCCGCGAGGCGACGGTGAGGGTCGCGCGCGCCCTGGATATAGAGCTTGTCGAGCTGCCGGGCTGGACGTGCTGCGGGGCGTCGCACGCCCAGGACGTGGACGAGCTGGCGGCAGTGGCGGTCAACGCCCGTAACCTGGCGCTGGCGGAGAAGCTCGGCCTGCCGCTAATGACGGCGTGCAGCACCTGCACGCTGATGCTGCGCAAGGCGAAGGCGTCCCTCGACGGGGGGGCTGAAGGAGAAGGTCAACGGGTTGCTCGCGACAGCCGGGATGGCTTACGCGGGCACGAGCGACGTAACCCACCTGCTGTGGGCGCTGGTCCGCGACTATGGCCTCGACCGGCTTAAAGCCAAGGTGACGCGGCCGCTCGCCGGGCTGAGGGTCGCCGGTTATTACGGCTGCCATATCCTCAGGCCGCCGCAGGTGATGGATTTCGAGGACCATGTGCGGCCGCGGTCGCTGGCGGCGCTGATCGCCGCGCTGGGGGCCGAGCCGGTGGAAATGCCTTCCGCCCGGAAGTGCTGCGGTTTCCACGCCGTGTTCCCCGCCGAGCGGGATGTCTTCAAGATGACGGGAACGATCAACGCCGACGCGGTTGCCGCCGGCGCCGACTGTATCGTGACGCCCTGCCCGTTGTGTCAGATGCAGCTCGATATGCGCCAGCCGGAAGGCAGGGCGGCGACCGGGACGGCGGGGGCTATGCCTGTACTGCACCTCGCCCAGCTCGTCGGCCTGGCGTTGGGGATGACTGGCGGCGAACTGGGGCTGGGGCGGCATGTGACTGCCGCCGTTCATGTAGCCGCCAGGGCTGGCGGACGGTAGAAATAGGGATATCCGCGGAACGCAGCCCGGTTTGTAGGCCAGGCTGCGATTTCTTTTTGCCCTGTGTTTATTTTGAGTATTTTTGTATTTTGACATTGAACAAATGTATACATATTTTTAATTTTGGACGATGATTTAGAAATGTTGGCAAGTGATTTACAAATAGTGCTTGCATTTCGACCGGCAAACAATTATAATCAAAAATCATACATAGTATTAACGTATACATGTATTTGAAAAACCATTAGTTTTGTGAGGAAGGCGGTTGGTGAAAATGTCCGGTCTGGCGGAGGTTATCGCGTGCGATTCGACCATCTGTTCCATCGAGGACGGGGTGCTGAGATACCGGGGTTACGCCATCGAGGATCTGGCCGAACACGCGTCGTTCGAGGAAGTGATCTATCTGCTGTGGTACGGGCGGCTGCCCAACTGCCACGAACTGAAGGCGCTGAAGCAGGACCTGGCGGAGAACGCGGCGCTGCCGCCGAAGATCTACGAGCTGCTGCGCATGTACGCGCCGTGGGGCAACGCGATGGCAAAACTGCGGACCTGCCTGTCGTTTCTTACCCACTTCGACGACGAGGTTATGGACCATTCCTTCGCCGCCGACCACCGCAAGGCGGTGCGCATTATGGCGCGGATGGCCGCGATCGTGGCCGCAATCGAGCGCATCCGCAGCGGCAAGGAGCCGGTCGACCCGACGACAATCCGCACCAAGAGCCTCGCCGAACTTTTTCTATGGCTTCTGGCGGGCGAGAAGCCGGAGCCGATCGCCGTGAGGGCGATGGATAAGTGTCTTGTCCTGCAGGCCGAGCACGAGCTAAACGCATCCACGTTCGCCGCCCGCGTGACCGTTTCCACCATGTCGGATACCTATTCGGGGATGGTGTCGGCCATCGGCACGCTCAAGGGAGCGCTTCACGGCAACGCCAACGAGCAGGTGGCCCGCATGCTCGAGGAGATCGGCGATATCGACAGGGTGGAGGCTTACATCGCCGCTAAGATCGCCGACGGCGAACTTATCATGGGCTTCGGCCACCGGGTCTACAAAAACGGCGACCCGCGGGCCAGGGTGCTGAAGGAGCTGGCGCGGGAGCTGGGCGAGTGGCGGCGGGACACACGCTGGTACGATATGTCGGTGAAGGTGGCCGAACTGGTTGAAGAAAAGAAAGGGCTGCTGCCCAACGTGGATTTTTACGCAGCGTCGGTTTATACTTATCTCGGCATCCCCCGCGATCTGTTCACCCTCGTGTTCGCCATCAGCCGCACGAGCGGCTGGCTGGCGCACATAATGGAGCAGCATGAGAACAACCGCATAATACGGCCCCGGGCCAACTACACCGGCAAGGACGCCGGCAGGTGGCTGCCGCTGGCGGAACGATAGAGGTCATAGCGCGGCGGAGGATTTTCCGGCTCCGGTGGAGAAGAAGTAGCAACACGGACAGATTCTCGAGAGGAGCCAGATGATGATGAAAACAATCGTAGCGACAGACCAGGCGCCACAAGCGATCGGACCGTATTCCCAGGCGGTGAAGGCCAACGGTTTTCTGTTCTTGTCCGGGCAGATTCCCCTCGACCCCGTAACCGGCCAGCTGGTTTACGGCGGAGTGGCCATGCAGACCCGCCAATCGCTCGTCAATATCAAGGCGGTGTTGGCCAAGGAAGGGCTGACGCTGGAAAACGTCGTGAAGACGACGGTGTTTCTGCACGACATGAACGACTTCGCCGCGATGAACACTGTTTATGCCGAGTTTTTCCCGGCCGAGCCGCCGGCCAGGTCGACCGTCCAGGTGGCGCGCCTGCCCAAGGACGCGGCGGTGGAGATCGAGGTCGTGGCGGTATACTAGGGAAGCAAGCAAAAAGCCGTAATCCCGTCATCGGGATTACGGCTTTTGTCTGTTTTACTGTTTGTCGACCGGATCGATCTGCAGTTGGCGCCGGATGTTCATGTATGCTTTGCGGACGTGCTCGGTGAGCGCTTTTTCCGCGCCGACGGCGTCTTTGGCCTCAAAGGCTTCGAGGATGGCGTGGTGCTCGGCGAGGGTGTGGGGCAGGCGGTTCTGCATGCCGAGGGATTTGAGGCGGGCCATCTGGACATACTGGTGCAGGTTGTGCAAGGTGAGGTAGAGGATCTTGCTGCCGGCGGCTTCGTAGATCAGCTGGTGGAACTTGTTGTCCAGCTCGGCGATTTCCTCGACATCGTTCTTCTGAGCGTAGAATTCCATCAGTTCGTAAGTTTTTTGCAGCTCTTTGAGCTCGAGGGGCGAGAGGCGCTCGGCCGCCCAGCGGGCCGCGAGCCCTTCGACGAGCTGACGGATGGCGTAGATGTCTTCGACGTCCTGGTGGGAGATGCCGAGAACGATAGCTCCTTTTTTCGTGGTGGTTTCGACGAGACCTTCCATTTCCAGAAGGCGGATGGCTTCGCGAATCGGGGTGCGGCTTACGCCGAGTTCCTCGGACAGTTTCGATTCCAGCAGTGTTTCGCCAGCGCCGTAGGAGCCGTTGATTATTTGTGACTTAATGTATTTAAATACTTTGTTGCGCAAAGACGCATCGCTGGCGGGGGAAAATTCTGTTTCCCGTGACATTGTGTTCCCTCCTCGCGTCTATTGACCATGTTATATTTTATTATATCATTTTTCCCCGCACAAGCCCAGGAAACATCAAATTTTTCAACGCTTGGCGACCTTTGGCGGGCAGCTGGAGGCGTAGCATTTAAACGAACAAATGTATTTATATAGTATACATGATTAACAATACAATAAAAAAACAAAAAAATTTTGCGGCCCTCTAGTATTTCTTTACAAAGGGTGGTATAATGTACCCAAAAATAAACGTATTAATGGGGGATGGAATACATGTATACGCAAAAAGGCAGCCGCGTCGATCTGGATCTCGTGCTTGAGGAACTTAAGCTCGTCGAGCCTGAGCAGACCGTTTTCGCCGAGCATTAAACCGCGAAGACAATACCGGCGAGGCCGGACCGGAGCCCGGGGCCCGATCGGGGGCACTCCCGGCTTGATCTTTTGTGTCCTCTCTCCATTCCCGGACAATACAATTGCTGTTTCAAGCTGCGACAGAGTTGTCGCGGACGCTGTTTCCGCCGGTCGTCCGTCTTGAAAGAGCAGTTGTTATTTTTTTACCGCGGCGAAGGCCGCATATACTGAGAACGGAGGAAGCACCATGGGAAAAACGCTGACGGCAAAGATTCTCGCCGCCCACCTGGTGAGCGGTTCGCTCGAACCGGGAACGGAGGTCGGCATAAGCATAGATCAGACTCTGACCCAGGATTCCACAGGGACGATGGCTTATCTGCAGTTCGAGGCCATGGAGGTGCCGCGGGTCAGGACAAAGCTGTCGGTGGCATATGTCGACCACAACACGCTGCAGTGCGGGTTCGAGAACGCCGACGACCACCACTACATAGAAACGGTGGCCGCCAGGCACGGGGTGGTGTTTTCCAAGCCCGGCAACGGCATCTGCCATCAGGTCCACCTGGAAAGATTCGGCCGTCCCGGCTGGACGCTGCTTGGCTCGGACAGCCATACGCCGACCGCCGGCGGCCTGGGGATGCTGGCGATCGGCGCCGGCGGTCTGGATGTGGCTGTGGCGATGGCGGGCGGCGCATATTATCTGACGATGCCCAAGGTGTGCCGGGTGGAGCTTGTCGGCAAGCTGCCGCCGTGGGTGACGGCCAAGGATGTGATCCTTGAGCTGCTGCGCCGCCTGTCGGTAAAGGGCGGGGTGGGGAGGATCTTCGAGTTCGGCGGGCCGGGCGTGGCGACGTTGAGTGTCCCCGAACGGGCGACGATCACCAATATGGGCGCCGAGCTGGGGGCGACGACGTCGATTTTTCCCAGCGACGAGGCGACTAAAGCATTCCTGGCCGCCCAGCGGCGGGGCTGTGAATGGGTGCCGCTTTCCGCCGATCCGGACGCTGTTTACGACGAGACGGTGACGATCGATCTTGGCGGCCTGGAGCCGCTGGTCGCCGCGCCCCACAGCCCGGACAACGTGGTGCCGGTGAGCGAGGCGGCGGGGACGAGGCTCGATCAGGTGGCGATCGGCAGCTGTACGAATTCCTCGTTCAGCGACCTATACAAGGTGGCGAAGATTCTCGAGGGCAAGCGGGTCGACGCAGGCGTGTCGCTGGTGATCGCCCCCGGCTCGCGGCAGGTGCTGGGCATGCTGGCCGACTGCGGCGCTCTCGGCGCCCTCATCCGCGCCGGCGCCCGCATCCTCGAATGCGCCTGCGGGCCGTGCATCGGCATGGGGCAAGCTCCCCGTTCGGGCGGGGTGTCGCTGAGAACATTCAACCGCAATTTCCCCGGCCGCAGCGGCACGCCGGATGCCGGCATCTTTCTCGCCAGCCCCGAGGTGGCGGCGGTGAGCGCGCTGACCGGGATGATTACCGACCCCCGCCTATGCGGCGCGCCGCCCGTGGCTGTCGGCGAAGACGCCGCCGGCCGCAACGCCGGCGACAATCTGTTCGTTTTTCCGCCGGCTGTCGGCGACGACCTGGCGGTTGTGCGGGGCCCGAATATCAAGCCGTTCCCCCGGGCGGCCAAGCCGCCCGCGGAGCTTGCGGCGCCGGTTCTCCTCAAGGCGGGCGACAATATCACGACCGACGATATCATGCCGTCCCACGCCGGACTGCTGCCGTACCGCTCGAATATCCCCCATCTGGCCGATTATTGCTTCAGCGGCCTGGACGCCGGTTTCCCGGCCCGAGCCAAAGCGGCGGGCGGCGGGATAATCGTCGCCGGGAACAATTACGGGCAGGGATCGAGCCGCGAGCACGCCGCGCTCGTGCCGCTATTCCTGGGCGTCAAGGCGGTGATTGCCAAGTCGTTCGCCCGCATCCACCGCGCGAACCTGATAAACTTCGGCATCCTGCCCCTGCTGTTCGCCGACCCGGCGGATTACGAGGCGCTGGCCGAGGGAGATGTTCTGACGTTCGCCGGCTTGACGGAACATATAGCGGCCGGGGGGGCTTTGGCGGCCCGGACCGGCACCGGCCGGACGGTGAGCCTGAAGCTGGAGATGACGCCGCGGGAGCGGGAGGCCATTTTGGCCGGAGGGCTGCTTAATCTGGCCGGAAAGGGAGGCGGGGCCCATGCATAAGGTGACGCTCATCCCCGGTGACGGAATCGGGCCGGAAATCAGCGCCGCGGTACGGGATATCTTCGCCGCCGCGGGAGCGCCGGTCGTGTGGGAAGTCCACCACGCCGGCCAGGGCGGCATCGACCGCCACGGCGACCCGCTGCCGGAGGCGACGCTGGCCAGCATCATGGGCAACAGGGTCGCGCTGAAGGGGCCGCTGACCACCCAGGTGGGCGAAGGATACCGCAGTATCAACGTGACGCTGCGGCAGACGCTGGATTTGTACTGTAACCTTAGGCCGGTGAAGTCGCTGCCCGGGGTGAGGAGCCGCTATGAGGGGATCGACCTGGTGATTTTCCGCGAGAACACCGAAGATCTTTACGCCGGTGTCGAGCACCGCGTCGGCCGCCACGCGGCCGAGGCGGTCAAGATCATCACCAAGGAGGCGTCGGTCCGCATCGCCCAGGCCGCTTTCGACTACGCGGCGCGGCACGGCCGGAAAAGGGTGACCGCCGTCCACAAGGCCAACATCATGAAGCTAAGTGACGGACTTTTCCTGGCGAGCGCCCGCGAGGTGGCGACGTTCAACCCGGATATCCGCTACGACGAGGTGATCGTGGACAATCTCTGCATGCAGCTGGTGCTGCGGCCGGAGGAGTACGATATCCTCCTCGCCCCCAACCTGTACGGGGATATAATATCCGATCTGTGCGCGGGCCTGGTGGGCGGCCTGGGGGTGGTCCCAGGGGCGAACATCGGCGAGGGCGGCGCGGTCTTCGAGGCGGTACACGGCACGGCGCCGGACATCGCGGGCAAGGACGCCGCCAACCCCGCGGCGCTGCTGCTGTCGGCGGTGATGATGCTGGAATATCTCGGCGAGAGCGGGGCGGCGGCCCGCATCCGCGCTGCCCTGGAGGCGGTGCTGGCCGAAGGCCGGACGGTGACGCCAGACCTGGGCGGCAGCGCCACGACGACCGAGATGACGGCCGCTATTATAAGGAAGCTGTGAGGAAATGCCCTTCCGGTTGCGGAAGGGCATTTTTGCAGGAAGCCGGCCGTCGGGGGCAGAAATAAGGTGATGGGGGGATGGAGCCTGTGAAGATCGTGATCGTTGACGCGGCGCGCGAGTATATCGCCGCCCGCAGCCCGGAAAGGGCGATAACGCTGGCGGTAGGCGAGCGGCCCGGCGGCGCCTGAGCGGGCGGATGCGCGGGCGGTGCCCGCTACCCGTCCGTGAGACTGGGCAAGGCCGGAAATGTCCATTGTTATCAACTGACCGAGTGCGACGGGATCGCGGTTTATTACCTCGACAGGCTGCCTGAGCTGTTCGCGTCGGTGACCGTCAAGACCGAGAAGCTGCTTTTCTGGCCCCGCCTGGTGGCGGAAGGCGAGAGGCGATATTGACGAGAAACCCTATCGGGTCAAACCGATAGGGTTTTGTGTTTACGCTATTTTTTTCTGGAACTTCTTGATGGCGATTGTCAATACCACCGTGATAAATATAGTCAGGGCGAGGATCTGGACCCAGAGGACGCTGAAACCGACGCCTTTGAGGATGATGCCGCGCAGGATCTGGAGATAGAAGGTGAGCGGCAGGAGGGTGCCCAGCCAGTAGAAGAAGTCGGGCATGGCCTCGCGCGGGAACATGAAGCCGGACAGCATGACGCTGGGCAGAAAGACGAAGAACGACATCTGCATGGCCTGCATCTGGGTTTTGGCGACGGTGGAGATGAGTACGCCGAGGGCCAGGGAGGCGATGATGAACCACGAGGTGAGCAGGTAGAGGAGGCCGAGGCTGCCGCGCACCGGCAGGTCGAAGACGACGATGCCGACGAGGAGGGCGACGGTGGCCTGGACGTAACCGACGAAGATGTAGGGGATGATCTTGCCGAGCATTAGCTCCCAGGTTTTCATCGGCGTGACGATGAGTTGTTCGAGGGTGCCGCGCTCGCGTTCGCGGACGATGGCCATCGAGGTTATCATGACCATGGTCATGGTGAGAACGACGCCGAGGATGGCGGGGACCATGTAGAAGGCGGTGACGATGTCGGGGTTGTACCAGGGCCGGATGCGCACGTCGAACGGCGGGTCGATCTTTTTGCCGGTGACGCCCTGCAGGCGTTTTATCATGATTTCCTGCGATTTTATCTGGCCGACGAGTTGGGCGGCGCTGATGGCCGACGAGGCGGCCATGGAGTCGGAGGCGTCCACGATGACCTGGACGGCGGCGCTGCGGCCGTGCTTGAGATTTTCGGCGAAGTCGGGGGGGATGACGACACCTACCTTGGTTTTGCCGGATTCTACGGCGGCGGCGATTTCTTCGTGGCTCCCGGCTACCTGGGTGATGTCGAAATATTCGCTGGCGGTGAGGGCGGCGAGGAAGTCGCGGCTGTCTTGCTGCATCGACTGGTCGTAAACGGCGGTGGGCAGGTGCTTGACGTCGGTGTTGATGGCGAAGCCGAAGAGCAGCAGCTGCACGATGGGCAGGCCGATCATCATCGCGAAGGTCAGTTTGTCGCGGCGCATCTGGATGAATTCTTTTATTAGGAGGGCCCTGAGGCGTCTCATGCTACCGCCTCCTTGCGGTGGGATTTGACGAGGTAGACGAAGACGTCTTCCAGCGAGGGGGCGATGACGGCCGGATTATAGGCCGCGAGCCGGTCGGCCTGCCCGGGGGCGGCGAGGATGTGGACGCTGGCGCCGAAGGGGTAGACGTCGAGGAAGGGGTCGTCGCCGCCTTCGAGCTCGGAGAGCAGGGCCATCGGTTCGGGGGTGGCGATGGCGAGCAGCGTGCCGGGGAGGCTTTTCTTGAGGTTTGTGGGGGTATCGCTTGTAAGGAGGGCGCCTTCGAAGATGAAGCCGATTTCGTCGCAGTGCTCGGCTTCGTCCATGAAGTGGGTGGTGACCATGATGGTAGTGCCCTGACGGGACAGGTCGTAGATGATGTCCCAGAAGAGGCGGCGGGATTTGGGGTCGACGCCGCCGGTGGGTTCGTCGAGGAAGAGGATGGGCGGGTTGTGGAAGATGGAACAGCCGAGGGCCAGCCGTTGCTTCCAGCCGCCGGAGAGGTTGGCGGCCAGCTCGTGCTGCCGTTTCTCGAGGCCGGCGAGGGCCAGCATGGCGGCGATCCGCTCTTTCTCCACGGCCGGCGTCAGGCTGTACATGCCGGCGTAGAACGAGAGGTTCTCCGCGACGGTCATGTCATCGTAAAGGCTGAATTTCTGGGACATATAGCCGATTTTGTGCTTGATGGCTTCGCTGTCGGCGGCGATGTCGAGGCCGAGGATGCGGCCGCCGCCGGCGGAAGGGGTGAGCAGGCCGCAGAGCATCCGGATGGTGGTGGACTTGCCGGAGCCGTTGGGGCCGAGGAAACCGTAGATGCTGCCCTGGCGGATGTTGAGGGTGACGTTGTCGACGGCGGTGAAGGCGCCGAAACGGCGGGTGAGGCCACTCAGTTCGACGGCGTACATGTCAGGCCACCTCGCTTGCGAGGGCGACGAAGACGTCCTCGAGGGTTGGGGGAACCTCGTCCAGCGATACTACTGGTACGCCGGCGGCGTCCAGGACGGCGCGCACTTCGGCCGCGGCGGCTTCGGCGTCGGCGGCGACGAGATGGTATTTATCGCCGAAGGGGTTGATGTCGATGAGCCGGCTGCCGGCCAGCAGTTGTTTGACGTTTTTGCCGGGGGTGGCCAGCTCGAGCACTTTGTGGGGGTATGAGCCGCGCAGGCCGCGGGGCGAGTCGCAGGCGACGATGCGGCCGTTGTGCATGAAGGCTACGCGGGTGCAGAGCTCGGCCTCGTCCATGTAGGGGGTGGAGACGAAGACGGTGGTGCCTTCTTTGTTGAGATTGTAGAGCATCCGCCAAAACTCGCGGCGCGAGACGGGGTCGACGCCGGTGGTGGGTTCGTCGAGGAAGTAGAGCCGCGGCTTGTGCATGAGGCCTGCGGCGAGGGCGAGTTTTTGCTTCATGCCGCCGGAGAGGTTGTCGGCAAGGCGGTCCTTGAAGGGCAGGAGGTTGGTGAAGGACAGGATGGCGGTGGCGCGGGCTTCGATTTCCGCGTCGCCCTGGCCGTAGAGGGAGCCGAGGATACGGATGTTCTCCATTACGGTGAGGTCGCCGTAGAGGCTGAATTTCTGAGGCACATAGCCGAGTTGGTCTTTGACGGCCTCGGGGTTGGCCGCCCCCATGACGCTGAGGCTGCCGCCGGTGGGGGCTAGGATGCCGCAGAGCATGCGGATGACGGTCGTTTTGCCGGCGCCGTCGGGGCCGACGAGGCCGAAAATCTCGCCGGCGGCTACGCTCAGGGTTACGCCGTCCACGGCGACGGTGGCGCCGTAATGTTTGCGGATGTTTTCGAGGGCGATCATTTTATGACCACATCCGCGGGCATGCCGGGTTTGAGGATGCCTTCGGCGTTGTCGACCCTGATCTTGACGGCGAAGACGAGGTTGGCCCGCTCGCGCTGGGTGATGCTCTGGCGGGGGGTGAATTCGGCGTTCTGGCTGATTTCCTTGATAGAGCCGGGGAAGGTGCGGCCGGGGAAGGAATCGACCTTTACGGACACCTGTTGGCCGACCTTGATGAGGCCGAGCTGGGTGGAGGAGATGTAGACTTTCACCCAGCAATCGTTCATATCGCCGACGGTGGCGATGGCCGAGCCGGGGTTGATGTATTCGCCGTTTTCGAAGTTTTTGGTGAGTACGACGCCGTTTATCGGGCTGGTGACGACGGTGTCGCCGAGGAGGGCGCGGCTGGCGTCGACGATGGCCTGCGATCTTTGGACTTCGAGACGCTGGGCTTCGATGGTGTCGGGGCGGTTGCCCTCTTCGACGAGGCTCTGGCGGGACCGGGCGGCGATGAGGGCGCTGTGGGCCACGTCGTAGCCGGACTGGGCGGCGTCGAGCTGCTGGGTGGAGATGGCGCCGTTTTTGTGGAGGGCGCGGTAGCGTTCGAGGTCGGTGCGCGCTTTGTCGTACACCGCCTGGGCGGACGCGAGGTTGGCGGATGCTTCGCTGCGCTCCTGGCTGCGGGCGCCTTTTTCGAGGTCGTCGAGCTGGACCTTGGCCTTGACGAGGGCCGATTCGTCGCGGAGGAGCTGGGCCTCGAGGTCGGGACGGGCGATGCGGGCGACCACCTGGCCGGCCTTGACGGTGTCGCCGGCCTGGATGGTGAGTTCGCCGAGGTAGCCGTTGACTTTGGGCATGACGTCGGCGCGGGTGACTTCGATGGTGCCGGTGGCGGTGATGCCGTCCTCGCGCGCCATGTAGAGCTTGTAACCGGCGAGGCCGGCGAGGGTGAGGAAGATCACCGCTCCGACGATGATAAGCCGCTTATTCATTGTCTTTCCTCCTGATGCCGTCAAGATAGATGGCGAACGCCTGGTTTACGTACCGCTCGTCGGAAAACTCGTTGATGGGCAAGAGCTGGCTGGCCATCGGCCTGACGATGAAGTAGAAATTCAGTATTCCCGCCAGCGAGATAGTGGCGAACCCGAGGTCGAGGCCGGGCCGGAAATCGCCGGCGGCTACGCCTTCCGCCAGTGACTGGTGGAGGAAGTGGAAGATGCGCGGGATGTATTTTTTGATGACCGCCTCGAAGGCGGCGGTGGGGCTGGTCAATTCGCTGTGGACGAAGCGCAGCAGGTAGGGGCGCTGGTGGTGGACGCCGGCGACGAGCGACGCGTAATGGCTCAGGCGCTCGACCGGAGGCAGGGTGGACATGGTTTTGATGCGTTCGAGCGCCGCGGCGATCGGCTCGAACTGGTACTCCAGCACCGCGTGGTACAGGCCCTCCTTGCCGCCGAAATGGTAGGAGACGGCGGCGACGTTGGCGCCGGCCGCCTGGGCGAGCTCGCGCACCGACACGACGGCGAGGCCATTGTCGGCGAACAGGGGGGTGGCGGTATCGATCAGCTTTGTGCGGGTATCTTTCTCCATAACGTCTCACCTCGCAAACAAACAGTTGTTTCAAACGTTTGTTTTAAAAATAGCACGGTGCGAGCCTGTCTGTCAAGATATTTATGCCAAAAAATGGAGGAATATTATCGGTCGTGGAGCGTTCGGCGGCGGCCGGCGGCGATCGGCGGGGGGATCCGGGGACGGCGGCAGGTGGCGGCGGGTGTGGTGGAGAACAAAGACAAGAGGGTGTTATCCGCCCGATATAAGGATTAAAGGAGTACGGTATGTGTCTGATCGCGTTCGCGTATAGAACCCATCCCCGCTATAGCCTCGTCGTCGCCGCCAACCGGGACGAGTTTTACCGCCGGCCGACCGCCCCGGCCGGTTATTGGCCAGAATGCCCCGGGATGCTGGCCGGGCGGGACCTTGAGCAGGGCGGGACGTGGCTTGGCGCGACCCGCGACGGGCGGTTCGCAGCCCTGACAAATTACCGCGACCCGGCCGCCAACCGCCCCGATGTCCGGTCGCGGGGCGAGCTGGTGCGCGATTACCTATGCGGAAGCCTGCCGCCCCAGGTGTACCTGGAGCAGGCTAGGGCGGCCGGCGGCGACTATAACGGATTCAACCTGCTGGCGGGCGATGCCGGCGGGCTGTGGTACTACTCGAACCTGACTGATACCGTGGCGGCGGTGCCTCCCGGCGTTCACGGACTTAGCAATCATCTGCTGGATACGCCCTGGCCGAAGGTGACGAAGGCGAAGGCGGGGCTGGCCGCCTGCCTGACCGGCCCGGACGAAAGGCTGGCGGAGGGGCTTTTCGCACTGCTGGCCGATGACGCGCCGGCGCCGGACGCGTCGCTGCCTGACACGGGGGTGGGGCTGGCGTGGGAGCGGACGTTGTCACCGGTGTTCATAGCGAGCGACGATTACGGCACCCGTTCGTCGACGGTGGTGCTGCTGGGCGGCGGCGGCACGCGGTTCGCCGAGCGGAGCTGGCCGGCGGGGACGGAGCGCGTATATACGTTTTAGGAAGGGAAAACCGCGGCTTCGGGGCCGCGGTTTTTTGTCGGGGCGGGCGAATGGTTTTGCGGCGGCGGCGCAAGCTAAGACGAAGTGGCGATAATCAATTTGTGCGCGGGAGGATATGATGCTGGAGGAGCGCTGGAACGCGCTGGCGGCAAGGATCAGCGCCGGAGACGGCGGCCGGGAGGTGTATGAAGCGGTAGCCGGCGCGTACGGGAGCGGGACGCGGTTTTACCACGGGCTGGAGCATTTGCGGCGCTGCCTGGCCGAGTTGGACGGGGCCGCGGGGCTGGCCGCCGGCGAGACGGAGCTCGAGTATGCCTTGTGGCTTCACGATCTGGTGTGCGAGCCCGGCAGCCCGGCCAACGAGACGATCAGCGCCGCCGCGGGGCGCTATTTCGCCGTGCGCCTGGGCGCGCCGCCGGCTTTTGCCGACCGGGCCGCGGCCCTCATTCTGGCGACCCGTCACGATCGGCCGCCGGCGGACGGCGACACCGCCCTGATGCTCGATATCGACCTGGCGGTGCTGGGCGACCCGTGGCCGGCGTTTGCCGCCTATGAGGCGGGCATCAGGCGCGAGTACGCGTATGTGGCGGCTCCGCTCTACGCCAGGCGTCGGCGGGCTTTCCTCCGCTCGCTGCTGGCCAGGGAGAGTATTTTCCGCAGCGCGTTCTTCCGCGGGCGCTACGAGGGACAGGCCAGACGCAACCTGGAACGCCTGCTGGCGGCGCTCTGACGCGGTCATGATTCCGGCAGGAGCGGCGAAGCCGGGTGACGAAATATAGTGAAGCGATATATTTCCGGGAGGCGAGGTACAAATGGGTTTTAAGGTGAAGGATAATATTACCTGGGTGGGCAAGGTCGACTGGGAGCTCCGCCGCTTCCACGGCGAGGAGTACCATACCCAGCGGGGTTCGAGTTACAATTCTTATTTGGTCAGGGACGAAAAGACGGTGCTGATCGATACCGTCTGGGCGCCGTTCGCCAAGGAGTTCGTCGCCAATCTCAAGAAGGAGATCGATCTGAAGAAAATCGATTATATCGTCGCCTGCCACGGCGAGGTCGACCACAGCGGCGCGCTGACCGAGCTGATGCGGGAGATCCCCGGCACGCCCATTTACTGCACGGCCAACGCGGTGAAGTCGATCAAGGGGCAGTACCACCAGGACTGGGATTTCCGGACGGTGAAGACAGGCGACAGGCTCAGCCTGGGCTCCAAGGAGCTGGTGTTCATCGAGGCGCCGATGCTGCACTGGCCTGACAGCATGTTCTGCTATCTGACGGGCGACGCGGTGCTGTTCAGCAACGACGCTTTCGGCCAGCACTACGCGTCGGAGAAGATGTTCAACGACCTTGTCGACCAGGGCGAGCTCTATCAGGAAGCGCTTAAGTACTACGCCAACATCCTCACGCCGTTCAGCAAGCTGGTGGACAAGAAGATCAAAGAGGTGGTGGGCCTCGGCCTGCCGGTGGCGATGATCGCGCCGAGTCACGGCATCATCTGGCGGGACAACCCCCTGCAGATCGTGGAGAAATACGCCGCGTGGGCGGCCGACTACCAGGAGAACCAGATAACGATTGTTTACGATACGATGTGGAACGGCACCCGCCGTATGGCCGAGGCGATCGCCCAGGGTATCCGCGAGGCCGATCCGGCGGTGACGGTGAAGCTATATAACTCGGCCCGCTCGGACAAAACGGACATCATCGGCGAGGTATTCAAGTCCAAGGCGATCATCGTCGGTTCGCCGACGGTCAACAAAGGGGTGCTGTCGTCGGTCGCCGGCATAATGGAGGAGATCAGGGGCCTGGGGTTCAAGAACAAAAAAGCGGCGGCGTTCGGCGCCTATGGCTGGAGCGGCGAAGCGGTCAAGCTCATCGGCGAGGAGCTCCAGAAGGGCGGCTTCGCGTTGGTGGGCGACGGCCAGCGGGAGCTGTGGTACCCGGGCGACGAGGCGCTCGCCAACTGCGTCTCCTTCGGCCGCGAACTGGCGGGCAAACTGTAGCGGGGAAGCCTTCCGCGGCTTGAGCCCGCCCGTGTTCGGGGGGCGGAAAATTTCCGCTTGCACTTTCGGGGGATTGTGTTAAAATCATAGCGTATGTTTTATGGGTATCGGACGGAGAACCCGACTTTAGCCGGGCACATTGGCGGGAGTTTGGGTTCTTCAGTCTGCGGAAATCGTGGATTTCCGCGCGGACCAGAAAGGCGGGGTGATTGACATGCAATCCTATTTCAAGCTCACCCGTCCGGCGACCGAGTCGCTGGCGGAAAAGTACGGCACACCGCTGTTAGTCCTGTCGCTCGACCAGGTGAAGGCCAACTACCGGTTCCTCACCGAACACCTGCCCGGAGTAAAGGTCCACTACGCCGTGAAGGCCAATCCGGAGAGACGGCTGGTGCAGGCGCTGGCGGACGAGGGCTCGTGCTTCGATGTCGCTTCCGACGGCGAAATGCTCGAACTGGCGGCGATGGGCGTCGCGCCCGACCGCATCATATACGCCAACCCGATCAAGACGGCCAGCGGCCTGGCGGTTGCCCGCCGCACCGGCGTAAACAGGTTCACTTTCGACAGCGAGAACGAGATCGGCCGCATCGCGCGGGCCATCCCCGGCGGCACGGTGCTGCTGCGGATCAGGGTGGACAACCCGCAGGCGCTTGTCGATCTCAACAAGAAATTCGGCGCGCCGCCCGAGGACGCCCTGCGGCTTCTCAGGCTGGCCCGCGAGCAGGGGCTGGACGTCGCCGGGCTCTGTTTCCACGTCGGCAGCCAGTCGACGAGCGCCAAAGCGTACACCGAAGCGATCAGGGTCTGCCGGCGGTTGTTCGACGCCGCGGCTCAGGACGGGTTCAAGCTGCGCTTCCTCGATATCGGCGGCGGGTTCCCCATCCCCACCCCGCAGGAGAACGTGGATGTGGCGGCGATGCTGGCCGAGATCCGGGCGGCGCTGGCCGTTTTCCCGGACACCGAGATATGGAGCGAACCGGGCCGCTTTATCTGCGGCACGGCTGTCAATCTCATCACCCGCGTGATCGGCGTCCAGACCCGCAACGATCAGCAGTGGTATTTCCTCGACGAAGGATTGTACGGGACGTTCTCCGGGGTTATATTCGACCACTGGGATTTCGCCCTGGAGACTTTCCGCGAGGGCGAACAAATCGCCGCCACTTTCGCCGGGCCGAGCTGCGATTCGTTCGACGTCATGTTCCGCGACAAGCCGACTGTGCCGCTGGCGGTGGACGACCTCATCCTGGTGCCGAACTGCGGCGCGTACACTTCGGCGTCGGCGACGACCTTCAACGGCTTCGCCAAGACCGATATCCATATCTGGGAGGAACTGCGGGCCGAAGTGGCCGAGGCGGTGTAGTTTTCCGAAGAGAAAAAGGTTGGGCGACAGCCCAACCTTTTTTGTGTCTATGAACGTTGATGTGGCCGCTGCTATTCGCCCAGCAGGAGACGGAACCGCAGACTGCCGACGAGTCCCGTGCGCCGGTAGTAGTCGCGGTATTCGGGGAACGTGGCCAGCAACAGTTTTTCTTCGCGGTTGAGCCTGAGGACGAGGACGGCGATGTGGGCGGCGGAGACGGCGATCATCGGCAGGGAGGGGAACATCATCATGTTGGCGGCCGCCCAGACGATGTAGCACACGTACAGCGGATGGCGGGAATATTTGTAGATGCCGTGGGCGACGACGCCGTGGGCTTCGGGTAGGACTGTGAGACAGTCTTTGAGACAGAGCAGCGCCCAGAGGATGAAGGGGTAGGGAAAGAGGGCGACGATGCCGCCAGCCTGCCGCAGGGCGGGCGCGAGAGCGAATTCGGGCACCGGGTACGTTATGGCGAAGGCGCTGCCGATGAAGCCGAGCGAGCCGACGACGCCCAGCAGAAAGCCTCCCGGCGAGGTGTCGATGTTTTTGGGTTTGTTGAAGGAGCTTTTGACGAGAAAGTAGATGTCGAGCAGTGAGACGATAACGGCCACGCCGCCCCACAGCAGGTGATAGCCGGAGGAGGGGAAGGAACCGAGCCGGGCGACGACCAGCAGGAGGCAGAAGGTGGTTATGGCGGCGTTGGCTATAAAGCGGACATGGTTGGCGGACATGGCGGCAACTCCTTGTTTATGATTCGTATTCTGTATTTTCCCGGCCCGGCGCCTTGCTTCCTTGAGACCGCGGGTTCAATTTGCCGGGACCGCCGTCCTAAGGCGGGGCGTGAGGGAGGGCGGCCGCCTGTGGCGAAAAGGCGCAGACATCACCGGCATTACGACTTTTCCCTGACGAGGTAATTATTTCACCGGCAAAAAGGAGTCGGGCGGACGGGGTGGAATATATCGGTAGCACAAAAGCGGGCGGACAGCCGCCTGCGGCGGGGAGGCCGAGGGTGTGGCGGAGAAGCGCGGTATGGCCGGGAAGGCGGGGCTGCCTCCGGAATCTCTTGTCCATGTAGGCCGCGAGTACGGCGGGTCTGCGAAGGTGACGGTGCTCGATTACGACGCCGCCGGCGCCCGGGAACGGACCGCCGCCGACGTCGCGGGGCTGGCGGCGTTCCGGTCGGCGGATACGGTGACGTGGATAAGCGTGGACGGGCTGCATAATGTCGGCCTGATCGAAAAAATCGGCGCTGCGTTCTCGATTCATCCGCTGGTGCTGGAGGATATCTTAAACACCCACCAGCGTCCCAAGCTGGAAGATTACGAGGACTATCTCTACATAGTGCTGCAGGCGTTCGCGCCGGAGCAGGACGGAAAGACGGCCGGAGAGCAGGTGAGCCTGATCGTCGGCGACGGGTATGTGCTTTCTTTTCAGGAGAGCAGCCGGGAAATTTTCAAGGCGGTCCGGGAGAGGATCAACGGCGGCAAGGGCCGCATCCGGCGCGAGGGCGCGGATTATCTGGCCTATTCGTTGCTCGATACGATCGTCGACAATTATTATCTGGTGCTTGAAGAAATGGCGGAGCGGCTGGAGGATTTGGAGGACACCATGGTTACCCGGCCGGGGCAGGGAACGCTGCAGGACATCCATTCCCTCAAACGGGAGATGCTTTTTTTCCGCAAGGCGCTGTGGCCGCTGCGCGAGGTGGCAGGGGTGCTGAGCCGCGGCGAGTCGCATCTGATACGGCAGACGACCCTGCCGTATTACCGGGATGCTTACGACCATACCATTCAGGTCATCGATACGCTGGAGACGTATCGCGACATTTTGTCCGGGATGCTGGACATTTACCTGTCGAGTATCAGCAACAGGCTTAACGAGATCATGAAGGTGCTGACGATCATCTCGACCATCTTCATCCCGCTGACGTTTCTCGCCGGGGTTTACGGGATGAATTTCAAGTATATGCCGGAGCTGGAATGGGAGTACGGCTACCCGGCGGTATGGGCGGTGATGATTCTGGCGGGTCTGGTGATGGTGGGCTTCTTCCGCAGACACAGATGGTTGTAGATATATAGGACAGTATTATGGCGGTCCCGGGAGGGACCGTTTTTTGTTTGGGAAGGCTTATATGGGGACTGTGGGCCCGTGGTCCCAGAAAAACGAGACTGTCGCCGCCACCTGTTTAAGGCCGTGGTCGGATGAGGAGACGGAGGCTTTGCGCTACAATTAAAGCATGACAGCGTAGTATCATTTGGAGGGAAAGATGTGGCGAAATTATCGACCAAAGGGCTGATTGCCATAGCCCTGGTTTTCAGTTTATTAGCGGCTGTACTGGTTTACAGCTTTCTGAAGGGCCTGGCCGACCAGACCGCCAAGCAGGGGCTGCCGGTGGTGGTGGCCAAGGCCGACGTGCCGCCGAAAACGCGGCTGACGGCCGAGATGCTGCAGGTCGTGAACGTGCCGGCCGAGTATATCCAACCCGGGGCGGTGCAGGAGCTCGACAAGGCGGTGGGGATAGTGGCCCGCGAGCAGATCGTCGCGGGCGAGCAGGTGACCCAGCGCCGGCTGCTCCTCGAAGGCAAGTCGGCCGGGTTCACCGGCATTATCCCGCCGGACAAGCGGGCGGTGTCGGTGGCGGTGACGGAGGTTACCGGCGTGGCCGGACTCGTCAAGCCCGGCGACTATGTGGATGTCATCGTGACCTTCGACACCAATATCCTTGGCGAGCATCTCAGCCAGATTTTCCTGCAGAACGTCAGAGTGCTGGCCGCCAACCGCGATACCGAGGCGGCTGCCGCCGAAGCGGGTAAGAAGGAAACGACCACGAACACGAAGATGACGGTGACGCTGGCGGTGTCGCCTGAGGAGGCGACCCGGCTGACGGTGGCCGACGAGAAGGGCAAGATCCGCCTGGTGCTCCGGCCTTATCTGCCCGACGGCGCGGTGGTCGTCGCCAACGCGCTGAAGCCGCGCGACATCGTGAATGCCTCCGCTCCCCAGCCGGCTCCCGCGGCCGGCTGGTCCGGCCCGGCGCCGGCGCCCAAGGGGATCCAGGTCATCCGCGGCACAAAAACGGAAATGGTTCCGGTCAATTAGGGCCGGCGGAGGTTTTGCGATGAAAAGGGCAACTATGAGGATAATCATGCTGGTGCTGTGTTTCGCGCTCCAGGTCGCGCCGGCATCGGCGGCCAACGAGAAGATCGCGGTGGCGGTCAGCCAGTCGTGCCTCGTCAGTATCGACGGGGTGGCCAGGGTGGCGGTGGCCAACCCGGAGGTGGCCGATGTCCTGGTCGTGTCCGGGTCGGAGCTGCTGGTCGTAGGCAAGCAGCCGGGGGTGACGACGCTGCATATCTGGGCGTCGTCCGGACAAAGCAGCTACGATATCGAGGTCGGCACCAACGATACGCAGATCGCCAACGATATCAAGACCATCCTGGGCTACGACATCCGCGTGAGCAAGGTCGGCAAGAACGTCATCCTCGAGGGCGGCGTCAACGACCAGTACCAGAAGATGCGGGCCGAGAAGGTGGCCGGCGCGTACGGCGAAAAGGTGATAAACCTGCTGGAGATCGTGCGGCCGGTGCAGGTGAAGATCGAGGCCAGGGTGATCGAGATCAACCGGTCGAAGACGGACAACCTGGGGATCAAGTGGGGCAACAGCGTGTCGACGCCGGGGACATTCCGGGTCGGCCAGACGCCGCAGGCGGACTGGAAGGTGACCTATGGCGCCAACGAGTCGGGTTACGCGTACAATAACGCCCTGATCGACAGCAAGAAGTACGGCAAGACCTGGGGCGGTTACGGCGGCTACTGGGACGTCAACGCCCAACTGGATGCGCTGATCAAGGACGGCCTGGCGAAGGTCCTCTCGCAACCGAACGTCATCACGCTGAGCGGCGAGAAGGCCAGCATCATGGTCGGCGGCGAGATCCCCATCCCGGTGTCGGTCGCGAACGGGGTGGTGTCGGTGGAGTGGAAGCAGTTCGGCATCAAGCTGGACATCTCCCCCGAGGTCAACAGCGAGGGGCTGATCAACAGCAGGATCAAGGCCGAGGTCAGCACTGTCGACTGGAGCGACGACCATAAGATCGGGCTGAGTGCGAATTTCCAGATCCCGCCGATCAACACCCGCAAGGCGGAGGCGGCGATCGCGCTGGCTTCGGGCCAGACGATGGCCCTCGGCGGGCTGATCGCCAGCGAGACGACGAAAGCGGTGACGAAGATCCCCGGACTGGCGAATATCCCCGTGCTGGGCAAGCTGTTCACAAGCACGTCGTTCTCCACCCAGGAGACCGAGCTGGTTGTCCTGATAACGCCGACGATCGTCGATCCTAAGGAATACGTTCCGAGCATGACGACAGAGATGAATGACTTCGTCAAGGAAGACCCGTATGCCGACAAGAACAAGGCGAAAACGGCGGGAGGAAAGCAGAATGGCGACAAAAATTAAGGTGCTGATCGTCGACGATGTCGCGGCAACGAGGGAGAATATCGGCAAGCTGATGGCGTTCGACCAGGAAATAACGGCCGTGGGCCAGGCGGCCAGCGCCGAGGAGGCGATCGCCAAGGCCAGGGAACTGCAGCCCGATGTCATCCTGATGGATATCAACATGCCGGGCATGGACGGGCTGGCGGCCACCGCGCTGCTCAGCGGCGAACTGCCCAATGTCTGCGTGATCATCATGAGCGTGCAGGGCGAGCAGGAATATCTGCGCCGGGCGATGCTGGCCGGGGCCAAGGATTATCTCATCAAGCCGTTCAGCGGCGACGAGCTGCGGCAGGCGGTCAAGCAGGTGTACGCCAGCGAGCAGAACAGGCGGAAGGTCATCCCGTTCGATGCGCGGCAGCCCGAGGCCGGCAAGGTGATAACGGTATTCAGCACCAAGGGCGGGGTGGGTAAAACGACCATCGCCACCAATCTGGCGGTGGCCCTGGGGACCCGCACCCGGCAGAAGGTGTGCGTCGTCGACGCCGACCTGACCTTCGGCGATGTCAGCCTGTTCCTCAACGTGCTGCCCAGGGCGACGGCCGCGGATCTGGCCGCGGACGGCGACGCCCTGGAAAGCGGCCAGGTGGGCGACTACCTGACCCGCTATAATGATTACGTCGACGTGCTGGCGGCGCCGCTCCGGCCCGAGCAGGCGGAACTGGTCACCGCCGCCCATCTGGGGTCGATGCTGAAGGCGCTGCGCGCTGTTTACCGGTACGTCATCGTCGATACCGCCCCGTCGTTCAGCGAGACGATGCTGACGGCCCTCGACGAGGCCGACCACGTGCTGGTGGTCTCGTCCCTCGATCTGCCGACGATCAAGAACGTCAAACTGTGCCTGGAGATTATGGACTCTTTGGCCTACAGCGGCGACAAGGTGAAGCTGGTGCTCAACAGAGCCAGCGGCGAGGGTGGCATGGACGTGCGGGAGGTGGAGGAGAGCCTGCGGCGGCCGTTCGCCGCCGTGCTGCCGAGCGACGGCAAGGTGGTGATGCCTTCGGTCAACCGGGGGATACCGTTTGTGGTCACAAATCCCGAGGCGGCGGTTTCCCAGGGGCTTTTCAACCTGGCGAAGAACATTGCCGGCGAGGCCGAGGGCCGCGAGGAGCCCCGCGGAGTGGTGCACCGGCTTAAGCGTCTGCTGGGCTGACGGGAGGAGGCGACAGGAATGGAATTCGCGATCGCGGCGGTCACTTTTCTGGCGGTGCTGACGGTGTTGGCGGCTGCGACCATCTCGGCGGCCTCGTCCCGCCGCGCCGTCGCCGTGCGGCTGAACCGCTACGTCGAACTGCCGGAAGCGGGGAGCGGGACGCTCCAGGTGCCGCTGACCGGCGCCGGACTGCCCGGCTGGCGGGCGACTGTGCGGCGACTGAGCAAGCACTTCGAATCGCCCCGCGGTTCCCGGACCGTAGAACGGAAGCTGGTGCAGGCCGGTCTGCCGCTCCGCCCCTCGGAGTTCTCGGTCATCTGCGCGGGAATGACGGTGCTGGGCGCCCTGCTGATGCTGATGCTGTCCGGCGGCAAGTTCGCCGCCGCGGCGGTCGGCGCCTGCTGCGGCCTGGTCGCGCCGCACGCCGTGCTGCGGCTGAAGGCGGCGCGGCGTCTGCGGCGGTTCAACGACCAATTGGGCGACGCTCTCGTGCTTGTGGCCAATTCGTTGCGCACCGGCTACAGCTTCCTGCAGGCCCTCGAGATGGTGGCCAGGGAAATGCCGGAACCGATCGCCGCCGAATTCGGCCGCACTCTCAAGGAGATGGCCCTCGGGGTTACGACCGAGCAGGCGATGAATAACCTCGCCCGCCGGATAGACAGCGACGACCTCGATCTTGTCGTGACCGCGGTGCTTATCCAGCGGCAGGTGGGCGGCAATCTGGCCGAGGTGCTGGACAACATCGCCGGCACTATCAGGGCGCGGGTCAAGCTCAAGGGCGAGATCAGGACGCTGACCGCCCAGGGACGGATTTCGGGGCTGATCCTCTGCCTGCTGCCGATCGTGGTGGGGTTCGGCACCTATGTGGTCAACCCGGGATATATTTCGGTGCTGTTCAACCACCCGATCGGCCAGGTGATGATCGGCGGGGTGGTCGTGAGCCAGCTGTTCGGGGCGCTGCTCATCCGCAAGATTGTCAGTATCAATATTTGAAGGAAGGGGGAGGAGCCGTCCTCCCCTTTTTATGTGGCCGGCGGCAGGGATATGGCTTCGGGGCCGCGAATTGCCTGGGAGAAAGATTGTGCGGGAAGGGTGGCCTTATGCAGAAGCTCGACGCCAAAATACTCGATAAGATCGTCAAGCAGACGATCGCCGCCGTGGAGAAAGGCAAGTCGCAGATTTTCGAGATTTACGAGGCGGCCCGCGCCGAGATGGAGAACGTCAAGAAGGATCTGGAGAGGATCAAGCAGGAAACGAACGAGATCATCGTCCGCGTCGACGGGCTTGAGAAAAAGGAGCGGCGGACCCGGCTGCGCCTGGCCGAAGTCCACCGCAATTTCAAGGTTTTCAGCGAGGAGGATATGAAGCAGGCGTACAAGGACGCCGAGAATGTGCGCGTCGAACTGGAGGTGGCCCGCGAGCAGGAACGCAACCTCCGCCGCCAGCGGGATGATATGGAGCTGCGCCTGCGGAATCTTAAGGATACGTTGCAGCGCGCCGAGGGGCTGGTGTCCCAGGTGGGCGCCGCGCTGGGCTTTTTGGGCGATCATATGGAGACGGTGCTTACGCAGATCGATTCCCTGCAGCAGCGACAGGAGTTCGCCGCCAAGATCATCAAGGCCCAGGAGGAGGAGCGGCGGCGGGTGGCGCGGGAGATCCACGACGGCCCGGCCCAGGCGATGGCCAACGTCGTCTTCCGGGCGGAGGTGTGCGAGCGGCTGCTTGAGAGCGACCTCAACCGGGCGCGGGAAGAGCTCAAGGATCTGCAGGAGCAGATCCGCTATGTGCTGAAGGAAACGCGCAAGATTATCTTCGGCCTCAGGCCGATGACGCTCGACGATCTTGGCCTGGTGCCGACGCTGCGGCGGGTGCTCGACACGATGCGGGAGCGGTCCGGCGTCTATCCGGAGATCAAGGTGACGGGCGAGGAGAAGCGGCTGAGCACTCACCTGGAGGTCGGCCTCTTCCGGACGGTGCAGGAGGCGCTCAATAATATCGAGAAACACGCCAGGGCCACCACCGGTTTGGTCAGGCTCGATTACCGCCCGGCGATGGTGACCGCGCTCGTCGAGGACGACGGAACGGGCTTCGATCCCGACGCCGACCGGAGCGGGACGGAGAGCTTCGGCATCATGGGGATGCAGGAGAGGATCGCGCTCCTCGGCGGCGAGTTCGCGGTGAAGTCGCACAAGGGCCGAGGCACGAAGGTCATTATCAAGGTGCCGCTGAAGAACGAATAGGACCAACAACCCTGTATTGTCTGGGACCGGGCTGCGCCCCGCCTGAGACCATCAGACCAGCAAAGATAAGACTTGCGGTCGATGGCAGGGTGCAGGCGGAGTGCTAGAATAAAATCACAACACGGTCCCCAATTTTAAATTTACAATACAGGGAGGAAAAAGAAATGATGATGAAGGTGTGGAACCGTCTCCGCGATCAGAGAGGTCAAGGCATGGTCGAATACGGACTTATTCTCGCCCTGATCTCGATCGCCGCCATCGCGGTCATGACCCCGATCGGCACTCAGATTACCTCTGTTTTCACTGCCGTCACCGCAGCTCTCGCCGCCGCGCTGTAAATGGCCGCAACTTGAGTACCCCCCGGACATCCGGGGGGTACTTGCCATTTTCCAGGACCGGGGATTTCGCCGGGACGAAACGCCCAGACGAGGTTGGGACTTAGTCCTTAGGAGAATAAGACCGTGGCACGATGCGGGCCGGCCGGCGCCGGTGCTAGAATAGAGGTGCGGCAGTATGCCGCGCCGTCCGCCCGCCGGGCGCGACGGCAATAGAGCCACGAAGGAGGCATCCGAAATGCAGAGAATTTTTCGCTGTATCCGCAACCGGCGGGGCCAGAGCGTGCTGGAACTTGGCCTGGCGCTGCCAATCCTGCTCCTGTTGGTTATCGGCATGTTCGATATCGGCCTGTATGTCTACAAGCACACTCTCGCCAACGAAGCGGCCCGGGCGGGCGCGCGCATGGCGGTGGTGAGCCTCGACAACGCCAAGGTCGAGGAGGCGATGAACAATGCCGCCCCGCTGGTGCTGGAGGATAAGGTGCCGACGCTGCCGCCAGTGACCCGCGCTAAGGGCGACGAGGTGAAGGTGGCCATCGAGGGCAAGCACCCGCTGATCACGCCGATGTTCGGGGCGATGCTCGGCGCCGACAGTATGAACAGGGTTGTCGTGCGCGGCGAAGCGACGATGCGGATGGAATAGGGGAAAGGAGGTGGCCGCGATGCTACGCAAACTGCTCAGGGAGGAGCGGGGCAGCACGATCGTCATCCTGGCCGGGGCCATGGTGGTGCTGATGCTGATGGCCGGCCTGGTTGTCGATGTCGGCTATCTGTATATGCAGAAGACCATGGCCCAGACGGGCGTGGACGCCGCCGCCCTCGCCGGCGCCGCCGATCTGCCCGATCAGGGAACGGCCCGGACGAACGCCGACAAATACGCGGTACTCAACGGTCTCGAATCGAGCGGCCTGACGTCCGATTTCACCAAAGCGCCGGGGCGGATCGACCTCACCTACGCCAAAGAATTCGATACATTTTTTATGCGGGTGATGAGTATCCTCGATTCTGCAAGCACCGGCAAGGTGACGGTGAAGGTTGCGGCCGCCGCGCAGAAGGCGGGGCCGGGACGAGCCTTCGATTTCACCATCTTTTCCGGCAGCCTGCTGGATATTCTGCCGCTTAACGGGACCAGGCTGTATGTGGACGGGTCGGTGCATTCCAATGATTTCCTGCGGGTCAACGGCAGCAATATCACGATAACCGGGGTGGCCGAGGCGGTGGAGAAGGTGATCGTCAACGGCACCAATATCAGCATCGGCTCGCAGGCCTCGGGGGTCGCGCTTGTGGACATGCCCGACTACAGCAGCCAGATAGCCGCCCAGGCGGCCGCGGCCAACCAGGTGTTCTACGGGAACAAGACATATAACGGCAGCCTGATAAACGTGCACGGCTCGATCCACGTCAACGGCGCGGTGACCCTCAACGGCAATTCGATCAGCGGCACGGGGGCCATCCTGGCGAGCGGCTCAAGCGGCGACATTTATATAAACGGCAATGTCATCAACGCCGAGTCCGGCTCCCAGGTGGCGCTGTACTCTGAGCTCGGCGACATCCACGTCAACGGCAACAGGATCACGATCGACGGCATCCTTTACGCGCCTAACGGCGATATCCACATCAACGGCACCGATCTGACCGTCAACGGCCGCATCATCGCCAAGACGGTCCATATCAACGGCAGCAACTTCCGGGCGAACGGCAGCAATGTCGCCGTCACCTCGCTGCCGAGCGGCGGCGTGAAGCTCGTCCAGTAACGGGGGATTGAAATGTCACTGTTGAAGCGTCTGGAAGCGAACAAACAGGTTGAGGCGAGCCCGGCGGCCAAGGAGCGTCCCAAGGGCGCGGCCGTTCTGCGGCTGGATATTTTCCAGGCGCTCAAGATGCGCATCCACAAGCGGATAGTCGACGAGCTGGGGGCCGAGGAGAGCAAGCTGCTGACCGACAAGGACGCCGACCGGCGCCAGCTCGACGATATCGTGGCCAAGCTGGCCAACGCCCTGATGGACGAGGAGCCTGTGCCGGTGCCCCGCGGCGAGCGGGCCCGCATAATCACCGAGGTGGTGGACGAGGTCCTGGGCTACGGGCCGATCGACCCGCTGCTCCAGGACGAGACGATCTCCGAGGTGATGGTGAACGGGCCGGCACAGGTCTATGTCGAGCGCAAGGGGAAGATCATTCTCACCGATGTTCGCTTCCGCGACGACGCCCATGTGATGCATGTGATCGAGAAGATCGTCGCCCCGCTGGGCCGCCGGATAGACGAGGGGTCGCCGATGGTCGACGCCCGCCTGCCGGACGGCTCGCGCGTCAACGCCATCATCCCGCCGCTGGCCCTCAAGGGGCCGTGCCTGACGATCCGCAAGTTCGCCAAGGAACCGCTGACGGTGGACGACCTCATCGGCTTCGGGACACTGACCCGCGATATGGCCGATCTTCTGCGGGCCTGCGTGGAGGGTAAGCTCAATATCGTCGTCGCCGGCGGCACGGGTTCCGGGAAGACGACGACCCTCAACGTCCTGTCGTCATTCATCCCCGACGACGAACGCATCGTCACGGTGGAGGACGCCGCCGAGCTGCAGCTCCGCCAGGAGCATGTCGTGACGCTGGAGACCCGCCCGCCCAACATCGAGGGCAAGGGGGCGATCACGATGCGCGATCTGGTGCGCAATTCGCTCAGGATGCGGCCGGACCGCATCGTGGTGGGCGAGGTTAGGAGCGGCGAGGCGCTCGATATGCTGCAGGCGATGAACACAGGCCACGACGGGTCGCTGACCACCGGCCACGCGAACAGCCCCCGCGATACTTTGAGCCGCCTGGAGACGATGGTGCTGATGGCCGGCATGGATCTGCCGGTGCGGGCTATCCGCGAGCAGATCGCGTCGGCGGTCGACGTCATTGTCCAGCAGGCGAGGCTGCGGGACGGCAGCCGCAGGATTACCCACATCACAGAAGTGCAGGGCATGGAGGGCGAGGTCATCACTCTCCAGGACATATTCGTGTTCGAACAGACCGGCAAGGACGAGGCGGGACGGATAACCGGCCGCCTCAAGCCCACGGGCATCAGGCCGAAGTTTATCGAGAAGCTGGCCGCTAACGGCATCCAACTGGCCCCAGAGATATTCTGGGCCAAATAGGCGGTGAGAAGATGCTGCTCCTTATCACTACCGTTATATTTTTCACGGTTTTCCTGCTGACCTATGTGCTGGTGTCGGCTTACGCTCCTGCCTGGGGCGCGCAGGTCACGCTAAGGCTGAAGGAGCTTGAAGGCGGGGGCGCGCCAAGGGCCGGCGGCGAATACGACGAAGAACTGGCCAGACCCTTCAGCCAGCGGGTGCTGGCGCCGGCGACCGGCAGCCTTGCCGGGTTCCTGTTGAGGTTCACGCCCCGGTCGACCAAGCTGATGACCGAGGAACGGCTGGCGGCCGCGGGCGGGTTCGGCGGCCTGAGCGCCGGCCAGTTTCTCGTCCTGACGGGGTTTTTCGCCGTTATGCTGGCCGTGCTGAGCGCGGCCGCCGCCGACGCCGCCCGCGTGGCGGCGAACAAGACGGTCGGGGTGGCGATATCCGCTCTGGCGGTCGGCCTGGTGCTGCCGTTTTTCCTGCTCAACGGCAAGGCCAAAAACCGCAAGGCCAGTATGCAGAGGGATCTGCCCGACGTGCTCGATATCCTGACGGTCAGCGTTGAAGCCGGCCTCGGCTTCGACGGCGCGCTTGTGAAGCTGTCGGAGAAGATGCGCGGGGCGCTTGTCGACGAGTTCAGCCGCCTGCTGCAGGAGATCCGGGTGGGGGTTCCCCGCCGCGACGCCCTGCATGCCATGGCCGTGCGCTGCGACGTTCCCGATGTATCGCTGTTCACGACTTCGCTCATCCAGGCCGACCAGCTGGGGGTGAGCATCGGCAGCGTGCTGAGGGTGCAGTCGGCGGCGGTGCGGGAGAAGCGCCGCCAGCGGGCCCAGGAGAAGGCGATGAAAGCGCCGATCAAGATGCTGATACCGCTGGTTATGTTTATTTTCCCGGCAATTTTCATCGTGTTGCTCGGCCCGGCGATGATCCAGCTGTTCACGACTTTTATCAAAAGGTAGGAAGACATGGAAATTATCAATGTTACGACAGGCAAATCATTGGCCAGGGAGGCGCGGCTGGCGGACAGCTTTTTTTCCCGCCTGAAAGGCCTGCTGGGGACGAAGAGTCTGCTTATGGGCGAGGGGCTGGTTATCAGGCCATGCAACAGCATCCACACATTCGGGATGAGCTACTCCATCGATGTGGTGTTCGCGGCGGACGGCGACCGGGTAACGCGCGCCGTAAGCTGCCTAGAGCCGGGGCGGATGCTGGCGAGCCGGGGCAGCCGCTATGTTGTGGAACTGCCGGCCGGGACAATCGCTCGCACGGGAACGAAACCGGGCGACCAGCTGCGGCTCGGATAATTTCAGGGTAGAATCGCCCCTGCCGCAGGCGGGGGTTTTTGCGTGTCAGGGCGCCGGGGCGGCAATGCGGCCCGGGCATCTATTTTATTTGTGTAGCGTTATCCACTATGATACAATTAATAATGATTTCTATCGTTAGTGCTTACACTAAGGACAGCCGTCCTTCGAGTACGGGTTTTTTCGTTCCCTATTCCGGGAGGTGAAGACTGTTGCCGGGTTATCCGCAGGAAGAAACGCCTCTGCTCGCGGCAATGAAACGTTACGTGGACGACGGGGTTATCCCTTTTCATACACCGGGACACAAATTCGGCAAGGGGATGCATCCCCGCCTTGAGAGTATCATCGGCCGGGCTTCGCTGGAGCTGGACCTGGCTCTGCTCCCCGAACTGGATGATTTGCACGAGCCCCATGGCTGCATCAAGGCGGCCCAGGATCTTGCGGCCGAGCTCTACGGGGCCGACCACAGCTTTTTTACCGTCAACGGTACGACCGGCGGCATTTACGCGATGATCCTGACCATCGCCGGCCCCGGCGATAAGATCATCGTGCCCCGCAACGCCCACCGGTCGATAATCGGCGGGGTTATTCTCAACGGAGCGATACCTGTTTTCATGCACCCCGAGGTGGACAAGCATCTCGGCCTCGCCCACGGGGTTACGCCCGAGACGGTGGAGGAGGCTGTCCACAGGCACCCCGACGCCAAAGGGGTGCTGATAATCAACCCCACTTATTACGGCGTGGCCACCGATCTGCGCCGCATCGTCGAGATCGTCCACGACCACAACATGCCGGTGGTGGTGGACGAGGCCCACGGCCCACACCTGCGTTTTTCCTCCCGCCTGCCGTTGCAGGCTTTGGACGCGGGGGCGGATATCTGCGCGCAGAGTACCCATAAGATCATCGGTGCGCTGACGCAGTGCTCGATGGTTCATTGCCGCGAAGGCCGCGTAAGCGTGCCCCGCCTGAAGGCGATGCTCCAGCTTGTGCAGTCGACCAGCCCGAATTATCTGCTCATGGCTTCGCTGGATGTGGCCCGCATGCAGATGGCCACCGAGGGCCGCGAGCTTGTGGCGCGGGCGGTCGAGCTGGCCGCCTGGGCGCGGGCGGAGATCAACGATATTCCCGGGTTGTACTGTTTCGGCGCCGACAAGATCGGCGCACCCGGCGTATACAGTCTCGACCCCACGAAGGTGACGGTGACGGTCAAGGGCCTGGGCCTCAAGGGGGCGGAAGCCGAACGCATCCTGCGCCACGAATACAAGGTGCAGGTGGAATTGTCCGATATGTATAATGTCCTGTTCCTGATAACACTGGGCGACGGCGAGGCCGAGGTCCGGGCGATGGTGGAGGCTCTCCGGGCTCTTGCGGTCAATCACGCCGGGCAGAGCGATTTTTCCGCCGTCGAGGACGCCTACAACAGCCTCGATTATCCGCCTATTCCCGAGCAGGTTCTGTCGCCCCGCCAGGCGCTGTTCGGCCACACAAAGACCATCCCCTTCAAGCAGGCGGCCGGCCGGGTGTGCGCCGAAATCATCACATTTTACCCTCCCGGCATACCGCTGCTCTGTCCTGGGGAGCGCATCTCGACGGAGGTCATCGATTACTGCCTGAGGCTGCAGAAAGCCGGCCTGCATATTTCCGGGCCGGAAGACTATATGTTAAAAACGGTCAAAGTGGTGGAATAATGGTAGGGATACTGATCACTTTCGAGGGGCCCGACGGCGGGGGCAAGACGACCCAGCTGGGCCTCCTGGCGGAGCATCTCCGCCGGCAGGGCCATACCGTTGTCTGCACGCGCGAACCGGGGGGCAGCTCGCTGGGCGATAAGATCCGCGACCTGCTGCTCGACCCCGCCAACGCCGGAATGGCCCCGCGCGCCGAGGCGCTGCTGTATATGGCCGCCAGGGCCCAGCACGTGGCAGAGGTGATCGCCCCGGCGCTGGCCCGCGGTGATGTGGTCCTTTCCGACCGCTATGCCGATTCGACGCTCGTTTATCAGGGAGCGGCCCGCCGCCTGGAGCGGGAAGAGTTGTCCGCCATCAACCTGTTCGCCACCGGAGGGGTGGCTCCCGACCTGACCATTCTGCTGGACGGCGATGCCTCCACCCTTTGCGGGCGCCTTGCGGAACGCGGCGGCGCCGATCGCATCGAGGGTGAGGCAGCCGGCTTCCACGCTTTGGTGCGCCAGGGTTTCAAGGAGTTGATCGCGGCCGAGCCCGCACGGGTAAAGGCTGTGGCCGCCGACCGCGGCGTAGGGGAGGTTCACCTTAAGGTGGTCGAGGTCGTGGAGGAGTTTTTGCGCAGGAGGGCTTATGGTTAAAATAAACAACGTGCGTTCCGGCGGGACGCCGGTGCTGCCGGAACGTGAGGCGGCCGGCCACCCGGAGAAGGTCGGGGGGCTGTTCACCGCCGATCTGTCCAAGGCCCAGGACTCGCTTTCCAAGGAGAAGATGAACGAGCTGCTGGACAAGATCACCGAGCAGGGCCGGCGGCTGGGCGAGGTGCCTACCTACGCCGAGCTGAAGGCTTACCGTGAGCTTGTGCGCTCTTTCCTCGGCGAGGCGGTGGGGCAGGCTTACACGCTGCAGTCCCAGACGGGCTGGGACCGCCAAGGGCGCCAGAAGATGTACGCCGTTGTCAAGGAAATCGACCACCAGCTGGCCGAACTGGCGGAGGACGTCCGCCAAGGGCAGGAGCGCCAGCTGCAGATCATGGGTCGGCTGGACGCCATCCGCGGCATGCTGGTCGATTTGTACAGCTGATATGGTTACACGCTGGGAGGATATCGCCGGCCACGAAGATGTGACGGCGATGCTGCGCAACATGCTTTCCGCGGGCCGTATGCCCCATGCCCTGCTGTTCGTGGGACCGGCCGGCATCGGTAAGATGCTGGCGGCACGGACGCTGGCGGCCGCAATCCTCTGCGGAGCCGCGAACGGGCCGTGCGGCGAATGCCCGTCCTGCCGGCTTGTGGAGCAGGGCGCGCATCCCGATCTTGTAGTACTGGCAGCCGACGGGACGAGTCTGAAAATCGACCAGATCCGGGCGCTGCAACACGAGGCGGCGCTCGCGCCATATTACGGAGCCGGCAGGGTTTTTCTGATCGAGGAGGCGGAAAGGCTCACGGTCCAGGCGGCCAACAGCCTGCTGAAGATCCTCGAGGAACCTCCGGCCGGTTCGGTGTTCATCCTGACGGCGGTTTCCCAGCACGCGATGCTGCCGACCGTCGTGTCCCGCTGCCGGGTCTTCACGTTCCGGCCGCTGGCGCCGGAGCCTCTCGCCCGCCTGCTGGCGGCGCGGGGAGCGGACGGGACGCGGGCGGCGACGGCGGCCCGTTTATCGGGGGGGCGGGTCGGCGAGGCGTTGGCTTTGCTGGCCGAAGGAGGACTGGCGCTCAGGGACGCCGCCCTGGCCGTCGTGGCCGGCCTGCCGGCCGGCGGGGCTTCGCTGGTATGGACGCAGGGCGCGGCGCTCGACAAACTTGCGGCGCCAGAGCTGACGGCGTTTCTCCGTCATCTGAGCCAGGTGCTGCGCGATCTGCTGGTCATCGTCAGCGGCCGTGAAGAACTGGCGCTCAATAGCGACGCGGTCGGCGAACTGCGCCGCGCCGCCGCCGACTGGGACGCCGCCCGGCTCGACGAGGCGCTCAAAGCGGTGAGGGACGCGGGACGGGCGCTGGAAGGGAACGCAAATACCCGCCTCACGCTTGAGGCGATGTTGATACATTTACTGGAAGCAGCAAGGGAGGGGACGCGATATGCAGACCGTCGTCGGTATACGGTTTAAGAAAGCTGGCAAGGTTTATTATTTTGATCCCGGGCAGCTCAAGCTGGCTGAGAACGACCACGTGATCGTGGAGACTACGCGGGGGCTGGAGTTCGGAAAGGTGGTCATCGGGCCGCGCGAAGTGAAAGACGAGGATATCGTCGCTCCTCTTAAGCCTGTGCAGCGCAAGGCGACTCCCCAGGACGAGGCCAAGGTGCGCGACAACGAGGCCAAGGAGGAAGAGGCTTTCCGCGTCTGCCAGCAGAAAATCCAGGCCCATAATCTGCCGATGAACCTGGTGGATGTCGAGTATACTTTTGACGTGAATAAGATCATCTTCTATTTCACCGCCGAGGGACGGATAGATTTCCGCGAACTTGTCAAGGACCTCGCGGCGGTGTTCCGCACACGGATCGAACTCAGGCAGATCGGGGTGCGGGACGAGGCGAAGATGGTGGGCGGCATCGGCTGCTGCGGGCGGCCGCTGTGTTGCGCGACTTTCCTCGGCGATTTCGAGCCGGTATCGATCCGCATGGCCAAGGATCAGAACCTGTCCCTCAACCCGACGAAGATTTCCGGTATCTGCGGGCGGCTGATGTGCTGCCTGAAGTACGAGAGCGACTGCTACGGCTCGTGCTGCAAGAAGGTGGCGGCGCCGGCGGCGGGCCGCGAGGTCGTGACGGTGGAGGGCGATGGCAAGATCGTTGCCGTGAACGGCCAGAAACGGACGGCGTCCGTCCGGCTTAAGGACGGCAAAATGCTGGAGATTCCCTGGGAAGAGGTCGTGGAAAAAGAGGAAAATGGCAAATGAGTTTTTGCGTCCGGGCGAACGCCTGGACGATTTGCTAATCGGAGGTCTCAAGATTATCCAGCAGGCCGGCCAGTTCCGGTTTTCCCTCGACGCGGTGCTGCTGGCCCACTTCGCCACAGTCAAACGGGGCGCGGCCGCGGTCGACCTGGGTGCAGGCACGGGAGTGCTGGGGCTGCTGCTCGCGGCGCGGGGCGCGAAGCGGGTGGCGGGGGTGGAGATAAACCCCGGGATGGCCGATATGGCCAGTCGCAGCATTGCTGTCAACGGTCTGGGCGACCGGTTATCGGTGGTATGCGCCGATGTGCGGGAAATTCCGGGAGGCGCCCTTCTGACCGGGCAAAGCTGGGACCTGGTGGTCGCCAACCCTCCTTACCGGCCGCTGGGCGGCGGAGGGGTCAATCCCCGGGAGGAACTGGCGCTGGCCCGCCACGAGATCGCCGGCGGGCTGGACGATTTCGTCGCCGCCGCCGCATTTCTTCTGAAGGAAAAAGGCCGCATGGCGATGGTGCACCTGCCGGAGCGGCTCGCCGATATCGTCGGCGCACTGCGCGGGGCGGGTATCGAGCCCAAACGGCTGAGGCTGGTGCATCCAGCCCCCAGCAAAGCGGCCAAGCTGTTGTTGGCCGAGGGGGTGCGTGGCGGAAGGCCGGGCCTGGCCGTGGATCCGCCGCTCTATATTTACGGCGAGGACGGCCGCTACGGCGGGGAGATAATGGCTTATTACCGGGCAGGTGAATAGCATGGAGAATAACACCGGGACGCTATACCTGTGCGCGACCCCGATCGGCAATCTGGAGGATATGACGTTCAGGGGCGTGAGGGTGCTGAAGGAGGCGGCGGTTATCGCCGCCGAGGATACCCGGCATACGCGGAAGCTGCTCAGTCATTTCGATATCCATACGCCGCTCGTGAGTTACCACGAGCATAACAAGGCGGCCCGCGGACCGGAACTGGTCGCCCGTCTGCTGAACGGCGAGGATGTCGCGGTGGTCAGCGACGCCGGGCTGCCGGGAATCTCCGATCCGGGCGCCGACCTCGTGAGACTGGCGCTGGCGGCGGGGGCGGAAGTGACGCCCGTGCCGGGGGCGAACGCGGCCCTTGCTGCGCTGGTGGCTTCCGGCCTCGATACGGGGATGTTCCTGTTCGTCGGCTTCCTGCCGCGGGTGGCCAAAAAGCGGCGCCAACTAGTGACTTCGCTGGCGGAGCAGCCGTACACGCTGATTTTTTACGAATCGCCCCACCGGCTGGCGGCCACGCTGGCCGAACTGACGGCGGCGTTTGGCGAACGTCCGGCTGTTGTGGGCAGGGAGCTGACCAAGAAGTTCGAGGAGTTTTCCCGCGGTCCGCTGTCCGAACTGGCCAGCCGCTTCGCCGCGCAGGCGCCCCGCGGCGAGATAACGCTTGTGGTGGCGGGAGGCACGGGGAAGGCTGCGAAGGCGCCGGCTACGACGCCGGATGAGCCGGTGGCGGCGGTGGCGAAGCTGGTGGCCGCGGGGACGGCCAAGAAGGAGGCCATCAGGATGGTGGCGGCGGAACGCGGTTTGCCGCGCCGGGAGGTTTACCAGGCGGTCGTCGCGGCGGAAAGGTAAACGGACGGCGTTTTTCGACGGGAAAAACAAAAAAGAGGCATTTTCAGCCTCTTTTTCGTCAAAATCGTAATTAGACGGCCTTTTGTCCCATGGTGGCCATGCACTCTTTGCAAACGTTTTTGCCGCGGAAATTGGTGATTTCGTCCGCATTGCCGCAGAAGACGCAAGCAGGCTCGTATTTGCGGAGGATGATGCGGTCGTTGTCCACGTAGATTTCCAGCGCATCCTTCTCTTCGATGTCGAGGGTCCGGCGAAGTTCGATGGGGATTACGACGCGTCCAAGCTCATCCACTTTGCGTACGATGCCAGTTGATTTCATGTTCAGTTCTCCTTTCCTTTCAACACGATTCGACAAGATTTGTCTACCTAAATAATACCAGAACTTACAATGCTTGTCAACCCCCTGTTTTGACAACAAAAAACAATTTTTCCAACAAATGTTCATTTCTGTCGAACGCTATTATTTGACATTGCTGGCCAATTTATCTATAATTGTTGAGAATACAAGCTTTTTAGCCTCTAAAGGCGCCAGAAAAAATTGTCGATAAGGAGAGCTAATATGTCCAAAAAAAAATTCTATATCACTACGCCGATCTATTATCCGAGCGATAAGCTCCATATCGGCCACGCTTACTGCACGACGGTGGCCGACGCCCTCGCCCGCTATAAAAGGCTGGCCGGCTACGATGTTTTCTTCCTGACCGGGTCGGACGAGCACGGGCAGAAGATTCAGCGCAAGGCCCAGGAAAATGGCGTATCGCCGCAGGAATATGTCGACAAGATCGTCGCGTCTTTCCGTCATCTGTGGGAAAAAATGTCGATTTCGTACGACGATTTCATCCGCACCAGTGAAGCGCGTCATCATGAGGTAGTGCAGACGATCTTCCAGAAGATTTATGACCAGGGCGATATTTACAAGGCATCTTACGAGGGCTGGTACTGCACTCCCTGCGAGACTTTCTGGCTGGAGCGGCAGCTCAGCGAGGGCAACTGCCCAGACTGCGGCCGGCCGGTGGAGCTGCTCAAGGAAGAGAGCTATTTCTTCCGGATGTCCAAATACCAGGAGCGGCTGCTTGCTTACATAGAGGCTAATCCCGATTTCATCCAGCCGACATCGCGCCGCAACGAGATGATCAATTTCATCAAGGGCGGGCTGGACGATCTGTGCGTGTCCCGCACGACCTTCGACTGGGGCATCCCGGTGCCGTTCGACACCAAGCATGTCGTTTATGTATGGTTCGACGCCCTTACGAATTATATCACCGCTGCCGGATATCTGCAAGACCGTGGTAAATTTGCCAGGTATTGGCCGGCGGATATTCACCTCGTGGGCAAGGAGATCGTGCGTTTCCACGCGATTATCTGGCCGGTTATCCTGATGGCGCTCGGGGTCGAGCTGCCGAAGATGGTGTACGGTCACGGATGGCTGGTGATGGAAGGGGACAAGATGTCGAAGTCGAAAGGCAACGTCATCGACCCGCTGGTGCTGATCGACGAATTCGGCGCCGACGCTATCCGCTATTTCCTGCTGCGCGAGATAATGCTCGGCAGCGACGGCAATTTTTCCCGCGCGGCTCTCATCAACCGCATTAACGCCGATCTGGCCAACGACCTCGGCAACCTGCTGCACCGCACGGTCAATATGGTGGGCCGCTTCAGCGGCGGCGTGGTGTTTGCGCCCGAGGCGCGGGAGGCGGTGGACGAAGAACTGGTCCGGCTGGCGCAGGATACGGCGGCCGAATACGAACGGGCGATGGAGCGGCTGGAGGTCAACGCCGCCGTCAAGGCGGTATGGGCGCTCATCGGCCGTGCCAACAAGTATATCGACGAGACCGGCCCGTGGGCGCTGGCCAAAGACCCGGCCAAGAAGGGCCGCCTAAATACGGTGCTGTATAATCTGGCCGAGGTGCTGAGGATAGTGGCTATCCTGATTTCGCCCTTTATGCCGGGCACGACGCCGCGCATCTTGCGGCAGCTCGGTCTGGCCGGCGATGCCGCGGCCGTGAGCCTGAACGACGCCCAACGCTGGGGACTGCTGCCGGCGGGTACGAAGATGAGCGCGCCGGAGGCGCTTTTCCCGCGCATCGAGGAGAAGGAGGAGGCTGAGAGCGAGGCTCAGCAGCCGGCCGCGCCGGCGAAGCCCGCCTTGCCTGTTCTGCCCGAGGTCAGTATCGAGGATTTTGCGAAGATGGATCTGCGCACCGCCAGGGTGCTGGTGGCCGAGAAGGTCGAGAAGGCCGACAAGCTGCTGAAGCTGACGGTCGACCTGGGCGGCGAGGAGCGGACGATCATCTCGGGCATTTCCCAGCATTATGCGCCTGGCGACCTTGTGGGCAAGGATGTGGTGATGATCGTCAACCTGAAACCGGCCAAGATCCGTGGGATCGAATCGCGGGGGATGGTGCTGGCGGCGGTGGACGGCGATAAGCTGGCGCTGGTGACTGCTCCCGGGATGGAACCCGGCAGCAAGGTCAGGTAAACATTACATGGGAGGCTGTCCATAACGCCCAGCTGCTTCGTTGCTCCTCGGCTACCATCCTCAGCGTACGTTCGTGTACGCTTCCGGTGTCAGCCTCCGGTGCGCCTTGCATCTGGAGCGTTCTGAACAGCCTCCGGCATTTCATGGAGGTTTTATGCTATTCGATTCTCATGCCCATTTGGACGATAAGAGGTTTAACGACGACCGCGACGAGGTGGTTTCAAGGGCGGCGTCCGGCGGGTTGGCCGGGATATTGAACGCCGGCGCTGATATGTTTTCGTCGGCGCGGGCGGTGGAGCTGGCGGCGAAGCACGATATCGTGTGGGCGGCGGTGGGCATCCACCCCCACGACGCCAAGGACGCCCGCGAGGATGATTACGCAAGGCTGGCGGCCTGGTGCGCCCTGCCAAAGGTGGTGGCGGTGGGCGAGATCGGCCTCGATTACCATTACGATTTTTCGCCCCGCGAGGTGCAGCGGGCGGTCTTTGTCCGCCAGCTCGCCCTGGCCCGCGAGACGAACAAGCCGGTTATCATCCACGACCGCGAGGCTCACGCCGATGTGCTGGCGACCGTGAAGCTGGAGGGCAAGGGGCTGACCGGGGTGTTCCACTGTTTTTCGGGCAGCGTGGAGATGGCCCGCGAAGTGCTGAAGATGGGATTCTACGTTTCGGTGGCCGGGCCGGTGACGTTCGCCAACGCCCGTAAGTTGCACGAGGTTGTGAAGGCGGTGCCGCTGGAGCGTCTGCTGGTTGAGACGGATTGCCCGTATCTGACGCCCGAGCCTTTGCGGGGGCGGCGCAACGAGCCGGCCAATGTGCGTTATGTGGCGGAGAAGGTAGCCGGGCTGCTGGGCATGGAACCGGCGACTCTGGCGAAGGCGACGACGGAGAATACGAAAAGACTATTCGGGATCAAGTGAAAAAAGCTGCCGGCAGGCAGCTTTTTCGGTTGACGGGCGGCGGCAGGATAGCGGGCGGCGATGGGGAATATTATTAGCACATGTTGCTTTGCAGGGGGGTAAAGACGGGTGATAAAGCAGGAACTGCTGGAGTTTTTGTACGAGAGCGCCCATATTCAGCGCTGGAATGACCATATGCGCCCCAGGGGCGGGTTCACCGAACTCGACAAGCAGGCCCATAAGATGATTATCGCTTACGTCCTCGCCAAGTACGAGATCGAGGATCGCAAGGCGCCGGTGAGCTGGCGCCTGCTGATCGAGGGGGGCCTGTACGAGTTTCTGCACCGTGTGAGGGTGACGGATATCAAGCCGCCGGTTTTTCACGAACTGATGGCCAGGCACGGGGCGGAACTGAACCGCTGGGTGCTGGACAAGCTGCGGGATATGGTGGCTCCGCTTGCGGGGGAGTTCGCCGCCGGGTTTGCCCGTTATCTGACCGACCCGACATATGCGGCCGCTGAGAAGAAGATTCTCCGGGCGGCCCATTATCTGGCGACCGACTGGGAGTTTCAGATGATATATCAGCTCAATTCCCACCTCTACGGGGTGGAGGAGACCAAGACGCGGATCGCCAACGAGCTTGAGGAGCATTATGATCTCGTAGGGGTGCAGAAGATCGGCCTGGGCCGCAAGACGCGCCATTTCATCGACCTGGTGGGCCAGCTGCGCTTCCAGCAGCGCTGGGCTCAGTCACCGCGCGTGCCGGAGACGTCGGTGATGGGCCATATGCTGATCGTGGCCATGCTGGCGTACTTCTGCTCGCTGGAGATGGGGGCGTGCGAGGCGCGCCTGGTCAACAACTATTTCGCCGGCCTTTTCCACGACCTGCCGGAGGTGCTGACCCGCGATATCATCTCGCCGGTGAAAAGTTCGGTCGCCGGGTTGGACGATCTCATAAAGGAGATCGAGGCGCGGCAGGTGGCCCAGAAGCTTTATCCGCTGCTGCCGGACGGCTGGCACCAGCAAATCAGGTATTTCATGGAAGACGAGTTCGCCAACAAGATACTGGTGGACGGCAAGGTGGAGAAGGTGGCTGCCGGGGCTATCGGCGCCCGTTACAACGAAAACAGATTCTCGCCCATCGACGGGGAATTGGTCAAGGCCTGCGATCATCTGGCGGCTTATATAGAGGCGTCGCTGTCGATCGCTCACGGCATAACATCGCGGCCGCTCCGGGACGGCGTCGAGGCCCTTTATGCGCGGTATGATAACTGTCGCGAGGTGGCGGGGGTGGATTTCGGCCGCTTGTTCGACTATTTCAAAACAGTCTGATAGGGAACAAGCGAAGAGCAAGTTTTCTTTACAGGAGGAAATACCGCCGTTCCTGCGAATATTAACAGCGGTTATTAGATTAGAGACAGGTTGGTCCGGATTGTTTGTTTTATTTTATTGTGGGGGGAATTTCAAATGGCAGGAGAGCTGACAGGCAGCGAGGTTATCGAGTTGTTCACCAAGGTTGCGCCGTACCTCAACGATGTCCTGGCTACCGATGTGGGCGTGACCATCGCGCGCGACGGCAAGTACGTTCTGTACGTCCCCGCCGAAGATCTCGATCTTAAGACAAAAATCGGCGAGCCGGTGCTGCGCGGGGCGACCAAGGAGGCCATGGAGACCGGAAAGCAGGTCGTCAAGCTGATCCCGAAAGACAAATCGTCGTATGGAGTGGCCTATATCGCGAACGCGATGCCGTTCAAAGACGGCGGTCAGGTGGTTGGGTGCGTGACGACGACCCAGAGCATGAGTTCTTTCGAACAGGTTACTTCGATTTCCGGCGATCTGGCGGCGTCGTCCGAGGAGCTGACCGCCGGGATGGAGGAGCTGGCCAGCCGGGCGGTGGAAGTGTCCAGTGCCTGCAAGCGCCTGGACGAACTGGGCAGAAACCTGGCCGCAGCTGCTCAGCAGACGGACGAGATTGTCGCCTTTATCCGCACGGTGGCCGGGCAGACCAACCTGCTGGGCCTGAATGCCGCTATCGAGGCGGCCAGGGTCGGGGAGGCGGGCCGCGGCTTCGGCGTGGTGGCCGAGGAGGTGCGTAAGCTGGCTGACGCGAGCGGCGACTCGGTGAAGAGGATCGCCGGCTCGCTGAGCAATATCCGCGAGGCCATCGCCACGCTGACGAAGGAAATAAACCTGATCGATCAGAGTGTCGGCGGTCAGACGGAGGGCATTGACGAGATGGCCAGGGCCAGCCAGTCGCTGGCGATGATGGCCACTCAGCTTTCCGGGGCGGCCAGGGATATGTATCAGGTTACCGATTGAGAGAATATGCGGACGGGGCCGGCTTTAGCCGGCCCCGTTTTCTGTTTGTAAGGTATAAAATCCGCCTGTTCCGGGTATAACTTGACCAGGGAGGAAAACAATGGCATGTTTGACACCCGGTTACCTGCTATGGTATAATTTACGAACCTGGAAAGGGGGAAGTGAATGAGTGGCTTAAAAACCATAAGTTTACGTAAGCTTGGGGCCAATCTTGATAGGGGCAGGACACTGCTTGTCGCTGCGCTTATCATAACATCTCTGGTGATCACAGGAGCTGTCTGGGCAAGCAAAAACGTTACTGTTGTGGCCGACGGCAAGAGGACCACCATATATACTGTTCATGATAATCCGGAAGATATTTTGCGCCAGACGGGAATCTATCTAGCCAGCAAGGACGAGTTCCGGATGTCCACCGCCAAGGTGACGGAAGGGACTGTCATCACGGTATACCGGGCTGTTCCGGTAGAGGTGATTTTCAAGGACCGCACGCGGGTTGTGCTTACCGGCCAGCCCACGGTGGGCGAGGTGGCGGCCAGCCTGGGATACGGTCCCGGCCATGGCCGGACGGAGCCCACGGAGGCGACACCTGTTAAACCGATGATGAAGGTAAGAATCATTTCGCTGACGGAGAGCCTGGTCACCCGCAAGGTGCCTATTCCGCCGCCGGTGGTCCGCCAGCCTGACGGTACGCTGGAACGGGGGCTGGAAGAGGTCCTCGATGAGGGCGAGGAAGGCCTGAAGGAGGCTACCGTTAAGCTGCATTACGAGGATGGCACCCAGACGGCCACCACTACGGTGGCAGAAAAGGTGCTGGCGGAGCCTAAGCCGCAGATCCTGCGGGTGGGTACCCGTGAGACGGTTGCGACGTCGCGGGGCACGATGCGCTTTAAGAGGGTGTACGCGATGGAGGCGACTGCGTACCTGCCTACCGACGGCGGCGGCCACGGTATAACGGCAAGCGGTCTCGCCGCCCGGCACGGCATCGTGGCGGTCGACCCGTCCGTAATCCCGCTCGGCACCCGCGTATATGTGCCCGGATACGGGCTGGCGCTGGCGGCCGATACAGGCAGCGCGATCATCGGCAACAGAATCGACCTGTGCATCGAAGATTACGATGCCGCCTGGCGATTCGGGCGACAGATGGTCAAGGTGTACGTGCTGGCTGATTAAACAAGGGTAAGAAAGGGGTAAATCCTTCGGGGTTTACCCCAATATTTTGTCGGTCGGGGGAAGAATAGCTTTGGCAGGCGGGGTGTGAAGACGTGATTCGGGAAGTGATTGTGGTCGAAGGGAAGAAGGACGTGGCGGCGGTTAAACGGGCCGTGGAGGCGGAGTGCCTCGTGACGGGCGGGTTCAGTCTCTCGCGGCACCTGCTTTCGCAGATCGAGGCCGCTTACGGCCGCAGCGGCATCATCATCCTAACCGATCCTGACAGCGCCGGCGAAAGGATTCGCAAGGTGCTGTCCGCGCGTTTCCCGGCGGCCAAGCACGCGTTCGTGCCGCGGGATGAGGCTACGGCCGCGGATGACGTGGGTATCGAGCGGGCCTCGGCTGAGGCTATCAGGGCGGCGCTGGCGAAGGCCCGCTGCCAGGAATGGCAGCCGGAGGCGGTGTTCGCGATGGAGGATTTGCACAGCGCGGGTCTGGCGGCTTCGCCTGCCGCCGCCGAGAGGCGGGCCGCACTCGGGGCGGCTCTGGGAATCGGCTACGCGAATGCCAAGACTTTTTTGCGCCGCCTCAACAATTACGGGGTGACGAGGACGGAATTTACGGCGGCTTTGGCTGCTATGGAGGCCTGAGATGCTTAAACCGCGGATTGCCAAACGCGAGGTTACCCTTCATGTTTTACGGGCTTTCGGCCTTCATGCCAGCAAGCGGCTCGGCCAAAATTTCCTGGTGGACGAGACGGTGGTGGACCGAATCGTTGCCGCTGCCGGGGTGGCTCCGGGGGACGCGGTGCTCGAGATCGGTCCCGGTATCGGTACGCTGACTCAGGGGCTGCTTGAGGCCGGCGTCAAGGTGGTGGCGGTGGAGCTCGACCGGCGCCTGGTGGAGGTGCTGGCCGATACGCTGGCCGGCTACGACGCTTTGCGGGTGGTGCATGGTGATATTCTAAAAACCGATATTTCCCGGGAAATGGCGACAGCGCCTTTCAAAGTTGTCGCCAATCTGCCGTATTATATCACGACCCCCATCCTGATGGGGATTCTGGAGCAGCGTCTGCCGGTGTCTGTGCTGGTGACGATGGTTCAGAAGGAGGTGGCCGAACGGATGGTGGCCGCCCCGGGAGGCAAAGATTACGGGGCGCTGTCGGTGGCGGTGCAGTATTATACCGTCCCGGAGATCGCCTTTCTCGTGCCGCCGCAGGCTTTTATCCCGGCACCGGCGGTCGAGTCGGCGGTCATCCGCTGTGCCGTCCGCTCAGAGCCGCCGGTGGCGGTTGATAGTGAGGCGACTTTTTTCCGGGTGGTGAAGGCGGCATTCGCCCAGCGCCGCAAGACCCTGGCTAACGCTCTGAAGGCGGCGGGCCTGGCGGCGGAAGCGGCGGCAGTGCTGGCCGCGGCCGGCATCGACGGCAACCGCCGGGGAGAGACGCTGTCGCTGGCGGAGTTCGCGGCGGTGGCGAATGCGTGGGAAAAGAATAAAAACGGCCGCTCTTTATGAGCGGCCGTTCAGACTGTCGATAAAGGCCCATCTGCGGCGTTGCTCCTCAGAGCGCTTGCTTGCGTACGCCCCAAAGTACGCGGCGCGGCGCGCTCGCACCCTTCCGGGTATAAGCGACCACATCAACGCTAAAGCGTTGTGTGTCTGCTTATCCGGTGCGCCTTGCATCTGGACCTTTCTCACCAGTCTGACTTTGTCTACAAGCTAAACGGCCGCTCTTTATGAGCGGCCGTTTTCGCTGAGAAACAGGTCTAGCAGGTCAAACCGCCTTTCGCTGTGATAGCCCAGATAGGTCGAGTTTTGCCACTGGCGGGTGCGGGGCTCGCCACGGAAGACGGCGATGGCCTCCAGGCAGTCGCCGACGATGGTGTCGATGATTTTGTTGGTGTGGATCTGATTTTTGATGGAGGAGCCCAAACGGTAATGGGGGATCGTGGTGGCGACGTCGAGGCGGAGTTTGGCCTGCCTGGCCAGGGCCATGACCACGGGGGGGACGGCGATTTCCCGGACGGGGATGGTTTCCAGAAGCCGCCGCGATACTGCGTGAGGGCCGTGGGCGGTGGAGGCCAGGCCGATTTTCTTTTCCAGGCCGAGTTCTTTGTTGAGGTTGAGCCGCCACTGGAATGTGGGGTTATACCGTTCGATATGGCGGGGCGGGGAGGGATAGCAGTTGGTGAGGGCGAGGTCGAGATGTTTCAGGGTTATCCCGTCGGCCAGTTCCATCAGGTTTTCGTTGAAGGTGCCCACCATGTCGCCGTCTACGAAGGCGACAACGTCGCTGCCGAGAGACAACGCCACTTTTGCGCCGATGGCCCGGGGAACGTCGATGCCCAGGCAATCGTGGAAGTAGATGATCTGGAGTTTGGGGAGGCGGAGGTTGAGAATTTCGCGCATTGTCGCGTCTTTGGACCCGTTGGCGATCACGATGATGTGGTCCACCGGCAATGTGCCCAGGTTCTGCAGAACGGTAGCGATGCGGCCTGCTTCGTTTCGTGCGGGGACAACCACGCTGATCAAGCGCCATCACCTCGGTGGGACTAATGCGGCAGAGCCCTCTTCGGCTTTACTACAGTATATTGGCGGACAAGAAGCTTTGCCACTTGTCCGCGGGGGGAAAATATACCCTTTGCCGGCGCCTGTCCGCCGCCGGTGGCAAACGCCGGCAATGCCACATAGTATGTAATAATCGGGGGAGGGATGAGCGTGCCGGAATTAGCGGTGGGCGATTTGGTGATCCGCAGGTCGCACGGCGGCGATATCGTGTTCAAGGTCATGGGGCTTGAAAACGATGAGCAGGGGCGCGCGGTATATACGCTGCGCGGGCTGCATCTTAGGCTGCTGGCGGACGCGCCGCCGGACGATCTTGAAAAAGTGGACGCTGAACATCTGAAACAGGAAATAATCCGTAACGAAAGTGTGCATAACGACTCGATGCGCCGGGTGATGATGAGGCGCGGTCTGGAGGTAGAGCAGCGGGAATTCAGCAGGGCCGAGCCGACAAAAAAGTACGCATTTTTTGACGTTCCCGGCCGAGTGCTGCATATCGACGGCGACGAGGATTATCTGAAAATGTGCCTCAAGACTTACGGACAGCTCAATATCGAGGCAGAGGGCCGCTATATCGAGGAGGATAAACAGCCGGATGCCTTGGCGGCGCTTCTGAAGGAGTACCGGCCGGACATCTTGGTGGTTACGGGGCATGACGCGCTGATCGGCGGCGGGAAGAAGGGTTTCCGGGATATTAATAATTACCGGACGTCGAAGTATTTCGTGCGCTCGGCCCAGATTGCCAGGGAATTTCAGCCGTCGCGGGACGATTTGGTGATTTTCGCAGGCGCCTGCCAGTCATATTTCGAGGCCATCCTTGAGGCGGGAGCAAATTTCGCCAGTTCGCCGACGAGGATTTTCATCCATGCCTACGACCCGGTTTTTATCGCCGAAAAGGTGGCGTTCACACCGATCGGCAAGACGGTGGATGTAAGCGATGCGATCACCGCTTCCGTTACCGGGGCTGAAGGGGTGGGCGGCATAGAAACCCGCGGCAAGTTCCGGCTGGGGATGCCGAAATCGCCGTATTAGAAACGAGGGCGCGACGAGGTCGCGCCCTTGGGTTTTTCCTGCTTTGGGACAGGCAGTCGGTTGATAGGGATTTGCTCGTCCGGCGGCGAATCTATTTGATAAGCTAGAAGCAGGGAGGATGAGCGGGCGTGAAAAGGTTGCTGAAGGCGGCGGCGGTGCTGCTCCTGCTTGCGGCGGTCGCCACGATGCCGGCGGCCGGGGCCGCAGATGGCGCATCACATATGCAGGCTCTTACCGCCGATGAGGAACAGGCGGTCGCGCTGCTTAATGCCGACCGGTCCGCGCATGGCCTCCCGCCGCTGCGGGTTAATTTGACGCTGGCCGCTTTGGCGCGGGAATATGCCCAGGATATGATCGACCGAGGGTATTTTTCCCATGTGAGCCCTGAAGGAGAGGAGTTTTCCGACCGGCTGGCCAGATATGGCGTCGCTTTCCGCAGCGCCGGCGAGAATCTGGGGATGCACGGCAGTGTGGCTGCCGCCGAGCGGATGCTGATGAACAGCCCCTCTCACCGGGCCAATATCCTCGGCAGGGATTTTGACGAGCTGGGCATCGGGGTGCGCTCCGCCGCCGATGGTTCGGTTTATATAGTGCAGGTGTTCGTGGGACGGTGATACAGGTGAGTTGACAGTAGTACCGACCCTCGGCAGGGGGCGCTTTGTAAACATTGCCATTGTTATGTTAACAGGATAATGCTCCGGCGACGAGAATATATATAGCAGACTAGTCGGGAAGTTTGACATTGACGTGGCCTGTCCTTAATTTTTTAACTCTGAAAGGCAGGTTACACATGGGAAAAAAGCGATGGACCAGGTTATTGATAACGGGTTTCGTGGCCTTTTCTCTGGTTAGTACTTCCCTGGGGGGAGCCTTCGCCACCGCCGCGCAGGCGGCGACCCCGGAGAAGGCGGCCCGGGATTCGGAAGACGATTCGAAGGCGATCATCGGCGGAATAGCTGCTCTCGGCCTGATAGCCATGTTGGCGAAAGGCGGAGATGGCTCCGGCGGGACGTCCGCTCCCAAGAACCCGGCCCCGGCGTCCACACCGGCACCGACTCCGAAACCGGTTCCGCAGCCTACCCCCAAACCGACCCCGGCTCCCAAGCCGGCCCCCAGCCCGAGCCAGTCGGGGGTGGCGGCGGATGAGCAGAAAGCTTTAGCGCTTCTTAACGCCGACCGGGCGGCCCAAGGCCTGCCACCCGTACGCCCGAACGCTAAGCTGGCCGCATTGGCCGGGGACTACGCCCAGGACATGATTAACCGCAACTTTTTCGCTCATAACAACCCCGAGGGGCAGACGCCTTTCGACCGGATGCGGCAGCGGGGCATCAGCTTCGGTTACGCAGGCGAGAATCTCGCCATCAATACCAGTGTGGCCGGCGCCGAGCAGGCTTTCATGAACAGCCCCGGCCACCGCGCGAATATCCTGAACCCCCGCTATACCCAGGTGGGAATAGGGGTGCGTTACAGCCGCAGCGGTTCGGTGTATGTCGTGCAGGAATTCACTGACGGCTGAGTACATGCAACAAAGAGGCAAAGCGATTACGCTTTGCCTCTTTGCATTTTTTTGCATCAGGTCTACCTGCATTTGGGGCACAGACCGCGGCACCCGTAATAATCAAATTCCGTCCCGCAGCGCGTGCATACCTTGTAGAGGCGATAGGTGCAAATTTTGTACATTTTGTAGTAGGTTTTATAGGTTTTGACACATTCCTTGCTTGTTTTGCATTTTATTTTCGGCATACCGCCTTCGCAGCTTTCAAAGTCGTAACACAATTCGTCTTCATTCCAGCCGCACCCCCACTTGGGGTCTCCCTGGCAATACATGCCGGCGCCAAAGAAGCTGCCGTGCATCATCCCACGGTCACAGTCTTTCACCATTCACTACCCCCCGTCTTGTATCGTCCGGTTTTTCCCGAAGCGGTTTTATTACATTGTATGATGAGGCGGGTAAAAGTGTTATGTTCTCCTGCGGCAATGCTTGGCTGTTTTTTGGCCTCCGGTGGCGGCAAATTTGCTGCAGCGGCCTTCTGAGGGCGCTTTTTTGTCACATAAGATAAAATGCAGGCATATATATAACTAGAAAACACAAAGGGGGGAATATGTGTGGACGATAAAAGCTTGCGGCAGACGGTAAGTGCCTCGGCCGTTGGTTCGACCATGGTCGCACCGCCCAACTGCACGCTGGGCGTACAGGCGGGGCCGATTATTGTGCGGCAGGTTGTCGGCGAGGTTGAGAAGCAGAAGGTTCTCGATATCAATGTGGTGGTTCCGCCCGAAAAACCGGCCATAGAGCAGATTATCGACGTTTTTGTGAAAGATGTGGATGTTAACAGCGTCGATGTTATCACCGACAAGGTCATCGTTCGCGGCGACCTCGAGATCAAGGCCATCTATGTTGCCGATCAGCCCAATCAAGCGGTGCATGCGGTCGAGGTCAGGCACATCAAATGGACGCAGGATATCGAGATTGTCGGGGCCCGCAAGGGAATGGACGCCGAGGCCAGTGTCGTGGTGGAATTCGTCGATTACGACGTCGATGAGCATAGCCACGCACACCGCGCTAAGTACGGTACCATGAAGAAGTGGCACGACGACGATGAGTGCGACGATGACGATCACGATCACGATAACGACAATTGCGACGACGAATGCGATCACCATCACCACCACTGCGGCAATCTGCGCGATTTCGACGTGTCTGTGGTGCTGAAGATCACCGCCAAGGTGCTTACCGACCGCGAAGTGCAGATCGGGGCGGCGATGCCCACGACGCCCAAGGGCTAAACGGGTTTCCAAACTCCAGGAGAAGGGGGGAAGACAATGGCTGACAAGAAAAGACAAAGCTCCAACTCAACCTCCGCGACGTCGGAAACCGTCATGGTGACTACTGGCACCGGGACGGTGGACAGCGCCGAGCTGGTGTGCGGCTGCCCTGAGCCCGGTCCGGCAACTATCCAGGTGGAACAGGTTTTGGGCGCCAATATGGAGCAGCGGGTCGTGGAGTTCGATATGGTCGTTCCTGACCCGAAACCCAGTATCGAACAGGTCATCGATGTTTTCGTCAAAGATGTCTGTATAAAAAGTGTCGACGTTATTCCCAATAAGATTATCGTCCGCGGCAAACTGGAAGTAAAGGTGCTGTATGTAGCCGATCTGCCCAGTCAGCCGGTGCACGCTTTCGAGCGGGAGCAGCGCTGGACGCGGGACATCGTGGTCGAAGGCGCCATGCCTGATATGAAGGCGACCGCCGACGTAGTGGTGGAGTATGTCGACTATGACTTCCACCGGCGCCATAACGACCGGAAGGTACACATAACCATCGTACTTAAAGTGTGGACCAGGGTGGTGACGACCACCGAGATGGATGTTTACGCTCTTTCGCCGATCGATGAGGTCGGGGTGGTGGAGGTGACTTCGGCCAGCGCCGCCGACGCCCTGGCATCGGGCAGTGTGGTATCTACGGGTAACGTCTTCGTCACCGGCCCGGGGGTAGAGCCGACGGCGGGGGTGAGTATGGGAGTCAGCGGCACGGCGACGGTGACAGGTACCAGGGTCAACGTCCGTACCGGCCCCGGCACTAATTTCCCGGTCGTAACCCAGGTAAACACTAACGATGTGGTGACGCTCAAGGATCAGGCGTTCGGCTGGTACCGGGTGGTGCTCAGCGACGGCTCCACGACGGGCTGGATCGCCGGCTGGCTGCTGAGTGTGGGCGCGGCCGCCGGGACGCCGAAAGGTTAACAAGAACGGGCCACGGTTATTGCCGTGGTCTTTTATTTTGGCTTAAGGTGTCAAAAGAGGATATTTCGCCGCCGCCGGGGAATGTTGTTGAAAACGTAATCAGGAGGCAACGGTATGGACTTCGGCCAGTTTTTCTGGATTATCTTCATTGTTTTCACGGTGTGGCCCATGCTGCGGCAGCAGGGTATAGAGAGGGCCCGTCTCAAGCTGATAAGGACGATTGAGGAGCGCCGTCATTCGCGCCTCATTACGATGATCCACCGGCAGGAGGCCATCAGTATTCTCGGCCTGCCGATAAGCCGCTATATCAATATCGAAGATTCTGAACAGGTGCTGCGGGCGATCTATCTGACTCCTGACGATATGCCCATCGATATCGTTCTTCATACCCCTGGCGGGCTGGTGCTGGCGTCGGAACAGATTTCGCACGCGCTGATGCGCCATAAGGCCAAGGTGACGGTTTTCGTGCCCCATTATGCCATGAGCGGGGGGACGATGATCGCCCTGGCCGCCGACGAGATTGTGATGGATTGCAACGCGGTGCTGGGGCCGGTCGATCCGCAGCTCGGCCAGTATCCGGCGGCGTCGATTTTAAAGGCGGTGTCGCAGAAGAACATCAACAGGGTCGACGATAATACGCTGATCCTCGCCGATATGGCGGGGAAGGCGATGCGCCAGGTGGAAGATTTCCTTACAAGGCTGCTGTCCGACAAACTGTCGCCGGAGGCCGCCAAGGACCTGGCCCGCACCCTGAGCGAGGGCCGCTGGACCCACGATTATCCGATTACCTGCGATCAGCTCGTCGACATGGGGCTGCCGGTGGTGCGCGAGCTGCCGGCGGAGGTGTACGAACTGATGAACCTCTATCCCCAGCCCGCGCAGCGACGTCCGTCAGTACAGTATATCCCGGTGCCTTACGGGCGGGATACGTTCAAGAAATAGCAGGAGCCGATCGAAAAGATTCAATCCCGGACAATTGTCCGGGATTTTTCTTCTGCCGGCAATTTGCTTCTACCGTTTTCATATATTATAGCGTTGAAACGGGGAGGGGATAGCTATGTTGGCAGCTATCGAGCATCTTGGCGCCACCGCGCGGGGCGTGACGTCGCCCCAGCTTTTCCGGGCGGACGACGGCCGGGTGTATGTGGTCAAGCTGCAGAACAACCGCCTGGGGCCGAAGGTGTTGGCGAACGAGTATATCGGGTTCCGGCTGGGGGAGGCTCTGGGGCTGTGTTTTCCGCCGAGCGGGGTTATAAAGCTGGAGGAGGGGCTGCTGAAGCGGACACGGCGGCTGGCGGCGGCCGGGGTGCCGCCGGGGCGGCATTTCGCCTGCCGGTACCTGAGCGGGGCAGAGTACTTATGCCGCCACAATGTGGCGAGGGCGGTCAACCGGCCGGAGATGGCGGGGGTGATGCTGCTCGACCATCTCGCCCATAATATGGACCGGACGCTCAACCGGCGCAACCTCCTGCTCCGGCGTGAGGCTCACGGCTGGCGGATTTACGCGATCGATAATTCCCATTTTTTCCGCCGCGCCTTGTGGACGGAGGAGACCCTCAGACGGCTTACGCCGCGGGTGAGGGTCAACAGCCACGGCGTTTACGGCACGCTGCTGCGCCACTATTTGCGGCCGGAGGATTTCGCCCCGTATCTTGCCAAGGTGCAGGGCTGGCGCGATGCGTTCCTGGCCGAGCTGGTGGCGGGTGTGCCGGTCGAGTGGCTGCCCCACGAAGGCGAGCGACAGGCGGTGGCGGCTTTTTTGGCAGCGCGGCGCGATATGGCGGCCGATATCGTTACCTGTCTGGCGGCGCTAATTCCTGATAATCACCGGGCAACCGACGGTAATAAGGTGGAATAGTTCCTCGGCGTTCGGATTGTGCATGCGGACGCAGCCGTTGGAGACCATCTGGCCGATTTTCCACGGGGCGTTGGTGCCGTGGATGCCGTAGGCATCGAAGTTGAGGCCCATCCAGCGGCTGCCGAGGACGCCGCCGGGGTTGAGGATCTTGGTGGCGATGGCGAAGTTGCCTTCCGGGGTTGGGGTGGAGGGTTTGCCGATTGCCACGGGGTATTGCCTGATGGCGGTGCTGCCGTCAAAAAGAGTCAGGCGGCGAACCGATTTTGTTATGTGGATTTTGGCGCGGGGCAATGCGGTGACGGCGCGGTCACTTGCGGCTATGGGCCGGATGTCGGTGGTGGCGGCGGGTGTGAGCAGTTGGCAGTAGGTGACGGGATCAAGCTGACCGGTGTTGCTGAGGCCTCGCATTTCCTGGAATCGCCTGATGGCATCGGCGGTGGCGGTGTCGAAGCAGCCGTGGGTTTCGCCTGCATAAAGGCCGTAAAGGGCGAGGACTTTCTGGACTTCGGCGACGATGGGCCGGCTGTCGCCTTCCTTGAGCCACGCCTCAATAGGGCGGCGGGGCGGGTAGAGAAACCGGAGTTGCATTTTTCCAACCTCCTCGGTGAGGGATTCTCCCTGACTAAATCATTATATGTAGTCGGGGATGGCGGTGTTTTCCGGAAATTTTTGTATAGACCGGGGCTGGGCCGGGCAAAAATAGCATTGGAAGTTTGTATGCCGGATTGATCGGGAGGCGGGATGAGCGGAGCGGGTACAGGCAACTTGCTTGTTATCGGCGGAAACGAGGACAAGCGGGGAGATTGCGTTATTTTGCGCAAGTTCGTGGCGATGGCCGGCGGACGCGATGCGATTATTGCGGTTGTGACTACGGCCACCGAACACCCCGGCGAGACAGGGGAGGAATACCGCGCTATCCTGACCGAACTGGGAGCCGCAGGCGTCAGCATCGTATCGGTGGCCAACCGCCAGACGGCTAACGCCAGGCATCATGACGGCGAGTTGGATAACTGCACAGGGATTTTCTTCACCGGCGGCGACCAGCTCCGACTGACGAGTATTCTCGGCGGGTCGGAGGTGGACGCGGCTATTCGCCGTGCATACCGGCGCGGGGTGGTGATAGCCGGCACGAGCGCCGGCGCATCGGTGATGAGCGACACGATGATCGTCGACGGCGGGTCGAGCGAGACGCCGAAAAAGGCGGCGCTGAGCATGGCGCACGGGATGGGCCTTATGGAAGAAGTGGTGATCGACCAGCATTTCGCCCAGAGGGGCCGGATAAACCGTCTTCTGGCGGCGGTTGCCCAAAATCCGCATATTCTTGGGGTGGGCATCGACGAGGATACGGCGCTGGTTGTGTCGCCGCAGCGAGTTTTCGAGGTTATCGGATCGCAGACGGTGACGGTGATTGACGGGCAGCGGGTGGTGCACTCGAATATTTCCGAGTCGAAGCGGCACGATCCGCTGGCGCTCACTAACGTTATCCTGCATATTCTGCCCAGCGGGTACGGGTACGATTTGAAGCGGCGTTTGCCACACGAACGCGGCTAAGGGTTAGCCGCGGCGTTTTTTGCGTACTGCCGGGAACGGCTTGCCGGCGGAGAAGGCACTAGGAGGACTAGGAGATGCAGATACTTTCGGTACATACAATGCCGGGGGCCAATATTTACAGTCACCACCCCGTGCTGCGGGTGAGGCTTGGGCTCGACGCGGGCGAAGATGTCCCCACGAACGAGCTGGGGGATTTTGCCGCCCGCCTGCTGGCGTCCCTGCCGGGACTGGCGGAGCACGGCTGCAGCCGGGGTTATCCGGGCGGGTTTGCGGAACGGCTGCTGGAAGGGACTTATCTGCCTCATGTCTTCGAGCATGTGATGATCGAGCTGCAATGCCGGGCGGGTTATGAGGTTAGTTTTGGAAAAGCGCGGGAAACAGGCCGGGCAGGCGTGTACGATATTGTGGTCGGATACCGGGTGGCGCAGGCGGCCTCGGCGGCGGTCGACGCGACTGAAGAGCTGTTGGCGGCGCTGCTCGGGGGCGGTGCTTACGACGCGGCAGCGGCGATTGCCCGCATCCGCCAGGCCGGAGAGGCGGGCAGCCTCGGGCCGAGCACGGCTGCGATAGCTGCGGCGGCCGGGAGGCGCGGCATTCCGGTCACGCGGGTTGCTGACGAGGATTTGCTGATTCTGGGCTACGGACGCTGTCAGCAGAGGATATGGACGACGGTCACCGGCAGGACGGGGGCGGTGGCTGTGGATCTGGCGTGCGACAAGGCGCTGACGAAGCTGGTGCTGGGCGGAGGAGGCGTGCCTGTTCCTGAGGGGTATTCGGTAGAATCGGCGGCGGAGGCGGTGCGGACGGCGGCGTCTCTCGGCCGGCCGGTGGCGGTAAAGCCGGCCACCGGCAACCAGGGCAAGGGAGTGACGCTCAACATCGAAACTCCGGCCGAGGTGGAGCGGGCGTTTGAGATCGCCGCCGCTTTCGACCGGCGGGTGCTGGTGGAGGCGTTCATCCCCGGCCGGCAGTACCGCTTATGCATAGTGGGCGGCAAGCTGGCGGCGGCGGCCGAGCGCATCCCGGCGTATGTGATGGGCGACGGCGTCCATACCGTGGACGAGCTCGTGGCGATGGTCAATCGTGACCCGCTCAGAGGCGAAGGGCACGAACGGCCGCTTACGAAGATCAAGATCGACCCGGTGGCGATCATGGTGCTCGCCAGACAGGCGCTTACACCGCGGGATGTGCCTGCGGCCGGGCAGGTCGTGTATATCCGCGAGAACGCCAATCTGAGCACCGGCGGTACGGCGGTGGACGTTACGGACGCCGTCCACCCCGATAATGTGCTGCTTGCGGAACGAACGGCGATGCTGCTGGGTCTTGATGTTGCCGGAGTGGATATTGTGGCCGAGGATATCGGCCTGCCGATATGCGGTGGGCGGGGGGGCGTTATCGAGGTGAACGCCGCGCCTGGCATCCGCATGCATCATTACCCGTCGGCCGGAAAGCCGCGCGACGTGGCGGCCCGGATTATAGAGTATCTTTTCCCCCGCGGCGACGGCCGGATTCCTGTTATCGCCATCACCGGCACCAACGGCAAAACGACGGTGAGCAGGATGATCGGGCATATCTGGCAGCAAGCCGGATACCGCGCCGGGATGACCACCACCGACGGCATTTATATCGACAACCGCCGCGTCGTGGAGGGGGATACGACCGGCCCCGTAAGCGCGCGGACGGTGCTCACCGACCCTACGGTGGAGGTGGCGGTGCTGGAGACGGCCCGCGGCGGCATGCAGCGCAGCGGACTGGGATTCGACGCCTGCGATGTCGCTGTCGTCACCAATATCAGCGAGGACCATCTCGGTCAGGACGGGATCGAAGATGTCGACGATCTTGTTTTTATTAAATCGCTGCTTGTCGAGGTCGTGCGGCCGGACGGCCATACGCTTTTAAACGCCGACGATCCATATGTGACCGCGCTCAGGGGGCGGGCCAGAGGCGAAATCGTCTATTTCAGCACCGAACCGGAAAATCTGCTTATCCGTCGGCACTTAAGCGTCGGCGGCAAAGCCTTTTTCGTGCAGGACGGCATCATCTACGCCGCCTGCGGCCGCCTCGGGCGGCCGATTGTCAGGGTGGAGGATGTGCCGGTGACGCTGGGCGGGGCAGCCCTCCACAACGTGCAGAACGCGGTGATCGCGGCAGCGGCCTGCTACTGCATGAAGGTGCCGGTCAGTTACATCCGCGGGGGACTGTCGAGTTTCGACCAGAATCCCGGACGGCTGAATATGATGGAAATCGGCGATTTCCGGGTGTGCGTCGATTACGGCCACAATCCGGCCGGCTACCAGGCTTTGCTTAATACGGCCAAACGCCTTGGCGCCAGCCGGCTTGTGGGGGTTATCGCCGCCCCGGGGGACCGGAGGGACGATGTCATCAGGAACGTCGGCCGGGTGGCCGGCTGCGGCTTCGAGTATCTGTTCATCAAAGAGGATACCGACCTGCGCGGCCGTCAGCCGGGCGAGACGGCGGAACTTCTGCGCCGAGGCGCTTTGGAAGCCGGTATTCCCGCCGAGCGGATCACGACGATCTTCGCCGAGGATGCTGCGGTGCAGGCCGCGCTTTCCGCCGCCATGCCGGGGGATCTGATCGTGGTGTTTTACGAGAAGTACGATAAGGTGCTCGCGGTGATCGAGGCGTTCCGGCAGAGCCGGCCGGAAAGGGCAGGCGGGTTCGCCGGCGGATACGCGCCTGTGCCGGCGCTGGTTGTAAGCGCCAATTCGCTTTGACCTAGGCAGCTGTTGAAAATATTCCCTTGGTATTTGCAGGCAAATACCCTTATGTGTAGAATATCAAAAGCAATATACTACGGATGGGGGTTTTACGATGGACGACGTCACAGCTAATGAAGAGCTGCAGTTGGTCATTTTTCGCCTCGCCAAGGAAGAGTACGGGTTGCCGATAACCAAGGTTCAGGAAATAAACCGTCTCGTGCCGATCACAAAATTGCCGCAGACGCCTTCTTTCATGGAAGGGATAATCAATCTGCGCGGCCGGATAATCCCGGTGATCGATCTGAGGAAACGCTTCCAGGTGGCTGCCGCCGAGCAGAACGACGATAACCGCATCATCATCGTCGAGGTCAGCGGCCAGACAATCGGCATAATCGTCGACGCGGTGACCGAGGTCGTGCGCCTGCCCGGCTCGAGCGTCGAACCGCCGCCGCCGACTTTTATCCTCGATGCCCAGTATATCCACGGGGTCGGCAAGCTCGACGAGCGGCTGCTGATTATGCTTGATATCGATAAGATACTGACCAGCCAGGAAGAAATTATGCTTAAACAGATCAAACAATAATGAGCGGTGACCGACTGGTTCTTGCCGCCAGGGCCAAGATAAACCTGGCGCTCGACGTGCTGTTCAAACGGGCGGACGGCTATCATGAAGTGGCGATGGTAATGCAGACTCTGGCGCTTGCCGACAGGGTCACGCTCGCGGCCGACGATGAGATAAGCGTCGTTTCCACGGCGGCGGATCTCGACTGCGGGCCGTCCAACCTGGCCTGCCGGGCCGCCGCAGTGCTCAGGGAACGGTGCGGAGTCGGCCGCGGGGTCCGCGTCACGCTGGAGAAGAATATTCCGCTGGCGGCGGGACTGGCCGGCGGCAGCGCCGACGCTGCCGCCGTCTTGCGCGGCTTAAACATTCTGTGGGGTCTAGGCCTTTCGCTTGGCGACCTGGAAGAGATCGGCGCCGCGTTGGGGTCGGACGTTCCTTTCTGCCTGCGCGGCGGCACGGTGCTGGCCACAGGCAGGGGCGAGAAGCTCAGGACGTTGCCGGCACTGCCTCGCGCCTGGGTGGTGCTGGCCAAACCGCCGGTGTCCGTTTCCACTGCCTGGGTATACGGCAATTACCGTGGCGAGCGGGTGACCGCCCGTCCCGACGTGGCCGGTATGTCCGCCTGTCTGGCCGCAGGCGACCTCTCCGGAGTGGCGGGCCGTCTGGCCAACGTCCTGGAGACGGTGACTGTGCCTGCCCATCCCGAGATAGCGGCGCTGAAGGCGGCGATGATGGATCGGGGGGCCATGGCCAGTCTGATGTCAGGCAGCGGGCCGACCGTTTTCGGCCTTGTGGATAATCTTCGCCAGGCGGAACAGATCGCCGCCGCGCTCAGGAGTTCGACCGACTCTTGGGTGACGGTAACGGAGACGGCTGGTGAGTTGGGGGGAGAAGATGGAACGACGGTTGCCGCCGATTAAGCTTGACAGTTACCGGCCTTTGCGCGAAGTTGTCGGCGAGGCGCTGCGCGAAGCTATTACGGCCGGTATTCTCAAACCAGGAGAGCGTCTGATGGAGATCCAGATGGCCGAGGAGCTGGGGGTTAGCCGCACACCCGTGCGGGAAGCGATCCGGCGGCTCGAACTGGAGGGTTTCCTTGTCATGGTGCCGCGGCGCGGCACATATGTGTCCGACCTGTCGATAAAGGACATAAACGAGGTGTTCGAGATCCGCACCGCGCTGGATGTTCTGGCGGCCGGGCTGGCCGCCGAGCGGATCACCGAGGAGGAGCTTGAGCAGATGGAACGTCTGCTTGTCGAGATCGGCGAATATATTGATACAGGCGAAGCGGACAAAATCGTCGACGCCGACAGCCAGTTTCACGATTTTCTTTACCGGGCGAGCCGCAACGACCGGCTTGTGGGGATCATCAATAATCTGCGCGAGCAGTTCACCCGTTTCCGGTCGATATCGATGGCTTATCCAGGGCGGGTCAAGAACACGCTGGAAGAGCACCGGCGGCTGGTCGAGGCGATCGCCCAGCGCAATCCCGAACTCGCCCAGCAGTATGCCCGCGAGCATATGGAGAATGCAGAGCAGACTCTGCTGAACGATCTCAGCGAACGCCGGCAGAAACGATAGTATTTTCAGGGAGGGAAGCGCCTCGATGTACGACGCCATAATACTGGCGGGTGGCGAAAACAGCAAAGAGATGTGCCAGCATACGCCCCAGTCCTACGAAGCACTTATCGACATCGCCGGAAAGCCTATGGTGACGTTTGTCGCCGATGCGCTGGCGAGGTCCCGCCAGGTCGACCGCATCTTCGTGCTTGGCCCGGTTGCCGAGCTGGAGAGGTGCGATTTTCCTCCCGGGACGCAGCTTGTGGCGAGCGGACCTACGATTATCGATACTATCCGCCTCGGGATGCGTACCCTCGGCCATGATCGCCACGTGCTTGTGGCGACCGGCGATATCCCGCTTCTCACAGCGGAGGCGGTGAACGACTTTCTCGCCCAGTGCGGGAAGGCGGAGGCCGACCTCTATTATCCCATCGTGCCCAAAGAGGTCAACGAAATCAGCTTCCCCGGCAACAAACGCACTTATGTGCGGCTGCGCGAAGGCGTTTTCACCGGCGGCAATCTCTTCCTGGTAAAACCGGGGATCGTGGATCAGTGCGCCCTGGTGGCGGAAAAGTTCATCGCCGAGCGCAAGCACCCGCTGGTACTGTGCCGGATGCTGGGCTGGTCGTTCGTGATCCGCTTTCTGCTGGGAGTGCTCTGCCTGGCGGATGTGCAGCAGCGGGTGTCGGCGCTTCTCGGCGTGCGGGGCGCGGTCGTGAAGTCGCCTTTTCCCGAGCTGGGCATCGATGTCGACAAGCCGAGCGACCTTGAGCTTGTCAGGGCCACGTTTTCCCTGCGGGGCTAAAGGCTGTTGTTTAAAGCGCGATACAGGGTCGCGCTTTTTGACTTTTTCTCTTCTTTCGGTCAGGGAGCAGGAATTGCTGCGTCGGCGCGAGAAAGTGAATAAAAAAGTTTTTTTACAGGGGAATGTTCGCTTTTCCCCTGCTGCGGAGGGCTAATGGACAAGACTAACCGGCAGGCGCGCAGGATCGCCCTGACCAAGATGCTGGCCGACCATCCGGGCCAGTTGTTTTCCCTGAATCATTTCAGCACCCTGTTCGGTGTCGCCAAATCGACGCTCTCGGAGGACCTGGAGGCCGTGCGCCAGGCGCTGGCCGGTTTCGGTCTGGGGCGGCTTGAATCGGTGTCCGGAGCGGCCGGCGGCGTGCGGCTCGTGCCGATGAAGACGGACGAGGCCATTCACGGTCTGCTGGCCGACCTGGCGGAGAAGATGTCGGCACCCGACCGGATAATCCCCGGCGGGTTCCTTTATATGTCGGACATCCTTTTTTCCCCCCAGCTTATGGCCCAGGTGGGGGAGGTTTTCCTGACCCGCTTCGCGGCCGCCGCTCCCGACCATATAATGACGGTGGAGACGAAAGGCATACCGCTGGCGTTCGCGACCGCCCGGGCGTTCAACCTGCCGTTGGTTACGGTGAGGCGGGGTAGCCGGGTGACGGAGGGGACGGCTGTAAGTATTAATTATGTGACAGGGTCTTCGCGCCGCATCCAGACGATGTCGCTGCCCAAGCGGGCCGTACCGCCGGGCGCCAGGGTGCTGATAATCGACGATTTCATGAAGGCGGGCGGCACTGCCTGCGGCATGGTCGATCTGGCCACTGAGGTGGGGGCCACGGTTGTCGGTACCGGCGTGCTTGTGGCTACTGCCGAGCCAGCGGACAAGCTTGTAGACCGCTTTTTGCCGCTTCTCATCCTTCGGGGTGTTGATGAGCATAATAAGAAAACGGATATCCGGCCTGCCTTGTGACCCGTGGCCGGGGACGGGGGGAAAGCTATGGGTAAATCGATTGGCGTTCGGCTGACGGACATCCAGGAGGCACTGACTGCCATGGCGGGAGTGGCCCACGCCACGCCGCTCGACCGCAGCCGGACGTTCAGCGAGATGGCGGGCTGCGATGCTTATCTCAAACTGGAAAATATGCAGAAGACAGGGTCGTTCAAGATCCGCGGCGCGTACAATAAGATCCGCACGCTGTGTGCGGAGGAGCGGGCCCGCGGCGTGATCGCCGCTTCCGCCGGCAACCACGCCCAGGGGGTAGCCTCGGCGGCCTGCGTCGCCGGCACGAAGGCGACGATCGTGATGCCCGAGGTGGCGCCGCTGGCCAAGATCATCGCCACCCGCGGTTACGGGGCGGAGGTGGTGCTTAGCGGCACCGTGTACGACGAGGCATACGAGCGGGCGCTTGAGCTGCAGCAGGCCGGCGGGCAGACCTTTATCCACGCATTCAACGATAACGCCGTTATCGCCGGACAGGGCACAATCGGCCTGGAAATCCTCCGGGAGCTTGAGGATGTTTCCAGCATCGTCGTGCCGGTCGGCGGCGGGGGTCTTGCGGCAGGCATCGCCCTGGCGGTAAAGGAGACCGCGCCGCACGTCAAAGTGTACGGCGTACAGGCCCAGGGGGCGCCGGCGATGTATATGTCCAAACGCTCCCACGCTCTCAAGACCGTACCCGATGCGGTGACGATGGCTGACGGGATCGCGGTCAAGGTGCCGGGGGACCTGACTTTCGCCATTATCGACAAGTATGTCGACGATATATTCGTTATCGATGACGAGGCCATCGCCAGCACCATCCTGATGCTGCTGGAGAGGGCGAAGCTGATGGTCGAGGGGGCAGGGGCGGTAAGCCTCGCCGCTCTACTCCACGGCAAGGTTCCCGCCCAGGGCAAGGTGGTAAGCGTGATCTCGGGCGGGAATATCGACGTGAACATGATTTCGCGCATTATCGAGCGCGGCCTGGTCAAGGCCGGCCGGCGGGTGAAGATTTCCACCATGGTGGTGGACCGTCCGGGGGCGCTGCACAGGCTGCTGTCGACGATCGCCGCGCTAAGGGCCAACGTGATTCATATTTACCACGACCGGGTTGAGCGCAACGTGCCGATCGGCCAGTCGATCGTCGAGATCGGCCTGGAGACCCGCGACACCATGCATACCGAGGAAATCCTCTCAACCCTCCGCAAGGAAGGATATAACGTCGAGGTTCTGTAGAGGAATCGCGCGACAAGTGTCGAATTTTACTTCCTTTGAGACAAAGGAGGCAGTTATATGGCAGATTTTGTTGCGGTTGTTCTCGCCGCCGGCAAGGGGACGAGGATGAAGTCGGCCTTGCCGAAGGTGCTCCACCGGGTGGGCGGACAGCCGATGCTGGCCCATGTTCTGGCCGCGGCGCTGCAGGCCGGCGCTGCCCGCAGCGTCACCGTGGTGGGCTTTGGCGCCGCCGCTGTCGAGGAAGAGATCGGCGCGGCGAGCGAATTCGTCGTCCAGGCCGAACAGCTGGGCACCGGACACGCCGTGATGCAGGCGCGCGCGGCCCTCGGAACATACAACGGCACGGTGATGGTGCTGTGCGGCGATACGCCGCTGCTGACCGCCGACCTTCTTGGCAGGCTCTATGCCGCTCACCGGGAAGCGAACGCGGCCGCGACCGTACTCACGGCCAGGATGGCTGACCCCGCCGCCTACGGACGGGTGATCCGCGATGGGGCGGGCCGGGTCGTCAGGATCGTGGAACAGAAGGACGCCAACCCCGACGAGCTGGCAGTGAACGAGATCAACACCGGGATATACTGTTTCGAGTGCCAACCGCTGCTGGCGGCGCTCGATGGCCTGACCTGCGACAACAAGCAGGGAGAATATTACCTCACCGACGTAATCGGCATCTTCGTGGCCCAAGGAGCAAAGGTGTGGGCGCTGACGGCCGACGACGAGCGGGAGACGCTGGGCATCAACTCGCGCCTGCAGCTGGCCGAGGCGGAGAAGATTCTCCGCCGCCGCAAGCTGGAGGAACTGATGGACGGCGGCGTGACGATAATGGACCCGGACTCGACCTTCATCGATGCCACCGTTTCCATCGGCGCCGATACGGTCATCTATCCCTTCACGTGGCTTGAGGGCGCGACCCGCATAGGCAGCGGCTGCGCTGTCGGGCCGAATACCCGGCTGGCCGACACGGTGCTGGGCGACAACGTCACCATCCATTTCTCGTACGCCCACGAGTGCGAGGTCGGCAGCGGCGCGAACGTCGGGCCTTACGTCCATCTGCGGCCGGCCACCGTGCTGGCTGACGGCGTGAAGGTCGGCAACTTCGTGGAGATCAAAAACAGCAAGGTCGGCCCGGGCAGCAAGGTGCCCCATCTCAGCTATATCGGCGATACCGATATGGGAGCGGGGGTCAACATCGGTTCCGGGACGATCACCGTCAACTACGACGGCCGGAAGAAATACCGCACGGTTATCGAGGACAACGCCTTCATCGGCTGCAACACCAACTTGGTGGCGCCGGTCACCGTCGGCAACGGCGCGTATGTCGGCGCAGGCTCGACGATCACCAAGAATGTTCCGCCCGATGCCCTGGGCGTTGCGCGGGCTCGCCAGGCCAACATCGAGGGCTGGGCAAAAAAGCATAAAGGCTGATTTGGGGGAGTAGAAATGGTGTTAGACAACGGCAAACGGCTGCGGATTTTTTCCGGTAATTCGAACCGCCACCTGGCGGAGGAGATCGCAGCTTATCTCGGGCTGGCGCTGGGGGATGCCTTCGTCGGCCGCTTCAACAACGGCGAGACCCAGGTCATGATCGAGGAAAGCGTGCGCGGCGCGGACGTTTTCATCGTCCAGCCCACCTGCGAACCGGTGAACGATACCATCATGGAGCTGCTGTTCATGGTCGATGCCGTGAAAAGAGCTTCGGCCGCCAACATCACCGCGGTCATACCCTATTACGGCTATGCCCGCCAGGACCGCAAGACGAGGGGCCGCGAACCTATTTCCGCAAAACTGGTCGCCAATCTTCTCACGACAACAGGCGTAACCAGGGTGGTCACGATGGATCTCCACGCCGGTCAGATCCAGGGCTTTTTCGATATCCCTGTCGACCATCTTCTCGGGGTGCCGATCCTGGCCGACTATTTCATTTCCAAGGGTCTTGAGGACGTGGTGGTCGTCTCGCCCGACCTCGGCGGAGTCACGCGGGCCAGACAGCTGGCCGATCGGCTCCACTGCCCGATCGCGATCATCGAGAAACGCCGGCCGGCGCCGGGCGTCGCCGAGGTCATGAACCTCATCGGCAGCGTCAACGGCAAGACGGCGATCGTCGTCGACGACATCGTCGATACAGCCGGGTCGCTGACCGAGGGTGCCAAGGCGCTGACGAATTACGGCGCGAAAGAGGTCTACGCCTGCTGCACCCATCCGGTGCTCAGTCCGCCGGCGGTGGAACGGGTGGCGAACTCCAACATCAAGGAGCTGATCGTCACCAACACCATCCCCGTGCCGGACGAGAAACGCATCGACAAAATAAAGGTCCTGTCGGTGGCGCCAATCTTCGGCGAGGCCATCATCCGCATATTCGGCGACCTGTCGGTAAGCAAGCTTTTCGACGACTGATATAATATGAACAGGGGCTTCACTGTCGGGCGCGCGCACGCCGCCGACGTTCCGGCCATCGCCGCGCTGTTCACCGAAAGTTTCCGCGAGAGCGTCCTGCATCACTGCGGCCGGCTGCCAGCGCCGCAGGCGATGGAGGACGTGTTCGCCCTGGTGTACGAGGCCGAGCCGGACGCCGCACTGGTGGCCCGCGCCGACGATGGCGCAGTCGCAGGCTATTGCTTCGCTCCCACCGCGTTGCCGAGCCTGTGGTTGCGGGCGGTTACGGGGGGGCACATTTTCCGGTGGGCGTGGCGGTGGCTGACCGGGCGGTATGGCTTCGGCGTATATCCGGTGAAGGTGATCGTGCTCAACAAGCTGGCTTTCCTGCGTTCGGCGGCGACCCCGGCCAAGGCAGCCTCGGCCCGCATCCTGTCGATCGCGGTCGCGCCGTCCTGGCGCGGCCGGGGGCTGGCGAGGGCGATGATGGCGGCTGCGCTTGTGTACTTCCGCTCCCGCCGCGTGGCGCGGGTGCGCCTGGAGGTGCGCCCGGATAATGCGCCGGCGATAAAGGTGTACGAGGACTGCGGCTTCGTGGCCGCGGGGTTCACTTATGATTCCCAGGGTCCGTGGCTGATCATGATGAAAGAGATGGAACAGGGCGATGTTTGATATAAAGATGCCGCTCATCAGCATCCTGGTGGTGCTGACGGTGGTCGTGCTGATAAGCCTGGTGCTCGATTACCTGCGCCTGCTGCGGCGGCCGGCCCGGCTGGGCCTGTGGCTGGCCATGCTCGGCATCATCGCCGGCTTCGTCTTCACTCTCCATGCCGTGCTGCCGGGTAACCGCTTCTACGGTCCGACCTTTTCCGAGGTCAAGACAAGCCAGAAGATCGTCGCCCTGACGTTCGACGACGGACCTTACCCGCCTTACACCGGCCAGGTGCTCGACATCCTCCGCGAGGAAGGGGTGCCGGCCACCTTTTTCGTTATCGGCAGGAATGCCGAGAAATATCCCGACCTCGTGCGGCGCATGGTCGCCGAGGGTCACCAGGTGGGCAACCATACGTATAACCATGTCGATCTTCTGAAGGCCGACCGGGCGACGATCGCCGACGAGGTCGACCGCACGAACAGGGCCATTGCGGCGATAACCGGCGCTCCGGCCAAAGTCGTTCGCCCTCCGCACGGCTTCCGCGACGCGGTGGTGCTGGAGGTTATGGCCGAACGCGGCCTTAAAGTGGTGGAGTGGTCGGTGCTGAGCCGCGACTGGACCAACCCCGGCGCGGAGACGATCGCCAAGCGGACACTAGATAAGGTGAAAAGCGGTGCGGTCATCCTCCTCCACGACGGCGACGGCGTGGCGGCGACGGCCCCCCGCGCCCAGACGGCGGAGGGGGCGCGGCTGATCATCCGCGACCTCAAGGCCAGGGGCTTCAAATTTGTCACCGTGGATGAGATTCTCAAGACGGAGGAATAGCGTGAAAATCATAGTCGGCCTGGGCAACCCCGGGCGGGAGTACAGTGCCACCCGGCACAATGTGGGCTTCATGGCAGTGGACGAGCTGGCCGCGCGCTGGGGTGTGGCGAACTGGCGGGAGAAATTCGGCTCCCAAGTCGCCGAGCACCGCGGCGAAGAAACCGTCCTGCTGGTGAAGCCGCAGACGTACATGAACCTGAGCGGCCAGGCGGTATCGGCCCTCGTCCGCTGGCACAAGCTGGACGTAACCGACATCGTGGTCGTCTATGACGATGTCGACCTGCCGGCCGGTAAGCTGCGGCTGCGCCCGGCCGGCGGCGCCGGCGGTCACCGTGGGATCGAGTCGCTGCTGGCCCACCTTGGCAAAGACACATTCGCCCGCATCCGCATCGGCGTCGGCCGGCCGCCGGAATACATGGAGACAGCCGATTACGTGCTGGGGCGCTTTTCGGCTGAGGAGCAGCCGCTGATGGCGGAAGCGGTGAAACGGGCTGCGGCCGCGGTCGAGGCGGTGCTCAAGGATGGGCTGGCCAAGGCGGCCAACGAATACAACAAGTAAAACCTCCGGGTAGGGTGGACGCTATGTTTTCAGCTGTTTATGCCGATGATAAAGGCAATATCTACGACGCGCCGGGCTACGCGGCTGTCGGCCGCTGCGGCCGGGGCGACGCGGTGCTGGCCGACGACGACCTTATCCCCCTGCCGCCGGGTGCCGACCTGATGTTCTTGCCCGGCCGCAGCGCCCTGGCATCCCATGACGGGGCTATCGCGCCGATCGCCGCCCCACTGGCGGCGGTGGCGGCGATGCTGCCGGCGGGCTACACCCGCACCCACCTGCCGGCTTACCTCGTCCAGGCGGGCGCGCCGCCGCTGCCGCTCTACGGCTATACTGCGGTGGCCATGCGACGGGGCCGCTTTTACGCGGCCGCGGTGAAAAGCGACGACAACGCCAAGTGGGATCCCCGCCGCTTCAACAGCCCCGATCTCGCCGGACGCATCGAGGGCGTGAAACGGGAACTGCCCGGCAACCGCCTGGTGGAGCATCTCGCCCGCTGTTCGCTGGAGTGGCACTGCTGCACGGCACAAAACCTCTTCTACCGGCGCTGGGAGGCGGGTATCCCGGTTTCGCCGGCCTGCAACGCCGATTGCCTCGGGTGCATATCCCGCCAACCGGCGGAATGCTGCCCGGCGCCGCAGAGCCGCATTGCCTTCGTGCCCGAAGTCGCTGAAGTGGCGGCGGTGGGTGCATATCACCTCGCCAAGGCGCCGGAGGCGATCATCAGCTTCGGCCAGGGGTGCGAGGGCGAGCCGTCGCTGGAGGCGGAAACGATCGCGGCCGCCGTCAAGGCCATGCGGGCGAAGACGGCGCGGGGAATGGTGAACATCAACACAAACGCCGGCTTCACGGCCGGGATAGAGAAGATTGCCGCCGCCGGCCTCGACAGCATGCGGGTCAGCGTTATCAGCGCCCGGCCGGAGGGGCACAGGGCCTATTACCGCAGCGGCTACTCGCTGGACGACGTGCGTGCCTCGATAGCGGTCGCCAAGGCCCGCGGGGTGCACGTTTCCCTCAATATGCTGCTGCTGCCCGGCTTCAACGACAGGCCGGAAGAGACCGCGGCCTGGGAAGAGTTCATCGCTGCGACCGGAATCGACATGATTCAGCTCCGCAACCTCAACATCGACCCGGAGTCGGTATGGCCGGTGCTGCCGCCCCAGGGCGAAGGGCCCGTCGGCGTGAAAAAGTTCCTCGTCCGCCTGGCGGAGAGGTTTCCGGCGGTGCGGATCGGCAGCTTCAGCAGATATATTGCTGACAATAGGCCTTAGAGTACGCAAGCTGCTGCGGCGATAAGAACGGGCGGATATTTTGCAGGAAAGATTTGCGCCGCCGGGACGCTTGTGCTATAATAATTTAGCGTGACAACGACTGTAGTAAAGTGAGGTGCAAGATACATGAAAGAGAAGATCCACCCCAAGTACGGCGAATCCACCGTGGTATGCGCCTGCGGCAACACCTTCAGCACCGGTTCGGTGAAAAAGGAACTTAAGGTTGACGTGTGCTCCAAGTGCCACCCGTTCTTCACCGGTCAGCAGCGTTCCCTGGCCGCCCGTGGACGCATCGAGAAATTCAACAAGCGTTACGGACAAGAAGAGTAATGTGTGGGGCAGAGCGGAGGATGCTCTGCCTTCTTTGCAATTTCGGCCGCCTATAAGCACCCATTTGCGTTGTTGCGCCTCGGAGCGAATGCTCCGGTGCGCCTCGCACATTGCAACGTGAGAATTAACGCCTACAGCGTTGAACGCTGATAAGGCCGGGGTAATCAGAACGTGCATCTGGGGCTTTCTGCGCGGCCTTGACCGGTCGATGATTGCTTTTTGACGACTTGCTACAGTAAAAGCCGTTTACTTTAGAGAGGAGAAAAACCGTGCAAGCCAAGACGAATATCGGCGGGCAGGCGGTTATCGAGGGCGTGATGATGCGCGGGCCGGGCCACATCGCTACGGCGGTGCGGGAACCCTCCGGCAACATCACGATCAAGAAGGAGCCGCTTGTTTCGATTACCGAGCGATATCCGATCCTGAAGAAACCGATGCTGCGCGGCGTGGTCGCCCTGGCGGAAGCGCTGGTGTACGGGCTCAAGGCGCTGTCTTTCTCCGCCCAGGCTTCCGGCGAGGAGGAGGAACAGCTGTCGACGAAGGAGATCCTGCTGACGATGGCGTTCGCTTTCGTCCTGGCGGTGGTGCTGTTCGTCATCATCCCCACCTGGGCCGCCAAGTTCATCCACAGCCTCTCGGATGACCCGATGATATTCAACCTGTTCGAGGGAGTGCTGCGGCTGGTGATTTTCTTCGCCTATGTCGTGGCAATCTCGGTGATGAAGGATATCAGGCGGGTGTTCATGTACCACGGCGCCGAGCATAAGGCCATCCATGCCTACGAGGCCGGGGTGCCCCTCGACGTCGAACACGTGCGCCCGTTCAGCACGCTCCATCCCCGCTGCGGCACCAACTTCCTGCTCATCGTGATGCTGGTGAGCGTGTTCGTATTCGCGTTCCTCGGCTGGCCGGACCTGTGGCTGCGGATCGCGTCGCGCGTGGCGCTGCTGCCGCTCATCGCCGGCATAGGATATGAGATAATCCGCTACGCCGGCCGCAGCGACAAACGCTGGGTGGCGGTGGCGATAGCCCCGGGCCTGTGGCTGCAGAAGCTCACGACCCGCGAGCCGAGCGACGATATGATCGAGGTGGCAATCTGCGCTCTCGAGGCGGTAAAGCCCGACGGCGAGGTGAAAGCGAATGCTTGATAAACTGCAGGCGATCGAAGATAAATACGAGGAGCTCGAACAGCTGATAAGCGACCCGGCTGTGATGGCCGACATGGCCACATGGCAGAAGCATACCAAGGCTCATTCGAAGCTGACGGCGCTCGTGACCAGGTACCGCGAGTATAAGCAAGTCCGCAAGGGCGCCGATGACGCGCGCGAGATGCTCAAAGACAAGCTTGACGACGATTTCCGCGAGATGGTCGAACTGGAGCTGGCCGAGCTGACCGATAAGACGGAGAAGCTGGCCGAGGAACTGCGGGTAATGCTGCTGCCGCGCGACCCCAACGACGACAAGGATGTCATCATCGAGATCCGCGGCGGAGCGGGCGGCGACGAGGCGGCGCTGTTCGCCGGCGACCTGTTCCGCATGTACAGCCGCTATGCGGAGAGCCAGGGCTGGAAGACCGAGGTGCTCGACGCCAACCCCACCGATCTCGGCGGCTTCAAGGAAGTTGTCTTCGCCGTCTCGGGCGACGGGGCGTATTCGCGTTTCAAGTTCGAGAGCGGCGTGCACCGCGTGCAGCGGGTGCCAGACACCGAGGCCAGCGGCCGCATCCACACCTCGACGGTGACGGTGGCGGTTCTGCCCGAGGCGGAGGATGTCGACGTCGAGGTCAACCAGAACGACCTGCGCATCGACACTTACTGCGCCAGCGGCGCCGGCGGCCAGCACGTCAACAAGACCGAGTCGGCGGTGCGGATCACCCACCTGCCAACCGGGGTCGTGGTGCAGTGCCAGGACGAAAAATCCCAGCTGAAGAACCGCGACAAGGCGATGCGGGTGCTTAGGGCCAAGCTTCTCGAGCTCGCGCAGGAATCGCAGCGGGCCGAGGTGGCTGAAACGCGCAAGAGCCAGGTGGGCACGGGGGACCGCAGCGAACGCATCCGCACATATAACTTCCCCCAGGGGCGGGTCACCGATCACCGTATCGGTCTTACGCTCCACAAGATCGATTTTATTCTCAACGGCGACCTCGACGAACTGGTCGACGCATTGATAACCGCCGACCAGAGCGAGCGCCTGAAGCAGGTCGATTAAACGATGGGCGAACCGCTGTGGACAATAGGCAGCATTTTAACATGGACCAAGCAGTACTTTGCCGACAAGGGCGTGGCCAGTCCGCGCCTTGACGCCGAAGTACTGCTTTCCCACGTTCTGGGCAAGGACCGTATGTACCTGTACGTGAACTTCGACCAGCCGCTGGAGGCAGGGGAACTGGCCGTCTTCCGCGAGGCGGTGAAAAAGCGCGCCATGCGGGTGCCGGTGGCCTACATCACCGGCCGCCGGGAGTTCTTCGGCCTGCCGTTCGCGGTGACGCCGGCGGTGCTTATCCCGCGTCCGGACACCGAAGTGCTGGTCGAGACGGCGCTGCGCCGGCTGCAGGAAGCGGACAGCCCGCTGGTGCTCGATATCGGTACCGGCAGCGGGGCGATTATCGTCAGCCTGCTGCGTAAGCTGCCGACGGCGCGCGGCATGGCGACCGACATCTCCGCCGAGGCGCTGGCCGTCGCGGCCGACAATGCCGCCAACCTCGGCGTTGCCGACCGCCTTGAACTGTGCCGCGGCGATCTCCTGACCCCCGTCGCGGGACTGGCCTTCGACGCAATCGTCAGCAACCCGCCCTATATATCGGCCAGGGATATGGCCGCCCTTGAACCTGAGCTTGGCTACGAGCCGCGTGGCGCTTTGGCCGGCGGTGCCGACGGCCTGGATTTTTACCGCCGCCTGGCGGGCGGCGCGGCGGCGCATTTGAAGCCAGGCGGCTTCCTGGCCGTCGAGGTGGGGGCCGGGCAGGCGCGGCAGGTAGCCGCGCTGGCGACCGAGGCCACGGGCCTGGCGGCGGCGGAGATCGTCAAGGATTACGCCGGCGTCGAGCGGGTCGTCGTACTCGAGCGGAGGCATTAATGAATACCAGACATTATATTGTCGACAGGGATAAACCGGATTTCCGCATCCTCGACCAGGCGGCCGCGGTGCTGCGCCAAGGCGGGCTTGTGGCCTTCCCGACCGAGACGGTCTACGGGCTGGGGGCCAACGGCCTCGACCCGCGGGCGGTGGCGAGGATTTTCGCCGCCAAGGGGAGACCGGCGGACAACCCGCTTATCTTACATATCGCCGATGGGCATGAGGTGAATAAACTGGCCGCGCGGGTGCCGGCCAACGCCGCCGCCCTGATGGCCGAGTACTGGCCGGGACCGCTGACGGTGGTGCTGGCGAGGACCCGCCTGGTGCCCGATGCCGTGACGGGCGGACTCGATACCGTGGCGGTCCGCCTGCCGGACTCGACGGTGGCGAGGGAACTTATCCGTTTGGCGGGCGTGCCGGTGGCGGCACCGAGTGCCAACACTTCGGGGCGGCCCAGCCCGACGACCGCCGGTGACGTTCTGGCCGATCTCGACGGGCGAATTGATGTCGTCATTGATGCCGGACCGTGTGGTATCGGTGTGGAATCGACGGTGGTGGACTGTACCACCCCGGTGCCGACGCTGCTCAGACCGGGGGGCGTTACGCTGGAGATGCTGGTCGAGACGCTGGGCGCGATCGAGGTCGACCCGGCTTTGGGCGGCGAAGACCTGGCACCGCGGGCGCCGGGGATGAAGTATACCCATTATGCGCCGGCGGCGCCGATGACCCTTTACGAAGGCGGGGCCGAAGCGATGGCGGCCGCCATCGCCGCCGAAGCGGAGCGCCTGACGGCGGCCGGCAAACGAGTCGGCGCGGTCGTGCCGGCGGAGACGGCGGAGCTGCTGCCGGCGGCGGCGGTGGCCGCCGTATACGGGACGCGGGGCGACCTGGACGCGGCTGCGGCCGGCCTGTACAGCGCGCTCCGGGTGTTCGACGCAGAGCCGGTGGACGTCATCCTCGCCGAGGGAGTCGCCGAGGCGGGGCTGGGGCTGGCGGTGATGAACAGGCTGCGCAAGGCGGCGGGATATAGGATTGTGTACTGTTGACACAGACCACTTTGGGGGCGAGGCTCATGCCCGGAATCACTTACTACCGCGACGCCGATGTGCCGTTCTTCGAGCTGAAGGCCGGCAGCGCGGACCATCTATCGTACAAAAAGCATTATCACGAGGATTTTTCCGTGGGATTGGTGGAGAAAGGTGCCAGCAGGTTCTGGCACGAGGGCCGGCAGGTCGAGATCCTGCCCGACAGCCTTGTTCTCATCCCCCCCCGGCGTTTTTCACGCCTGCAACCCGCGCGACAGTGTCCACTGGCAGTTCAAGATGCTGTTTGTCGCCCCGGAATGGCTCGCAGCCGCCTCCCCGGGGGAGCGGACGCCGGTCTGGCGCCAGGGGGTCCGGTGCCTGCACGGGCGAGCCTACGAGACGCTGATGGCCCGGACGGCCGACTGCCTGATGGGCTCGGCTTCGCCGCTGGCCAAAGAGAGCGGCGTTCTGGAATTGTTCGCCGCTCTGGGCGGCATAGCGGCCAGGGGCCGCCGCCCGGCCGGAGCAAGCGGGGAACGGGCCGGGCTGCGACAGGTGCGTGAGTACCTCCAGGCCCACTTTCTCGACCGGGTGGCGCTGGCGGCGCTTGAAGCGGTATCCGGCCTGAGCAGGTATTACGTCGTAAAACTGTTCAAAAAGGAATACGGCGTGCCGCCGCACGTCTACCAGACGATGCTGCGGGTCAACTATGCCGAGAAGGAGCTCCGCCGCCGGCGGGACCTGGCCGCGGTCGCCCAGGACGCCGGCTTCTATGACCAGAGCCATTTCACAAAGACCTTCCGCAGCCATGTCGGCGTGACTCCCGAGGTATATCAGAAGGCCCATATGTAGGCAAGGACAACTTTTTACAATACGCTATCCCGTGCCGCCGCTAATATGGTAAGAAACGGCGGGAGGCGGATTAATGAAAATTGTGATGATTATCGACAAGGAACTGCCGGTGGGGCTGATCGCCAACACGGCGGCGGTGCTGGGGGCGAGTCTCGGCAGCATGGTCGACGGCCTGGTGGGCCGCGACCTGCGCGACGCCGACGGTAACGCCCATCTGGGGATAACTACCAGGAATATTCCCATCCTCGGGGGAACGAGGGAGCAGATCAAGGCCATCCGCGCCCGGCTGTACGATGAAGAGTTCGCCGCCGTGGCGACGGTGGACTTCAACAATATCGCCCAGCGGTCGCTCGATTACGGCGACTACGAAAACGCGCTCGCCAAAGCGGGCGACGATGCCCTCTCCTATCTGGGCATCTGTCTGTGCGGTCCGCAGAAAAAAGTCAACAGCCTGACCGGCAGTATCGGGCTGCTGAGATGACAGGGTGATGGGAATTGGCAATTACCGAGAAATCCTTCCCGATGATCGAAACCGAGCGGCTCGTGCTGCGGGAAATCGTGGCAGACGATGCCGCCGCTCTGCACCGTTACTGGTCGGACGAAGATGTGACCGAGTTCATGGTGTTGGACCCGTTCGCGAAGATCGAGGATACGCAGCAGATGATCGTGCTGCTCGCGGGCCTGTACGCCGACGGGGCGGGCGTGAGATGGGCGGTCGTCCGCAAGGAGGATGGCGTCGTTCTTGGTACTTGCGGGTTTCATAATCTCAAGCCCGAGCATTTCCGCGCGGAGATGGGCTACGAGATGGGCAAGGAGTACTGGGGGCGGGGCCTGATGGCCGAGGCGCTCGCGGCAATCCTCGGCTACGGCTTCGACGCCATGAACTTCAACAGGGTGGAGGCGTTCGTCAACGCCGGCAACACCCGCTCGCTGCGAATACTGGAAAAACTCGGTTTTCGGCTGGACGGGACGCTGCGGGAGTACGAACTGGCTCGCGGCCGGTTCGTGGACCAGCACTGCCTGTCGCTGCTGCGCAGGGAACGGAGACTATGACGGATGGACGACAGTATCAGGGTTGATTTGCATATCCACACCGTCGCCTCGGACGGTACGTGGACGCCGGCCGAGACGGTCGCGGCGGTGCGCGCGGCGGGTGTCGGCCTGTTCGCCGTAACCGACCACGATACGGTCGCGAGCGTGGCCCTTACCGGCAGGCTGGCCGCGGAGGCGGGGCTGGGATTTCTGCCTGGTGTGGAAATTTCCGTGACGCTGGCGGGACACCTCTTCCATATCCTCGGCTATGGCATCGACCCGGAGGGGGCGGCTTTGGGGCGTATCCTCGCCGCCAACACCGCCCTGATGGAGGAGGTCGACCACGACAGCATCAGGAAGCTGGCAGCCGCCGGTTTCCCGATCGACTATGCCGAATTCTGCTCCTACGACCATAATCCCGGGCGTGGCGGCTGGAAGTCGCTGAGTTATCTCATCGACAAGGGCCTGTGCACCGGGGTGGGCGATTTTTTCGCCGAACTGTTCAATGCCAAGCGGGGGATCGTTTTCCCCGCTTTCCCTCACCCGGCAGAGGCCATCGCCGCCATCAGGGAGGCGGGGGGCGTGCCGGTGCTGGCCCACCCGGGCAGCGATTTCCACGGCCCGGCAATTGAGGAGACGCTCGATATGTTCGCCGCCGAGGCCGTCGCCGGGGTGGAGTGTTTTCATATCTGCCACGACGCGGCCACCACCCGGCGGGCGGTCGAATGGTGCGGCCGCCGCAACCTTCTGATTACCGGCGGTTCGGACTGCCACGGCGGCTTTGTTCCCGCCCGCCGCCTCGGTGTGCCGGAGATACGCCTCGGGCAGCTGCGCCTGGGCGAACTGCTGGATGGACTGGCTGACGGGAGTGGCTGCGGATGAGCGGGGAAGGCTGGGAAAAGACGGACGGCTTCTACCATGCCGGCAGCGGCGCCGAGGACGCGGTTATCCTCCTGCATGAGATTTACGGCGTCAACGGCCATATGCGCGATGCGGCCGCCTGGCTGGCGGCGCAGGGCTTTGCCGTGTACTGTCCCGACCTGCTCGGAACGTCTTACGGCTACGACCGGGAGGCGGCAGCGTACGAGCACTATATGCGGGTTGGCTTCGCGGCCGCGGCGGAGGAAGCTGCCGCGCTCGCCGGGCGGCTTGCCGGCTGCCACCGCAGGCTATACCTGATGGGTTACAGCGCCGGGGCGACGGTCGCCTGGCTGCTGAGCGGCCGGGACGGTTTCGCCGGCGCAGTCGGCTACTACGGATCGCGGATCCGCGATTTTTCCGGTCTTTCGCCGGCCTGTCCGGTGCTGCTGTTATTCCCCGACCGCGAGGAAGCTTTTTCCGTACCCGCACTGGTGGAACAGCTGGCGGCCAAAGACGGGGTGCTGGTTCGCGTTTTGCCGGGCCGGCATGGCTTCGCCGACCGCCGCTCGCCCCGTTACGACGCCGCGGCCGCGCAGGCGGCGGAAGCCATTGCGGCGGCGTTTCTCCGCGAGGAAGGCAAACCTGCGAATCCGTAATTGAAAGACAAAAAGAACATCCTGACTCCGGCGAGTCAGGATGTGTGCATTGCGTAAGCGGCAACCACCTGCTAAGCAGGTGGTATCAAAAAGCTTATAGCTATGCGGAGGAAAGAAAAGCCTCCTTTGTTAAAATATATGCAGGTTTGCCGACCGCATAAATAACAAAGGAGGCGCATCCAAAATGGA
>JAHDOI010000091.1 GCA_018434945.1 Selenomonadales bacterium
ATAAAAAAGCCAGCCCCTTTAGGGGCTGACTGAGAACGCTATGCGGTTGGCAAACTTTCAGTGAGTCTTGAGACTCAGCTAGTATAATGCCCTTTCAGGGCTAACCCAAGCCACCCGTTTAACGGGTGGCTCCGTGACTTAGCTAGGTGACGATGGTGTTTGACGGCCTACACCGTCTCCGTCCGGTTGCGGCCTTTGCGCTTGGCGCTGTAGAGGGCCTTGTCCGCTCTAATAAACACTTGGTCGATAGACCGGTCCTTTTCCCGCGCAGCGGTGACGCCGCTGCTGATTGTGAAAGAAAGCTCCTGCCCCTGCCAGATGACCGGTTCACTGAGGCCGAGGCGCAGGCGTTCGGCGACGGCTTCCGCTTGTTCTACGGGCGTATCGGGCAGGATGAGGACGAATTCGTCGCCGCCCAATCGTCCCCAGATGTCCCCGTGGCGAAGGCCCTTGGCGACATAGGCGGTGAAACTGGTGAGGATGAGATCCCCGGCTTCGTGCCCGTAAGTATCGTTCAGTTTCTTGAAACGGTCGATATCGATCATCACAACCGACAACGGCTGCCTTTCACGCAGAAATCGCTCATACTCTCCGGTTGACAGTTCCATGATTTTCCTGCGGTTGAGTGCGCCGGTAAGGTCGTCGGTGGCAGCCAGTCGGCTCAGGTCCTCTTTGACCTTGTTTTCCTCCAGTCGCGCCTTGAATTCTATGAGGCGGTGATTTTGAAGCCAAGTCGAGAAAACTATGCCAAGGATGTTAGCCGTGACCAGCGTAACCAGCGAGGAAAACAGGGCTGGTTGGTTGACCGGTTCGACGACCAACCACTGCAGGCAGAAGTTGGCCGCGGTTAGGATCAGGGGCGGGGCGAGCCGGACGGCAAGTCTGGCGGGGAAGACCATATAAGAACTGAAGATGACCAGGATGGTGAGGGCGCCGTTGGGAGGTATATACGCAGCCCAGATATAATTGAAATATGTTACTAAAGCGATGCCAAAAGCGGCCCAGCGGAGAAAAATGTTGTCATAATCGCGGACCGTGGCGACCTTCACCAGCGCGCGGATGGTGTAAACTGAGAAGGCGCAAAAAGTCAGCCTCAGTGCTAGCAAAGCCGCAAACTGCGTACCGACGCCGAAGATGATCAAGTCGCCATAGGCAAAAAGCAGAACAGGAACCATCCAGACGGCAATGGCGATGATGGTCTGGCGGGCGTCTCTTGCCAGGTAATGCTTGCGGTAGCGGGCATCAAGGCCGTTGGCCGCTTCGGTCAAATTCGGCAGTAAGCGCATGGTCTTCTCCCCAAAAGTGATAAAGTGTTACAATTTTCGCTAGAAAGCACTGTTAGTCCTCTTCTGTGAACGACTTTGTCTGTATTCCCAGTCCCACAAATTCAAAACTCCGGCCTCCGAAGGCCGGAGTTTCTGTGTCCTCTGCGTGGTGTGGTTGTTACGCCGCCCTCGCCGCTCAGTCCAGTATCCGCTTGACCATTTCGAGCATGATGCGGACACCGGCGGGCAGGGCGCTCAGGTCGAAGGCCATGGCCGGGTGGTGCAGGCCGGGGGTGAGGTTGCAGCCGAGGCCGATGTAGGCCGGCTTGAGCCCGGGAATTCTTTTGACAAAGTAGTGGAAGTCCTCGCCCCCGGGGGTGATTATCGGTTCGAGGAGGCCGGCGGGGCCCAGGACGGCGCTGATTGCGTCGCGGGCAACCGCAACGAGGCCTTGGTCGTATTCGGCTGCGGGAACGCCGCCTTTCACCGTCACCACGGCCGTTGCGCCATAGGCTGCGGCGGCGTTTTCCACCGCCTTGGGCAGTTTCGCCAACAGTTCGTCCATGACGGAGTTTTTTTGCGCCCTCAGGTCGAACGCCAACTCGGCTTTGTCCGGGATGGCATTGAGGGTCGGGCCTCCGGCCTGGAACTTGGTGGTTTTCACCGACCAGGGTTCGACCGGGTTAAGGTGGATGGCGTTGACCGCCCCCACCGCGGCGGCAGCGGCGTCGATGGCGTTGACCCCTAGATGGGGACGGGCGCCATGGGCGGGAACGCCGGTGACGATGGCTTCGGCGATATATGACGCCCCATGGTAGAGGGCCGGGGTCGCCTGGCCGGACTTGGCCTCCTGAACGGGCCGCAGATGGATGCCGAGGAGATAGTTCAGGTCGTCGAGCGCGCCGGAATCGATCATGGACACCGCGCCGTCCAGCTTTTCCTCCGCGGGCTGGAAAACGATCATGAGCTTCCCTTTGGCGGGCCGGTTCGCGGCCAGCGCCTCGGCGGCGGTCAGGATCATGGCCGAGTGAGCGTCGTGGCCGCAGGAGTGGATGCATTTTTCCACCCCGTCCACAGTGTGGACAAGGGCGTCCATATCGGCGCGCAGCCCCACGACCGGGCCGTCGCCGGCCAGTTCGCCGATGACGCCGGTGCCGCCGACGCCTGTCTTCACTGAATAGCCGGCCTTTTTGAGACCGTCGGCCAGGAAGGCCGCGGTCTTGTATTCGCTGAAGCCTACCTCGGGGATGGCGTGAAGGGTTTCGTAGATTTCCCTCACGCGCCTGTCGATGTCGATCATGGCTGTCGCCTCCTTTTGACTGACCGCGATTACGCGAAAAACCGCATAATAAGCATGGCGATGAGGGCGTTCATAATCGAGATGCCGAACAGCATGGGATAGTAGCGGGTCTGCACCCCGGCGGTGCCGAGCAGTCGGCCCATATACTGGACTTGGGCGCCCATGAGGATGATGGCGGGCAGCACGATGGTGACGTGGGTCATGTTCAGGGCCTTGGCCGAGTAAAGCGAGGCGGCCACACCCACGCCGCCGCCCATCGAAAGCCAGGCGCCCATCAGGACGGTTATGGCTTCGCCCGGCAAGCCGAAAACGCCCATGACCGGCCCGAAGAATTTGCCCATCAGCGTCAGCACGCCCGTAACCTTGAGCATCTGGATGAGTACGAAGGCCATGAGGACGTTGGGGAGGATGTTGGCCACGCCGAGGTTCCAGCCTTTGCGGGCCCCTTCGACGAATACGTCGGCAAGCGTTTTCTTATTCATTAACTGCGTCCCCCTTTTCTACCCGATTGAGGTAGAGGCGCATGACGTTGGCGCCGAAAAACTTCATGACGACGATTACCGCCAGCGGCAGTATTATTGGCACGGTAAGGAAGGAGAATAAGGCGGCGCCGCTGGAGAGGTAATTGGTGATCGTGCCGCCGGCCGAAAACTGGAAAGCGCAGAAAACGGTTTTCTCCTTCTCGGTGATGGCTTCGGTCTCGCGCAGCATCTTGGTCATGCCGGCGCCTGCGTCGGTGCTTTGCAGGCTTGTCACGAGGGCGAGGCCGGCGATGCCCGGGATGCCCAAAAGCGGCCGCAGGATGGGGGTGAGCAGCTTCTGGCCGGCTTTCAGGCCGCCGAGGTGGTCGACGACTTCGACGATGCCCAAGGCCAGCATGACGGCCGGGACAAGCCCCAGGGCGAACAGAAAGCCGTCGCGGGCTCCGGTGCCCCCCTGCCCCTGGAATGTGGCTTTGGCGGCGTCCTTCATTACGCCGTACGTGCCGTTGATGGTGTTGAAGTCGAAAACGGTTATCCAGCCCTTGGATTTGGCGAACAGGCCCGAGAAGAAGACGATCGCGAACAACAGGGCTACGTAACCGTACCAGGGAACCTTAATTTCCTCCACTATCGAAGAGTCTTTTTTAGGCTCTGTGGACATTGTTACTCCCTCCTTGTTTGAAGATTGCCCCGCAAGCGAAGCGCCGAACTGTCCGGTAGGGTCAGTCGGCGACGCGGATGCGGTTTTCCCGCAGATAGGAATAGACGGTGTACTTGGTATTGCCCATCTCTTGCGCGAGGGCTTCGATGGAACCTTTCAGCAGGAAGAATCCATCCTGGTCCAATCTTTCGACCAGTTGAATCTTTTCGACCTTGCTGGCGTAGGCGAGAGGCTTGCCGAGGTACTGGCGGGCCCGCCGGAGTCCTTCGCCGATGAGATCGTCGAGCCGCGATTTCTGTTCGACGGCTGTCAAATCGGCGGCAGGTTTTCCTTCGGTCAACAGGGTAGCCATATTTTTGAGAATTTCCGCCTGGGTAAGATCGTAATGGATGGCCAGGTAGCCGGCCGGGTTATCGCCGGTGCCGAGGCGCATCAGACAGGAACGCAGGCGGCGGCCGGCGGCGGAAAAAGAAAAATAATTCGCCACATAGCCCGGACCATGACGGAGGATTTCGTCGATAGCAGTCCGGTCGGCTCCGGTGGGGCGGTTGCCGACGGCGAGGCCGGCCAATCTGCCGTTGCCAACGGCGAGCACCTGCTCCTGCTGCCCGCCGGCCGCAGAGTACAATACGACGCAATAGTCGGGACCCAGCATAGCGATTAGTCCATGGAAAACGGCGTAGAAAGCTTCGGTCCCGGCATGCGACGGCATTTCAGGAACCTCCTTTCCTCTTGAGTAACGGTAATGCGACAAATAATTACTGTTTATGCCAAATATTGAAATATTTTCATTTTCGTTCAAATATATTATATAAAATTATTTATATTACAA
>JAHDOI010000099.1 GCA_018434945.1 Selenomonadales bacterium
AATTGTTGAGGCCAGGCGGATTATTGAGCAATGGCGAACCGACTACAATACGATCCGGCCCCACAGCTCTCTGGATAATAAAACACCGGCTGAATATGCTGCAACTTTGGCAGCCTCAGCCGATGAGCGCAACGTCTCATAAACGGATTTTCTCTCAGTTCCCGTGGTACAGATTGCGGGGGCAGGTCACCCCAACCGGTCGCGACGCAACAGAAAAGGAGACATGAAGAAACCTTCATGTCTCCTTGATGACGGTTGTCTCCGCCGCGCTAAAAACCCAGGCTGCCGACCAGCTTTTCCAACAGGTCCGGCGCCACCGTCGCAGCAACCAGCAGCATGGTAAGAACAATAATGAGGGCGGCGAACGCCCAGGCCACCAAATTATACAAGGGCGAGTTGCGGTATCTGCCCATGATCTTGGCGTTGCTGGCGATGAGTACCATAAAAATGAGCACCGGCACAAGCAGGATGCCGTTCACGACCTGGGTGGTCAGCATCACGTGGTAAAGGGACAGCCCAGGCCAGAGCACCAGCAAGGCGCTGAAAACGATGATGGCGGTGTACAGGCCGAAAAATACCGGGGCCTCTTTGTAGGTCTTGCTGATACCCCGTTCGAAGCCGAAAGCTTCACAGATGGCGTAGGAAGTGCTGAGCGGCAGGATGAAGGCGGCCAGCATCGACGCACCGAACAGGCCGAAGGCGAACAGGAAGGTCGCGTACTTGCCGGCCAGCGGTTCGAGGGCGATTGCCGCGTCGGCGGCCGTTTCGATGGGAATATTGTTGACATGGAGGGTGGCGGCGGTCGCCACCACGATGAAGAAAGCGATCACGCCGGTGAATAAAGCGCCGACAAGAACATCCCAGCGTGTGTACGCATATGTTTTGGCGGAGATTCCTTTATCGACGATCGTCGCCTGGACATAAAACTGCCCCCAAGGGGTAATCGTCGTCCCGATGATGCCGATCACCATAAGCAAGTACCCCGGATCGTGCGATAAGGCGGGCGGCGTGGTGGCGCCGGCAATCACCTCCCGCCACGGCGGATCGACGATGAATCCGGAGATGATATAGCTGAAAAATGTCAGACAGAGCGCGAAAAATACTTTCTCGACCCGCGAATAATTTGCTTTGAGCACAAGCCGCCACACGATAAAGGCAATCACCGGAACGGCGATATAGCGACTGATCCCGAAAATCTCAAAGCTCGTTGCGATACCGGAAAACTCCGACACGGTCGTGCCAATGTTGGCAATCATCAACACAGTCATGGCAAAGAAAGTCCACTTAACCCCGTACCGCTCGCGTATAAGGTCGGACAGGCCGCGGCCGGTCACCGCCCCAGTGCGGGCGGAAATCTCCTGGACGACGGTCAGGGCGAGGATGCTGATGAACAGCACGAACAGCAGACTGTAGCCGTACTTCGCCCCGGCGGAGGAGTAGGTGGCGATGCCGCCGGCATCGTTGTCGGCGAAGGCGGTGATGATCCCCGGACCCATGACAGCAAGGAACAGAGTCAGTCTTTCCTTGATCCTCTTCACACCCACGCCAGCCACCTCCTTCCTAATAAAAGAAAGACCTTCCCTGCGGAAGGCCTTTCATGCTTCATAAAAGTACGACCTTCCCTACTCGTCGAGTTTTAGCACTGCATAACGTAGAGCACACTCCTCAGCCACATTAGGTAGAACCTTACGCCGGTAATACCTGTTATACCCATTGGCGTCTCTCGACGTTTCCGGGCAGTGGCCTCTGTTTATGCAGGAGCCTCACCTAACAGAGAAATGATCGGTTTTCTTCTTCATTATATGCCTCACAGTGCGAAAGGTCAATCATTAGCGCAAAAACATGAGTAAAAGGGTGGCAAAAGACCCGCCATTCCCCAAAATTCCCCCAAAATGGGCTCTTTCGGTGTTCAAAGGAAAAAAAATGACCAGACGGGCCAATCCCGTCTGGTCATTACTATAATATGACTTATGATCCTATTCCGGCTGTTCGGCGGCAGGTTCCATTCCCCGCCGGCCTCTCATCTTAAGCCAGTAGCCCAGGGCGACCACGCCCACGGTGAGCGCGACCTCGATAGGCAGAGCATATGCGGTCAGCATCGAGCCGATAGCGGCATCGGCGATGACCATCTTGGCAGCCGTCCAGCCCAGGATCGCCGCTCCCGCATAAATGATGATCGGGAAGCGGTCCATGAGATTGAGAATAAGCTGGCTGCCGAAAACGACCAGCGGTATGCTCATTGCCAGGCCGATGCCCAGCAGCATCCAGTTGCCGTTAGCCACACCGGCGATAGCGAGAACGTTATCAAGGCTCATGATGACATCGGCGAACAGGATTACCTTGATGGCTTCGCTGAGGCAAGCAGCCTCATGGCATTTGACATCGCCCTTATCATCGGCGATGAGTTTCACGGCGATCCACAAGAGCGCCAAACCGCCGGCGAATTGCAGATACGGGATTTGCAGCAGGTACGCTGCCGCCAGGGTCAGCACGATCCTCAGGACGACCGCGCCCATACTCCCCCAGAAGACGGCCTTCTTGCGCTGCTCGTGAGGCAGGTTTCTACTTGCCAGAGCTATGACCACTGCGTTATCGCCACTGAGTATCAGGTTGATAAGCATGATACTACCTAACGCGGCTAATAGTTCCATCGAAACGACCTCCGTTCTTTTTTTGTTTGTACGAAATCAGCGCTTTCGCCCTTACTCCCCTCCCCAATGGATCTCCTTATTCTTCGTAATGAAAAAATAAAAGAGACCTTAGTATGACACCCGCCATACTAAAGGTCTCGCCCATTGGCCGGTAATAAACCTCCAACGGCAGAGCCAGGTATTGCTACCGTAATGGTGACTCCGCCCTAACGGCTACTCCCCTTCAGTGATATCTATAGTATATCATCGTTTTAAGCCTGTCAAGCAGTAAATGTTATCTATTGCTAGTTATTATCGATATGTCCAAGAACCTCATTTCGCCGTAACCATTTTGCAGTCGTAATCATATTATGTCAATAGGGATGGCCCTAATTTTCTCCCGGGGAGGTGAATTTGATGATTGATTATGACGATTACGACGACTACGCCTGCAGTTGCAAAACCATGAAGTGTATGGACAGTTGCCAGTCGATGAAGTGCATGGATAGTTGCCAGTCAATGAAGTGTATGTCCAGTTGCCAGTCGATGAAGTGCATGGACAGCTGCAAAACGATGAAATGCATGGATAGCAGCCAGTCGATGAAGTGCATGGACAGTTGTAAAACGATGAAATGCATGGACAGCTGCCAGTCGATGAAGTGCATGGACAGTTGTAAAACGATGAAATGCATGGACAGCTGCCAGTCGATGAAATCCATGGACAGTTGCCAGTCGATGAAATGTATGTCTTGTGCCTATACAATGAAATGCGCCAAATGCATGCACAGCTGTTACCCAATGGCCAGTTGCCAGTATATGAAAAGCTGTGAGTACGGCAAAAGTTGTCACAGTATGAAATGACTCTACCTGCGTATGAGCGCCGGCCTAAAGCCGGCATTCTTTTTGCAGCTCAAAAGCCGCCAAAAGCCTCCGGGGTCGCCACCCGGCAGCCGGTGATTTTCGGCGGCCTTCCACATTCGGGGCTGAGCGGGAAGGGCTAGAAAAGCTCCGCCAGCCGCCGTTGGTCAAGGGGGTTGTCTGCCTGCCTGTCTTTGAGCAGCATGTAAACCTGCTCGGTCTGCGGATGAAGGCAGACGGACCGGCGGGAGCACAGGCGGCATTCGAAGCAGCGCGGGTTATCGGGACGGCAGGTTAGCTTCGCCGGATCGGCGAATTCGCGCACGGCACCCGCCACCACATCAGCCGGATAGAATGTGCCGAGCATACCGGATATAGCCGCTTCTTCCTTGCCGGCGGCGCTCGCGGCGAGGTAGTCTGCCACACACCGGTAGTAGGTCACAGCATCATCCGGGTGGGAAGCGCGGCTGGATGCCACGAACCGCTCGAATATTTCGGCGGCGCCCGCCAAATCGCCTTTTCGGCAGAGAAGGGCTGTGAGCAGCAGATCCAGACTGGCGAAGTACCAGGGAAACGGGGCGAGATTGGTGACCGGCTGGTTGAGAAAATCGAACACACTTGTATCCGGGCTGTGCGGCAGCTGCTGCAGAAAACTAATAACCCTTTCCCCTTCCTCCGTACCAAGCTCATCAAGTCTCCTGATAAACCTGCGGACATCGTTATAAACGGCGTATTCCTCGACCGCCCCGCTGTCGCCGAAGGTCTCGATTTCGCTGAAATGAGGGACAATCACCTGGAAAGCGGGGAACCCGAGGAAGGATACGTCGCGTGCGTAAACCTGGAACCCCTCGACCGCCAGCATCACGAGCAGGTGTCGGAGCAGTTCCCGGTTGCTGTCAGCCTTTATCTCATCCCACCCCTGAAACTCATAACTTGTCTGCAGCCCGAAAAATTCGCTCGGGTATACCCCCGAACCGTTAACCAGAATACCCATCAGATTGTTGCCGTCTTCCGCCCCTGCACGGTAGGAAAATTCCCGCATACCCATCATCCTACCGATATCCTGTCCTTGCAGCAATTCGGTCAACGTTCTCTCGGCGGCGATCTCGAACAGGGGATGAGCGCCGAACTTGACAAAATAACTCTGGTCGGCAAGGTTTATATAAACAATCCCAACCACCGGGTATCCTCTCCCGAGCGAGCAATCCTTGACGATTACCCGGCAGGCGCCGCGGGCTTCGATAGCGGCGATCATCGCCGCTATGCGGGGGAAACGGGCAACATATCCGTCCGGTATGGTCGGAGGCACTATTTTCTCCCTGATAATCCGCTGGTTGACGTGGCGTTCGAACAGTTCGGCGATTCCCTGGACCAGCGCCTCCTCCGGGGTATTGCCGGCGCACATGCCGTTCGACATGTACATCTTGGCGGTCATTTTGACAGGCAGGTAGGAAAGATTGCCGGTATGCAGGTTGCAATAGGGCACAGCGGCGAAATCGGCCGGCAGTTGCTCGTATGTCACACCCCGCCACAGATTGAGAAGAGCATCCTTATCCGTTGACGGGTCCAATCCCGCCAGTTGGGCGCTCAGCCACTCCCCGCCGGCAGCATTGAGGCCGTCCGTGCTCAGAAGTATTTCGTCCGGCGCGTAATAAAATCCCTGGTGGGCCAGAGCCTGCGGGCTGAGATCGAAGCTCAGGCGGAATGTGCACAGATTCTGCAGCCTCTCCATCAATTCGCCGTAAGCGCTTGCCAACGCGTATTCGTGGGATGTGCCCTTGCCGTTGACGGACAGCTCGGTCCCGGCGATATTAACCGAAACCGAGTAAAACCCCTGCAGGGAGTTGCGCCACGCCTTTTCAATCGGCAGCAGGCCCATCCCGCCCAGAATATCCTTGACCTTGCCGATCGTCCTGAGCGGCACCTCATCCTTATACTTCATCCCGGAAAAATTCATTAACGGCACCTCACAACAGTTACTCGGGCAGACAAGTCAATTTATTATGTCAAGACCCTGTTCTAATATATGCCGTAAGTTCCGGGCAAGTGACCGTTGCGTTTTTCCCACTAAACCCGACAAAAGAAAATGCCGCCGGCAGGCGGCAGCATCGGAGCAAACTTGACTATGCGAACAAGCTCAGCGCGAATGTGTGCGGACGATCAACACCTCAACCCGGCGGTTCTGGGCCCGGCCTTCAGGCGTCGTGTTGGCCGCGGCCGGACGGTACTCCCCGTGGCCGATGGCACTGAAACGCGCGGGCTGGAGCTTCGGTTCCTGGGACAGGAGATACTTCATAAAGTTCAGAGCCCGCTTTGAGCTGAGATCCCAGTTGGTGGGAAACTCGGCGGTGTTGATAGGGATGTTGTCGGTGTGGCCCGAAACTACGACTTTTTGCGGCAATGGCGCCAGCATCTTGGCGATAGCGGCCCCGTATTCACGCGAAGCAGGCAGCATATCGGCCCGACCGGACTCAAACAGCGCCGAATCCTTTATCCTGACCAACAGGCCGTCATCGGTGAGCAGGGTGCCAAACCCGCCGGTCAGGTTGTTTTCCTCTATGTACTTGTCGATTTTTCGCTTGGCTTCCAGCAGCTGAGCCGTTTCCTGCTGAAAATTGCCGGCCCGCTCGTTGCCGATTGTGGACAATATCGACGGAACCTTATCGAGTGTCTGCGGCTGGCTTTCCGTCGGCTGGGGCACTGTGCGAACGCTTTCGAAGATGGACGGGTTGCCCTGAAAAGCGCTGTTGAAAGCCTGGGCCATCTGCTCGAACTTCTTCTGGTCAACCTGGGAAGAAGCGAACAGCACGATGAACAGCGCCAGCAGCAACGTCAGAATGTCGGAATAAGGGACCAGCCATGTCTCGTCGGCATGCTCTTCATGTTCTTCGCTACTATGCCTCTTGCGCCGCATCGCCATTTTCCTCGCCTTTGTTGAGAAGTTTACGCTTGTTCTGCGGCACGAACACCCTCAGCTTGGCCTCCAACGTGGCCGGGTTGTCGCCGGCCTGGAGGGAGAGTATCCCTTCCAGCATCATCTTCTTCAGCTCCGTTTCTTCTTTGGACATGAGCTTAAGCTTATTGCAGAAGGGGTGCCAAAGCACGTAGCCGGTAAATATACCGAACAGGGTGGCGATAAACGCGGCGGCGATAGAGTGTCCCAATTGCTCGATATCATTGAGATTGCCGAGCGCGGCCACCAGACCCACCACCGCACCGAGCACACCGAGGGTGGGAGCATACATGCCTGCCTGCGAAAAGATGAGCGCTCCGACCCGGTGACGCTCCTCCATCTGCTGGATGTCCAACCCGAGAACATCGACAACAAGGTCGGGGTCCATACCGTCGATGACCATCGTCAGACCCTCCTTCAGGAAGGGGTCCTTTATCTCCTCAAGCCCCGGTTCCAGAGCCAGCAGACCCTCCCGGCGGGTCAGCTGCGACAACCCGATGAACAGGCGCAAAATCTCGCCGTGAGGCATAAGAACCGGTTTGACGAACAACATCTTTACAAGTTTGGGAAACTTCTTTATCTGTTCCATCGGAAACCCGTTGAAGAGGCAGGCAGCCGTACCGACAAAGATGATCATGATAGCCGCCGGGTTGACCAGCGCCGACAGGCTGGCCCCTTTGAGGACCATGCCCACACTGATGGCGGATATTCCCAGGACTATTCCGATAACAGTCGACTTCTCCACATGCAATCCCCTCTACTGTCATAATTGCCGCTGCCGCCGCCTATCCGGCCGCATCGGCGGCCATCCGGCGTGATACAATGCATCTGCTCGACTATTAGCTGCATTCGGTACTAAGATAAATTTGCCAAAATACGCCGGAATCCTCTGTAAATAATAGGAATTTGCGGTAAAAACTTATTTTCCTCAAAACGGTGTCGCCTGGCTAAACGCCTGGACGGATAAAAGAGGAAGCCTGCTTGGCAGGCTTCCTCTTAATCACCGGCTGGCGCCGCAAATCTTATCCGTATATCGACAATCTCCGGCCGGTTGCCCACCCTTATCGGCGGCCCCCACGTACCGAATCCCGAAGAAACGATTATCTGATAAGCGCCCTTGTTGAGATGCCCCCAATCGACTTCGAACATGCGGCCGGTAACGAAATTATTCGGGAACATCTGACCGACATGGGTGTGCCCGGAGACCTGCAGATCGACCCCCTGTCCCGCAGCCTCATCGAGGTTGTAAGGCTGATGATCCATGAGCAGGACGGGCAGCCGCCGGTCGATTCCTGACATCACAACCCCCAGCTCCTGCCTCCCCCGGCCGCCGAACTGTGCGCGGCGCCGGTCATCGCGGCCGACGATGTAAAAGCTCTCGCCCACCTTGGCGTACTCATCCCTCAAAACCGTTATGCCTGCCTCGCGGAGCCGGTCGGTGACCTCCTCGGCTTTGCCGCTGATATACTCGTGGTTGCCAAACACCGCCCAGACTCCGAAGCGCGGCTTCAAGGCACGGAAGGGTTCGGCCATATTCAGTTCGACGAAATAGCTGACATTCTCGTCGATGATGTCTCCAGGCAACAGCACCAGGTCGGGTTTCCGGGCGTTGATCGCCGCCACCAGCCCTTCCAGGCGCTCGTAGCCGACAATCGGGCCGAGGTGGATGTCCGACACCATCACCACCCGCAGTTCGTCAAGTCCGCAGGCCGGTTTGGCAATCGCCACCTCGTAATAAGTCACCCGCGGATTGCGGGCGTTCCAGGAACCGTAAGCCAGTAATGCCGCCACAAGCACGGCGGCCGCCAGCCCTGCCGCCAGCGGTTTGCCGGCCGCCTCAGGCAGCACGCCGAGACGCCGGGCCAGAAAGCCGCCAAGATCGGCAACCAAAAAAAACAGCAGAAAATAATACAGTGCCGCCAGCCAATAATCACCGCTGAAGGCAAGGAAGTCCTTGACCTGCGTCGATACCGGCAGAGCTTTCACCCGCGAAGCGAGCGGCGTAAAGGCGATCAGCCAGAATAGCGGCCAAAATGCCTTGCCCCACCCTGGCGTCAGGTAACAAAAAATATATTGCCACAGACGACTGCCCACATAGTAATTCAGCAATAAGTACGGCACCAAAACGATGAGGAGAAATCCCGGCAACCAAGTACCCCCATTCGCCATCATGTTTAGATGTAACCATTTCTTTATTCGTCCCTCGCGGCGATAATCCTTCGCCTAGCGGCGCAAACGTCCGGCCGGCCAAAACCTTATGGCCGCCTGGGACATTTTATGCTAATATCAAACCATACGACCACCGAGGAGGCTACATATGCGCCTTAAACCCGGCTCCGTCGCGATTCTGCTTCTCCTGCTCATTCTCCTCTGCGGCTTCCCCGTCGCCGCGCAGGCGGGCCCGCTTACCGGCAAAATCGTCGTCCTCGACCCCGGCCACGGCGGAAGCCAGGACGGCGCATTTCACCATGGGGTACGCGAGGCCGATGTAAATCTGGCCATCGGACTGGCGCTAAAGGCCAACCTCACCGCCGCCGGCGCCACCGTGGTCATGACCCGCGCCACCGACGAACTGGCGGCTCCGCCAGGCGTCACGCCCGCGGCCGAGCTTCAGGCGCGGGTTGATATCGCCCGGTCCGCCGACGCCGACATCTTCGTCAGCCTGCACGCCAACGCTCATCCAACAAAGCCGGAGACCGCCGGCGCCATAACATTCTACGCCCCGGGACGGCCCAACGATCTGGCGGCCACCGTCCTCGAGGCGCTTGTCCTGGGAACCGGCGCCGTCAATAAAGGCGTGCGCCCCGCAAACTTTTACGTGCTGCGCAACAGCGATATCCCGGCGGTCCTCGTCGAGGTGGGCTTTCTCACCAACCGCGACGAAGCCGTTCGTCTCGCCGACAGCGCCTATCAGCAGGAAATCGCCGCCGGCATCTGCAAAGGTATTATGCGGTATTTCCTTGTCCGCTAACCGTTCGGCAGCGGCCAAGATTCTCGCTCTCTATGGGAAGAGCCGGGTGGATGTCATCCACCCGGCTCTTTTATGTTGTTGGTTACCCTTGGGCTCCGTGGCTGTTGAGCAGCTTGTTCACCCTGTCCTGGATGCCGCCTTCGGGCGCCGCGTCCGGCTTCTTCTCAGGAGCCTTGACTTCGGCGCTAACCGGTTTGGCGGCGCTTTCCGGAGCGGCCGACACAGGCTTGTCAGCCTGCGCGCTGTTCCCTTGCAGCAGCCTGTTCACGCGCTCCTGGATGCCGCCTTGGGGGGCTGCGTCCTTCCCGGGCGCGTTGCTGACATGGACCGTATTGTCGGTAGGCTCTTTCTTCGTGGACCTGCCGCCGGTCCAGGTGACACCTACCCGGCCGGCTTTCTCCCAGCCGTCGGCGCTCCAGCCGAAGGCCGCGTTCAGCATGACCGATTCCTTCGTATAGTGGAAAAGGCCTAATGCGATAGCCTGCTTGCCGCTGTAAGTGCCGATGGCCGCCGCGTACTGGGTCGGCTCCTTCGGATTGTAAGCCATCGGCGCCAGGCCGGTCATCGCCATCGCCGTAGCCCCGAGGCGGTTCATTTTGTCGTGGGTGTCCCACAGCTGGCTCATATTGACCGCATCGGTGCTGTAGATGCCGGGAGCGACGTTGGTGATGCGCCGCTCGTTGCCGTAGGAACCGACCGACACCGTGTTGGGCTGATCGGCGACAGACCCGGCACCGAGAGCGACGCTATTGCCGCCGAACGCCCATGCCTCGGCGCCGATAGCGGTGTCGAAATTGCCCTCAGCCCTCGAAAATGCGCCGATCGCGGTCGCGCCCACCGTGGGTTCGCAGTAGCCGGCGGTTGCGCCCATGCCGAACGCCGCATTGCCGAGACCGTAGGCGGTCGCGCCCAGTCCGTACGCCGCGTTGCCCTGGCCGACAGCCGCGCTGTACGCGCCTACCGCCGTGTTGCCTTCGCCGAAGGCTACCGCACCGTAGCCTGTCCCGACATTGGGCAAAGTGGCGACGCCGGCGACTGTCGAGGACGGTTCTTCGGAGGCGCCGCCATTGACGACTACGCCAGTGCCGATGGCGGTGTTGTAATTGCCGATAGCGACGGCGCCGATGCCGGCTACCTGCACGCCTGAGGCCTCGGATACCAGGGCGCCGACGCCGGCGGCCTGGTTGAAGCTGCCGCCGCCGATGAAGGCGCCGATGCCGGTGGCGTAGTTATCCTCGCCGCCGTTCACCTGGCTGCCGACCCCTTGGGCCGTGTTGAACGCCACCGCGCCTTCCTCGGCCACGAGGACGGTATAACCCTCAGCCCAGACCGGCGTCACCGCCGTCGCGGCCAGAAAGACCAAGGTCACCAACAGCGATAACGCTGTTTTACCTTTCATACGTTTTCCCCCTTTGTTAGGGACGCTGTTGTTGCCGGCGGCGCTTAGCTCAGGGGCGGACGGGCCGCCCCCCTCGCCGCCGGCATTCCAGGCTTTATTCCAATAGTATGTTTATGTTACGGGTTGTCGTTGACAAAAGCGCCCACGTTGCCGTCGGCGTAGTTGCCGTTGCCGTTCACGATGACGCTGCCGGCGCCGATTGCGGTATTGTGGCTGCCGCCGTTGACGGAGGCGCCGACGCTGTCGGTTACGATGTTGCCGCTGCCGTTGACGACGAGCGCGCCCACGCCGGCGGCGTTGTTGTCATGCCCGAACATCGTGCTGTTGACATACGCGCCGTAGTTGCCGGTTACATAGTTGCGGTTGCCTTCGACGACGACCGCGCCGGCGCCGAGAGCGGCGTTGTCATAGCCGCCGATTACCTGGGCGCCATAGTTGCCATTGACAGTGTTGCCGAAGCCGTCGACGACGACCGCGCCGGCGCCGAGAGCCGACAGGGACATGCCGTTGGCGACGCCCGCGCCATAGTTATTGTTGACGCTGTTGAAGCCGCCGTTGACGATGACCGCGCCTACGCCGTAGGCTTCGCTGCCCGAAGTCTGGTTGGCCAGGGCGCCGACGTTGCCGTTCACCGAGTAGTTGCCGAAGCTGTCGACGACGACCGCGCCGGCGCCGATGGCCGTGTTGCCGCCGTTCATAAATGTGTTGTTGATCTGGGCGCCGATATTGTTGTTTACGCTGTTAAAGCCGCCGCCCCAGATGACCGCCCCGGCCCCGAGAGCGAAGTTGCCGAAGCCGCCGTTTATGTTTGCGCCGACGTTGGCGTTGGCGGTGTTAAAGTTGCTGTCGATTATGCCAGCCCCGACGCCGGCCGCGGTGTTGAACATCCCGCCGTTAATGCCGGCGCCGATGTTGCCGGAAGCACCGTTGAAGTTTGCTTTGTACGCTACCATGCCGACGCCGAGAGATTGGTTGCCGGCCGCGAATACCGGGGTGCAGAACGCAGCTGCTATCAGCAGTACCGTGCACACGATTGCCAGTTTTTTCATTCTTCTTTTCCCTCCAATTTTCGTGTAGCCTGTTAACGACACAATAATATCTGCCTTTTTATCTACCTGAAGATCGCCACCCCCTGAAGCATCCCCTTCCTGTATGGCTCAGGCCTGTCATCCGTAGCCATCTGTACCCGCATGACAGCCTGTTCGACCCCCTGGCAATTACTGCCACAAAAAACTAACGATAGGATGTCCCAGTTTCAACAAATATACACAATTGGAAGGTCCTACATTTAAATGGAAATCTCTGTAATCTATTACAGTTTATGGTAAAAAATTCCATTTGTAAACAATTTCCATCAATTTTGTTTCCTGAAAAAAAAGGACCGACACCCTCCTTAAAGGTGCCAGACCAGATGACGACTGCTATTATGCTTGAAAATATTTTTACATTTATTGTATTTTTTGGGAGGTTTTTGCTGTTGTGGTGCGAATATTAACAGAGGACAAAAGGAGGCGACACACTATGAATATACGAAAAATTATCATTTTCTCGCTTATGAGCTTGCTTGCCGGCAACCTTTTCCTGGCGGCGCCTGCTTCCGCCGCCCTTCCCGGCATGCTGCCCACCAACCACTATATGGCCAAGAACATCTCCCTCGCTCTCGGCGACTCGTCCGTTGCGGAGGGCACACTGCCCGGCATTGTGGTCAAGCCGGGCATGCCGGTGGCGATAAAAACATTCGACCAATTTACCTGTTTTACCGGCAGCCATGAGCTCGTCCTCCGCATCGTCAAACACGACAACGGCTATGTCGTCGCTTCGACCCCCCCCATACCCGTCAAAGTCCCGCATGACGGCTTCGTATTTACCCAGCCGACAGCTTGGAATATACAGTTCCCGGACATCGGCTGGTACCGTCACGAAGTCATCGTCGACGGCGCCCCGATCGCTTACTACCATTTCATCGTTTCCTACGCGCTGTAGCTTCGCCAGCGACAAAAAACCCCGGGTTGCAAACGCAACCCGGGGTTTTGCCGTATCTTCAGCGCGACGGCGTTATCGCCAACTGGGCGGTCATATTCCATCGCAGGCGGTCGTCCCAGCGATCGGGAGCGACCGTCACCGTATAAGTGATGTCGCCGCGTTTTTTTTCGCCGAACGGCCGGATGAACTTCACCCGGCCTGGTATCTCCAGGCCCGGCACGCCGTCGAATGTCAGGGCGACCTCGTCCCCCACCCGCACCTTTGCGACCGTCAATTCGGTAAGATCGTCGCTGCGGACTTCCCAGGCCGACTCGTCGGCGATACGCACCAGCACAGTTCCGATCGACGCATGCTCGCCGACCTTGACGTCCAGGTAAGCGACCGTGCCCGCCATCGGCGCCCTGAGCTCGGTTTTGTCCAACAGGCCTTCGGCTTCCGTCTGCCTGCTCCGCTGGGTCGCCAGGTCAGCCTCGGCCTGGGCCAACGCCGCCCGGCTTCTCTCCGCCGTTGTCCGCGCCTGGTCGAGCTGCTGCCGCGAGACAGCGCCGGCCGCCGCCAACCGCTGATGGCGTTCCAGTTCCCGCTCGGCGTCCGCCAGGGTGACCCTGGCCTGCTCGACCGCAGCTCCTGCCCGGGCCACATCGGCACGGGCACTGCCCACCCGGGCGGCGTAGTCCTGGCGCACCAGCCTGATAAGCGGCTGACCGCTTATGACAATGTCGCCCTCTTTGGCCAGCACCTCACCCACAGTGCCGTCCACCGGCATCACCATCTGAGCGTAACGCACCGGAAAAACGATGCCTTCGGCCAGCACCCGGCTGTCGGCCTTCACCGGCGGGATATCCTTCTTGTCGCCCTGGCGGCCGTAAAGCCACCAGCCGGCCGCCGCCAGAAGGGCCACCATAATCAGCGCCAGCAGCCAGTGGCGCCTGAGCCAGCCGCCGCCCGCAGTAAGTTTATCCTTAACCGCCATACCATTCTCTCCTATCATTCGTAACTCAGAACGTCCCGGACGCTCAGCCGCGCGGCGTTGTATGCCGGCAGCAGGCTGGCGATCACCGAAAGGCCCGCCGACAGGGCCAGCCAGATGCCGACCCCGAGAAAACTGAAGGAAAACGCCAGCGGGCTTTGCAGAAACAGCACCCCCACCTGATAGGAGAGCAGCGCCGCCACCGGCAGGGCCAGTAGCGCCCCCGCCAGCCAGCTTATGAGCCCGATGCAAAGAGCCTCGACGACGAACACCCGGCCGATTTCCAGGCTGGACGCGCCGATAGCCCGCATTACGCCGATCTCGCGCGTCCGCTCCAGCACGTTTATCCCCATCGTTCCCGTCAGCCCCAGCGCCCCCACCACCGCCAGCAGCACGGCCATAATCAGCAGAAAGGTCGTGATGATGTCGAACTGGGCCCGGATGCGCTGTTTCGCCTCCCAGGTGATGTCGACCTGCTGGACGCGGAGGCTGTTATTCTTCAGGTGCTCTTCCAGGGCTCTGCCAAGCGCCGACTGATCTTCCGGCTTGCTTGAGGCCGCCACTACCTGGACGGAGCGGGACCGGCCGGATTCCTGGATCGCCCCTGACAGCCAGTCGTAAGGCGCATACGCGAGCGGCCCGGTCATCGTACTCTGCACAATGCCCACGACTGTGAATTTCAGCCGGCGGTTGCCTGTCTTGATAACCGCCGGCCCGCCCACCACTATGCCGGGAGCGTCCTTCACGACCTCGGTGTTGACCACCAGCGCGCTTTCGTCCCCGGCCACCAGCCAGCGCCCCTCGACGACCTTCGGCTGTACCATCTTGGTATCGATCGGCGGCGCGAGAATGAAGACATTTTTGCTCGCCTCGTCCTCCGCCTGCCTGGTATCTTCCTTGAGGATCCGCCCCGACGTGAAGCCCCACGGCTCCACCGCCTTGACCCCCGGCACGCGCGCCACCTCCTGCTCGATGCGGGTGGAGCGGTAATTTTGGGTGAAAGTTATCGAAACATCATAGCGAAAGTACTCCAGCGCCTGGTCGAGGGTTGAGTAAAGCGACGACCGCACCGCGAAGACAGCCATGAAGACCGTGCCGGCCACCGTCAGCGTCAGCAGCGTAAGCGCCAGGCGACCTTTGCGGCGGAAGGTATTCCGCAGGGACAGCAGCACCGGACGCTGCAGCCTGCCGAGCCTCTGCAGGGCGGCGTCCACCAAGCGGTCCACGCGGCCCCTCGCCTCCACGCCGCCGATGCCGTAGTCGCTTACCGCCTCGCGCACCGTTACCCCCGTGCCGCGCCAGACAGGGTACAAGGCGGCCGCCAGCGGCACCATTATTGCCACCGCCGCTTCCAGCAGCAGCACCCGCGGCGGCAACTCGAGACCGCCGGAATCGAAGTTGAATATCCCGGCCATGAAACGGGTGACCGCGTCGGCGGCCAGCGCCCCCAGCGGGGCTGCGACCACCAGCGACAGCACCCCGAACGCCACGACAAGGGCTAGGTAGAGAGCAAGTATCTGGTCCCGGCGGGCGCCGATCGACTTCATTATGCCGATCTGGCGAGTCTGCTGGGTGAGGATGGCCGACACAGTGTTGATCAGCAGAAATGTGCCCAGGCAAAGGGACAAAGCCCCGAGAACCGCCAGGAGCAGGAGCATGGCGTTGATCGCCCCCTGCAGCTGATGCTCGCCGGGTTTATTGACCTGCAGCCAAAAAACGGTGGTGTTGCCCTGTTCGAGCTTTGTCCACGCCTTTCGGCCGATCGCCTCGATGGGAGCCGTATCCTTGCCCTTCAGCACCCACGGCTCGACGACGAAATTGACCTGATCGAGCATGCGGGGCTCATCGAGCTTTTCGAGCGTATCCATGTTTATATAACCATAATAGCGGCCGATGAACATACTGGGTATCTGGCTTGGGTCGTACACCACCCCGGTAACCTTCAGCGTCCGGGAACGTCCTGCGGGCGTCTCCACCGTAATGCTGCCGCCCTCGTTCACCCCCAGGGCATCGAGCGACGACCGCTCCAGCAGCACATCCCCGTCGCCGGGCGGCCACGCGCCGGATTGCGGGCGGACGACGTTGACCTTCTGTTTCTGATAATCGGGAATGGCGGTCAGAAACATCTGCTTCCATTCGCCGCCGGCGCCGCGCACCCTCAGGTCGACGTTGCGGCGCCCGTCAGCCTCCTTGACCCCCCGCAGGCTGCGGATGCTCGCCACGAGTTCCTCGTCGAAGGGGTCGGCGTAAAGGCTGGCGCTGGCCGGCAGCGCCGCCCGCCAGCTGCGGTCCAGGTCCCGCTCGAACATCAGATAGGAACTGTATATCATCCCGACAGCGAACACCCCGACAGATATCGAAAGCACCACCAGCAAGGTGCGCAGCTTGTTGTCCGCCAAATCGGCCCAAACCTTGCGCCAGCGGGGCGATAGCACCGACCTGTTAGGCATCGCAGGCCTCCCCGGCCTGCGCGGAGCAGGCGATCCGGCCCTCGGCCACCGTCAGGATGCGGCTGGCCCGCTTGGCTAAATCGTCGTCGTGAGTAACCATCAGGATTGTCTTGCCGCCCGCCGCCAGCGCGGCGAACAGCTCGATCACCGCCGAAGCCGTGCGGGTATCGAGGTTGCCGGTCGGCTCGTCTGCCACCAATAGCGGCGGGTCGTTGGCCAGCGACCGGGCAATGGCCACCCTCTGCTGCTGGCCACCGGACAGATTTGCCGGCAGCTTGTCTGCCTGATCGGCCACCCCCACCTGCTCCAGCAGGCTCAAGGCCCGCTCCGGCCGCTCGGCCGGTTCGTGGACGGAGCAGAAATCCATCGGCAGCATGACATTTTCCAGCGCCGTAAGTGTCGGCAGCAGCTGGAAGAACTGAAACACCACCCCGACCGTGCGGCCCCGCCAAACCGCGATCTGATTTTCGGTCAGACCGTGCACAGGCGTACCCGCCACCCAGACAGTGCCGGCCGTGGGCCGGTCGATCCCGGTGATCATATTGATGAGCGTCGACTTGCCGCTGCCCGACTTGCCGACGACGGACACGAACTCGCCGGCTTCCACCGTCAGATCGACGCCGCGCAGAGCTTCGAATTCACCCGCACCTGTCACATAAACTTTTCCGACCCCGGACAACTCCACGGCCGCCATATCCCGCCTGGGCTCGGGCAGATCCGCCGCCCCCAGCCAGGCCAGCCATTTGCCGCTCATCTTTGGCCTCCCGCAAAAAGGAAATTGTGCGCCGCTGCGCGACCGGCAACTCTAAACCGCGAGCTACCCAACAATACATTAATATTCTCTATATAATTGGCAAATACCTCCAGCTATATCCCTGCGGATAAATACCCTCCCCGCTTCCGGCTCGCGGTGCCATAATGACCTTATTACCCACCTATCACAATTGATTATTCGCCGTCGCGCGCCGATTGCGCTATACTTATAATATAAAAAAACCGGAGGTGCTGACCATGTGCAAAGATTGCGGCTGCCCAGCCCACGGCAGCTCCCAGGTCAAGTTTTTTGTCAAGGGCGCCGGCGAAAACGCCAGGGAAGCGGAAAAATCTCTCCGCGGCCTGG
>JAHDOI010000026.1 GCA_018434945.1 Selenomonadales bacterium
CATACCGAACACGGCAGTTAAGCCCCTATACGCCGAAAGTACTTGGCTGGCGACGGCCTGGGAGGATAGGTAGCCGCTGATTCAGACAAAACCCGCTCGTTTATACGAGCGGGTTTTTGCTGTTTGTAGGAGCTGGCGCAGCAGGTGTCAGCTCGTTAATTCCAAAAAATCATTTAATAGTATTGATATAAAAAATAGCAAATGGTAAAATAAAATAAAACTGTACCGGTATGGTATTGTATGAATGGGGGGATTGCGTGCAACTCAATCAAGCGACTGATTATGCGTTCCGGGCGCTGCTCCATCTGGCGGCGCTGCCTCCAGGCTCGATCGTCAGTACCCAGGAGCTGGCGGCAAGAGAGGCTATTCCGCCGCGCTTTCTCCAGAAAATAACGCGTCCTCTCAGTAAAGCCGGCCTGATACGTTCCCATCGCGGCGCGGAGGGCGGGTTTGCGCTTGCCAGACCGGCGGCCGAAATCAGTCTTCTGGATATTATTACTGCAATGGAAGGAAGGCTTGTCATTCATCGCTGTTTGGAGGAAAGGGATGCCTGCAACAAGCATTGTACGGAAGAGTGCCCGGTGCACGCCACCTTGGCGAGTCTGCAGGATCAGCTGGTCGACGGGCTCAGGAAGGCGAATCTGACGGCATTGTTGGCCGAGAAGAAGCGTCATGACTGATTTATTGGTGTTTCCCGGAAGTCATTCGACAAGGAGGGGAAAGAATGGATGAACTATTGTTAGCGCGATGGCAGTTCGGGATCACTTCCACCTATCATTTCCTGTTCGTGCCGCTGACATTAGGGTTGTCACTGCTGGTGGCGATGATGGAAACTGTCTACGTGCGCACCGGTAATGAGCTTTACAAAAAAATGGCCAAGTTCTGGGGGAAATTATTTCTGATCAATTTTGCGCTTGGGGTGGTAACCGGCCTGGTACAGGAGTTTGAATTCGGGATGAACTGGTCGGAGTACTCGCGTTTCATGGGCGACATTTTTGGCGCCCCGCTGGCACTAGAAGCTCTAACCGCCTTTTACCTCGAATCTACTTTTATCGGCATATGGATATTCGGGTGGAACCGGCTGTCGAAGGGCCTGCACGCGGCCGCTATCTGGATCGTAGCGTTGGCCAGCAACCTCTCGGCTTTTTGGATTTTGGTTGCTAACTCTTTCATGCAGGCGCCGGTGGGTTACGTGTTGCGCAACGGCCGGGCAGAAATGAACGATTTCTCCGCGCTGCTGACCAATCCATATGTATGGAATCAGTTCCCGCATACCGTTTTGGCCGGACTGGTGACAGGGGGCGTATTCGTAATGTCAGTGAGTGCTTATCACTTGCTGCGACGCAGCCAAGTGGAGTTTTTCCGGCCATCTTTTAAGATCGGACTCATCTGCACCCTGGCCGCTAGTCTGCTGGTGGCTGGAACTGGCCATAAACAGGCTCAGTATCTCGCCGAGGTCCAGCCGATGAAACTGGCAGCCATCGAGGCGCTATGGGAGACGGCCGACCCAGCCCCGTTCACGTTTTTTGCCGCTATCGATAGCGCGAAGCAGGAGAACAGTGGGGAGATCAGTATTCCCGGCGGTTTGTCGCTCCTGGTACACAACTCGCTGACCGGGGAAGTGAAGGGTATCAAGAACCTCCAACAGGAAAGCGAAAAGCAGTTTGGCTCCGGCTCCTACGTGCCGGACGTGCCATCCGTGTTCTGGAGTTTCCGGGTTATGGTGGCGGCCGGTGGCTGGCTGCTGGCGGTGACCGCCCTGTGCGCCTATTACTGGCGGCGCGGTACGCTGGAGGATAAGCCGCTGCTCCTGAAGGCTGCGGTGGCAACCTTGGCGGTGCCTTATATCGCCAACTCCACCGGCTGGTATGTAGCCGAGGCCGGGCGGCAGCCGTGGATTGTTTTCGGCTTGCAGCGGGTGGAGCAAGCGGTGTCGCCTACAGTATCGGCGACCAGTATTTGGATGACGCTTATCGGGTTCACGATTGTGTATGGGGTGCTTGCCGTAATAGGGTTGTACCTTATGGGTAAGTTCGCCAAGCAGGGGCCGGCGGCACCGGCGGAAACGACTGAGTCGGTTGAAGGCAAGGGGGTGGAGCTATGGACCTGAGTGTTATCTGGTTTGTACTGGTCGCGGTTTTGTTTATCGGTTTCTTTTTCCTCGAAGGGTTCGACTACGGTGTGGGTGTTCTGCTGCCCTACCTGGGACGCAACGACGACGAGCGGCGCCTAATTATCGGCTCGATCGGTCCGGTGTGGGACGGCAACGAGGTTTGGATGATAACGGCTGGGGGAGCGCTGTTCGCCGCCTTTCCCCATGTGTACGCCACGCTGTTCAGCGGCTTTTACCTCGCGTTGTTCCTGATGCTCGTCGCCCTCATCATCCGCGGCGTGGGATTGGATTTTCGCAGCAAGCAGCCCGGCCCCGTCTGGCGCAGTACCTGGGATTGGCTGATTTTCGCCGGCAGCCTGGTGCCAGCTCTGCTGTGGGGCGTGGCAGTGACTAACCTCATTAAAGGGGTGCCCATCGACGCCAAAATGAATTATGTCGGTACGTTCTTCGATCTGCTCAACCCATATACGCTGGCGGGGGGCGCTGCTTTCCTCCTGGTATTCGTATACCACGGGGCGGCATATCTTACCCTCAAGCTGGAGGATGACTTAGCGCAACGGGCCCGCCGGGCGGCGCTCGTTATCGGCTGCTTCACCGCGGTCGCGTGCCTGGTGTTGGTAGGTTTGACTTACGTAAATACCGACCTTTTCGCCAGCGTCGGCGCGGGCATCAGCCTGTGGGCGGCCGTAGGCGCGTTCCTTTTAAGCTACCTTGCCATGCGGGCCGGCCGAACCGGATGGGCGTTCGTCGGTAGCGGGCTGGCCATCGTGCTTACGACGGCGACTTTCTTCTGGGGCCTTTTCCCCCGCCTGATGGTATCCAGCCTTAATCCCGCCTGGAGCCTCACGGTGGCCAATGCGTCATCCAGTCCGCTCACGTTGAAGGTGATGACTGTTGCCGCCGGATTGCTAGTACCGGTCGTGCTGCTCTATCAGGCCTGGTCCTACTGGATTTTCCGCAAGAGGGTAACGCTGCGAGACCTCGAATACTAATTAAAGGCGACCGTGACTATCCTCGAGCAAGGTCACGGTCTTTTCATCGAGGGGGGCGGCGATGTTTCACCGCGATTTGTGGAACGAAGGGAAAAAACACAGTTGCCTGCTGGCGCTGCTGACAGGCGCGGGCGTGGCCGCGGGCGGCGCAGCGGTGGCTCAGGCTTATGTTTTCGCGTGCCTTGTGGACGGCGTGTTTTTGAAGGGGATGGGAGTCGGTGAATTGACTCCTTGGCTTTATTGGCTGGTGGCGGTAATGGTGGTCAGGGCGGCAATCGTCTGGGCGATCGAATCCGCCGGAAGCAGATTGGCGATGGCGGTGAAAAGCGATCTCAGGCGGCGCCTGCTGGCCCATCTGGCCGCGCTGGGGCCGGTGCACGGCGGGGCGGAGAGGACGGGAGAACTGGCCAATCTGCTGGGTGAAGGACTGGAAAGTCTCGACACCTTTTTCAGTCGCTACCTGCCGCAGTTGGTGGTGGCTGTGGCCGTGCCGCTGCTTGTGCTGGCGGTCGTGGTTCCTATCGACGGCACGGCCGCCCTCATCATGCTGGCGACGGCGCCGCTTATCCCGGTGATGATGGCGCTGATCGGCCACTGGGCGGGCGAACTGCACCAAAAGCGCTGGCAGGTGCTCAGCCGCCTGAGCGGCCACTTTCTCGATGTGATGAAAGGGCTTTCGACCCTTAAGCTTTTCGGTCGCAGCCGCGAGCAGACGGAGATTATATTTGCTTATAGCGAGGATTTCCGGCGAAAGACGATGGGTGTACTGCGGGTAGCGTTTCTTTCGTCGCTTGCCCTTGAATTGTTGTCGACAATCAGCGTTGCCCTGGTGGCGGTGACCGTCGGCTTAAAGCTTCTGTACGGGGGCATCGGTTTTCGGGAAGCCTTTTTTATCTTGCTGCTGGCGCCGGAGTTTTATCTGCCTTTCAGGCTGCTGGGCAGCCATTTCCACGCCGGGGCGGCGGCCATCGCCGCAGCGGAGCGCATTTTCGGCCTGTTGGCGCAGCCGCTGCCGGCAAGCGTTTTCGGCGTACTCCCTCTGGTAGCCGGCGAGGCCATAACGGTGGAATTGGCTGACGTTGCCTTCAGCTACCCCGGGCGCGACAAAGCGGCGCTGCAGAATGTGTCCTTTACCATCCCGGCCGGCAAGCGGGTGGCGCTGGTGGGGCCGAGCGGCGCCGGCAAAACTACGGTGGTCAATCTGCTGCTCGGGTTTGCCGCGCCTTCGCAGGGAACGATACGCGTGAACGGTCAGGATCTCGGGAGCATCTGCCGGGAAGCCTGGCTTAGCCGTGTCGCCTACATCTCCCAGTTTCCGCATATTTTTGCCGGCACGGTCGCCGACAATATCCGTCAGGACCGCGAGGGTTCGCTGGCGGAGGTCGAAGCGGCGGCAACGGCGGCCGGGGCGCACGAATTCGTCAGCCGCCTGCCGCAGGGATATGACACCATCGTCGGCGAGGGCGGCCAGACCCTGAGCGGCGGCGAAGCGCAGCGCATCGCCATCGCCCGCGCTTTTTACCGCCAGGCGGCGGTGATTATTCTCGATGAGGCGACGAGCGGACTGGATCCCAGGACGGAGAAAGCCGTGCGTGCCGGGCTGGATCGGCTTTTGGCCGGACGCACGGCGCTCGTGGTCGCCCACCGCCTGACAACGGTATATACTGCCGATGTGATCGTCGTACTGACCGAAGGCATGGTTAGCGAGCAGGGCCGCCATGAAGAACTGATGGCCAGACAGGGGGTGTATTCCCGGTTGGTTGGCGCCTACCGGGGAACGGCATGAGATACCTGGGGCGTCTTGTGGGACTGGCCGGCCCTGTATGGGGCTTGCTGGCAGCGTCGTCGGCGGTCGGTTTCCTGGCGGTGGCGGCCGGGGCAGGCATGCTGGCGACGGCCGCTTATCTCATCGCCATGGCGGCCTTGTCGCCGCCGCTTGCCGCGCTGTCGGTTTCGATCGTGGGCATACGCCTGTTCACGCTGCTACGGGCCGGGGCCCGTTACCTTGAGCGCTATCTGTCGCATGATGCGACCCTGCGTCTTTTGAGCGCACTGAGAGTGCGGCTGTACGCGGCTCTCGAGCAGATGCCGCCCGCCCGTTTTGCCGGGATTAGCGATGCCGATTTGTTCACGCGCCTGGTCGCCGATATCGACAGGCTGCAGTTCTTTTATCTGCGGGTTGTGTTGCCGCCGCTTATCGCCATTTTGACGGCGGCTGGCCTGGCATGTTTTCTCGGCGTGTTTGCCGGACAGCTGATATATCCCGTGCTTGCCGGGTTTCTGCTGGCCGGGGTGGTGTTACCGCTGGCCTTTTACCGTCTGGGGGCCGGGCTGGGAAGAAACTTGACGACCGCCGGAGCCGGACTGAATGCGGCGGTAATCGACAGTTTGCGCGGGTGGCGGGAAATAGCGGCATCCGGTGATACGGGTCGCCAGCTCGAACGTGCGACCCAGGCCTGCGCTAGTCTGTCGCTTGCCCAGCTACGGGCGGCTGACCTAACCGGTATGGCCGATGCCGCCAGCGGCCTGGTGCTTAATATTACGGTACTGGCTGCCTTTCTGGCTGCGGCCGGGATGGTGCGGGGCGAACAGATCGCCGGCGTCTATCTGGGCGCGCTGACTCTGGTTGTCCAGGGGGCGGCCGAGGCGGTGCTGCCGCTGACCGCGTCCTTCCGCTACTGGGGCGAATGTCTGACGGCGGCTGAACGCATTATCTCCGTACTTGCGTCAAACCCGGTCGCAGTCAGGCCGGCAGTCGAAGCGCCGCCGGCGGCATATGGTCTGGAGCTGCGCGATGTCCGCTTCCGGTACAGGCCGGACGGCCCATGGGTGCTCGACGGTCTTTCCCTTTCAATTCCGGCGGGCAGCAGGGTGGCGGTCGTGGGCGTCAGCGGAGCCGGTAAAAGCACGCTGGCCAGACTGTTGCTGCGTTTTTACGAGCCTAATGGTGGCGCCATTTTCTTGGGCGGGCGGGAGATAAGCGAATACCAGGCGGAGGCCGTGCGGTCGGTGATGGGAGTGCTTGAGCAAAACAACCATCTTTTCAACGCCAGCGTAGCCGATAATATCCGGCTTGCCTACCCGGCGGCCGGCGAGGCTGAGGTTATCGCCGCAGCTGGGGATGCCGGACTCGGAGCGGTGATCGATAAATTGCCTCAGGGGATGGCGACGCTGGTGGGAGAGAACGGTCATTGCCTGTCGGGAGGCGAGCGTCAGCGGGTGGCGATGGCCCGAGTGCTGCTGAAAAAACCGGCAGTCGTCATTCTCGACGAACCGACCGCAGGGCTCGACCCTGTAAGCGAGCAAGTGCTGCTGGCCGCGCTGCTGGCCAACACGGCAGGACGTACGACAATTTTGATTACCCATCGGCTTTCAGGGTTGGCGGCTATGGACGATATCGTTGTGCTCGACCGTGGGCGGGTGGCCGAACAAGGGCGTTTCGACGAGCTTCTTTCCAGGAAAGGTCTGTTTTATGACATGTGGCAGATTGAACAAGACGTGTTCTAAATAGCGAAAAGGGCGAAGACAGAGGTCTTCGCCCTTTTCGCTATTTACTTGTCGAATGCGAGCAGGATGACCGGGTTGCCAAATTTTTTCGCCAACTCGCCCTCATAATCCCTGATGGCGGCGATCTGATCCGGCGACAGTTTGGCCAGCGGCGCGGAGAGGTCCATTGTTTGTGAATCTCCTTTCGATTAAGTTTTTGTTCATAACATCTCCCAACAAGGCCGGTCTATACGCGATTTAATACAGCGACAGCCTCTGACGCATAAAAAAAGACCGGAACCTTGCGGTTCCGGCCATTTTCTACAGACGGTTGCTGGCGCCCAGGACGTTATTGATTTTGTGTCTGACCATGTTCTTGATCGCTTCGCGGGCCGGCCGCAGATAATCGCGGGGATCAAACTTGTCGGGATTCTGGGCGAGGGACTCGCGAATGCTGGCGGTCATAGCCAGGCGGAGGTCTGTGTCGATATTGATCTTGCAGACACCCATCGTACCGGCCTTCTTGAGCATCTCTTCAGGAACGCCTTGCGCGTCATTTATCTGGCCGCCGTAAGCGTTGCATTTGGCGACGAATTCGGGCAGGACGGTGGAGGCGCCATGGAGGACGATGGGGAAGCCGGGAAGAAGGGCGGCTATTTTGGCGAGACGGTCGAAATCAAGCTTCGGTTCCCCTTTGAATTTATAGGCGCCGTGGCTGGTGCCGATAGCGATAGCCAGCGAATCGACCCCGGTACGGCGTACGAAGTCGGCGGCCTGATCGGGGTCGGTGTATGTGGCGTCTTTGGCGCTGACATTGACGGCATCCTCTACCCCGGCAAGGCGGCCAAGTTCGCCTTCGACGGTGACGCCGCGGGCGTGGGCATATTCGACCACCTTTTTGGTCAGGGCGATATTCTCTTCATAGGGGTGCTTGGAGCCATCGATCATGACGGACGTAAACCCGCCATCGACACAGGCTTTGCAGATCTCGAAATCTTCCCCGTGGTCGAGATGCAGGCAGATCGGCAGACCGGTGTCTTCGACGGCCGCTTCGACGAGTTTCATTAGGTAGACGTGTTTGGCGTATTTGCGAGCGCCCGCCGATACCTGCAGGATTAGCGGGGCCTGTTCTTCTTTAGCGGCGTCGACGATACCCTGGATGATTTCCATATTATTGACGTTAAACGCACCCACGGCGTATTTGCCATAGGCTTTCTTGAACATTTCCGCTGACGATACCAACGGCATAGCGATCCCTCCTAGCTTATTGTCCGCGTTAATTATACCACATTTTCCAAATCAGAGAAAAAATAGTGCAAAAAGATTCCGGGCGCTAAAGCCACTATTCAGCGGTGCCTCCGGTTGCCCGTCCTGCCTGCAGCCCGGCCAGCAGGCAAGCCATATCCTCGGGGAGAGGGCTGGTTAGCGATACCGGCAGGCCGCCGATGGGATGCGTGAAGGACAGGGCGGCGGCATGAAGGGCCGGCCGGCCGATGAGGACGGTAGATCCCCCGTAAAGGTCGTCGCCGAGGATGGGGTGACCGATATGGGACAGATGAACACGGATCTGGTGCGTCCGGCCCGTAAGCAGGCGAAGGCGGACCAGGCTGTGCGGACCGGCCGCGGCAACGGTTTCGTAGGCGGTGGAGGCGGCTTTTCCCTCGGGACTTACGGTGCGCTGGATAATGCTGCCGGCGAGACGGCCTATAGGAGCCTCGATCAGGGCGGCCGGCGGGTGGGGGTGGCCGGTGACGAGGGCCAGATAGGTGCGATCGAGATGCTTGCCGTCGTCGGCGAAAAGGAGGTGCTGAATATGCGGGTTTTTGGCGATAAGGATCAGACCTGATGTGTTGCGGTCCAGGCGGTGTGCCGGGTGGAATGCGCCGGCTTCGCCGCCGGCACGCAGGTGGTGGACCACCGCGTTTGCCAGCGTAGGTTCCGGCGGGCCGCTTGCCTGATGAACAAGCAGCCCGGCCGGCTTGTCCACCACCAGGAGGTGCTCGTCCTCGTAACAGACGGTTATTGGCAGCGGAATAGGTGCGATATCGCTCTCGTCGGGCCAGACGATTGTCAGTGTATCTCCCGGCGATACGACCACCTGCCAGGGAACGGGTCTGCCGTTGAGTCGGACGGCGTCCGGGGTGCGTTTGAGCTTGCGGCGGAGGGTAAGGGAGAAACTCAGCCTGCGCAGGAGTTTGCCGAGCGGCGCGGGTTGTTCTTCGACAGGGAGTATGAATGTGAACATGGGTTTCAATCCTTTACAGATACTTATATTAGTATTTCGTTTTCAGGCGTGCCGATTCCTGGGTTAGTACGGTATGCCGAGCAGGCTTTTGGAAATAGCGGGGCAGGCAAAAAAAACCTGCCCTTGCAGGCAGTTTTTTCACAATATATCCTGGATCAGCGCGATTAGCTCGGCCATATGTTCCCGTTCGGCGATCATGGATTCTTTGAGGTAATCGCCCATCGGGTGCCCCCGCCATCCATAGACGTCGGCAAAACGGCGGTGACGGCGTCCCAAAGCTGACAGGAGGGGCAGAAGAGGCAGGCGGTTGCCGCAGTATTGTTGGCCGGTATCAGCACCGTCGCTGTCACGCAGACTCATGCCGTGCTTGCTTAGGACGGCTGCCATGAGGTCGTCATGGAGGGTAATCATATGGAGGACGTCGAGGTAGCCGTTCCAGTGGTCAACGGCCATGTCGTCCAGGGTATCCCGGGCGGTGCCGCTGGCATGTTCGGCGGCTTCCAGGGCGGTGCGCAGCAGGTCAATCTGCTCGCAGGCTTCGAGATGCAGGCGCCGCAGATGTTCAGCGTCTACCGTCATCGGCCTGCGATCGCGGTTTTTTTTCACGGCAAACCCTCCTCACAGGGTGGTTGATATATCTTATGCCGCCGCGAAAAGGATGTGAAGACAGCGCCCGGGCCGCCGCTATTTATATGGGGCGATAAACCGGATCATTTTGATGGGAACATGCATCGACAGGCAACGGTGGCGAACGTTCACGTTGACGATGATGAAGTCGCAGCCTACGTAACAGATGGTACCGCAAAAAGATTCCCTGCCGCAGAAACGGGCGTCGACGGAGAAGAGCACTTCGTCGCCAAGCAGACAAAGGATGCGGTCTTTGAGGCTTTCGCGATGGAAGTCGTACATCTTGTACGCCATGGGCTCGTCACAGCAGACGTCTTTCATCATGTAATCGTCGCAGCCGGGCTCCATGTTGTCATCGCATTGATACCAGTGCGGATATTTGCAGTCCATAGGCCTTAGTATCCTCCTTTATTTTTTTATGGAGAGATGGTATAATTTTTTTGCTGTCTACCTGCTACATCATATGAGAAGCTGAAACATAATGTTACTTTTGTCAACACCCGGGAGGTGGGGGATTGCTGCGTTTTTTACTCCATACCGAAAAAGGTGTCCTCGTATTATTGACATTGACTGCCGTAATGTGGGGTGGTAACGCGGTGACCGCCAAGTACGTCGTGGGCGAACTCCCGCCGGTTACCACCGCTTTTTTTCGTTTTGCCTGGGTTAGCGCCATTTTGCTGGCGCTCGTCTGGCGCACGGAAGGGAAGCGGTGCCTGCCTGAGCGGCGGCAGCTGCCGGGGATTTTGGCGATGGCCCTGACAGGCATTTTTGGGCACAATTTTCTCGTCTACAGTGGGGTTAAATTGTCCACCGCCACAAATATGAGCCTGTTTGCCGCCGTTAACCCTGTCATCACCGCCTGCCTGGCCGCAATTTTCCTGCATGAGCGGCTGGCGAAGAGACAGATGCTGGGAGTCGCGTTATCCTTGGCCGGCGTGGTGACAGTCATCACCCGCGGCGACGCAAGCGTGCTCACGGGCTTGAGCTTCAACATCGGCGACATCATGCTGGCAGCCGCGCCGGTCGCATGGGCGATATACTCCGTAGTCGGCCGCCGCGTGATGCGTGGGATGTCGGCACTGGCAGCGACGGCGTGGGCGAGTGTGGCCGGATCGGCGGTATTGTTGGTCGCCGCCCTTTGGGAAGGGTTCGACGGTAGCATCGCCCTCAACGCGGTGGGGTGGGCGAGCATGGCGTATATGATTGTCGGCAGCGGTGTCCTCGCTTTCTATTGGTGGAATCAGGGCGTCATAGTCATCGGTCCCAGCCGGGCGGCGATTTTTATGAACCTGATCCCCTTGTCCGGCATGTTTTTAGCGGCAGTCCTGCTGAACGAATCGGTATCACCCGAACAGTTGATCGGGGCCGCAATGATAATCGGCGGCGTCTGGCTGACAACGCAGAAGCCCCGACCGGTCGCTCCCGTTCGTACAGGTGAGCAGGAAATCGGGCCTTCAATCCCGAAATAACAAAAACACATTTATTGGGGAGGACACCATGTCTCTTTCAATTGTGACTTTTTGGGGCGCACTGCTCGGCTGGCTGCTCATGCCGCGAATAAGGAAAAACCGGGGCATCCGCGCTTTCAGGCCGGTCTGGGCGTATACAATCGCGATACTTATAGCGTCTGTGGTAATGTACTTTTTCGATTATCAGCGCGAGGCTTGGCTTTTTGTTCTCGGGATGGTCGCTCAACTCATGGTATTTACGTCAGTGGCCTGGATAAGGCGGACGGCGGCCAGAGTCAGCCGCAAATAGCCTGTGTTCGGGAGGTCGGTATGGATATTAGCCAAAACGTGAATGTTGTGCTATACGGATTCCTTGTGTGGCTTATTATTGCCCCGCGCCTTGGCGCCGAACGCTACGGCGACTGGTTTCTCGCTTACATGTCAGCCTTACTGTTCAGCTTGATCGCCAGTTCCGAAATAATGATGGTAAAGCCGGTGGCATTCTTTTTTACCGTTGGCGGCGTCTTTGCTTTTTGTTATGTTCTCGCCCGCTCAATGGTAATGATCAGAATAAGAAAATGAAAACCGGCCGGGGCAAAAGCGGTCGGTTTTCATTTTGACAAAGTAATTACTAAAAAGTAATAATTATCAAAGAGGAATTTTTGAAATAATGGAGTAATACTATTATTACAAGAAAAAATGAGGAGGATTTGAAAATGAAAATTGCCGATGTTGTACAAAGCGCTGACTGGAAAACGGAGAAACACGTCCCGGTAATCGAGGCCCCGGAAAATGCGAAAGCGGGCGAAAAGATCACTGTCGAAGTGTCGGTAGGCAAAGAAATAGCTCACCCCAACACGACCGAGCACCATATCCGCTGGATCAAGCTTTATTTCAAGCCTGAAGGCGGCAAATTCGCTTTTGATCTCGGCGGCTATGAATTCCCCGCCCACGGCGAGTCGGTGGAAGGCGCCAACAAAGGTCCGGCCTACAGCGAGCCTCAGGTGACCGCGGCGGTGAAGCTGAGCGCCTCGGGAACCCTTATCGCCGAGAGCTACTGTAATATCCACGGTTTGTGGGAAAGCTCCAAAGAGATAAAGATCGGATGAATCTTTGCCCGGCCAAGGCCGGGTTTCCCTTTTTATCTGGCGCCCCATAGCCGCAATATTCTGAATGTGCATTCCCAGGAGGAGATTGTACGCGCATGGAGAATAATATCTCCTATTGTGCAGCAGAAGGAAGGTAATGGATATGGCGCTAGTTGTAAAAAAATTCGGCGGCAGCTCTGTAGCGACAACGGAGAAAATCATGGCTGTTGCCCGGCGCATCCTGGCCGACAAAGAGCCGGATGACAGGATAGTCGTGGTTGTATCGGCCATGGGTGACACTACCGACGACCTGATCCAGATGGCCAAAGCGGTGACCGACAAGCCCTATGGCCGGGAAATGGACATGCTGTTGGCGACCGGGGAGCAGGTTTCCATCGCCCTGCTGGCGATGGCGTTCTCCTCACTGGGGCAACCGGCAGTTTCGCTTACCGGCTTTCAGGCCGGTATCGCTACGACCGCCGCCCATAACAAAGGAAAAATCAAGACGGTTATGCCTGACCGGGTATCGGCTGAACTCGCAGCGGGGAAAATTGTCGTAGTGGCAGGTTTCCAGGGCATGACAGCCGGCGGCGACATCACCACCTTAGGACGCGGCGGGTCGGACACCACCGCGGTGGCGCTGGCCGGTGCCATGCAGGCCGATGTCTGTGAGATTTATACCGATGTCGACGGCGTTTACTCCGCCGACCCCAGGGTAGTAAGAACAGCCAGACGGATGAAAGAGATAACATATAACGAAATGCTGGAGATGGCCAGACTTGGCGCGGTGGTTATGCAGCCGCGCTCGGTCGAGATGGGCAAGCATTACGGTGTGCCGATCCACGTCCGATCAACCTTCAGCCGCGAGCCCGGGACAATTATCAGGGAGGTATATACAGTGGAAGAAAAAGAGTTTATCATCAGAGGCGTGACCCACGATTCCAACGTAGCGAAGGTCGCCATCCTGGGAGTGCCGGACCGCCCGGGCATCGCCTATAAGGTTTTCTCCGCCCTTGCCAAGGCTAATATCGACGTTGACATGATCGTTCAGAGTATTCGCAATGCCGACAAGAATATCAACGATATTGTATTCACGATAGCGCAGCCGGATCTGCCGATTGCCAGGCAGATAATCGACGAGGTGGGCAAAACCATCGGCGTTCTCGGCGTGGTCGTGGACGAGAACGTGGCCAAGGTTTCCGTTGTGGGAGCGGGCATGTACGGAAGCCCGGGCATCGCCGCCGCGATGTTCGGCGCTTTGGCTGACGCCGGTGTCAACATCGAGGTCATCAGTACTTCGGAGATCAGCATCTCCTGTCTTATTCAAGGTGACAAGGTCAAAGAGGCGGTCGCCGCCATCCATGCCCGTTTCTTCAAAGATGATAATGAGGGCAACTAAATAGTTAAATAGGAAAGCAGCGCCGCACCGGCGCTGTTTTTTTTGCCAAAAACGCAATATTATGTAAAATGAATAATTTGGACACATTTCCATGTAATTAATTACAAAGAGCATAATCACAAAAACGGGAAGGAGTTATGTAAAACAAATAGAATAATGCTAATATAAAAGCTTATATCGCAACCGACGCGGAAAAGAGATGGCGGGGTGACTACTCGGCCCGCGGCGGAAATGCGTTATAGGATAACCGGCGGCAACCGGGAAGCGCCTGACTGTGAGGAAACGTGGATACTCACGCCGAGGGCTCTTCAGGAAGCAGCGGGTTATATAGATTGGACCCTAAACAACACCCGCAAAAAATACTGAGGAGGCAAAAATCGTGAAAAAGAGACTTCTTTCGGCTGCTATCATGGCTGCTCTCACCATTTCGACCGCAACCGCTTTTGCCGGCCCCGTGATCACCGGTGACGCTCAGACCATGATTCAGACCACCAAAGGCAGCGGCGATTACTCTGACGCCCGTATCCGCCTGAACTTCGACTTCGACATGGGCGAAGGCATGTACGCCCACGCCCGCCTCATGGGTATCGACCAGCAAATGCAGGGCACCGGCCTGAACTACGCCGAAGCCGGCACCGGCTCCAAGGGCTCGGAAGTCAACATGGAGCAAATGTATATCGGTTCGAAGATTGGCCAGGTTGACGCCAAATTCGGCCGCCAGCCGGTTGCCGTAGGCCAGGGGATGCTTGCCGACGTCAATGGTATCCAGGGTATATCGATGACCGGCAAAGCCGGCGACTTCAACCTTTATGGTTTCGGCGGTCGCTCCGTGAAAGACGACGTTCTCGCCGCCAGCATCGACACCAAGGTGCAGGCAGTCGATATGGGCGCCGGCTACCTGAAGCGCGAAGACAACAAATACTGGTCCGTGAATGCCGGTGGCAAAGTCGCTGAAAACGTGGGCCTGACCGGCGTGTATATGAAGAACAACAACGCCAAAGCTGACGGTTACATGATTAAAGCCACCGTCGGCGAAGTGGCCACCAAAGGCGACTTCAGCTACGCAGTATCTTTCCGCGACATTGAAAACAACGCTGTTGACGCTGACTGGGTAACCAACGGCGCGTTCGCAGACTCCAAGGGCGTTCGTCTCGAAGCTAAGTACAAGCCTACCAACAACGCCACTCTGTGGGTTTACCAGGATATCACCAAGAAATCCAGCGATGCTTCCGTCAAGCCGAACCAGTTCCGCGCCGAACTCGACTTCAACTTCTAAATCTGTCTTCAGAAGCGGCCCTTTGCGGGGCCGTTTCTTTTTGACCAGTTTTTACAATGTATGTAGCGTTTCATTTAAGCCATTCTATAAATGGGTACCCCAAAATTCGCAAAGGGAGGTTTTGCTTAATGTCGAGGAGTCGGAAACCCGTAAACCCCCAGGCCCAGAAAGCTCTCGACCAGCTGAAGGTGGAAACCGCTGCCGAACTCGGCTTGCAGAATTACCAGAACACTTACAAGGGTGCCCTGACCTCGGCGGATAATGGCCGCGTCGGCGGCCACATGGTCCGCAAGATGATCGAGTCCCAGGAAAACAAACTGGGCGGCGGCCAGGGCGGCAGCCAACAGGGCAAATCCGGACAGACGCTCACCAGCAAGAACAACATTGGCAACTGACGACTGAAGGGCAGGCCGCAAGGCCTGCTTTCCTTTTTGAGGCGATCTACTTTCACGTATGTTTACGTCGGGAAACAGGAAAATGGCGGCAGATAAAGAATGAAACTATATCCATATCTTCAGGAGGGATCACATGCCTAAAAAGTGGTTAAGCGAAAGCGAGGCGTTCGCGTACCTCGCCGCCAGGACAGAGGGAAGGCTCGCCACATGCGGCGCCAACGGACAGCCCTATATAACCCCTCTCAATTATGTTTTCCACCGCGGCAGCATTTATTTTCACTGTGCCCCCAAAGGGCACAAGCTCGACAACATCGCCGCCAACAACCGCGTTTGCTTCGAAGTCAGTCAATCAGACAAACTCGTCTTCACCGAAAAGGCATGCGGATGCTCGACCCGCTATACCTCGGTCGTCGTATTCGGGAAAGCCCGCATCGTCGATGACGAAGAAGAAATGATCGACGTTTTGAATACCCTGACAGCACGTTTTGCCGCCGGACGGCCGTTCGCGGCCGTCGATGCCGCTATGCTAAAGGGCTGCGTTGTCGTGGCCATAAGCGTGGACAAGGTCACCGGCAAGAAGAACGTTGATCCAGGTGTCGAGACCTGAGGCTGCAGAAGTAATAGGAAGATTTTTTCAGGTTAGACTAACGATATTGAGGCAAAAGGGGTGGCACCGATTGGCAACGGCACTTATCAAGAATCTTGGCCGCCATGTGGGCGAAACGGTGACTGTCCAGGGCTGGCTGTATAATATCCGGTCCTCGGGCAAAATCTCTTTTTTGATCGTCCGCGATGGTACCGGCCTTGTGCAAGGGGTTATGGTAAAGAAAGAGGTCGGCGACGACCTGTTCGCTCTGGCGGCCACGCTGACCCAGGAAAGTTCGCTGAAAGTAACAGGCGTCGTCAGGGAGGAACCCCGGGCGGTGGGCGGCTACGAGCTTACCCTGACCGGCCTCGAGATCGTCAGCATCGCTGAGGAATACCCAATAACCCACAAGGAACACGGCGTCGAATTCCTTGCCGAGAGGCGCCATCTGTGGCTAAGAACCCCGAAACAGACTGCCGTGATCCGCATCCGGTCGGAAATCGAGCAGGCTTTCCGCGATTTCTTTTATCAGCGCGATTTCGTGTTGGCCGATGCGCCGGTGATAACGCCTGCTGCCTGCGAGGGTACCACGACGCTGTTTGAGCTCGACTATCACGGCGAAAAAGCCTTTTTGTCCCAGAGCGGCCAGCTTTATAACGAGGCTACCGCTGCCGCCTTCGGGCGCATATACTGTTTCGGACCCACCTTCCGGGCCGAAAAGTCGAAAACCCGCCGTCACCTTATGGAGTTCTGGATGATCGAGGCCGAGATGGCCTACTTCGATATAGACGATAACATGAAACTTCAGGAGGAAATGGTCTTCTACGTCGTGCAGCGGGTACTGGAACGCTGCCGGCAGGAACTCAAGACGCTGGAGCGCGACATAGCCAAGCTCGAGGCCATCAAGCTGCCATTCCCCCGCATAAGCTATACGGAAGCGGTGGAACTGCTGAAAATAGCGGGTGAGGAATTTGTTTGGGGCGACGATTTCGGCGCCCCTCATGAAACGATCATTGGCAACAGCTTCGACGCGCCAGTCTTCGTCCACCGCTATCCCACCGCGATCAAGGCATTTTACATGAAGCCGGACCCCAACGACCCCAAAGTCGTGCTGGGAGCGGACCTGATAGCACCGGAAGGTTACGGCGAAATGATCGGCGGCGGGCAGAGAATCGACGACCTGGCCCTGCTTGAACAGCGCCTGGACGAACACAAACTGCCGCGGGAGGCTTTCGAATGGTACCTCGACCTGCGTCGCTATGGATCGGTTCCCCATTCCGGGTTCGGTCTGGGCATCGAACGGACGGTGGCCTGGCTCTGCGGGCTCGACCATATAAGGGAAACCATCCCCTTCCCGCGGATGCTTCATAAGATGTACCCTTGATGTATACTGGATATTTCTTGACTGATGGCAGGAAAAAGCGCTGACGTGCCAAATGTTAAGATAATATTGGCAAAAATAACACTGTGACTGATAGAGGAGGAGAATGATATGCCTTTCGGTATCGCTGCATCCCACATGGCCGGAAAAGCGGCCACCGACAAAATCTTCGGCGCCGCGGCGGCCGCCAACGCCGCCAAAGCGAAAATCGGCAAAGAGAACGTAGTTGACGCAACAATCGGAGTATTGCTCGACAACAGCGAAAAACTTGTCATCCTGCCAACGGTTGAAAAAGTGTACAAGAACCTGCCGATGACGGAGCTTGTCCCCTACGCTCCCATCGCCGGTATTCCCGACTTCCTTGAAAAAGTACAGGTTGCCGCATTCGCCGATAACCGTCCCGATGCTTATACCAAGGCCGTTTCCACTTCCGGCGGCTCGGGCGCCATCCACCACACTATCTGGAACTATTCCGAGGTTGGCGACACCGTGCTCACCACCGACTGGTACTGGGACCCGTACAGCGTTCTGTCCGACGCGCTGATGCGCAAGCTTGACACGTTTTCTCTGTTCGACGCCGCCAATAAATTCAACGTCAAAGCGTTCGAAAGCAAAGTGGGCGAGCTGTTGGCCAAACAGAGCAACGTCGTCATCCTGCTCAACACTCCGGCCCACAACCCGGTAGGCTACAGCCTTGACGGCGCAGAGTGGGACCAGGTCCTGGACGTTCTCAAGAGCGCCAAGAAAGACAAGAAGATCACCCTCTTCGTCGATGCCGCTTACATCGATTTTGCCGGCGAGAAGAACGCTAGCAGGGCCTTCATGAAGAAATTCGGCGGTCTGCCGGAGAACATTCTTGTCATCATCGGTTACAGTATGTCCAAGGGCTACACCATCTACGGCATGCGTACCGGGGCAATGATCGGCATATCCTCCAGCCAGGACGTAATCAACGAATTCGCGAACGTCAACCAGTACCTCAGCCGGGCCACCTGGTCCAACATCAACCGCGGCGGTCAGCACCTCCTAAGCGCCATCTACAAAGATGACACCCTGCAAGCGGAACTTGAAAAAGAGCGGACCGCCTTCTACAAGATGATTGCCGAGCGGGCCAGCCTCTTCACCGCCGAAGCCAAAGAAGCAAAGCTCGACATGCTCCCGTACATCGCCGGCTTCTTCCTGTCCATCCCGGCCAAGAACCCTGACGCCGTATGCACAAGGCTGCACGCCGACAACATTTTCGCTGTGCCGCTTGCCAAAGGGGTGCGGATAGCCGTCTGCGCCCTCCCGGCCGGCAAAATCAAGGGCATGCCGACCAAGATCGCGCAGGCCATGCTCGAAGCGGACAAATAAAACGCGCGCCAGAGCCGGACGTACAGTCCGGCTTCCTTTTTTTCCCGCAAGAGAGAAGAACCCGCTTTGGCAATACTATCGCCAAAGGAGGCTGATGATATCCGTGGGTCAGTATAACGAAAACTGGATCGACGACACACCCCTGGAATTTCCGCGGACCGGTTTCTGGATCGTCCACCTTATCGGTGCGGTGATGCTTTTCGTGCTTGGCATGCGTTTCGCAGTCCACCGCGCACCGCTGTCTATCATGGCCTACCGTTTCATGCGTATGCTCAGGCAACGCTGACATGACTGAGGAGGAGTGAACACAAGTTCACTCCTCCTCACGTAAGGCCGAAACCTATATAATGCCGCCGATATCTGGCATTTTTGGCATTAATCCTATATACTAATTGACAAGGAAAGTATTTACCGTCACCGTGGGCAAGCTTTACAACCGAGACCCCGGCGAATAATTAGCGGCAGGATGTATAGAATGGGTATTAGATTATCGTTGCAGAAAATGGGGCGGTCGGCGAGCGCCTCGTAAAGGCGCGGCCCCGCCTGATCGGAGGGGGACTCATTGGTTACAGTCCAAATTGGCGAAACCAGCCGCAAGTACGAACCCGGCATGACGTTGCTGGACGTCAGCCGCGATGTGAGCCATCTTTTTACCTCGCCCATCGTCGCGGCAACCATCGACAACGATGTCAAAGATTTGCAGACAACCGTCAGGGACGGAGGCCGGGTAGCCTTCCTCGACCTCACCAGCGACGAGGGGATGCGCGTATACCGGCGCAGCCTGTCTTTCGTCCTGGTAGTGGCGGCCCGCGATCTTTTCCCCGCCGCCGAAGTTACTGTCGAGCATTCGCTCGGCAAAGGACTTTACTGCGAGCTCCATCTCGACCGCGAACTGACCGCCGAGGATATCGGCCGCCTTCAGGAACGTATGCGGCAGATCGTCGCCGAGGACCGGCCGTTCGTCCGCCAGAGCATGCTGCGGGCCGATGCCATCGCTCTCTTCAAAGCGTCGGGCCAAAACGACAAGGTCAAACTTCTCAGCCAACTGCAGCGCGAACTCGTTAGCGTTTACTACTGCGGCGACGAGTATGACTATTTTTACGGGACGATGGTGCCGAGCACCGGGTATCTAAAGGTATTCGAGCTAAGATTCCATCAGCCTGGTTTTATTCTGCGTTTCCCGGAGAAGGAGGCTCCCGCGGCCTTGCCTCCTTACGTCGAGCAACCCAAACTGTTCAAGGTGTTCCAAGAGGCGGAACAATGGGGAAAAATTCTCCGCTGCCCGTATGTGGCCAATCTCAACGAGTATATCGAGCAGGGCCAGGCAGGCGAGATCATCCGCATCGCCGAAGCCCTCCACGAGAAGAAACTCGCCCACATCGCCGACTACATCAGCGAGCATACCAGCGAGGTGCGGGTTATCCTTGTTGCCGGACCATCATCATCCGGCAAGACTACCTTCGCCCAGCGCCTCAACGTGCAGCTTAGGGTCAACGGCGTCAGGCCCGTGCCCATTTCCCTCGATGACTACTTCGTCGACCGTGACCATACACCCCGGGACGAGAAAGGCGACTATGATTTCGAAGCCATCGAGGCCATCGACCTGGAGCTTTTCAACGAGCATCTTGTAAAGCTCCTGCGCGGCGAACTCGTAAAAATACCCACCTACAGCTTCATGTCCGGCCAGCGGGAATACCGCGGCCGCCGCATCCAGCTCGAACCCGACCAGCCTCTCATCATCGAAGGCATCCACGGCCTCAACGAGCGTCTGACCCGCTCCGTGCCGCGGGAAAACAAGATAAAAATTTACATCAGCGCCCTCACCCAGCTTTCGATCGACAATCATAACCGCATCCCCACAACCGACACACGGCTTATACGCCGGATCGTGCGCGACAGCCAGTTCAGGGCTCATGACGCACTTAAGACGCTGGAGGTATGGCCTTCGGTAAGGCGGGGCGAGGAACGCAACATCTTCCCTTTCCAGGAAGATGCCGATATCATGTTCAACTCGGCCCTGATCTACGAATTAGGGGTGCTGCGCAACTGTGCCGAAGGTCTGCTGCAGCAGATCGGCCCGGAAAGCCCGATGTATTCGGAAGCCAAACGGCTCCTGAACTTCCTTCGCTACTTCACCCCCCTGTCGGAAGAGGATATCCCGGCCAATTCGATACTAAGGGAATTCGTCGGCAAAAGCTGCTTCTACAACCCATAACAAAACCCCCTGGCGCCAAAGCCAGGGGGTTTATACATTATAGCACTACTTGCGGTTCGCTTCGAAGAATTTCAGCGCTACATCGGGGAAGACGGCGTACGAAAGCACATCCTCAATCGAGGCGTTGGGATATCCTTTTTCAGCCAGGGCCTGTTTGAGGCTTTCGAGCTGCGGCGGGATGTCGTCGGCCGGGCGGTGGCTGATGATCTCTTCGTTCTGGAGGATTATATCGGCCACCTCCTTGGCGATCGGCGCCGGGGTGCGGCCGTACTTGCCGCGGGCCAGGTCTTTGACCTCGCGGGGGACGTTCTTGTATTTACCCATGATGACGTTGAAGGCCGCCATCGAGCCGACGATCTGGCTGGTGGGGGTCACGAGGGGCGGGTAGCCGAGATCGGCGCGCACTTTGGGCATCTCTTCGATCAGCTCGGGATATTTGTCGGCCATGCCCATTTCCTTCAGCTGGTTGAGCAGGTTCGACATCATGCCGCCGGGGATCTGGAAGGACAGCACCTTGGTATCAATATCGATGGCGGTGTTGAGCTTGAAGGTCTCGGCCAGCTGCTTCTTGACGCCGCGGAAATGGTCGGCGATGGGATACATGGCTTCCTTCTTGAGACCGGTGTCGCGTTCGTGGCCCTCGAGAGCGGCGACGATCGCCTCAGTGGCCGGTTGAGCCGTGCCGAGAGCGAAGGGGGACAGAGAGCAGTCGACGATGTCGACGCCGGCTTCGGCGCCCTTGAGGTAGGCCATCGAAGCCATGCCGCTCGTGTAGTGGCTGTGCAGGTGGATGGGGATGCTTATCTGGGTTTTGAGGGACTTGACCAGCTCGTAGGTGGTGTAGGGTGCCAGCAGTCCGGCCATATCCTTGATGCAGATGGAGTCGGCGCCAAGATCGACAAGGTCTTTTGCCACTTTCACGAAACTGTTTATGTCGTGGAAGGGGCTGATGGTGTACACAAAGGCTCCCTGCACGTGGGCGCCGGACTGTTTGGCGGCCCGCATCGCGGCTTCCAGGTTGCGGACGTCGTTGAGCGCGTCGAAGATGCGCATGACGCCGACACCGTTATCAACAGCCCGCTTGACGAATTCCGTCACAACATCGTCGGCGTAGTGGTTGTAGCCGAGAACGTTCTGGCCCCTCAGCAGCATCTGCAGGGGTGTCTTCTTCAGATATTTCTTGATCGTGCACAGGCGCTCCCAGGGATCTTCGTTGAGGAAGCGCAGGCAGCTGTCGAACGTAGCGCCGCCCCAGGCCTCCAGCGAGAAATACCCGATCTCGTCGAGCATTTCCAGCGCCGGGATCATATCCGACGTGCGCATGCGGGTAGCGGCCAGTGACTGGTGACCGTCACGCAGGACAGTTTCGCAGATTTTTAATGGATTCTTATTAGTCAAAGTACAGCCTCCTTTGAATAAATTTCGATTAAAAAGTCAGCAATAAATTAATTCTACCCTATCTTTTTCCGGCGCGCAATCGACCTTGGCATGTATACATTAGGCCTTGTCGAGCGTGCGTGCCAGCAGAGTAGCGATGGGACCCTCGCCGGTTAGCGTGGGGGTGCCGGATTCGTGGCTAAGGCGGGCGAGGATGGAATACACCTGGGGATTCTCCGGGGGAATATGGCTGGTGGAGGTTTCCGAATAGGCATTGACATGGCGGGTGCCTTCATCCGGCGGCAGGATGCGACCTGGACCGCCGACACAGCCGCCCTTGCAGGCCATGCCCTCGACAAAGTTGGCCGCGAAGTCGCCCCCTTTCAATTCCTCAAGCAGCTTTTGGCAGTCGGGGATGCCGTCGACCTGCCGGGCTGCGAATTTTTCCGCCCGCCTGGGGATGAGTTTGGCGAGAGTTGCGGCCACGGCGGCGCTTACGCCCCCTGTGCGGCCGTAAACCCGACCGCCCCAGGACGCCTGGGCGTTCTCTTCATCCGGTTGGTCGGAAGGGTCGATTCCGGTGGCCTCGAAGATCGCAGCAAGCTCCTGGAATGTTAGGACGAAATCAACGGCGCCGCTGAGGCCGGGGAGGACGGCTTCGGATTTTTTCGCGACGCAGGGACCGATGAATACCACACTGGCGTCAGGCTCGAACGCCTTTATGACCCGCGCTGAGGCCACCATCGGCGAGACGGACGGGGAAATATGGGCCAGGAGTTCCGGAAACCGGTTTTCGATGAGCTTTATCCACACAGGGCAGCAGCAGCTCGTGATGAGAAAGTCCTGTTCCGTCTTCACATGTTCGTCATACTCGAAGCATTCCTTCATCGTGATGAGGTCGGCGTAGAGTGCGGTTTCCACCATTTCGGCGAAGCCGATCTTCAGCAGGGCCGACCGCAGCTTGCCGGGGGTGACGTTTGGGCCGAACTGCCCGGCGAAGGCAGGGGCGACAGAAGCGTATACCGGTGTGTCATTCTGACGGAGGAGATTAATAAGGGGAACAAAATTGGATTTTTCGGCCAGCGCGCCGAAAGAGCACGCTTCGACGCAGTGCCCCTCGCCGAGGCACCGGTCGTGGTCGATCCGCACCCGGTCGAACTCGTCGCGGCTGATGGCTCCTACGGGGCAGACCCGCTGGCAGTTTCTGTCGTCGACGGCGCAGCTCTGGCAGGCGCCGGGGTTAGCAATTACGAACGGCTCACTGGCCATGCCCATCAGGGCTTCGGCGTCATGGTCGCCGATTACCGTATCGCTGTCGTGGGGCGCGAGGCCCATGGCGATGCGGATCTGGTTGGCGACCTGGCGGCGGGTGACGTGATCGGAAAACTCGCCATGGACCATGCGGCAGATATCCTCACGCCGCTCGAACAGCTTGCCTTCCCAGGCCGCCTTGGCAACCTGGTAGAGAATGCGGGGTCTTATGTTGAGGGCGGTGGAGCTTGTTGGCATGTCAATCACCTCGGTAAAACGATTTGTAGTATTATTAGACTATTTATGCCAAGCTTACTCGTTTTCCTGTTTTTTTCCCCGGTTCCTGGATGTGGGGCGAAGCCGGATGTAATGAAAAGGTGTTGATACCAAAGTTATCAACACGCTTTTCCCGTAACCGTATCAGCTTTCTTGCCCCCTGGATGCAAGGGATAGTTTCTTTGAAGGCTGGGCGGATCGCCACCGGCGTGGGCCTCGCGCTGGATAATGTATACGTGTATACAAAAATTATTGCACAGAACAAAAAACAAAGCAAGAGAAAAATTATAAAATTCAGAATAAGACATAAAACATCAGTCGGTCTCGCAACAGAAAACCGCGAGTTACGCTCGCGGTTTAATCGTACAAGCTGTTCAGCCGTTTACGAGATGGCAGGCAACGAAACGGTCGCCGTGGGCCAGAAGTCGCGGGATTTCGCATCGGCAGCGGTCAAAGGCCCGGGGACAGCGGGTATTGAATTTGCAGCCGGGCGGTGGGTTGAGAGGGCTGGGAACGTCGCCGTGTAAAACTATCCGGCGGCGCCCATTTTCCACCAGGGGGTCGGGGATTGGGATGGCCGACAGGAGTGCCTGGGTATATGGGTGCAGCGGGTTGGCGTACAGCTCGTCGACCGGTGCGACTTCGGCCAGTGTGCCGAGATACATGACGGCGACCCGCCTGCTTATATGCTTTATCATCGAAAGATCGTGGGCGACGAAGAGATAGGTGAGACCGTATTCCGTCTGTAAATCCTGCAACAGATTGACGACCTGGGCCTGTATCGATACGTCCAGGGCGGAGATGGGTTCGTCGCAGACGAGGAATTCCGGTCCGGCGGCTAGCGCCCTGGCGATGCCGACCCGCTGGCGCTGACCGCCGCTGAACTCGTGCGGGAAGCGGCTGGCGTGTTCGGGACTGAGGCCGACCTGACCCAGCAGGTGCATGATACGTTCCCGACGTTCGTTTCCGGCCGCGAGGCCATGGATGTCAAGCGGTTCGCCGACGATATCGCCGACGGTCATGCGGGGATTTAGCGAGGCGTAGGGGTCCTGGAAGATCATCTGGATGCGGCGGCGGTATTGGTTGCCTTCCGGTCCCGAAAAGGCGGCGTGAACGTCCTTCCCACGGAAAAGGACCTCGCCGGCGGTGGGCTTGTATAGGCCCACAAGGGTGCGGGCGACGGTCGATTTTCCGCAGCCGGTCTCGCCCACGAGCCCTAGCGTTTCCCCGGCCTCGACGGTGAAACTGACATCCTCGACCGCTTTGACGGTCGCGCGGGGTCGGCCGAGCATGGTGCGGGCAGTAACGAAAAATTTGCTGAGGTTCTTGACTTCGATCAGGGGCGTGCTCATGCCGGCGGAACCTCCTTTACCGCCCTCTCAGGCATTGTCCGGGGGCATGCGGGATGGTTCAGCCAGCAGCGACTATGATGGTTTTCCCCGGCCGGGAAGAGGGGGGGCGCTTGTTCACAGACTCTCATGGCGTAGCGGCAGCGGGGCGAGAAGGCGCAGCCCGGTGGCGGCGCGAGCAAATCGGGGGGCTGGCCTTCGATCGACGTGAGGCGTGAGCGGGCGGCGTCGAGCCGCGGCACCGAGTCGAGCAGACCGATGGTGTACGGGTGGCGGGGCCGGGCGTAAAGCGCGGCGACCGGGGCGGCCTCGACTACCTGGCCGGCGTACATGACGAGTACGCGCTCGCACAATCCGGCGACCACGCCGAGATCGTGGGAGATGAGGATGATGGCAGTTCCCAACTCGCTGTTGAGCTTTTTCATCAGGTCGATTATCTGGGCCTGGATGGTGACATCGAGAGCGGTGGTCGGTTCGTCGGCGATCAGGATGCGGGGGTTCATGGCCAAAGCCATCGCGATCATGACCCGCTGGCGCATACCGCCGCTGAGCTGGTGGGGATACTGGCCCAGCCGCACCTCGGGCGCCGGGATGCCCACCAGCCGGAGCATGGCCACAGCCCGCTCGGCGGCTTCAGCGCGGCTCAGTTTCTGGTGGGTCGTGAAACACTCGGTAAGTTGCCTGCCGACCGTCAGCACTGGATTTAACGAGGTCATAGGATCCTGGAAGATCATACTGATGGCGTTGCCCCGCAGTTTGCAGAGCGCCTTCTCATCCATGCCGGCGATGTCTTCGCCGGCAAACAGGATACGGCCGGCGGCGATCTCCCCGGGCGGCGTCGGGATAAGCCCCAGCAGAGAACTGGCGGTGACACTCTTGCCGCAGCCCGACTCGCCCACGATGCCGAGAATCTCTCCCGCGTTCATAGTGAAGCTGACACTGCGAATGGCCTGGACGGTGCCGGCGTAAGTATGGAACTTGACGGTAAGGTTTTCGACGCTTAGGAGCGGCTGCATCTGGCACCTCCTGTCCTATTTGCGCATCCGCGGGTCGAGGGCGTCGCGCAGCCCGTCGCCGAGGAAGTTGAAGGCCAACATGGTAATGCTGATGGCCAGCGCCGGGTAAAGGAGCTGGAAGGGATAGGAGCGCAGGCCGGTCAGACTTTCCGACGCCAGTACGCCCCAACTGGCCATAGGGGCGGAAACGCCGAGGCCGATGAAACTCAGGAAGGCCTCGGTGAAAATCGCCTCCGGGATGGAAAGGGTGAGGGTCACGATGATCGGTCCCATGCTGTTGGGGACAAGGTGGCGGAGGATTATACGCCGTGACCCGGCTCCCGCAAGGCGGGCGGCCAGCACGTACTCCTGCTCCTTGATCGCCAGCACCTGGCCGCGGACTATGCGGGCCATGCCCAGCCAGTAGACAAGCCCGAGGGCGATGAAGATATTTATCAGGCCGGGTTTGAGCACGACCATCAGCAAGATGACGAACAGCAGCAGCGGGATGCCGTACAGGATATCTACGAGCCGCATCATCACGCTGTCCACCCGGCCGCCGAAATAGCCGGATATGCCGCCGTAGACGACGCCGATCGTCAGGTTTATGAGAGATGCGACTATGCCGATCGACAGTGAGATGCGGGCGCCGTAAAGCACGCGGGTGAAAAGATCGCGGCCGAGGTTGTCGGTGCCGAACCAATGCTGCGCGGAGGGCGGTTGGTTGGCATCGGCCAGCACCTGGTCGGAGTAAGAATAGGGGGAGAAGAAGGGGCCGACGGCGGCCATCAGGGCGATGAAAACGATAACGGCGAGGCCGGTCATCGCCAGCCTGTTCTGCTTGAGACGGCGCCAGGCATCCTGCCAGTACGTGGTCGCCGGACGGGCGGTACCGGCTACGGCGGCGGCGGTGTTCACAGGGGTGAAGTCAGGCGTTGCGGCCACGGTTATTCCCCCTTCCCGCCGCCGAGCTTGATGCGGGGGTCAAGCCAGGCGTAGGCGATATCGACGAGGAAATTGAGGAGAACAAGCAAGGTGCTGTAAAAAATGGTGATACCAAGAATCACGGTATAATCGCGGTTGTAGATGCTGGTAACAAAATGGCGACCGAGCCCGGGGATGGCGAAGATCGACTCGATGACGAAACTGCCGGTAAGGATTGCGGCTGTCAGCGGGCCGAGATAGGTGACGACCGGGATGAGGGCGTTTTTCAGGGCGTGCCGCCAGACGACGACGAATGAGGACAGCCCTTTGGCGCGGGCGGTGCGGATGAAATCGAGATTCAGTACCTCCAGCATGCTCGACCTGGTTAGGCGGGCGATGAAAGCCATCGGGAAGGCGGCCAGCGCCAACGCCGGCAGGACCACATACTCCGGGCCGCCCCACATTGCGGCGGGAAATAGTTCGAGCTTCAGGGCGAAGACATAGATGAATAGTGTGGCGAGGATGAAGCCGGGTACCGAGATGCCGACGGTGGCGGCAAACATGCACAGGTAATCGGGCCAGCGGTTCTGGCGGAGGGCGGCCATCGCCCCCATCGGGACGCCGCCGGCCAAAGCGATGGCAACGGCGGTCAGGCCCAGCTCGGCCGAGACCGGGAAACTTTCGGCGATTATATCGTTTACCGTCCGGGCCTCGTATTTGAAGGAGGGCCCCAGGTCGCCGCGCGCTACGTTGGCGAGATAGTCGGTGTACTGCTTGAAGAGGGGGTCGTTGAGATGATAACGTTCGTTGAGATTCTTGAGCACCGCTTCCGGCAGGTTTTTTTCGGCGGTGAACGGTCCGCCGGGGATGGCGTGCATCAGCATGAAGGTGGCGGTGGTGATGATGAACAGCACGAGCAGCATCGACATGAAGCGGCTGACGGCATACTGCAGCAAAGCGGCTGACCTCCTCTTGCGGTTATCTATTACCATGTTCTCTGTCAGCGGCGATTATCCTCGTGACCGGGCGACATGTATTTTATGTCATGCCGCGCCACCCCGGGAGAAGAAAGAAGCCACGCCTTCAAAAGCGTGGCTTCGGCTGGGGCGGGTTTATTCCACATAGGCTTCCTTGAAGTAAAATAAGCCGGTGATCGAGCGGACATAACCCTTGACGTTCGGTTTGACCAGGACGGCGTTTGTGTAATAGTAAATCGGCGCCAGGACGGCTTCGTCCATAAGCAGTTTCTCAGCCTGGTGCATAAGCCCCATTCGCACCGCCTGATCGTTTGTCTCCTTGGCCCTTCTTACGAGATTCTCGTAACCGTGGTTCCTGTACTGGGCGTCGTTGTTGCCGCTGTCGGCTACGAACATGTCGATGAAGGTCATCGGGTCCAGGTAGTCGCCCGTCCAGCCGTGACGGGCCACCTGATAATCGCCCTTGGTGCGGGAGTTGATGAACACCTTCCACTCCTGGTTGGCGAGGGATACGTTGACGCCGAGGTTCTTGCGCCACATCTCCTGCACAACCTCGGCGATCGCCTTATGGCCCTCGCTGGTGTTGTAGATGAGCGTTACAGGCGGCAATCCCTTGCCGCCGGGGTAGCCCGCCTCGGCCAGCAGTCTTTGGGCTGTCGCCACATCGTTGTCGGCGAAGTAATCGCCGCCTGTTTTGCGGAAGTCGCTGCCCGGAGCGGCGTCGGCCAGACCGGGCGGCACCCAGGCGAGGGCCGGTTTTTGCCCGCCGCGGGTGATATTCCGGACGATGGCGGCGCGGTCGATGGCGAGGGTGAAAGCCTTGCGCACCTTGACGTTGTCGAAGGGCGGTTTTGTCACATTGAAACAATAGAAATAGGTGGCGAGCAGGGGATCGAACCGGAGTTTTCCTTCCTTGACCAGGCGGGGAATTTCGCCCGAGGGGACGTTGCCGCCCAAGTCGACCTGATTGTTTTCGAACATGGCCAACTCGGTGGTGGCGCTGTCGGTAAGAATGAACTCCATCTTGTTCATCTTCACTTTGGCAGCGTCCCAATAGTGCTCGTTTTTGGCGAATTCCAGCCTGCTGTTGTGGATCCAGGCGGTCACTTTAAAAGGCCCGTTGCCGATCAGCGTCTTGGGGTCGGCGGCCCATTTGTCGTTCGCGGCGACCGTTTTCCGGTGAACTGGATAGTAGGTGTGGAACGCGGTGAGGCTGAGGAAATAAGGGGTGGGTTTTTCGAGGGTAACCTGGAGGGTACGGTCGTCAAGCGCTTTAACGCCGACGCTGTCCGCAGTGGCCTGCCCTTTGTTGTACCGTTCGCCGTTTCTGAGGTAATAGAGCTGGTAGGCGTACTTGGCGCCCAAGGCGGGGTCGAGGGCCGATTTCCAGGAATACTCGAAGTCGTGGGCTGTCACCGGATCGCCGTTCGACCATTTGGCGTTGGCGCGCAGGCTGAAGGTGTAGGTGAGGCCGTCGGGAGACATCTCCCACTTTTCGGCCGTGGCCGCCACCGGCGCGTCCTTGGCGTTCATCACCGTGAGACCCTCGAAGATCTGCGCTTCGATGACCGCCTCAGGCGAACCTGTCGATTTGCGGGGATCGAGGGTTTCCGGCTCGGTGCCCGCCGAGTAGCGCAGGTATTTGCCGCCAGGCTTGGTTGCCGTGGCGCAGCCTGCTGCCACAACGGCGGCCAGGGCGAGGATCAGTGTCAAAGCGATTATCCTGTTGCGCAAATTGATTCCCCCTACCCGACTTTTCCTCTATTATTCTCTGACAGCCGGTTTTTCCCTCCTTGGAAAATGCAGTAGCACAGCCGAAGACCGTAGGCTTAAACCCGCGGTCTTCGGCAAACGGATACTCATATCAGACAAGCGGCATGCAGGACACCCTGTTTCTGCCGCTCTGCTTTGCCTGATAAAGCGCATTGTCGGCGACAGCGATGAAGCCGGCAGGGTCGGGCGGCGTGGCGTTCACAGCGGGATCGTAGGTCGCCACCCCCAGGCTGGCGGTTATGCGGGCGGTGAACGTGCCCGCGTCGTCGGGGTATGCGCCGGTCTCCACCGCCCGGCGGATTTTCTCGGCGAGTGCGGTGGCCTCGGTGGCGCCGCATTCCGGCAGGATAATGGAAAATTCCTCGCCGCCGTACCGCGCGGGAAAGTCTATCGTCCGGGTATTCTGGCGGAGGATGTCGCCCAACTGGGCCAGCAGCTTGTCGCCGGTAGGGTGGCCATAAGTGTCGTTATAGGTTTTGAATTTGTCGAGATCGAGCATTATGAGGCTCAGAGGCCGTTTGAGGGTGGAGGCCCGTCGCAGTTCGGCGTCCAGGAACATATCGAAATTGCGGCGGTTTGCCAGACCGGTGAGACCGTCGGACAGCGCCATTGCCTTCACCTGGTTGTACAGGCTGGCCTTTTCCAGACCGAGAGCGATCTGCTGCGCCATAAGGGTGGCGAAGGGGCTGCGTTCGAATCTTTCCGTATTGACACGCCGCCGCCACCCGAGCAGGAGGAGGCCGAGCAGACGGTTATTGACCGGCAGGGGCATCACCATGACCGGCCCAGTAGCGTTATCGCCGCACAAGCCGTGGAGTGGCGGCGAATCTCCCGAGGGAAGCATCGCCGGGGACATGGTGGCGACAAGCGTTTTCAGCTCGGGATAAGAGCCCAGATCGATGTCTGCCGGCCGGAAGCTCAATCCCACCGAGGCTTTGAAAGCCAGCGTTTCATTGGTTTGGCTGCCGGCGAGAAAAGCGAGCGCGAAATCGGCGTCGAGCCCCTGGGCGGCGAAAGGAAGGCACTGCTCGAGAATGGTGTCCTGATCTACCGTCGTTGCGGACGCCTGCGCGATCCTGTAAAGGTATTGTTCCTCGTCGAGACGGGTTTTGGTTTGTTCGTGGAGAGTAGCGCCGGCCACCGCCGCGCCGGCATGATAACCGAGCGCTTTGAGCAGCAGTACGTCGCGGGGGGAAAAAGCGCCTTTTTCACTGGAGTAGGCTTCGACCACGCCGATTATTTCGTGATCGTTGACCAGCGGGGCGGCTATGACGGACCGGATACTGGTAAAAACCAGCTGGGGCCGGAAGAGCTCTGGCTGGAGCAACAGATCGTCGACGGTGAGAGCGGTTTGCGTCTCGCACACCTGCGCGGCCACGCTGTCCTTCAGCGGCAGATATTCTGGCGGCGTATTCATGCCGTAAGTCGCCGCCACCTTCAGGACCGAACGGTCCTCGTTGAAGAGGGCGATGGCGCACTGCCGGGCCCGCATCATGTCGGCCACCATATCGGCGATAGCGTCCAGGGTCTCGCGCAAATTGAGCTGGGAAGAAATTATCATCCCCACGTTTGCGAGGATATCTTCGAACATATTCCGCTGCTCCTCAGACTCCCGGAAAAGCCGGGCGTTGTTCTCTGCCAGCTGTTCCATATCCTCTTTCAGCGTCATGGCGTCCGCGAACGGTTGGCGGATGAGGACGACGTGCAAGGTCCTGAGAATGTAAAGATTGGCGAGGGCGGCAAAAAGATGGGCGGCGATATTGAGGTTTTCCGGGGAATGGCCGGCTGCCGCGAAGCTCAGGTCGGCCAGCGCCCCGAACAGCACGGCTGTATGCGGCAGAAAGCCCACATTATTAGTATGTCGAGTGAGAAGAATAATAAATGTCGCCATATTAGCGGCGCAGCAGACGTACGGGCTATATACCGCTACGGGGTGGTCGGGGCTGTCGATGTTGTAAAGGTAGGGCCACAAATCGGGAGCGAGAAAGATGTTGGTCACCAGGCCGCCAATGGCCACAAGAGTGCCGCAGAGGAGAGACCCTCTGGAAACAGGCTGGCTGGTTAGGCCGTTGCGGTCGGGCAAACTGACGGCGATCAACAGGCCGAACGACCATACAAACCGCGAAAACAGCCAGGCTGTTACCCAGACATGGGTAGAATCCAGGCCAGCGACCGGCAATTTCGGATACGCGATCAAGTGGACCAAAGTGAGGATGACCGAGCTTAGGACCACCAGACTTACAACGGTGACGCCGATGCGGATCGGGCCGGTGCTGTACCAGGCGATGAAAAAGACGACACAACCGAAGGCGATGCTGCTTACTTCCAGAACGGTGTGCAGCCCGATTAACCGTGGCGCTTCCAGCGTGAGTGACGTTAATCCCCCGAAAAGCAGAAACCCGAACAATCCGGCGAAGATAAACAAACAAACTTTTTTTGCGTCGACGGGGCTGGAAGTTTGCATAGCCAAGTCGATACCCTCCTTTGAAGAGTTTACGATAATCACCTTCTGTTATATGATATGCGACCAATGCCCCCGGGGTTTGGCGGAGGAGGTTTCGGAGTGGAGAAAGTTTGCCCGGTATGCAACGGCCTCGCGGCATTGACGGCGAGGTGTCCGCGATGCGGCCGACCGCTGACTGACGGCGGGGCGATCGAAAACTATTATGGGCCATACAGTCCCTACATGGATATTGAATCCCTGCAAATGGGCGAACCGGATACCCACTGCGTGCATCTGCTCTGCTGTTCGGGGTGCGGGCACGATTCCCGGGCGGCGTTGGCATTGATACCCGTGTGAGCCGATTGTCGGCCGGACGTTTTACGCCGCACACGGATAAAGTTATTGTAAGCGTCGAAAACTAACAAAAAAGAAAGAGGTGATTATGTGTCAACAGTCAACCCTCTCGTCAAATGCAGCGTTGACCAGTGCACCCACTGGATGCCGGGCGATCAGTGCATGGCGGCGAAAATCGCCATATACAACGATGAACGTGGCGGAGCTTCGCGCTCGTCGGCCGACACTCAGTGCAAATCCTTCTACGCAGGCAAGGGAGTCGGCGATTACATCGGGGCGCTCCACAACGCCAACGTCGGCGGCACAGTGAAAGCCGCTTTCGTCGCAGGCACCCAGATAACGCCGTCGGTAGAATGCTACGTGGACAGCTGTCAGTATTGGGAAAAGGGCAACTATTGCCACGCATCGTCCATCGAGGTCAAAGGTCCGCACGCGGCAAAGACGATCGACACGGACTGCCAGACATTCAAAGCGCGGTAAAAAAGAGCCGGGACTGATGTCCCGGCTCTTTTTCAGCCGAATCTCTCATTATGCCGTCATTCTGCCGCGGCTGCGGTAGGGCGATGCGGAGGTCGTGTCGAGGGAATCGCGAAGGTCAGCGGGATGGCGGCCGCCAGAGGAGCGAGAGACCAAAGCAGGGCAGTCGCCAGGCCCACTTGGTCGGCTAGGGCGCCGGTGATGGCTACCCCGAGTCCGCCGAGTCCGAAAGACAGCCCCATCATCATGCCCGAAGCCATGGCCGCATTGCCGGGGATCATTTCCTGGGCCCAGACGATTGAAGAGGGAAGCGTGCCTTGCATAGCCGCTCCGCTGACCGTCAGCATGACCCACGCCAGCAGGTCTATCTCCGGGCTGCGGAGGAAGACGAACATCGCCGGCAGACATACCGCCAGACAACCGGCTATACAAGCCTTGCGACCGAACCTGTCGCCCAGCCCGCCGCCGACGAAGGCGCCCACGGCGCCGCCCAGCAGGTAAGCTGTGAGCAGCCCCCCGGCCAGGGCGGGAGAATGCCCCTGCTGTACAAGCCACACGGCTAGGAAGTTTGGCAGAGCCATCTGCGACCACGAACGCAGCGCCATAACGGCGTTGAGCTTCAGCAGGCTTGTCGATTTGTACCAGACGACGCCTGTGCCGGCTGGCAGGACCGGAGGCGTCAGGCTGATTTGGTGCAGACGAAAATAATAATAGGCCGCAGCCAGGAGGGCGGCGGGAACGACGAGCCAAGGCAGGCTGGCGGCGCCGAAGGCGAGCAGCCAGTAAATCACGATAACCGGCGCCAGGCCGAAACCGATGTTGCCGCCGCCGATGAAAACCGCCATCGCAAGCCCCCGCTTCGCCGGTGCGGTCACCTTGTTGACGAGGCTGGAAGCCAGGGGGTGGAATACCGACGATCCCAGCCCGGCGAAAGCCACACAGGCGACAAGCACGCCGTAGCTTGAGGCGAAGGTGCTGAAGCAGATGGTCAGGGCGCTAGCCGGCAGTGTGACGAGAATCAGCCAGGTATAGCCGCGTTTATCGATATAATAGCCGCATAAGGGCTGAAGGATTGAGGATGTGAAAGAATAGACCATGACGAGCAGGCCGCCGGCGGTGAGGGAAAGTCCCAGACTGGAAAGCAGGACCGGCAGCAGTGCGGGCAGAAAATTACTGTAAAAGTCGCTGAAGAAATGGCCGAGCGTAAGGAGGGTCAGAGGAGCGGCACTGGTTCGGGATTGCTTCACGAGCGGCACCTCTTTCGCGTTTTCGCCCCGGGGGGCATATGATGGAGTAGGCCGGCGGCGAGCCGCACGGGGAGCGGAAAACACAGGCGCTTTAAAGCAGCGGTTTTCAGTGTCTGTGGTGGCAGCCGCAGCCGCAGTCCTCAGGATGGGAACGCTTGACCGCGTCGTCGAGCGCTGCCTTTACCTGGCCTTTTACGTGATCTATATAAAGGCGGCGGAGCTTGGCCTGCTCATCTTTCTCAGGCTCGGTCAGAGTCCCCTCACGCTGCTTGCGGGCCAATTCGTTGATGCGGGCGATGATTTCCGGCGTAATCACAGCATTCACCTCAGTCTTTCCAAATCATGTCTTATACTAACAAATTCTCGGTTGGCGCGCAAGCCGCGGACCGAAGCGAAACAGGCGGTGAAGATTATGCACGATCTGATAATAATCGGCGGCGGGCCGGCGGGGATGACGGCCGCGGTTTACGCGGCCCGCAAAATGCTGGACACCCTGCTCGTCACGAAGGACCTCGGGGGACAGATGATGTGGACGAGGGAAATAGAGAATTACCTCGGTTTTCAGTACATCAGCGGACCGGAATTGATCGGCAAATTCGAAGAACACGTCAAACGCTATCCGGCTAATATCGTTTACGAGGAAGTGACCAGGCTGGAACGAACGCCTGACGGCATATTTATCGTGCGTTGCGGCGATAGGGAATACCGGGCAAAAACGGTGATAATCGCCTCCGGCAAACGGCCCAGGCGGCTGGGCGTTCCCGGCGAGATCGAATACACCGGGCGCGGAGTGGGCTACTGCGCCACCTGTGACGGGCCGCTTTACGCCGGCAGGTCGGTGGCGGTGGTGGGGGGCGGTAATTCGGCCTTGCAGGCCGCCATAGAACTTGCCGCCATTGCCAGCGAGGTATTCCTGGTCGTGCGGGGCAGGTTCAAGGCCGACCCGATCGTCGTCGACAAACTGGAGGCGAACAGGAAGGTCGAGGTACTGCGGGGCTATGTCGCGCGTGGCATCTACGGCGGGGATACTGTCGAAAAATTCGTTGTGGCAGCCTGCGACGACGGAAGGGAAAGGGAATTGGCTGTTCAAGGCGTTTTCGTGGAGATTGGTCTCGACCCCAACACCGAGTTTGCGACCGGCCTCGCCGAGCTCAACGGCTACAGGGAGATAGAGGTAGACTGCCGCACCGCTACCGGCGTCCCGGGTCTGTTCGCCGCAGGCGATGTGGCCAGCGGCCCGGACAAACAGATCATCATCGCCGCCGGCGACGGCGCCAAAGCGGCATTGGTGGCTTACGAATACCTGCTCCGAAACTTCTAACCGAAAACGCGTCGCGCGGACGCGTTTTTTCCTTTAATCTGTCCACGGGACAGCAGGATTTTTTGCTCCGTTTTCCGAATACCAATATATTGTATGGGCCAACTTCATATCTTCTTGTCAGTGTTGACATCTTGGGTATACTCACTACAAAATCGCAGCCTTGTTCCGAGGCTGCTTTTTGTGGGAGGCGTTGCATAAATATAATTTATAATGTATATTTATTCTCGAGGAAGGTGATGGCATGTTCGAATACCATGAGCCGCGATCACTGGCCGAAGTCACGTCGCTCCTCGCCGCTCACGGCGAGGCGGCCAAAGTGCTGGCCGGCGGGACAGACCTCCTGGTGCAGATACGCAAGGGCCGCCACCAGCCGCGCCACCTGCTGAATATCAAAACAGTTCCCGGACTCGATCAGGTAAACTTCGCCGAAGACTGTGTGGAAATTGGCGCTGCCGTGACGCTCCACGACGGGGAGAAGTTTCTGTCAGCTTATCCCGAATATGCCGTGCTCTGCCGGGCGATGCACAGTGTGGCCTCGTGCCAGATCCGCAACCGGGCGACTCTGGCAGGCAACGTCTGCAACGCCTCGCCGGCGGCCGACACCGTCCCGGCGCTGGTCGTACTGGGCGCCAACGTCAAAATCCACGGCACTCACGGCGACCGCCTCGTGCCCGTGGACCGTTTCCTCACCGGACCCGGACGCACCGTCCTCCTCACCGGCGAGGTGGTTAGCGCCATCGTACTGCCCCGAATGAACGGCGGGGGCGGCAGGGGCGTTTTCCTGCGCAAAGCCCGCCGTCCCTCGCTCGATCTGGCGACCGCCAACGTCGCCGTTTACGCCGCGGGGGAGAGCTGCCGCATCGCCCTCGGCGCGGTCGGGCCTACGGTTATCCGTGTCCGCGAGGCCGAGCGCCTGCTCGCCCGCCAGGGCCTTACGGCGGCGACCGCCGCCGAGGCGGCCCGCCTCGCCAGGTCGGCAGCAAAGCCGATAACCGACGTGCGCGGCTCGGACGAATACCGCCTCGATCTGGTGTCCGCCCTGACGGAGCAGGCGCTTCTAACACTGGCGATGGAGGTGCGGGCATGAAGACGATAACCCTGACAGTCAACGGACGGCCGGAGAAACTCACCCTCTCGCCCCACCGCACACTGCTCGACGTGCTGCGCGAAGACCTCGGCCTCACGGGCGCCAAGCGCGGCTGCGAAGCAGGGGAGTGCGGCGCCTGCACCGTCATCCTGAACGGCCGGCCGGTCAACTCTTGCCTCGTGCTGGCCGTAGAACTCGATGGCGCCGATGTGCTTACTGTCGAAGGTCTCGGCGGACCAGAGGGGCTCGACCCGCTGCAGCAGTCCTTCGTCGACAACTTCGCCCTCCAGTGCGGCTACTGCACTCCGGGGATGATTCTCATGGGCAAGGCGCTGTTGGCCAAGAATCCCCGCCCCAGCGAGGACGAGGTAAAGGAATTCATCAGCGGTAACCTCTGCCGCTGCACGGGTTACGAGAATATCGTCAAAGCCATTATGGCCGTTGCCGCGGGAGGTGAGCGCCATGGCTGAGCACCGGGTCCTCGGGAAAAGCGTACTGCGCCAGGACGCGGTCGATAAGGTCACCGGGGCGGCGCTGTTCGTCGACGACATCCAGTTCGGCCCTACCCTGCTCCATGCCAAGATTCTCCGCAGCCCCCACCCGCACGCGCGGATTATCTCCATCGATACCGCCGAAGCCGCCAAGGTGCCGGGCGTCAAAGCCATCGTGACCGGCCGGGACTGCCGGCATTACATCGGGCTCTACCTCGCCGACCGGACGGTCTACGCCAGCGACAAAGTGCGCTTCGTCGGCGAGCCGGTAGCGGGCGTCGCCGCAGACAGCATTGAAGCCGCGAACGCAGCGGTAAAACTGATAAAAGTGGCATACGAGCCTCTGCCGGGAGTGTTTGACCCGGTATCGGGCGCCCGCGGCCGCGAAGGACTGGTGCACGAGACCCCGGCAGCCGGCGACCTGTGGTGGCAGGGGTTGTCATGCATCAAGACGAAATCGCCCGGGGCGCTGCTCCACGAGAACCTTGGCGAATACCAATGCGCGCCCTTCATCCATCCGGTGCCGGGCACCAATATATCCAACCACTTCAAACTTCGCAAGGGTGATATAGACAGGGGGTTCGCCGCGGCCGACGTCATCGTCGAAAATGTCTACACACTGCCCCATATTCAGCACTCCCAGATCGAGCCCCACTCGGCCGTCGCCCACGTGGACCGGGCCGGCAAAGTGACGCTGTGGGCTTCCAGCCAGTCGCCAAACGCGGTCCGCAAGCTCATTGCCACCGCCTTCGAGCTGCCGATGAACAAGATCCGCGTCATCACCCCGTATGTGGGCGGCGGCTTCGGCGGCAAGGCCGGGGTAACCTGTGAGGCGCTCGTCGTGCCCCTCGCCATGCGGCTCCCCGGTTACCACGTCAAGCTTACGCTGACCCGCGAAGAGGTTTTCCAGGCCACCTTCGTCCGCCAGGGGCTTGTTGCCAGGCTTAAGACGGGGGCCGACAAGACCGGCCGCCTCGTCGCCATGGAGGCCGAACTATTCTGGGACGGCGGCGCTTACACCGAGTATGGCGTGAACATCACCCGCAGCGGCGGGTATTGTTCGTCCGGCCCCTACGAGATACCAAACATCAAAACAGATTCCTATTGCGTATACACCAATCACCCGGTCGGCGGGCCGATGCGCGGCTTCGGGATGCCGGAAATCCACTGGGGCATCGAGCAGCAGATGGATATCATCGCTGAAAAGCTGGGGCTAGATCCGCTTGCCTTCCGGCGAATGAACGCCCTTCGTGAAGGAAGCTTGGGCGCGTTCGGCGGACCGATGGAGGGGGCGACACTTGCCGATACCATCGACGCCGTGGCCGCGAAGTGCGGCTGGGGCGCCCCGGTGCCGCCTGCCTCGGCTCCCCATAAGGTGCGGGGCAGGGGGATGGCCTGCATGTACAAGGCGCCCTCCATGCCGCCCAACGCCCAGTCGTCGGCCATCCTCAAGCTCAACGAGGACGGCACTGTCCACGTTTTGACCACCGCAATGGAAATCGGCCAGGGGTCGCTGACCGCGCTCGCCCAGATTGCCGCCGAGGAACTCGGGGTCGCGGTCGACAAAGTCGTCGTCACCCTCCCCGATACCGACTATACGCCTTACGAATGGCAGACGGTCGCCAGCCGAATCAGCTACTCGGCCGGCAACGCCGTACTGGCGGCGGCCAGGGATGCCAAGGCCCAGCTGCTCGCCGTTGCCGCCCAGGTGCTGGCAATACCGGCAGCCGAACTCGTCATCGAAGACGGGCAGGTTTTCCCGCCAGCCAACCCGGCCCGCAGACTGGCGGTCAGCGACATCGCCATGGGCTACCTGCTGCCAGAGGGCGCAATCGGCGGCCCGGTGATCGGCCGGGGTTCGTTCATCCCCGCCGGCATTACCGGGCTCGACAAAGACACCGGCCAGGGCGACAAGCCGGCGGCCTTCTGGACCTACGGCACACAGGTGGCCGACATCGAAGTCGATACCAGGACCGGGGAGATAACCGTTCTCAAGGTGACAGCCGCCTACGAAGTGGGCAAGGTCATCAACCCTGCCATGTGCAAAGGCCAAGTGCAGGGCGGCATCGTCCAGGGCCTGGGATCGGCTCTGTACGAGCATCTGGTGCTGGCCGAAGGCAAGCCCCTCAACAGCGACTTCGTCGATTACAAGATTCCCGCCGCCACCGACACTCCGGAGATGGACATCATCCTCCTGGAAACGTCTCCCCAGGCCGACGGGCCTTTCGGCGTAAAAGGCATCGCCGAGCCGACGATGGTGCCCACGGCTCCGGCCATCGCCAATGCCGTTTACAACGCCGTGGGCGTGCGCATCACGGATCTGCCGCTGTCGGCGGAGAAAGTGCTCGCGGCGCTGAAGAAGAAGCAGGCACGCGAAAGCTGACTTTCGCCGTGTTCGCATGGCCGCCGCCGGGCGGCGGCCAAAATACATAATAGGAAGGTGCGACTCAAGGTATGGAAAGACGAATCATTCAAGTTGAAGAACGACTGCCTATCGCCCAGACCATCCCCCTAAGCCTGCAGCACTTATTTGCCATGTTCGGCGCCACCGTCCTCGTCCCGTTCCTTTTCAAGGTCGACCCGGCAACATCCCTGCTGATGAACGGCGTCGGCACACTCGTGTACCTCTTCTTCGCCAACTGGCGAATCCCGGCCTATCTGGGCTCGAGCTTCGCCTTCATCGCCCCCGTCTTTGCCGTTATGGCCGTGCCCGGCATGGGCGGGTACGCGGCCGCCCAAGGCGGATTCATCATGTTCGGCATATTCTTCGTAATCGTTTCGTTCATCATCAGGGTTGCCGGCGTCCGCTGGCTGGACATCGTTTTTCCGCCGGCCGCCATGGGCGCCATCGTTGCCATCATCGGCCTGGAGCTCGCCCCGGTGGCTACCGAGATGGCGGGCCTCACCGGCAAGCTCATCGAGCAGCTCAAGATTCCTTACGCAACTGCCGTTACCGTCTCGATGTTCACCCTTGGCGTCACCATCCTCGGCTCGGTGCTCTTCCGCGGTTTTCTGTCCGTCATCCCCGTTCTCATCGGCGTCATCGCCGGCTACGCCCTGTCGCTGGCAATGGGCATCGTCGACCTCGGCGCGGTAGCGGCAGCGCCCTGGTTCGGCCTGCCCACCTTCTACGCCCCGGTATTCAACCTCTCCGCCATCCTGATGATCATGCCAGCGTTCCTGGTCGTTCTCGCCGAGCACATCGGCCACCTCGTCGTCACCGGCAACATCGTCGAGCGTGACCTCATAAAAGACCCCGGCCTCCACAAATCGCTCCTCGGCGACGGCATCTCCAATATCCTGTCCGGCTTCGCCGGCGCGACCCCCAACACCACCTACGGCGAGAACATCGGCGTCATGGCCATCACCAAAGTCTTCAGCACCTGGGTTATCGCCGGTGCGGCCATCATTGCCATCTGCGTATCCTTCATCGGCAAATTCTCTGCCCTCATCCGCAGCATCCCCGTGCCGGTCATGGGCGGCGTGTGCATCCTGCTGTTCGGCGTCATCGCCGCCGCCGGTATCCGTATGCTCATCGAGAAGAAAGTCGATTACACCAAATCCAAGAACCTTATCCTCACCTCGGTCGTCCTCGTCAGCGGTATAAGCGGCGCGGCCGTCAAATTCGGCACCGTCGAACTCAAGGGCATGGCACTCGGCACGGTCGTAGCCATCTTCATCAGCCTGGTGTTCGAAATCTTCGACCGGCTGGGCATATCAAACGACAGCGAGCCAAGCGCGCCGACCATCCATGTCGTGGACGAGAAAAGCAAGGGCTAACAGACAACGAACAATGACCGCGGCTGCTTATTAGCATTTAGCGATACAAACAGATGGGCTTTTGATAACAGCCGTAGAACGCCCGCCAGTGCGGGCGTTCCGCTCTTGGGGGTGGATTCCTTGCTGGAGGCATTGTCGGTGGACGCGGCGATTGGGGACGCCCTGTTCGGGCGACTGTTCCGCGGGCGCGTGCACAGCGTTTTCGCACAAGCGGTCAATTTCGCCGCCTCCCGGACGCGGCTTTACTCCCTCGTGGCCGAGGAACTCGACGACGCTCCGGGAACTGTTCGGGTCCGGGTTTCGCAGGACAGGCCGCTGGATAACCTAGGCATAAAGCCTGGTGACGCGGTGATTTCCACCGCCGGCGGCCTGAGCTGCGGATCTGTACCGGTGCTCGCCGCGAATGTGCGCCCCTGGTCGCCGGCCCTGACACCTTTCCCGTCTACCCCGGCCGGAAGGCGCCGATTGGCGGCCAGTCTCGACATATTTATCAACGCGATTGTCGCTTACGGTCGGGAAGGCGGTTTAAAGGCCTTTATTTCCGGTGATGCCCGCACTCTTATGGAAAAACGTCTGGTCGAACGGGCTGCGGCGGTGGTCAGCGCTTTTGCCGCCGGCAGCCCGGATGAGGCGCTTACGACCGGAAAGGGGCTTATCGGCTTGGGTACAGGCCTGACACCCTCCGGCGACGACTTCCTTGCCGGAATGATGGTAATTATCAATATGCCGGCCGGGCCTTTCGACCGCCAACACAGGAAAGTCGCCGCCGCCCTGGCGGCCGGCGCGGAAACGGGGACGGTGAGCCGGGCCATGTTGCGGCACGCCGCCCGCGGCCGTACCCGGGCGGGGGTAGTGGCGCTGCTTGAGGCCATGACAGACAGGCCGCCGCACGACGTCGCCGCCGCCGCGCGGAAGGTGCTTTGCAGCGGTGCCACTTCGGGAACCGACCTCGCGGCAGGTATCGCCGCCGGCCTTTCCGCAGGGCTGGAACTGGCCGGCGAAGAGGAGGAATGACATGACTGTTCGCATCGACATTAGGGAGAACACCTATTACGATTCTGTCACGTTGATGGCGCTGACCCAGAAAATGGCCGCTCATCCCGGTGTGACCGAAGCGGTGGCCGTCATGGCCACCCCGATGAACAAAGACCTGTTGGCCGGTGTCGGCTTGTTGACGGCGGCTGCGGACGCCGCCGGCGCTGACGACCTCATTGTGGCCATCAGGGCCGAAAGCGACGCAGCCTGCGAAGCGGCGCTGGCGCTTTTTGCCGGGGCGACGGCCAGACGGGCCGAAGATAAAAAGACGGCTGTCAGTTTCACATCCCTGGACGCGGCGGTGCGCCATCTGCCGGGCGCCAACCTCGCCGTAATCTCCGTCCCGGGCGAGTACGCGGCCCGCGAAGCCAGGGCCGCCCTCCGCAACGGCCTCCACGTCATGCTGTTCAGCGACAACGTTTCGCTGGCCGACGAGATCGACTTGAAAACAACGGCCCACGAGAAGGGTCTGCTGGTAATGGGACCGGATTGCGGCACCGCCATCGTGAACGGCGTCGCCTTGTGTTTCGCCAACGCCGTGCGGCGGGGGAACATCGGCGTCGTCGGCGCCTCGGGCACAGGCACCCAGGAAGTGACCGTGCACATCGACCGGCTGGGAGGCGGCGTCTCGCAGGTCCTCGGTACCGGCGGACGCGATCTGGGGGCGGAGGTGGGCGGCATAATGATGCTTGACTGCCTCGCGGCCCTGAGCAAAGACGAAGCCACAGGCGTTATCGTCCTCATCTCCAAGCCGCCCGCGCCTTCGGTGGCCGACAAGATCGTGGCGGCAATACAGACATGCCCCAAACCGGTTGTCGTCTGTTTCCTCGGCGGCGCGAACGCCGTCGGTGCAGGGGGCACATATTTCGCCGCCACCTTGGAAGAAGCCGCCCGCGCGGCAGTAGCGTTGGCCACGGGTGATAAACCGCCGTCCCAGGCCTGCAGCCATGAAAAACTGGCGACTATGGCGACGGTGGCCAGAGCCAAACTGGCTCCCGGGCAGCATGCCATCCGCGGCCTCTACTGCGGCGGCACCCTCTGCCAGGAAGCGGCCCGGACGGCGCCGGGCGAAGGGCACATCTTCATCGACCTGGGAGATGACGACTATACCAAGGGAAAACCGCACCCGATGATCGAGCCGTCGCTGCGTCTGCCCTATATCCTTGAAGCTGCCCGCGATCCATCGGTGGCCGTCCTCCTCCTTGACGTCGTCCTGGGCTACGGTGCTCACCCCGACCCTGCGGGCGTCACCGCCTCAGCCATCGTCCAGGCCAGGGAAATAGCGCGTGCCGCCGGCCGCCATCTCGAAGTAATCGCCTATGTCTGCGGGACGGACGCCGATCCGCAGGGCAAGGCCGGCCAGGAGAGCAAACTGGCCGCGGCCGGGGCAACACTGGCGAAAAGCAACGCGCGCGGCGCGTACCTAGCAGCCGCCGTCGTATCGCGGGAGGTGTGAACGTGTCGCCGATAAACGAACTGTTTGCCAAACAGCTTTCCGTAATTAACATCGGAGCGCCGGTGTTCAAAGACGATCTCGCCGCCCAGAAGGTCGCGGTCACCCAGCTCGACTGGCGCCCGCCCGCCGGCGGCAGGCCCGAACTCATCACCGCCCTCGATTGCCTCGAGGCAAGGCCGGAGATCGACGCGGCCAATGCCGAAGCCGTCACTGCCATCCTTTCCGCCCGGCCGGTGCTGACCGACGTAGCACTTTCCGCCCTTGAGGCCATACCCGGCATGACGCCCACCACCATCCTCCACGCCGGCCCGCCAATCGACTGGGAGGCGATGGCCGGCCCGATGCGCGGCGCGGTTATCGGCGCCCTCATCTACGAGCGGCTGGCTGCCGACGAACAAGAGGCCGGCCGGCTCGCCACCTCGGGGAAGATAACATTTGCCCCCTGCCACGAACATTGCGCGGTCGGGCCCATGACCGGCATAGTCTCGGCTTCGATGCCTGTCTGGGTAATCGAGAACGCCACCCACGGCAACCGCAGCTACTGCACCCTGAACGAGGGCCTCGGCAAGGTGCTGCGTTTCGGCGCCTTCAGCGGCGAAGTGATCGACCGGCTGCGCTGGATGCAGGGCGAACTCGCCCCCGCCCTCAAAGCCGCCCTCGCATTCACCGGCGCCATCGACCTCAGGACGATGATCGCGCAGGCGCTCCACATGGGCGACGAATGCCACAACCGCAACAAAGCGGGCACCAGTCTCCTCATCCGCACCATCGCCCCCGGCCTGGCGAAAGCCGGCCTCGCCCCGGAAGTCGTCGCCCGGGTGCTGGCGTTCATGCATTCCAACGACCACTTCTTCCTCAACCTCTCCATGCCGGCTGCCAAGGCCGCCCTGGACGCAGCTCACGGCATCGAGGGCTCTTCCGTCGTCACCACCATGTGCCGTAACGGCGTGGAATTCGGCGTCAGGGTGAGCGGCTGCCCGGGCAACACCTGGTTCACCGGGCCGGCCCAGATGGTTCAGGGCCTGTTCTTTCCCGGCTACACCGTCGCTGACGCCAACCCCGACCTCGGCGACAGCGCCATCACCGAGACCTACGGCATCGGCGGCTTCGCCATGGGCGGGGCGCCGGCCATCGTTCAGTTCGTCGGCGGCACCCCCGCGGACGCGCTGGAATACACCACCAAGATGTACGAGATCACCCTGGCCGAGAACACCAGCTACACTATCCCCAACCTCAACTTCCGCGGCACGCCCACTGCCATCGACATCAGGCGCGTGGTAGGCGCCGGCCTGCTGCCGGTCATCAACACCGGCATGGCCCACCGCGAGGCCGGGATAGGGCAGGTGGGGGCCGGCATCGTCCGCCCGCCGCGCGAATGCTTCGACAAAGCTCTGCTGGCGCTGGCCCAACGGGTTGGCAAGAAATAGACCTGTCAAAATACACAGAAAAGAGAGGGAAGCATTATGGTCAAAAATTGGGACAAAGTCAAAATGTACGACCTCACGCAGAAACTCAGCCACCTCACGCCGCCGTGGCCGACCTACGAGCCGCTGCAGATCAAATTTTTCAAGCGCCTTACCTCCAACGGCGCCAACGGCCAGGTCATCACCACCTCCAACCACGTCGGCACCCATCTGGACGGCTCGCTCCACTTCTGCACCCACGGCCGTGACATCGCCGCCATCCCCCTCACAGACCTCATCGGCCCCGGCGTAGTCGTCGACGTCAGCGACATCGCCGAGGACTATGGCATCTACACTTCCAAAGACATCATGGAGCGGGCCGATGTCCGCGAAGGCGACATCCTCCTCATCTACACCGGCTACCACAAATACTCCTGGGACCAGCCGGCCGCCGACGAGGTCCGCTACATGGTCAAGCACCCCGGCCCGACCCGCGAGTTCGCGCAGTGGTGCCGCAAGATGAAATTCAAATGGCTGGGAGTCGACGCCGGTTCGGCCGACCACCCCATGAACACCAAGATCCGCGAATGGTGCCCGCGGCAGGCGGCCGAGTGCGAGCAGTATTTCCGGGCAAAATACGGCAAGGGCATCGACGACATCTTCCCGCCCGACCACTATCAGCTCATGCACATCGACCTCTTCCCATACGATATCATCCATGCTGAGAATGTCGGCGGCGAAATCGAAAAGGTGCTCGGCAAGCGTCTGATAATCGGCTGCTACCCCTGGCGGTTCGAAGGCGGCGAATCGTCGATCTGCCGCATCGTCGCCTATGACGAAGAGTAACGGCTGCCTGCATCCGGTCTGGCGCGAACTTATCGGTTCACTGCCTTCTCCCGGGTTGGTCACCCTCATCGGCGGCGGCGGCAAGACCAGCCTCATGTACTACCTCGTGGCCGGCCTCAAGGCTTCCGGGGCGGCCGCCTTCGCCGCCGCCACCGCCAAGCTGTTCATGCCCGAAGGCACAGGCCACCGCGCCGTACTGGTAAGTACCCTGGCGGAACTCCGCCAGACAGTCGAACAACTGAGTAACCGCCCCGAACTTGTGACAGTGGCCCGCGGGCTGGCGGACGGCGGTGAGCGAAAACTGGCCGGCCTGGCGCCGGAATGGCTCGACATATTGGCGGGAGAATACCCCTCCGTCCGCTTCGTCGTTGAAGGGGACGGCTCGGCCGGCCTGCCGCTCAAGGGCCATCTCCCCCACGACCCGGTCGTGCCATCCGTCACCCGCCTCCTCATCCCGGTCATAGGCGCGGAGGCCATCGGCCGGCCGCTCGCCGCCGACTGCGTCCACCGGCCGGCGCGGGCCGCCGAACTCGCCGGTGCGATCGAGGGGGCAACCATAACGGCGGACATGATCGCCACGATCCTCCTCCACCCCGACGGTTATCTGCATAACTGCCCGCCGGAGGCGTGCGTCGTCCCCTTCATCAACAAGGCCGAGGGCGCCGCGATGTGTCCGGCGGAGGAACTGGCGGCGGCCGTGTTGGCGGCCGGCCACCCCGCCGTCGGCGGCGTAGTCGTCGGCAGCATGCGACGGCAGGAATTCTTCTTTATCAGAAAATAGAAATATCAGCCAAGCCCCTTGGTTTTTTGCCGAAAATAGGTATAATATAAGTCAATACCATAACCGCCAGACAAAAGTTTTTGCCTGGCGGACTATTATTTGAGCGGGTGGAGCGTGGTTTTATGAAAGTCGTTATAACCATCATCGGCCAGGACAGGGTGGGCATAGTAGCCATGGTCAGCACGACGCTGGCGGCCAACAGCGTCAACATCCTCGACATCAACCAGAATATCGTCAACGGCTTCTTCAACATGGTCATGATCGCCGATATGAGCGGGGCGACGATAACCCTCAAGGACCTGCAGCAACTTCTCAAAGAGAAGGGACAGGCCATGGGCCTTGAGATCAAGGTGCAGCACGAGGATATATTCAAAGCCATGCATCGTATCTAGTCTACGGCTCACGGCGAAGGAGGCGGCCTATGCTATCAGTTCAGGACATCCTCGAAACCAACCGGATGATCGAGGAAAATAAACTTGACGTGCGAACGATCACCCTCGGGATCAGCCTGCGCGACTGCAGCCATCCCGATATCAAGGTTTTCTGCGCCAACATCTACGACAAAATCACCAAGACGGCCGAACGGTTGGTGCAAACCGGCGAAGACATCGAGGCCGAGTACGGCATCCCCATCATCAACAAGCGCATCTCGGTGACGCCGATCGCCATAGCAGCGGAAAGTTGCCGGACCGACAGCTACCTGCCGGTCGCCGAGGCCATGGACGCGGCCGCCAAAACTGTCGGCGTCAACTTCATCGGCGGCTTTTCGGCCCTCGTGGAAAAAGGCTACACCACGGGCGACCGCATCCTCATCGGCTCCATACCGGCCGCGCTGGCTACGACCGAGCGGGTATGCTCCTCCGTGAACCTGGCATCCACCAAGGCCGGCATCAACATGGACTGTGTCAGGGAAATGGGCCACATCATCAAACAGACCGCCGAACTGACCCGCGACCGAGACGCCCTAGGCTGCGCCAAACTCGTAGTCTTCGCCAACGTCCCGGAGGATAACCCCTTCATGGCCGGAGCCTTCCACGGCGTGGGCGAGGCCGAAACGGCCGTCAATGTCGGCGTAAGCGGCCCCGGCGTCGTCAAGCGGGCGCTGGAGGAAGCGCGCGGCAAAGACTTCGGCGCGGTGGCGGAGACGATCAAGCGCACCGCCTTCAAAATCACCCGCGTCGGGCAACTGGTGGCCCAAGAGGCTTCACGGCGTCTCGGCGTGCCCTTCGGCATCATCGACCTTTCCCTCGCGCCCACGCCGGCGGTCGGCGACAGCGTTGCCCACATCCTCGAGGAGATGGGCTTGGAGAGTTGCGGCGCACCAGGCACTACGGCAGCCCTGGCGCTCCTTAACGACGCCGTCAAGAAAGGCGGCATCATGGCCTCCTCCTATGTCGGCGGCCTGAGCGGCGCCTTCATCCCCGTGAGCGAAGACGCCGGCATGATCGCCGCCGTCGAGCGCGGCAGCCTGTCGCTCGAAAAGCTCGAGGCCATGACCTGCGTCTGCTCCGTTGGCCTCGACATGATCGCCGTACCGGGCGACACCTCGGCGTCCACCATCGCCGCCATCATCGCCGACGAGGCGGCCATCGGTATGATCAACAACAAAACCACGGCTGTACGGATCATCCCCGTGCCGGGCAAGAAAGTCGGCGACCGGGTCGAATTCGGCGGCCTCCTTGGCCACAGCCCGATAATCCCCGTCAACGCCTTCAAAGCCGACGACTTCATCGCGCGCGGCGGCCGTATCCCCGCCCCGGTGCGCAGCATGACCAACTAGCCGCCCTTTACATTCCCCGGGCGGTATCCTATAATTTAAACATCGGACAAGTTAAGGCCGTTTTCTGCTGAAAATGGCCTTTTTGCTACTTCATGTGCAGGGAGTGGGAGCGGTGGCCATCAAAAAAGTGCGGGTGGAAGAAGCGGTCGGGATGGTGCTCGGGCATGATATTACCAAGATCGTGCCTGGCGAATACAAAGGGCCAGCCTTCAAAAAAGGGCACATCATCCGGGCCGAGGATATCCCTCACCTTAAAAACATTGGCAAAGAGCACATCTACCTTATAGAACTAACCGCCGGCCAGGTACATGAAAACGAGGCCGTCACCCGCATCGCCAGGGCGGTGGCGGGGCCAGGCATCACGTTGGCCGAACCGTCCGAAGGCAAAGTCAACCTAAGGGCCGCCGCCGACGGCCTGCTCAAAGTCGACAGGGAACTGGTGACGGCCATCAACGGCGTCGAACACGCCGTGCTTTCCACCCTCCATAGCAACCTTCCCGTCAAAGCCGGCGATCTGCTGGCCTCCGTCAAAGTCGTGCCGCTGGTCGTGGAGGCGGCCACGGTGGAAACGGTGGAGAAACTCGCCTCAGGCGCAAACATCGTTTCCGTCATGCCGATGCGCAACCTCAAAGTAGCCGCCGTCATAACCGGCAACGAAGTATTCCACGGGCGCATCGACGACCGTTTCGGCCCGGTATTTGCGGCCAAAACGGCCCAGTACGGAGCGACCCTGCTCGGGACCACCTTCAGACCCGACGATCCCGAACTTATCAAAGAAGCCATCCTGGCCTATAAAGCCCAGGGGGCGGATGTCATCGTCGCTTCCGGCGGCATGTCGGTCGACCCCGACGACGTGACCCCCGACGCCATCCGCGCCACCGGCGCCGAAGTGGTCAGCTACGGCAGCCCCGTCCTTCCCGGCGCCATGTTCATGCTAGCCTATCTCGGCTCTGTCGCCGTCATGGGCATGCCGGCCTGCGGGATGTATTCCAAAACCACCGTCTTCGACCTCATCCTGCCGAGGGTGTTGGCTGGGGAGAGGCTGCGGAAGGACGACATCGCCGCCCTCGGCTACGGCGGCCTGTGCCTGTCCTGCCGGGAATGCACCCATCCTCACTGCCCCTTCGGCAAAGCGTGATCGCAGCAGTCGTCCTCGCCGCCGGTGCGGCCCGGCGGATGGGACGGCCAAAACAGCTCCTGCCGCTCGCCGGACGGCCGTTGGTGTGGCATGTCGCCGCCGCCGCCTGCCGGTCGACCGTCGACGAAGTGATAGTGGTCACCGGTGCCCGGCAGGCGGCCGTAGCTGCAGCCGTCGCCGGTCTGCCCGTCAGGCTCGTTCCCAACCCTCGCTGGCGGTCGGGGCAGGCAAGCTCGCTTAAGTCCGGCCTGAACGTTGTCAGCCCCGGTACCGGCGCCGTCGTCTTTCTGCTCGCCGACCAGCCGCTCGTCACCCCCGCGCTGCTCGATTCGGTGGCTGCTGTCTATCGTGCCGGCGACGGGTCAATCGTCGTCCCGGTCGCCGGCGAACGGCGCGGCAATCCGGTACTGTTCGCCCTGGAGAACTGGCGACGGCAGCTCCTGGATCTCACCGGCGACACCGGCGCCAGAGCGATAATCGCCGCTCACCCGGAGCGGGTCGTCACGGTTCCGGTAGCGGACGAGACGGTGTTTTTCGACGTCGACACCCCCGCCGATTACGAGGAAATAATACGTCTCTACCAAACAATCCATTCCGGAGGCGCATGACCGTGCGTATCAGCAAAACCACCCGCGACCGCATCCTCACCACTCTCGCAGCCACCTACGGCGGCACCACCACCGCCCTCGAATACGGCTCGCCCTTCGAACTGCTCGTAGCGGTCGTCCTCTCCGCCCAATGCACCGACACGCGGGTCAACATCATAACCGCCCGCCTCTTTCCCGCCTTCGACTCCCCGGCCAAAATGCTCGCCCTCGGCGAAGACGGTCTTGCCGAACTCATCCGCGACTGCGGGCTCTATCGGGGCAAAGCACGCAACCTGATCGCCGCCTGTGTCATGCTGCTCGAAGAATACGGCGGCGAAGTGCCAGGCAGGTTCGAGGACCTGACGCGCCTTCCCGGGGTGGGGCGCAAGACCGCCAACGTCCTCCTCAGCCAGCTGTTCGCCGTACCCGCCATCGCCGTCGACACCCACGTATTCCGGGTCGCCAACCGGCTCGGACTGGCGAGCGGCAAAACGCCCGAACAGGTCGAGGAAGGGCTGATGAAAGTCGTGCCTCGCAAAGACTGGAGTGATGCCCACCACTGGCTTATCTGGCACGGGCGCAGAATCTGCAAAGCCCGCCGCCCGGATTGCGGAGGGTGCCCGCTCAAAGAGCTGTGTCCCAGCGCCTTCAAGTGAGAGATATAAAAGCCACCGCCCTTTGAGGGCGGTGGCTTCCGATTATCTCCGAATATCATTTTTCAGCATTCCGTCAGTTTCTGCACCGAAGCCTGCAGCTTGTCGCTGGTCTCGCGGATGCCCGACAACGCCTTGGCGATATCGGCGACCGCGCGGCTTTCTTCGGCGGCGGTTTCGGCGATCTTCGCGATCTGCCGCTGATTGGCGCTCATCTCCGTCGAAAGGGCGCTTAGCGTCGGCGTGATCTTGCCGACCATCGACTGAACCTCGTTAACCGACTTGCGGATAGTATCGGTTGAGCCGCGGGTTTCCTCGGCCAGCTTGCGCACCTCCTGGGCGACGACCGCGAAGCCGCGGCCATGCTCGCCGACCCTTGCCGCCTCGATTGCGGCGTTGAGCGCCAGCAGGTTTGTCTGATCGGCGACATTCTTAATCGTCTCGGCGATGCCGCCGATACTGCGGGTGGCGGCTACCAGCGCCTCTGACTGGCGGCCGGTCTCATCAACCCGGGCCAGTTCGACGTTCATCCGGGCGTCCACATCGTTGATCGTGGCCGAATTGGCGGTGATCGAGCGAGATACCTCGGCTGCCGCTACCGCGAACTCCTGCAGCTGGCTGTTGATATGGTCGGTAAGGGCGGCGACCTCGTTCGCCACGCGCTTATGATTATAAAGCGTTATCCAGCGCATCAGCGCGCAAACCGAATCGGTCGTGGCGATCCTGTTTGCGCCGATAACGGCAACATCGGGCCGCAGGTAGGCACCGTATTTCGTCGGCAGGACCCCGCCGGTGCCGACGATGCGTTCCGCGCCTATTACGTAGCGCGCCGTTTCCAGCTTGGCGCAGATTTCTTCATGCGGAAGCTCGCTGTATTGAATGTATGTGTAGTTGATGTGAGTAACGCCGTGCTCCCGGCAATATTTCGCTATCGCTTCAGCCTGAGCGGTGTTATTGTTGAATACCGCTACCTCGCTGCCGGCCGGCAGCATCGCGACCTTAACATAAAAAAAAGCATCCGGGATAAGCTCGAGGGAGACAATCTTGTCGCGGGGGATCTTCTTGGCCGCCTCCTCGACCCGTGTAGGCAAGCAGATAAAAAGATCTGCGACGTTGTGGTCGCTTACGTCGCCGATAGCATAGCCACGACCGCCGACTTCCTTACCGAGCAGATGGCGGGCCGCATCGAGCAGTTCATCGGCGACAATCTGCGAGCTACCTACGGTAGCCAGGCGAATTTGGGCATCCAATACAACAGCACCTTCTTTCAGAAATCACAATAGATCGACCACTTTGTCTAAATTTTAACATAATCCGGGGAATGATTCTATCAGTAATATGTAAAACAGGCCCATTGGCCACAACAATAACTTATAACGACATAAACAAATAATGGTAACAAAAGCTTATAACGGCATAAGTGAAAAAGTGGAAATAAAAATGAGTTGAATAATTATTTGGATGTCAGTATAATTATACAAAAGAGGGGAGATGACAACCGCCATGATTTACCGTAAGCCTACTTTCAAAGATGTTGAAGCTATCCATAAACTGGTCAACGATTATGCCGAGAAGGGCCTGATGCTGGCCCGGTCGCGCAATGTGCTGTACGAAACCCTGAGAGATATGGTCGTCGCCGAGGAAGACGGCCAGATTGTCGGTGTCGGCGGGCTTCATCTGGTCTGGGACGAACTCGCCGAAGTACGTGCCCTTGCCGTTGCTCCCGAGGTGGTCAGAAAGGGCGTAGGCCGCGCTCTGGTCGCCAACCTTACGGAAGAAGCAAAGGAACTGGGCGTGAAAACGCTGTTTGCCCTCACATACCAGCCGGAGTTTTTCGCCAAACAGGGCTTCACCGAGGCCAACAAAGACAAACTCCCCCACAAGGTGTGGAAAGAATGCATCAACTGCCCCAAATTCCCAAATTGCGACGAAATCGCCATGATCAAGGAACTGTGAATCATCCGACAAAAACAAGACCCGCGCCGCTGGCGCGGGTCTTGTTTTTGTTGCAGGACAATGGCGGTGCCGACGCCAATATATATGGCAACTACTACGGGAGGGTCGCCATGCACACTCTCTATTGCACGCCTTTGGGCGAAACGATGCGGGACAGCTTCGCCGCCGAACTGGCCGGGACCGTCAGTCAGGGATGCGGCTGCGGGCAAGCCTTCCTTCTGCCCAGCGCCCATCTGCTCGGTGCTGTCCGCCGCAGCCTGCGGGCGTTAGGCCCGCCGGGCTACGAACAGCCTTGCTTGCTCGCCTTTGACGACCTTGTCGGCGAAATCGTCGCCCTGGCCGGCTATCCTCATCGCCTGATGGACCGGATGACGCAGGAATTAGTGGTCGCTGACGTTCTCGACAGCCTGGATAAAAAGCAGGCGCTGCCCTACTTCAGCGCCATCGCCTCCTTTCCCGGCTACATCAGCACCGTCACCAGCCTCCTGGCCGAGATCAAGCGCACGGCCGCCCCGCCCGAGGAATTTCCCATCGGCGCCAGCGGCAACGAGGCCAAGGACGCCGAGGTCCACGCCATCTACGAGGCTTACCAGGAAGTATTGGCGGCCCGCGAACTGGCCGACCTCGAAGAGATGTATTTCCTGGCGATAAAAGCCCTCGGCGGAGGCCTGGCTCTGCCGTACAAGAAAATTTACATAAGCGAATTCTATATCCTCACGCCGCTGCAGCTCGCTCTCGTCAAAGAACTAAAGCGGGTGGCGGCGATCGACATCGGCATCGTATACGAGCACAACCGGCCGGAAATATACGCCGCCGCCGAACAAACCTATACCGACCTGGTCGGCATGGGCTTCAAGCCAGTCTTCGTCGCCGCCCGGCGACACACGTCGGCCGGCCTCGCCCACATCCGCGGCAGCCTGTTCGCGACCAAGCCCGAAATCCTCGCCGCCGCGCCCGAAGTCGCCGTCGTCAGCAGTCCCACCAGGGCCAAGGAAATGGCGGTGGCGGCGGCCCGCATCAAAAAACTGCTCCTGTCCGGGGCCTGCAGGCCGGCGGAGATCGCGGTAGTCGTACGCGATACCGGCGCATGGGCCGAGTTTCGCGACATATGCGGAGATTTCGGATTGCCGGTCAGCCTGGCCCGCGAAGAACGGCTGGCCGACCAGCCGCCGGCCCGCCTGCTGGTGAGCGCCCTTGCCGCCAGAACAGACGGCGGCGCGCGCCCCACCGTCCTCAACCTGATAAAGTCGCCGCTGGTCGCCGACGCCCTCGGCATCGACGCCGACGCCGCCGAACAGGCGGCGCTGGGACGCGTCATCCGCTCGTGGCGGGACTGGTTCGGCGTCTTTAAAGATACTAAGGCTCCTGCAGGCATCGCCGACTCCCGCAGGGGCTTCGACAAGCTCGGCCGGCTGGTGACCACCCTGCCCCGGCAGGGAACATGCGCGGCGTTCGCGGCCGCGCTCAAATCCGTCCTGGACACCCTCGGCATCCCGGCGACGCTGGGAAAAGCCTACAAGGACGGCCGCATAACGCTGCCCGTCGTCCAGGCCGGACTGCTGGCCTGGCAAAAATGCGGCGAGACGCTCGACGCAATTGCTGAAGGGTTCGTCCTCGCCGGACAGGGGGGGAGAACTCTGGCGGCCGCCGAATTCCTGCGCTTCTTCCGCCAGGCGTTGGCCGGGCAGACGATCAGGCTGGCAGGCCACAACGAGCAGGCTGTACAGGTGGTCAGCCCCGCCGGTGTAAGGGGCGTCAGCTTCCGGGCCGTCTTCGTCCTCGGCCTGACCGACGGCGAATTCCCCTTGAGGGAGCGGGAAAACTGGCTGTACGACGACCGAGAGCGCGCCGCAATGGCCAGCCTTGGCCTGACACTGACCACGGCGGCTTTCCGGCGGGCTGAGGAAGATCTCTATTTCGCCGTCGCCGTCGCCCTGGCCGAAGAAATGTTGACAATCAGCGGCCGTGAAGACGCCGAGACGCTGCCCTCGCCCTATATCGCCGAAGTCGTCCGCCTTTTCGCTCCCGCCGCTTTAACCACCGACAAATACAGCGCGGTCGAATTCTTCCCCGCCGATTACGACGAAATATTCTCCGCCCGCGAACTGACCGGCAAGGCCCTCCTCGACACCAGAGGAGCCGCCGGCCCCGAAGCCCGCGCCGCCGCCGACTACGTCCTCGCCAACCTCGCCGACGGCGATTTCGCCCGGCGGGTGTCGGCCGAAAAAGAGCGCGGCCGCGGCCCGGGACCATACGACGGTCTTGTCGGCACCGATGGCGGCGAGGAACACGGACCGCCCGTGTTCAGCATCACCGCTCTCGAAGAATATGCCCAGTGCCCGTTCCGCTACTTTGCCACCCGCAGCCTAAAGCTACAGGAGTGGGAAGAAAAAGAAGAAGAGGCCGGTTACGATGTTATCGGCAACATCTACCACGAAGTTCTGGCTGCCTTCCTGCGCGCCCATCGCGGCCAGACCCTCGACCCCGCCGAAGCCGAAGACTACCGCGCCGAGCTGCTCGCCGCCCTCGACGGCGTATGCGGCCGCCTCGCCGCGGAGGACAAGTCCTTCGGCAGCAAAGCATGGGAATACAGGCGGCGTCGTATTGAGGCTACGCTCCGCCGCTGGCTGGATTTCGAAATCGCCGAACAGAACAGCTGCGGTCTCGCCTTTACACCCGCATACCTCGAATGGGGGTTCGGCCTGCCGGTCGACGAAGGTATGGATGCCGCATCCGTGACGGAACCGCTGGAGATCGTCGCCGGGGACCGGTCGCTCAAAATCGTCGGCAAAATCGACCGCATCGACGCTGTAGGCGGCAAACTGGCGGTCATGGACTACAAACGCAAATACGCGCCCCGCTTCCGCGACCTGGAGGCCGGCACCGATCTGCAGGCAGCCCTCTACATCATGGCGACCGAGCGCTTCCTGTGCCCGGAAGGCGGCGAAGTGGCCGGCGGGGGCTACTACTCGGTCGAAAACGCCAAGAAGGAAGGCGGTATGTGGCGGGCCGCGCTCGCCGGCGACATCGGCCATCGCGCCGCCAAGGAGGCCGGCAACCTCGCCGCCACCGACTGGGAAGCCCTGCAGGCGGAAATCCGCCGTCTGGCCGGCGAGTACGGCGCCGGCATCCGCAGAGGGGAATTCCCGGTGCGGCCGGCAGCCGAGTGCCCGGCTTACTGCGTAGCCCGCGGCATATGCCGCTACCGGCCTGAGAACGGGCGTCCGGCGGGAGGTGAAAACGATGGCTGAGTTCACCACCGGGCAAAAGACCGCCATCGAAACCCTTGACGCCAACGTCGCCGTAGCGGCGGGCGCAGGGGCCGGCAAGACCCGCGTCCTCGTCGAACGCTACCTGAACATCCTCGCCCGCGACAAAGCCGCGTGCGACGGGATACTGGCCATCACCTTCACCAACAAGGCGGCCAAGGAAATGAAGGAACGCATCCGGAAGCAGGCTTCGGAACTGGTCGCGGCCGCCGAAGGAGAGGGGGGGCTCAAGTGGCGCGCCGTGCTCGGCGAGCTCGAATACGCCCCCATCGGCACCTTCCATAGCTTCTGCGCCCGCGTGCTGCGCGAAAATCCCGTCGAAGCGGCGCTCGACCCGAACTTCGCGGTCCTCGACGAAGCCGAGGCCGCTCTCCTCACCGAAAAAGCACTGGCGGAAGTATTCGCCGCCGCCCTGGCCGCGGGAGCTCCTTGGCTCGACAACCTCCTCCGCGCCTACGACAAGACGCTGCTCACCACCGTCGTGCCCGACCTTTACGATAAAATCGCCGCCGCCGGCCTGCTCGGCGCCAGCCTCCCCGGAATGCTGGCCGAGCCCTACCGCCAGGCGGTCGCCGCCGCATCCAGCCTCAAGCATGACCTCACGGCGCTGTGCGGCGAACTAATCGCCTACAAAGACAACCTCAAAAAGACGGGGGCCCAATTCACCCGAGTGGACAGGCTGGCCCGCGACTGGCCGAACGTCGCCGCCGCCATTGCCGCCGCCGGCGAAGATACCGCCGCCGACGCCGTTCTGGGCGACTACCTCGACGGACTGGACCGCCGTTCCGGGGACAAGGAAATCGTCGCCGCCATCAGAGAAACGCTCAGACGTCTGCGCCAAGTGCGATGCGACCGGATCGCACTTGGCATCATCCCCGACCTCTGCAGCCTGCTCGCGGAACTCGACGCCGCGCTGGCCGCGCATAAACGCGAGCAGCGGATACTTACATTCACAGACCTGGAAGTCCGCACCGCCCGCCTCCTGAAAGAGTATCCGGCCGTCAGGCAAAGATACCTCAGCCGCATCAACTACATCATGGTGGACGAATTTCAGGACACCAACGACCTGCAGCGCCAGATCGTCTACCTCGTGGCCGGCGGCGACGCCGAAGCGCTGCGGGGCCGCAAACTGTTCGTCGTCGGCGACCCCAAACAATCCATCTACCGTTTCCGCGGCGCCGATGTCGCCGTTTTCGCCCGCGTCCGCGACGACATCGCGGCGAGCGGCGGCGAGATCATCGACCTCGACGTCAACTTCCGCTCCCTCGACAGCCTGCTGACCCTCTTCAACGAATGCTTCGCCGCCGTCATGGGCACCGCCGAGGACGTCATCCCCTTCCAGCCCCTGGGCGCCTTCCGCCGCGACGACCAGGCCGGCGGAGTTTGCGCCGAATTATTGGCTACCACCGTGAACGGGGAGGGGGGCGACCTGCGGACAGCGGAGGCTGAGGCCGTTGCCCGGCGGATCGGCACGATGGTGTCCGGCCAGAAAGCGCTCGTCGACCGTGACACCGCACCAAGGCCGGTGCAATACGGCGACATTGCCGTCCTCTTCCGCACCGTGACCGACCTCGACACTTACGCCGCCGCGCTGCAGACCGCGGGCATCCCCTACTACGTCGTGGGCGGCCGGGGGTTCTATCACCGCCAGGAAATCATCGATATGCTCAACCTCCTGCAGGTGGTCGACAACCGCGGCAACGAAACGGCCCTTGCCGGGGTACTGCGCTCCCCCCTCTTCCTGCTCTCCGATGCCGCCCTGCTGATGCTGAAGAAAGGCGGCCCCGGCCTGTGGCAGGGGCTGGAACGGCACGCCGCCGTCGCCGGGCTGCCCGAAGAGCAGCGCCAGGCGGCGGCGAGAGCCTGGCGGGTCATCACCGGCCTCCGCAACCTGCGCGGGTCAGTGGGGGTTTCCCGCCTCATCCGCCTGGCCCTCGACGAAACAGGCTATCTGAACTTCGTCCTCACCCAGTTCATGGGGCAGCAGAAATACGCCAACCTCCTCAAGCTCACGGCGGTGGCAGACGCCTTCGAGAGCAAAGGGGCCGCCACGCTCGGCGACTTCCTGCGCTACGTCGCCAAACTTGTCGCCGGCGAAGTCCGCGAAAGCGAAGCCCAGGTCGAGAGCGAGGGCGGCGACACCGTCAAACTCATGACCATCCACAAGGCCAAAGGCCTGGAGTTTCCCGTCGTCTTCATCCCCGATCTTCACCGCCGCTTCCGCGATGAAACCGGACCCGTCCTGTTCGGCGCCGGACGAGGAATAGGGCTGAAAGTCCCTGGGGCCGGCGGCGAACTTGTCGCCACCTCTGTGCACGATGAGGTCGCCTCGCAGGAAAAGAGACTTTCCCTGCTCGAGTTAAAACGGGTACTATACGTCGCTCTCACCCGCGCCAAAGATTATCTCGTCCTGTCGGCCGCCGGCGGCAAAGTCACCACAGGCAAAGAATTCACCGCGCTCGGTACGTGGCTTGGCTGGCTGGGCAAAGTCTACAACTTCGGCGACCTCGGCGCCCTCCCCGACCGGCTGGCGGTCGACAAAGCCGCCATCGCGGTCTGCCCCGGCCACGCGCTCCCGCCTGTGCAGCCTTGCGCCGCAGCGGACAATGTTCAAGACGCCCGCCCCGGCGCCGGCTGGCTCGAAGGGCTCGCCGGGCGCATCGCCGCCCTGCCGCCCGTCCGCCCCGAGGCCGTCTTCACCGTCAGCGCCATCGGCAAATTCCGGCTCTGTCCCCGCGCCTACTATTACGGCTTCGTCGCCGCCCTGCCGGAAGCGCCTGTCGAGGTGCCCTTCCGGTCCGGCGCGGCCAGGCCCCCCGGCCGGATCATCGGCGACATCCTCCACCGCTCATTGGAACTTGCCGACCAAGACCTGCCGGTCGACGTATCGCTTGCCAGGGCGGCCGCGGAAAAAGCTCCCCTTCGCTGGCGCCAGGCCGCTATGACCGAAGTGCGGCCGCTGCTGGCCAGCTACACGGCCGGCCCCCTTTTCCGGGAAATAGCCGCCCATCCCGTACGGCGGGAGTGGCAGTTCGCCTTCCACCTCCCCGACCCCGAAGGGCGGGAAGCTTACGCCTTCGCCGGCCGTGTCGATTGCCTGCTGGACTACCGGGACGGCACTTTCGGCATCATCGACTATAAGACCGACAAAGTCACCGCCCGCGAGGCTGCGGACAAAGCGGACGAATACGCCCTCCAACTGGTGCTTTACGCCCTGGCGGCCGATGCCGCCGGACATGGAACCGTGAAAGACGCCCGGCTCCACTTCCTGCGGCCTGGCGTCACCGTGGCGGTATCGGTCGACGAAGCTGCGCTGACCGCGGCCAAGGCCGAACTCGTGGCGATATGCCGCCACATCCGCGGCAGCGACCGCGAGGAGGATTATCCTATCTGCACCGCCTGGTGTGCCCGCTGCGGCTACCGCGTACTGTGCAGCGGCTACAGGTCCGAATAAGGCAGAGGGACAGCTAAACCCCGCCGATTTCCGGCGGGGTTTAGCTGTTTGAAACATATTCCTGTTTATAACGATCCATTATTCAGTCTGCTTTTTGCGGGCAAGCGGTGCTTTTGTCGTGGCATTTCTCGCATGTGAGCCAGTTTTCGCAGCCGGGGCCGAGACAGAAGGCATTGCAGTCGTACATAAAGAACACCCTCCTTTGTTTCTTGATTAAATTATAGCAATGAAAATTAATAAAATCAATAAATAACAGCAAGTTAAATTAATAACTTATACATTGTTACTGTAATAACTTAATAAAAATGAATAAGTTACGTTATTAACTTACTTAATTACCGGAGTGTGATATTTTTGTAACATTCTGCCGTTTCCCGAAGGCCCTAAATGTCAAAAACCAGTCCGTGCGCCTGTTTCCGCGCCGCACATGGTAAAAAATTCACACGTGAGAACAAAAAAAGTCCCGGCGTTTTGCCGGGACCCTGCCGATAGCTATTCGAGATTGAGTGTTTCGCCCGGTTTTATGACCAACACAGTAATACCCAGCCGTTTTTCCACATCCTGCTTGAATTCGTGCGGATCCTGGGCAATAACCGGCCAAGTGTTGTAGTGCATCGGCACGACGAAACGCGGCTTGAGCATCGCCACTGCCTCCACGGCGTCCGACGGACCCATGGTGAAGTTGTCCCCGATCGGCAGCAGGGCGTAGTCGATCTTCTCCAGCCGGCCGAGAAGGGCCATATCGCCGAAGAGCGCGGTATCGCCGGCGTGGTACACAGTTGTGCCGCCCATATTGACGACGAAGCCGCAGGCGTGTCCTCCCGGCACGCCTGCACCGTGGAAGGCAAGCGTCAGGCGGATGTAGCCGAAATCGAAAGCATGCTTTCCTCCGAGATGCATAGCGTGTGCCTTGCAGCCCTGGCCGCCGCATAACCCTGCCATTTCGGCCGTGGACACGACTGTGGCCCCCGTGCGTTTGGCGATCTTCACCGTATCGCCGAGATGGTCGGCGTGGCCGTGGGAGGGCAGGACGTACTGGCAGTCGATATCGTCCGCCTGGGCGGCCGCGCAGGGGCTGTCGGTGAGAAACGGGTCGAATATAAGCGACGTTCGGCCGTCGGAAAGAAGAAAACAGGCATGACCGAGATACTTGAGGGTCTTCATGGCAAAACCTCCTTATCATTAATTCCCCGTGTCGGTCTGCGAATATTGTCCAGTAATACTATTATCGCTCCGTCAGGAAAAAACCTCTCAACCTCCCAGGCGGATTATTAATGTTTCGCCTATGTCCGCCGCCGGGCAGGTTATCGGGCCGGGGCGGCGAATACTCTACCTACGGCCCTGTAAGGAGAAATAAAGGGGGCATAGCAATGCACGACGGCCATGATCGGGCAATCCATTACCTCAGAGTGTCGGTCACCGACCGCTGTAATTTCCGCTGCGCCTATTGCATGCCGCCGCGGGGCGTAAAATGGCTGACCCGCGCCGAGATACTCACCTACGAGGAACTGCTGCGCCTTATCGACGTATTCAGTCGCCAAGGCATCAGGAACGTGCGTCTGACGGGCGGCGAGCCCCTGGTACGCAAGGGCATCGTCGAATTCGTCGCCGCCGTTAAAAAACTGGGGACGATCGAGGATCTCTCGCTTACAACCAACGGAAGCCTGCTGCCGCGATATGCCACCGCGTTGAAGGCGGCCGGCCTCGACCGGGTCAACATCAGCCTCGATACCGTCGACCCGGCCGGCTTCATGAAAGTCACCTACTGCGGTCGCGTCGAGGACACCCTCCAGGGGGTAAAGAGTGCCCTTGAGGCAGGCCTCACGCCCGTCAAACTCAACGTCGTGCTCACCGAAGCCCTGAGCACTGCCGACCTGGCATTCTTTATCGACCAGGTTCAGCGCTACCCCATCGCCGTGCGCTTCATCGAACGCATGCCGCTGGGCGGCCGGGGCGGGCTCGCTTCGGGCCCCGACATCGCCGCCGTGAAACGGCTGCTGGAAGAAGCCGGGCACGGACGACTGGAGCCGGCGGCAATCAAGGGCAACGGTCCAGCCCGCTACTGGCGGCTGCCCAAGTCGCTGGGAACCTTCGGTTTCATCACGCCGATATCCGAGCATTTCTGCAACGCCTGCAACCGCCTCAGGCTGACCGCCGACGGCCGGCTACGCCCCTGCCTGCTGAGCGACCGGGAAATCGACGTGAGGACACCGCTGCGAGCCGGCGCCAGCGACGCCGACCTGGCAGAGCTATTCATCTCTGCCGTCAGCGCCAAGCCCCAGGGGCATTCCCTCTGCCGCACCAGCGGCTATCCAGGCTTCGGGCGCCGTATGTCTCAGATCGGAGGGTGAAAGAACCTAACAAAATATGGAAATTTATTGGCAGGAGTTTAACCGAACTGCCCGAATATTATACGTAACCTTGTAAAGACTTAACGCATACAGGGAAGGTGTGGGGCAGGTTTGGTTATCGAAGTGCGCTTATATGCGTCGTTAAGGCGCTGCCGGCCGGCGGTCTCGGATACCGGCATGGTGGCCGTCGACGTTCCTGATGGTATCTCTTTGGGCGAACTTCTCTCCGAATTGGAGATTGATACCGACGAGATAAAAATGGCGGCGGTTAACGGCGACGACAGTGATCCGGCGCGGGTCCTGTTCGACGGCGACCGGGTCGAGCTTTTCCCCCGTGATTTCGCCGCTAAGTCTTAAGCAGTCGCAGGAAGGGGCCAGAGAGTGGAACTAACTCATTTCAATCAATCCGGCCGCGCGCGGATGGTGGATGTTTCGGTCAAAAACGAAACACAGCGTGAAGCAATCGCCGAAGGCCGGGTAACAATGCTGCCCGCCACGCTCGCGCTCATCAAAGCGGGGGGGGGATCGGCAAAGGCGACGTCTTGGGAGTGGCCCAGGTTGCCGGGATCATGGCGGCCAAGCAGACCTGGCAGCTTATCCCGATGTGCCACCCACTGCTGCTGACCGGGGTCGACATCGGTTTCACCATCGACGAAGCCGCCAGCGCGGTCGACATCGTCGCCACGGTCAGGACAACCGGTAAAACCGGTGTGGAAATGGAGGCTCTAACGGCCGTCTCCGTAGCGGCCTTGACCATTTATGACATGGCGAAGGCTGTCGATAAGGGCATGGTCGTCGAATACGTCCGCCTCACCGCCAAATCGGGCGGCAAGAGCGGCAATTACGTGCGAAGTGATCACGACTAGGAGGACAAAAGTGCAAGGGACAATCATCGCAGTATGCACAAGCGCCAGCAAAGGCGAGCGCAAGACCAACGTCGGCCGCGGCAAACTGCTGCCGGGGCTGGGGCTGGAAGGCGACGCCCACGCCGGCTTCGCCCACCGCCAGGTAAGCCTGCTGGCCATGGAAAGCATCGACAAAATGCGCCAGGCGGGGCTCGATGTGGGGCCGGGCGATTTCGCGGAAAATTTCACCACACAGGGAATAACCCTCGTGGCGCTGCCGGTCGGCACCCGTCTCAAAATCGGCGACGCGCTCCTGGAAGTCAGCCAGATAGGCAAAGAATGTCATACCCGCTGCGCCATCTATTACCAGGCCGGTGACTGCGTAATGCCCAAGGAAGGCATCTTCGCGACCGTCATCGCCGGCGGGCCGGTAGCGGTCGGCGACATACTTGAGGTGGTGACGGATAATGTTTAGCATCGGCATCATAACCGCCAGCGACAAAGGCTCCCGCGGCGAACGCGAAGACGTCAGCGGGCGGACCATAGCCACCATGCTGGCCGGCATCGGCGAAGTGAAGCACTATGTCGTAGTCCCGGACGAACGCGAAGCTCTAAGCCGGGAAATCGTCCATATGGCCGACGCGCTTTCGGTAGACCTCGTCCTTACCACCGGCGGCACCGGCCTCAGCCCGCGGGACGTCACCCCCGAGGCCACCCTCGCCGTCATCGACCGGCAAGTGCCGGGGATTCCCGAAGCCATGCGGGCCAGATCGCTGGAAGTAACCTCCCGGGCCATGCTGTCGCGGGCGGTGGCCGGCATCCGCGGCCGCACGCTCGTCATCAACCTTCCCGGCAGCCCCAAGGGGGTCAAGGAGTGTCTGGAAGTCGTCCTGCCCGCCCTTGAACACGGTCTGGCGATCATGAAGGGCGAGGCCGGCGAGTGCGGCGGGCCGGCGCCTGCGGGTAAATAGCGCCCCGACCCCATAAAATTAACTTGACATGGCCAAACTACCTTTGCTATAGTAACTATCAACAACACATAAAAATGCGATGAGCGGGAGAAGTAAGCCAGAAGCGTTTCCCAGAGAGCCGGGGGGTGGTGCGACCCGGCAAACGCGCTGACCGAAATACACCCGCGAGCAGCAGGTCGAAAGCATTGCGAGTAGACCGGGCCGGAGCGCCACCGTTAACACAGGCTAGGGTATCGGACATCAGTCCCGTACCTGAAGAGAGCGGCTTGCCACAAGCAAGCAGGGTGGTACCACGGGTAAATAAACCCGTCCCTGATTTCAGGGGCGGGTCTTTTATATTTTCCCGAGGGAGGCTGCCTAGAAAGTCCATCTGCTTTGTCGCTCCTGCGGGCGCTCCTCCGACGTACTTCCAGTACGCCTCCGGTCGCGTCCTCGTCGCTCCTCGCATCTGAAGCTTTCTAGACAGCCTCGCACAGTCCAATTTAAAAACAGGAGGGTACTATCATGATCATCGTAATGCAGCCCCACGCCAGCGAAGCCGACATCAACCGCGTCGTCGAGAAAATAACAGGCCTCGGCCTCAAAGTCCACCTTTCGGAGGGACGATACTGCACCATCATCGGCGTCATCGGCGACAAGAAAATCATCAACGGATTCCCGGTCGAAGTACTGCCGGGAGTCGAGAAGGTCGTTTCCGTGACCGAAAGCTACAAGCTTGTCGGCCGCGAGTTCAAGCACGAGGACAGCGTAATCGACGTAGACGGCGTGCCGGTGGGTGGCGAGGGTCTCGTCGTCATGGCCGGGCCGTGCGCGGTCGAAAGCCGCGAGCAGCTCCTCGAGTCGGCGTTCGCCGTCAAGGCGGGCGGAGCGCAGTTCTTGCGGGGCGGAGCTTACAAGCCGCGGACATCGCCTTACTCATTCCAGGGCCTTGAGGAAAAAGGCCTGGAAATGCTGGCCGAAGCCCGCGAAAAAACCGGCCTGAAAATCGTCACCGAAGTCGTCGACATCCAGTCGGTGCCGGCGGTGTGCACTTACGCCGACATCGTGCAGGTCGGCGCCCGCAACATGCAGAACTTCCAGCTTCTAAAAGCGGTGGGCAAAGCCGGCAAACCCGTCCTGCTCAAGCGCGGCATGGCCGCCACCATCAATGAATGGCTCAACGCCGCCGAATACGTCATGAACGAGGGCAACTACAGCGTAATCATGTGCGAACGCGGCATCCGCACCTTCGAGGACTACACCCGCAACACCCTCGACCTCAGCGCCGTCGCCGCCGTCAAGAGCGTCAGCCACCTGCCGGTGATCGTCGACCCCAGCCATGGCACCGGAGTGTGGAAGCTTGTGCGGCCGATGGCGCGGGCCGCTGTCGCCGCCGGCGCCGACGGGCTGATGATCGAGGTTCACCCCAATCCGGCCGAAGCCCTGTCCGACGGCAAGCAGTCGCTCACCCCGGAGAATTTCGCCGGTCTGATGCGCGAAGTGGCGGGTATAGCAGGTGTCATGGGCAGGAGGCTGGCATGAACCCCCCCCGGATCACCATCATCGGCGTCGGTCTCATCGGCGGATCGCTGGGGCTCGCCCTCACTGCCGCCGGCCATGACGTCACCGGTGTAGACAGCGACCGTGACAGCCTCGACATTGCTGTCGGCCGCGGCTCGATCACGCGCGGCACGACCGACCTCGCCGCCGGGGTAGCGGAGGCCGACGTCGTGTTCCTCTGCACCCCGGTGCTGCAGATCCCCGCGCTCGTCGCCCGTATCGCCCCCCGTCTCAAAGCCGGGGCCATCGTCACCGACGTCGGCAGCACCAAGAAGTACCTGGGCGAAAAAATAACCCGCCTGCTGCCCCGGGGCGTCCACTACGTGGGAGGACACCCGATGGCCGGACGGGAGAAAAGCGGCATTGCCGCCGCCGACACCAATCTTTTCCGCGACAGACGCTATATCCTCACTCCCGACGCCGCCACACCGGCGGCGGCGGTAGCGACCGTCGCCGGCCTTATCCGCGAAACCGGCGCCAGAGTGAGTGTAATGGACATCATCCACCATGACGACTGCGCGGCCGTCATCAGCCACGTGCCCCACGTCGTCGCCGCCGGCCTCGTAAACCTCCTCGGCCGCTACCCCGGCGAGGAGGAAAACATCGGTGCGCTCGCGGGGGGCGGCTTCTGCGACACTACCCGTATCGCCTCCTCCGACGCCGACATGTGGGCCGACATCTGCCTCACAAACCCTACCGCCATCACCGCCGGTCTCGAAGAACTGCAGGTACTGCTCGGCGACGTCGTCGCCGCCATCCGGCGCGGCGACCGGGCGGCGGTCCACGCCTACTTTGCGGCCGCGAAAGCCAGGCGAGACAACATCATCTCGTCACTCTAGGCCAATTGGCGTTGATGATCTGGGCGATGACCTTCTTGGCCTCGATATCGGGATGGAGGCCGTCGACCGCGTAATAATCGGGCAGCTCCCGCCCGGCGTCCGCCAGATGGGGGTCGAGGTCGATATGGTAGCGTTGCTGCCTGATGAAATTATTGACGGTGTCGAACTCATGTCGCCAGTTCGACGCCGTTTCTTCGTTGAAAACCTTCTTGATCGCCTCAGGATTGATCGGCGGCAAGGTGACGAAAATCGGGCGGATGCCTCGCTCCTGGCATTTTGCGCGGATGGCGGCCAGATCCTCGACGACATTCTCTGCGGGTGTGCCGCCGCGCAGGCTGTTCGTGCCGCCCATGATCAGGAGGAATTTCGGACGGAAGGGCAGCACGTCGCGGTCGAACCTCTCCACCATCGTCTCCGAAGTGTCGCCGCTGCGCCCAAGATTGACGACCGGGAAATTAAGGTACGTCTGGAAGCTGTACTCCCAGTCGCCCGGCGAATAAGAAACCGCGCCGCCGCCGTGGGTGACGCTGTCCCCCAATGTGGCCGCGTAATTGCCCCGCTTCGGGTCGACCACGAAGCTGCGGGCCTCGGAATAAACGCCCACCGGCCCGCCGGCGGCGTCCAGGCCCCTCACCCGCCAGTAATAAGTGCCGGGCGTGATGCGTGGCTCCTCGTCATAACACGCGAACCCCGTCACCTCCTTGCTCCAGACGCGGTATACCGACGGCGCGACACCGTTCGGCAGCTCAGGCGGGGCGCTTAAAACCTCAACCTCGTAGCTCACCGCTCCGGCCACGGGGATCCAGGCATAAGCGGGGTACAGAGGGGTGGGGAGGCCGTTGCGGTTGAAGACGGTCGTGGGCAGCGGCCGCAGCAGTTGCTCCTTATCGTGGTCGATGATCAACTCCTGGGCATCCGAAAACACCCCCAGCGGGTCGCCGTCGTAATCGAGGGCGCGCACCCGCCACCAGAGGCGGCTTATATCATAGCGGGAGAAGTCGGGATTGAAGCCGTTGGTGAACACCGCGCGGGAGTGGGTGAAACGGTGACTGGACGGTTCGACGCCCCCCGGGTTCTCCGGCGGCGCGTCCAGAAACTCGATCTCGTAGTACACCGCCCCGGGCACCACCGTCCAAGTCAGCATCGGCTTGGACGCGGCCGGTGCACCTGCTGGATAGGAAGAAGTGGCGGCCGGCTTGAGATGTTTAAAGTCCACAGCCGAACGGCCTGTCAGCACAGCGAGGTCGAGAGGGTCGGAGTAGGCGCCCAGCGGGTGGCGGAAGAGGCCGTGGGCCGACACCCGCCAGAAAGTACGGAAGGGATAATTCTCGTTTATCGTGAAGCTGGTCCGCCATGTGCGGAAAGAAAAGATCCGCTCGCCCGCCACCGGAAAACGGCCCGGAGGCGCCTGCAGCACCTCCACCTCGTAATAGCCGATGTAAGGCAGCCGCTGCCAGGAGAGAACGTATTCGTTTGCGGCGAACGCCGCCTCCAGCTTAGGCTTGTAACCGCCTAAAAAGGCTGCCGCAGCGGTCTCCGCCATATATATGAAGACAATTGCGATGACGATTGGCAGGAAAAAGCGCTTCATTACTTGCCTCACTTTGACAGATTTTCGACAGGTATTCGCCGGCCTGGCACCGAACACTCATATATGTCCTAAAGCCGGGGAGATGATTGGTTGCTCGACCGTTCGTTCTACAGCCGCCCTTTTCTGGGTCTTGTTGCCGCCAACGGGTTCTTCTGGATGAGCGTCAACTTTTTCCTGCCGGTGCTACCAATATATTACCACAGTCTGGGTATGGACGACCACCAGATCGGCCTTGCCATCGGGGCGTTCTCGCTCGGCTCGATGCTGTTCCGGCTGTTCTCCGGGCGGGCGGTCGACCGTTACGGCGGTCTGCCCGTGCTCACCGCCGGCGTAATCCTTTCCGTGCTTGCCATCGGCAGCTACCATCTGGCCGTAACCCTCGCGGCAGCCACCGTGGCCCGTTTCCTCCACGGTGTGGGCATCTCGGGCTACAGCGCCTCCGCCCTCACCACCGTCACCATGATGCACGAAGAACACCGCGCCACCGAGGCGGTCGCCCTCTACACCCTCTCCACCATGATCGGCATGGGCATCGCCGCCAGCTCGGCCACATGGCTGTTCACCACCGGCGGCATGCCGCTTGTCATCGGCGTCGGCGCGTTCACGACCGCCCTTTCCCTGGTATTATTCCCGCGGCGCGTCAAACTGAAAATCACTGCCGCCGCCAGCCAGTCCCTGCCGCTCAGGAAAGTCGTCGCCGCTCCCGCTGTCCTTATATCCACCATCAGCCTGGCGGCAGTCAACATGTGTTACGGCAGCATCATGACCTTCCTCCCCCTGTTTATGCTCAGCCGGGGGATAACCGAGTTCAACTCTTACTACGTCGCCTACTCGGTCGCCGTCGTATTGTCCCGTATGTGGATCGGCCGGCTATGTGTCGTAATGCGCCCCGACCGACTGGTATTCTACGTCCTCGCCGTCCTCGGCCTGACAATGTTGACAGCCGGGAATTTTTCCGGCTCCTGGGTGGCGGCGCTGTGCGGCGCAGGGATCGGCGTCGGCTACGGCCTGGCCTTCCCCGCCATGGCGACAATCATCACCGCCAACGTTCAGCCTGCCAACCGGGGCACCGCCTTCGGCTTCTTCACCATGGCGGTCGACATCGGCTTCGGCGTCGGCGCCATCGGTATGGGGGCGGTGGCCGCCGCCTGGGGCTACCAGGCCGTTTTCGCCGCCGCCGGCATCTACACCCTGGCCTACGCCGCCCTCTATCAGCTGTGGCTGCGGGGGAAACTTACCGCGCCGGCGTCGTCCGGATGAAAGCAGCATAAAAGAGCCGGTCGGTTATAACCGACCGGCTCTTTTATGCTGTGTGCATGCACTAGAAATACAGATCCCGCTTTCCGGCCTCGATGTCCTTAAGCCGCTCGGCCGTCGCGGCCCGGATATTTTCCTGGGGGATATCGTCCAGCGACCGGCTGATCAGATTTTCGCCCATAGCGCGGGTTTGCTCGTCGGCGTAATCGAGCAGGTACTCCTTGAATGTGAGAAGGGCGTTGGGCAGGCAGACGTTCTGAATCTCGCCGCTTTTGGCCAGCGCCATGAAACGGTCGCCGGTGCGGCCCTGCCGGTAGCAGGCGGTGCAGTAGCTTGGTACGAAGCCCTTACCGCACAGCATGCGGATAATCTCGTTCGGCGACCGCTGGTCGCTCGGTTCGAACTGCTGGCCGCTGTTCGGGCTACAGGCGACATGCTGCTGGTGAACCTGCTGGTAGCCGCCCACGCCGGTACAGGAACCGGCGCTGATCTGGGAGATGCCGTAGGTAATCAACTCGTCGCGCAGCTCAGGGTCTTCGCGAGTGGACAATATCATGCCGGTGTAAGGCACCGCCAGACGGATGATCGCGATAATCTTCTTGAAATCCTCATCGCTGACCAGATAGGGAAAGCTGTCGAGGTTAACGCTGCCGGCGGGGCGCAGGCGCGGCACCGAGATGGTGTGGGGTCCGACGCCGCAGTCGCGGTCGAGGTGTTCGGCGTGGAGAAACATCGCCACCGTTTCGTACTTGAAATCGTACAGACCGTACAGCACGCCGATACCCACGTCGTCGATGCCGGCCTTCATCGCCCGGTCCATAGCGGTCGTATGCCAGTTATAATCGCGCTTCGGGCCGCTGGGGTGCAGCGCGGCGTACGTCGGTCGGTGGTACGTCTCCTGGAAGAGGATATACGTGCCGATATTGGCCTCCTTCAGCTTGCGGTAATCCTCGACAGTCGTCGCAGCGATATTGACGTTCACGCGGCGGATGCTGCCGTTGCCGTCCTTGATGCTGTAAATCTCCCTGATGACGCCGGTTACGTAATCGATCGGGCAGTTGACAGGGTCCTCGCCGGCCTCGACCGCCAGACGCTTATGGCCGAGCGATTCGAGGATCTCCACCTCCTCCTTGACCTCCGCCAGGGTGAGGCGGCGGCGAAGCTGCTCCTTATTGCCGGTCCGGTAGCCGCAATAGACGCAGTTGTTGATACAGTGGCTGGAAATATAAAGCGGAGCGAAGAGGACGATGCGCTTGCCGTAAATCGCCTCCTTCACCGCCGCGGCGGCGGCGAACATCTCCCGCAGCAGTTCGGGATCATCCACCTCGAGCAGTACGGCCACCTCGCCGGCGGCAAGCCCTTTGTACCCTCTTGCCTTGGCGATGATGCGCCGGACGCCGGCCTTGTCGCCGGCCTTCGTCTTGGCCTCGGTCAGCAGTCTTTCGATAAGGGCGTCATCGATAAAGGCGTCGGAAGTGCGTTCTTTTTCATCGATCATTGTACTTCTCCTCCTCTAAACTCTGGGTGGTAAGCGCCGATTTGACGGTCACGCCCGGCAGGTTGCCGAGCTTGCCGGTCAGGGCGCCGACTTCGTCGGTCGTGCCTTCGATAATCAGGGCGATAACGCCCACATTGGCCTCGGGCTTCGGTATGCCCATGCGGCCGATGACGATATGGCCGTAGCCCGAAATCACCGTGTTGACTTTCTCCGCGACGTTCTTCGGCTCGTGGATGACGATGCCGATTACCCCGATGCGTTTAGCCATTCTCCATTCCCCCCCCGCTAAAGATCGCAAAATAAAAAACCTTCCTCTGCCAAGGGCAAAAGAAGGCGGATGTTACCTGAAGGTAAACTTCGCCATCCTCGGCGCAGGCGCGCGGCCCTTGCTTGCAGACTCGACCCGGAATATCCGTTCCTCCCCAGCCGGCCGGAAGCCCGCTGTGTCAGAAGCTATCTCCCTTATTATACACCGTTTATTGCCGGGAAAAAATAGCTTTGTGGCGAAAAAGACGGCTTTTTTTCGCTTCCGTATAACAAGGAGCGAAATTGGTGATAATAAAAGAGTTGGACACAAAGCCGCCACAGCGCGGCGCGAAAGGAACGATGCCCTTTGCCGCCGACGGTCGGCATTCCCCGCGGCCTTCTCTACTATTATTACGGCGACGTCTGGAGCGCCTTCCTCAGCAGACTCGGCGCCGAACCGGCGTTGTCGCCGGAAACGACCAGGGCCGTCATCGAAGCCGGCGGCCGCATCGACGAAGTCTGTCTTCCGGTCAAAGCCTTTTTTGGCCACGCCCGCATCCTCGCGGACAAGGTCGATTTCCTGTTTCTGCCGAGGGTGGTAAGCGTCGCGGCGGGGCATTATTCATGCCCCAAAATCATCGGTCTCCCCGATATCGTGCGCGCCGCCCTTCCCGGTACAAACCTCATAGCCCCGACCATCGACCTGCGCGCAGGTCGCGGCAGTCTGCTGCGGGCCATAACCGGCGTGGGCGAAACATTCGGCAGATCGTCGCTTTACAGCCTCTACGCGTGGCAGCGGGCCTGGCGGCAATGTCGCCCCGTCGCCGGTGCTGTCGGCTGCGGTAAGACGGGTAAACTGCGTGTCGCCCTTATCGGGCACCCCTATATCCTCCACGACAGCCAGATCAGCATGGATGTCGCCGGCAAACTGGCGGTCATGGGGGTGGACATCGCCACCGCCGACCGTGTCGACCCGCGGGCCGCCGACCAAGCCGCGGCCGCCCTGCCGAAAAACATCTTCTGGCACTACTGCCGCCGCCTGGCGGGGGCGGCCCTGTCCTTCCTGGGAGCCAGCACGCCGCCCGACGGCATGATCTTTATAACCTCCTTCGCCTGCGGTCCCGATTCCCTCGTCGGCGAACAGCTGCGCAGGCAGGCCAGCCGCCGCGGCGTCCCCTTCCTGCTCCTCGCCATTGACGAGCACACAGCCGAAGCCGGCCTTGTCACGAGGCTGGAAGCGTTCACCGACCTGCTGCGCAGGAGGCGCCTATGAGCGTGACCTTTCCCCACATGGGGACGCTGCACATCGTACTCAAGGCCCTGTTGACGGCTTTGGGAGTCCGGGCCGTGCCGCCGCCCCCCACCAGCAAGACGACGCTCGAAATTGGCGCCAGATACTCCCCCGAAACAGCCTGCCTGCCGTTCAAAACCACACTCGGCAATTTCATCCAGGCTCTCGGGGCGGGCGCCGACACCATCTTAACCTGCGGCGGCCAAGGCCCCTGCCGCCTTGGATATTACGCAAACATACAGCGCGATATCCTCCGCGACCTCGGCTACAAATTCTCCATGATCGTCATCGAGCCTGACATCGCCAGCGTGTGGCAGGCTCTGCGGCGGCTTACCCCCGGAGGACTGCGGCCCGTCTGGCCTGCTTTCCGGCTGGCCGGAGCCAAACTAAGAGCCCTCGACGCCATCGAACAGGCGGCCTGCCGTGCCCGGCCGCGCGCCGCCGTCGCCGCCGCCGTCGATGCCGAGCGCCTCGGCGCCCTGGCTGCCGTCGACGCCGCCGCCACACCGGCCGCCGTCGAAGGAGCCGTCGCCACGTCGCTGCGGCGGCTGGCGTCGCTGCCCGCGGGCGGCTGGCCGGAGCCACTCAGGGTCGGCCTGGTCGGGGAAATATACGTCATGCTCGAAAGCTGCGTCAACGGCGACCTTATCCGCCGGCTGGGGCAGATGGGGGTCGAGATCCACCCGACCATGCTCCTCGGCGACTATGTCGCCACCCATATTCTCAGAGACCGGGCCGCCCTCCGCCGTTCGACGGCAGTGGTCGACGCGGCGGCGCCGTTCCTCGGCCACTACGTCGGCGGACACGGTATCAAAAGTATCGGCTACACCGCCGCCATGGGTCGCACCGGGTTCGACGGCATGATCCACGTATTCCCGTTCACCTGCATGCCGGAAATAATCGCCAAAAACATCTTGCCCGGGGTGAGTGAAAAGGCGGGCATCCCCGTGCTATCGCTGGCCTTCGACGAGCAGACCGGCGAAGCGGGAACGGTGACGCGCCTCGAAGCGTTCGTGGACCTGCTGCGGTATCGCGGCAGAAAAGGCTTTTTCCAGTCAAGCAATAACCCGGCCGAAAAACGCGGAGTGTGACGAAAATCACCGTCGAACTTCCTGCCCAAGGATATAATAAATACAGATAACAACGGAAGAGGTGTGGATGATGGAAAAAGTGACCCGCAAGATAGTCAAAATCGACGAAGACCTCTGCACAGGCTGCGGCAAATGCGTCACCCCGTGCGCCGAAGGTGCCATTGAGATTATAAACGGCAAGGCCAAGGTTCGCCGTGAACAGCTGTGCGACGGAGCCGGCTTCTGCCTGGGCGTCTGCCCGACCGGTGCCCTCACCCTTGAGGAGCGCGAAACCGTCCCCTTCGACGAACACGCCGTCCACGAACACAAAAAAACGCTGGCCGACAAACCGGAATACAACATCACCATGAAATGCCATCTCTGCGGCACCACCGAGCATGACCGCCCACTGCTGCCGATCAAATCGAAGGGCGAGAGTGATTGGGTGTGCGTTAAATGCATCCCCCGCCTCATCCACGGCTAGTCGGGACGTTGATAACCCTCCATCTGCTGCGTTGTTTTGCCGGGCGCTTGCTAGCGTACGACCGAGTACGCGCGCAACGCGCCCGGCAAAGCCGCCTTGCATCTGAAGGGTTCTGAACGTCCCTTGGCTTATCTTAATGGGCAAGAACGTCCCCCACGGGGCGTTTTTGTTTTCGGGGGCTATATAGGATTTTTACCGCCTGTTATGGAACTATAACAGTGAAGAGGTGAGGTTCGTGGAAAAATTCGTCGTCGCCACCCCTGCCGAGGGGTTCGTCGACATCACCGCCCGGGTTGCGGCCATCGTCAGCGCCGGCGGCGTCGGCGAAGGGCTCTGCCACGTCTTCGTCCCCCACACCACAGCCGGCGTAACCATCAACGAAAACGCCGACCCCGACGTCGTCGCCGACATGCTGGCCGGCCTCGACAAAATCGTACCGCGGCTGTCCTACCGCCACGCCGAAGGCAACTCTCCGGCCCACATCAAAGCCTCCCTGCTGGGCGCTGCGGCGACTGTGCCGATAACAGGCGGCGGCCTCGTGCTAGGCACCTGGCAGGCGATATACCTGGGCGAATTCGACGGTCCACGTCGGTGGACGGTCTGCGTCACCCTGGTAAGCTGTTAGCCATGGCTGTCGTGGTATGCGCCGTCGAACTTTTCATCCCCGCCGCCGGCTCGCTCAAAGCCAAGCGCCAGGTCTTGCGCAGCGTCATCGGCCGCATCCGCTCCCGCTGCGGCGCCTCTGTAGCCGAAATCGGGCACCAGGACACCTGGCAGCGCGCGGCCGTCGAAGTCGCCATCGTGGGCAGCAGCCGAACCGTACTCGCCAGGCAGGCAGATCTTGTCAGGAGGATCCTGGACGATTGCGGCGAAGCCGAAGTCGCCGGCTTCACCGTCGACTACCTGTAAAGTTCCGGACTGCCGGCGGGCAAGTGTACCGGTAAACGGACAGTTGCGTACATAATAATAGACAGACCGCCGCCTTGCTTTCGAGCGGTTCATCCTGAGGTGATCCCATGCACATCGTTCTCGTCGAACCGGAAATACCGGGCAACACGGGCAATATCGCCCGCCTGTGCGCCGCAACAGGCTGCGAACTGCACCTCGTGCGGCCGCTCGGCTTCTCCACCGACGACCGCTACCTAAAACGAGCCGGCCTCGATTACTGGCATCTCGTCAAAGTCCACTACCACGACTCCTTCGCCGCCGTCGAGAAGCTATACTCAGGCCAAAACTTCCACTTCAACACCACCAAGGCCGACCGGTCCTACACCGAGGTCGCCTACACTCCCGGGGACGTACTGGTTTTCGGCCGGGAAACGGCCGGGCTGCCGGAGAACATCCTTGCCCCCAACCATTCCCGGTGCGTACGCATCCCCATGCTGGCCGGCGCGAGGTCGCTCAACCTTTCCAACGCCGTTGCCGTCGTCGTATACGAAGCACTCCGTCAGAACGGCTTTCGGGATTTACTTTGAAAAAACGACAAAATGGCATAATTTTTGCCGGAGTTGATAAAGACATGCCGCAAGCTCAGTTCGGTCCGGCCGGAAATCCGGACGCCTTCTACGACGCGGGGCACAAGGCTTCGGTTGAAATGCCCGCGTGGCTGGCTTCCGTGGGGCTCGACGCTTACGAATACCAGTGCAGCCGCGGCGTCACCATCCGCGAGGAAACCGCGCGGGCCATCGGCGAGGCCGCCCGGCGTCACGGCGTAAAGCTAAGCGTCCATGCGCCTTATTACATAAATCTCGCCACCGAGGACCCGACCATCGCCGCCAATACCACCAGACACATCCTCAAATCGCTCGAAGCCGCCCGCTGGCTGGGAGCCGACCGCGTCGCCTTCCACATCGGCGGCCCGGGCAAACAGCCCAGGAAACAGGCGCTCGACCGCGCCGCCGCCCTCTTCCTCACCATCCTTGAACAAGCGGACAAGCAGGCCCTTTTGGAAGGCATCTACCTTGCCCCGGAAACGATGGGCAAGCAGAACCAGCTTGGCAACCTCGAGGAAGTGCTGGCTTTCTGCAAATTGAGCGAATGGACAATCCCCACAATCGACTTCGGCCACCTGCACGCCGTCACCGGCGGCCGCTACACCACCCGCGCCGAATACGAGGCCGCTTTCGACCTCGTTGCCGAAAAACTGGGCGAACAAAAGGCAGCCGCCGTCCACATCCACTTCAGCCGCATCGAATTCACCAAAGCGGGCGAAAAACGCCACTGGACCTTCGGCGACGACTACGGGCCGCCCCACGAACCTCTTATCGACACCATCGTCGCCCGCGGCTACGCGCCGCGGATTGTCTGCGAATCGGCCGGCACACAGGCCGCCGACGCCCTGACCATGCGCCAATACTACCAAGCCGCCCTGGCGCGCCTCTGACCTGACAACTGCGCCAATATAAAAGGAGGAATGATATTTGAGCGAGAACAGCCCCGTCCTCGAACATTTTCTGCACGTCATGCCGGTGCTTGTCGACCTCCACGCCGGCGAAATCGGCGTAGCCGTCACCGATCGGGAAAAGTACCTCTTCTATAGGCCGTCCCGGAAACTCGACCTTAAAATTGTCGCGGGGGCGCCTCTCAAAGCCGGCACGGCGATCGTCAAAGCGATGGAAGAAAAACGCCGCGTCGTAGTGCGGGGGGACAAAGCGACATTTGGCCTGCCATACATCGCCACAGCTTACCCGATAATCGACGCCGCCGGCGGCGTGGTCGGCGGCGCAGTGGTCATCGAACCGACCGACCGCCAGGACGCCCTCAAAGAGATGGCAGGTAAACTGAGCGACAACATCAGCGTCCTCGCCAGCACCACTGAAGAAATATCCGCCCAGGCGGAAGAGATCGCCACCGTCAGCGCCAACCTCTCCCGCCTCTCCCAGGAATCGCAGCAGCGGGTCAAAGAAACCGACCAGGTCATCGGGCTCATCAAAAGCATCGCCGGCCAAACGAACCTTCTCGGCCTCAACGCCGCCATAGAGGCTGCCCGGGTGGGCGACGCCGGCCGGGGCTTCGGCGTCGTCGCCGAAGAGATCCGCAAACTCGCCATCGGCACCGCCGACTCCATCAAAAAAATCGAAGACATCGTCGGCGCCATCCAGACAGACAGCGACAGCACCTACGGACAGCTCGGCCAGGTCAACGACGTCATCGGTCAGATCGCGGGCGCCCTCGCCCACGTCGCCGGCGCGGTCCAGCAGGCCGGCAGCATGGCCCAGGAGCTTGACCACATGGCCGACAACCTCAGCCATGACAAATGAACCTACCGCCCCGCCGGCCGGCGGGGCGGTTCCTTTCCATTTTGCCGGCTGCCGGCAGGAGTTGGCAGCCATGTTATTGAATACACCTATGTTCCCATGGTATGCCCGCCTCGACCGCGATGTATTAATCATAGCCGGGGAGCATAAGATACATAGTATATGGGAGGAATTCGCTTGAATCCGTACGATAAGGCGCACGAACTCGCGAGAACGCTTAAAGCGTCTGCCGAATACCGCACATTCCTGGCCGCCAAGGAGGCCCTTGCGACCGACCCCGACGCCAAGAAAATGGCCCAGGATTTTCTCCGCAAAAAAATGGAACTGGAATACGAAGCGCTTGCCGGCAAGGAAGACGCCGCCAAGGCGGAAACGCTCCAGAAGATGTACGAACTTCTTGCCATGAACGGCAAAGCGCGGGAATACATCGAGGCGTATTTCCGTTTTCAGCGCATAATGGCCGACATAAGCAAAATTATAGGCGAATCGGTCGCCGAAGGACTGGATCTGTTTGCAAAAGATTAAGTTGAAGGACGACTTCTTCACACAACTGCAGAAAGTAATTGCCGCTCCCCGTCTTTTGCTCGACGAGCCCATGTCCAAGCATACCACCTTCCGTATCGGCGGCCCGGCCGACTATCTCGTCCTGCCCGCCTCCGCTCGGGAAGTGGCTGCGGTGCTAGTCATCGCCAGGGAGTACGGCATGCCCGTCACCATCCTGGGCAACGGCTCCAACGTACTCGTCCGCGACAAAGGGATCCGCGGCCTGGTGCTTAAGTTCGACGCGACGATGGGCAGCATCACCCATAACGGGACGACAGTCAAAGCAGGCGCCGGCGCGTCGCTTGGCGACGTCGCCCGCTATGCCGCCGGCCATGGCCTCACAGGGCTGGAATTCGCCGTCGGCATTCCGGGAAGCATCGGCGGCGCTGTTTTCATGAACGCCGGCGCCTACGAAGGCGAAATCGGCTGTGTCGTCGCGGCCGTAACAGCAGTCACCCCGGACGGAAGACTGCAGCGGTTCGGGCATGTCGACATCAGGTTCGGCTACCGTGACAGCATCTTCCAGCACAACGGCTGCATAATCTGCGAGGTCGAACTTGCGCTTGCGGCCGGCGACGACGCCGCGATCGACGGGAAAATGACCGAATACACCAGCCGGCGCGAAGCCAAACAGCCCATCGAGATGCCCAGCGCCGGCAGCACCTTCAAACGTCCCCCCGGCTACTTCGCCGGCACCCTCATCGAGCAGGCCGGCCTCAAGGGCTACAAAATCGGCGGCGCCCAAGTATCAGGCAAACACGCCGGCTTCATCGTCAATGCCGGAGGCGCCACCGCGGCCGACGTGCTGGCACTCATCAAGGAAGTGCAGCGCCAGGTACTGGAACGGTTCGGCGTAAAGCTGCAGCCTGAAGTCCGCATCTTCGGTGAAGAATAGGGGAGAGGGCAAAAAAGCGGGGAAACCCCGCTTTTTTTCTTGGGCAGGAAATGATATACTAACGTGGAAGTAAAAAGCGTTGGCAAATATTTGTATAATCTTGGCGAAGGAGCGTAAAACATGCGACTGACGTTTTTGGGAGCATCGGGAATGGTCACCGGGTCTTCATACCTCCTGGAAGCAGGCGAAAGCAAAATTCTGATCGACTGCGGCATGTTTCAGGGCTCGAAAGCGACCGAGGCTCTCAACCGGCGGGCGTTCCGCTATGAACCGGCCGCCATCGACGCCGTCCTCCTCACCCACGCCCACATCGACCATAGCGGCCTGCTGCCGAAACTCTGCAAAGCCGGCTACAAAGGCAAAATATACGCCACCGAAGCGACCGCCGACCTTTGCCGAATCATGTTGCCCGACAGCGCCCATATCCAGGAATTCGAGGCCGAAATAGCCGGACGCAAGGGCCGCCGCGCCGGCAAGCCCCCCCTTGAGCCCCTCTACACCGTCGACGACGCCTACGCCTGCCTAAAGAACTTCGCTCCCCAGACCTACGGCCGGAAGCTCGAGGTAACCCCGGAAGTAACCGTATGCTTCAACGACGCCGGCCACATACTCGGTTCCTCGATCATTGAACTGTGGGTGACCGAAAACGGTAAGACAGTCAAATTCGTTTTCTCCGGCGACCTCGGGCAGCCCGACCAGCCGCTTATCAAAGACCCATCCGCCATCGACGCCGCCGACTACATCATCATGGAGTCCACCTACGGTAACCGCAACCATGAAGATTACGACAAAGGCGAAGCCCTGGCGGCGATAATAAACGAAACCGTGGCCCGCGGCGGCAACATCGTCATCCCCGCCTTCGCCGTCGGCCGCACCCAAACCATCGTCTATTACCTGTACAAACTGCTCAAAGCGGGGAAAATACCCGACATCCCCGTCTTCATCGACAGCCCGCTCGCCATATCGGCCACCGACATATTCGCCCAGCACCCGGAAGTTTTCGACGCTGAAGCCCGTGAAATGCTGTACGACAAAAACGAAAACATCAACAGGCTGCTGCGTCTGAAATTTACCCGGACCGCGGACGAATCCAAAGCAATCAACTTCCTCAAAGAGCCGGCCATCATCATCTCGGCAAGCGGCATGGCCGACGCCGGCCGCATCCTCCACCACCTCAAACACAACCTTTGGCGCCCGGAGTCCAGCGTCATCCTCGTCGGCTATCAGGCTGAGGGCAGTCTTGGCCGACGCCTCGTCGAAGGCGTCAAACGGGTCAAGATCATGGGCGAGGAAGTGGGCGTGCGCGCGAAGATCCATAACCTCGACGGCTTTTCCGCCCACGCCGACCAGGAATACCTCATCAAATGGCTGACAATGTTCAAGGAACCGCCGGCCAATATCTTCGTCGTCCACGGCGAACCGGAGCAATCGAACGCCTTCGCCGGCGCCGTGACAGCCAAACTCGGCTATCCGGCCTATGTCCCCAACTTCGGCGACATCGCCGTCATCGACGGCCGCAGCTACAGCATCGAATTCAGCGGCCTGGTGCTCGTCGACCCCGCGGTCATCGAACTGCAGGAACTCATCGAACAGCTCGACAGCGAGTTCATGGAACTGCGCAAGCGGCTGGAGGCGGCCGGCGCGGCCGGTCCGGCAAAGCTTTCCGCCTTGCTGCGCGGTGCCCAGAAAGTCCGCAAATACGTCCGCAAAACACTCGACGAAGCCGAAACAGGCGGCAACGGCGCAAAATAACAGTATAATAGTATCCGGCCATGCAGGAGACTAAACAATACTCGCGGCATTTCACACGCAAAAGGTCACAGGAGGAGAAACGATGCAACGCAACGATCTACGCAACATAGCCATCATAGCCCACGTAGACCACGGCAAGACGACGCTCGTCGACGCCATGCTCAAACAGAGCGGTGTATTCCGCAGCAACGAACAAGTGATGGAACGCGTCATGGACTCCAACGAACTGGAGCGCGAACGCGGCATAACCATCCTTGCCAAAAACACTGCCATCATCTACGGCGGAGTCAAGATCAACATCGTCGACACACCCGGCCACGCCGATTTCGGCGGCGAAGTCGAACGGGTGCTCAACATGGTCGACTGCGTGCTGCTCCTCGTAGATGCCTTCGAGGGGCCGATGCCCCAGACAAAATACGTGCTGCGCAAAGCGCTCGAACAGGACCTCAGGGCCATCGTCGTCATCAACAAGATCGACCGCCCCGACCAACGGGTCGAAGACGTGCTCGACGAAGTGCTCGAACTCTTCATCGAACTTGAAGCCGACGACAAACAGCTTGACTTCCCCGTCGTCTACGCCACCGCCCGCGACGGCATCGCCAAAATCAGCATGGACGACGACAGCCAGGATCTCAAACCGCTGTTCGACCTACTGATCTCAGCCGTCCCGGCCCCCCATGGCGACATTGAAGGACCGCTGCAGATAATGGTCACCACCCTCGACTACGATGACTACGTCGGCCGCATCGCCATCGGCCGCGTAATGCGCGGGCGGGTGCAGAGCGGCCAGGCCGTCACCATCCTGAACGGCGAAACCGAGACGCGGGCCAAGCTCAGCCGCCTATACGTCTACGAAGGCCTAAAGCGCACCGAAGTCAAGGACGCGGCCCTCGGCGACATCGTCGCCATCACCGGCCTCGACGCCGTCAACATCGGCGACACCATCGCCGACCCCGAAAACCCCGAAGCCCTGCCGACGATCAAAGTCGACGAACCGACGCTCGCGATGATCTTCAGCGTCAACACCAGCCCCTTCGCCGGCAAAGAAGGACAGTTCGTCACCAGCCGGCACCTGCGCGAGCGGCTGTTCAGGGAAGTCGAGACCAACGTCAGTCTGAAAGTAGAGGAAACAGGCAGCCCCGATTCTTTCGAAGTCTCCGGCCGCGGCGAACTGCACCTGTCCATCCTCATCGAAACCATGCGCCGCGAAGGCTACGAATTCCAGGTCGGCAAACCCCGCGTCATCTTCAAGACCATCAACGGCCAGAAATGCGAGCCGCTCGAGCGCCTTACCGTCGACGTGCCCCAGGAGTATATGGGCACGGTCATGGAAGCTCTCGGCACGCGCCGCGCCGAACTGATCAACATGGTCGAGCTGGCCGGCTACCTCAGGCTGGAATTCGTCATCCCCGCCCGCGGCCTCATCGGCTTCCGCTCCGAATTCCTCACAAATACCAAAGGCTACGGCATCATGCACCACCTATTCCACGGCTACGCCCCCTACAAAGGCGACATCACCGGCCGCACCCGCGGCGCGCTCGTCGCCTTCGAAACCGGCGAAACGACCACCTACGGCATCCACAGCGTCCAGGACAGGGGCACGATGTTCGTCGTCCCGGGCCAGGCGATCTACGAAGGCATGGTAGTCGGCGAGAACGCCCGGGAAATGGACATGGAAGTCAACCCCTGCAAGAAAAAACACGTCACCAACATGCGCTCCAGCTCCGCGGATGAAGCGCTCGGACTGACCTCGCCCCGCATCCTCAGCCTCGAACAGGCGCTCGAATGGATCAACGACGACGAGACCGTGGAAGTAACGCCGAAGAGCATCCGGCTGCGAAAAGCCACCCTCGACCGGCAGCTCAGGGCGCGGGAACGCAAAAACGCCAAGGAGGCGCAGGAAGGGGAGTAGGGATGTTTTCTCCCGAGGCCGTGGCCGTCCTACAGGCCCGTTACCTTAAAGAAAGCGAGACCCCTGAAGATCTGTTCCGGCGGGTCGCCGCCCACGTCGCCGGCGCCGAAACGCTCCACGGCTGTGACGCCGCCGTGGCGGCCGAAGAATATCGGCGGCTGATGACAGACTTGATCTTCCTGCCAAACTCCCCGACCCTTATCAACGCCGGCAAGGCGCGGGCCCAGCTTGCCGCCTGCTTCGTATTGCCTATTGAAGACTCGCTCGACAGCATCTTCGAAACCCTCAAGAACGCCGCCCTCATCCACCAGAGCGGCGGCGGCACCGGCTTCGCCTTCTCCCGGCTGCGGCCGGCCGGCGACGGAGTCTCCACAACCGGCGGCGTCGCCAGCGGACCGGTATCCTTCATGCACGTCTACGACGTCGCCACCCAGGTCGTGAAGCAAGGTGCGGTGAGGCGCGGCGCCAACATGGCCGTCCTAAGGGTCGACCACCCCGACATCGAACAATTCATCACCGCCAAACGCAACCACGACGTCCTCAACAACTTCAATCTCTCGGTGGCGATAACCGACGACTTCATGCACGCGGTCGCCGCAGACCGGCCCTTCGCGCTCGTCAGCCCCCGCGACGGCAGCGTCGCCAGGACGGTCGCGGCCCGCGGCCTCTTCGCCCTGCTTGTGCGCATGGCCTGGGAAAGCGGCGAACCAGGGCTGTTCTTCCTCGACACCGTCAACCGCCATAACCCCACCCCGGGCCTCGGCGCCTTTGAAGCCCCCAACCCCTGCTCCGAGCAGCCCCTCCTGCCTTACGAATCCTGCGTCCTCGGCTCGATAAACCTTACAAGGCTGGTGTCCGTCGGCGGCATCGATTTCGCTCGTCTGCGCCAGGCAGTCCGCACCGCCGTCCGCTTCCTCGACAACGTCATCGACATCAACGACCATCCCCTGCCCGCCGTCGCCGAAGCCACCCGCCAAACCCGCAAGATCGGTCTCGGCATCATGGGACTGGCCGAAGTATTCATAATGCTCGATATCCCGTACGCCAGCAAGGAGGCCACCAGGCTGACCGGCCGGCTGCTCGAATTCATAACCCGTGAGGCGCGGCAGGCGTCCGCCGCCCTCGGCGCCGAACGCGGCAGTTTTCCCGCCTTCGCCGCCAGCGTCTATCCCGGCCGCGGTTTCGCCGCCATGCGCAACGCCACCGTCACCACCATCGCCCCCACCGGCACCATTAGCATCATCGCCGGCTGCTCCAGCGGCATCGAGCCGCTTTTTGCCCTCGCCATCTCCCGGCGGGTCCTCGAAGGGCGGCTGCTCACCAGCGTCAATCGCACCGTCGTCGACTACCTCAGTCAACGTAACCTGTATACGGAAGAAGTCGCCGAAGCTATCGCCGCCTGCGGCAGTGTCGCGGACACCTCGCTGCCCGAGCATGTCAAAGAAGTCCTCGCAACCGCCCCCGCCATCGCCCCCTACTGGCATGTGGCCCATCTCGCCGCCGCCCAGGCGTTCACCGACAACGGCGTTTCAAAAACCGTCAACATGCCCCACGAAGCCAGCGAGGCCGACGTCGCCGCCATCTTCCGGCACGCTTACGCCAGCGGCTGCAAGGGGGTCACCGTCTACAGGGACGGGAGCAGGGCGGAGCAGGTGCTTACCGGCGGCACCCTCTGCGAAGACTGTGTGTTATAATACCTTGAAAGTTTCCTAAAAGTCCATCTGCGGCGTTAGTCCTCCGGTCGCTTGCTAGCGTACGTCGAGTACGCGTCGCTGCACGTCCTCGGACTGCCTTGCATCTGGAGCTTTTAGGAAACTTTGCACATTTCGGACGTTTTTCCTTAAGTTTTCCGCTTTTTTTGACGAAATTACTGACAAATGCCATTTTCATGCAGGAAATTGGGAATACATGTCGAAACTTTACCGGAAAATGGATTAGACAAATACTTATGTCAAGGAGGTGGGGAACTTGGCTTCGGGCCTCATCGACAAACTGACCAACTTCCTCATGCCGGTCGAAGAAATACAGCCGGCGGAGGCACAACCGCCCGTGCCCGGCGACCGCCGCGCCCAGCTCAGAGTTCACAGCCCGGCAGCACTCAAAGTATTCATCGCCAATCCGGCCGAGTTCGACGACGTAAAACTGTGCGCCGACTATCTCAAAGCCAACGTTGCCGTACTGATAAATTTCGAAGCAGTCGACGAAGCCGTCAAGCAGCGTATCGGCGATTTCCTCGACGGTCTGCTCGTCATCACCGGCGGCGCCAGCCAGCGGGTATCCGACACCGTCGTCATCTACGTGCCCGCTCATGTAGACATCAACAAGGAAATGTATGCCTACTCCATCCCTACCTACGTCAAACGCAAAACCGAATAACCGGATATACACTCTAAAATACATTCGCCCGGGCATCGGCCCGGGCGAATATTTGTGCGGAAACACCGGAGCGGCCAAAAATAAAATATGAAAAGCACAAGGGAATTCGCGATAAAGTGAGAACAATAAATCGACAAAGGATCGCACACAAAATATCGAAGAACAGGGGCGAAATATCATGCCGAAACGTACCGATATACACAAGATAATGATCATCGGTTCCGGGCCGATCATAATCGGACAAGCCTGCGAGTTCGACTACTCCGGCACCCAGGCTTGCAAAGCCCTGCGCAAACTCGGCTACGAGATCGTGCTGGTCAACTCCAACCCAGCCACCATCATGACCGACCCGGGCATCGCCGACATAACCTACATCGAGCCGCTCAACGTCAAACGCCTGACCGAAATCATCGCCAAAGAGCGTCCCGACGCACTCCTGCCCAACCTTGGCGGCCAGTCGGGACTCAATCTCAGCGCCGAGCTCGGCAAGGCCGGAGTGCTCGATAAATACGGCGTCAAAGTTATCGGCGTCCAGCTAAGCGCCATCGAGCGGGGAGAGGACCGCATCGCCTTCAAGGAAACGATGAACCGCCTGGGCATCGAAATGCCTCGCAGCAAACCCGCCTACTCGCTTGCCGAAGCGGAAGAGATTGCCCAGGAAATGGGCTTCCCGGTCGTCGTGCGGCCGGCCTACACCATGGGCGGCACCGGCGGCAGGCTTGTCTACAACGTCGAAGAACTGCGCGTCATCGTCACCCGGGGCATCGCCGCAAGCATCATCGGGCAGGTGCTTATCGAGGAATCGGTGCTCGGTTGGGAAGAGCTCGAACTCGAAGTCGTCAGAGACGCCAAAAACCAGATGATCACCGTCTGCTTCATCGAAAACATCGACGCCATGGGCGTCCATACCGGCGACTCCTTCTGCGCCGCCCCGATGCTCACCATCGCCCCCGAACTGCAGAAGCGCCTCCAAGAGTATTCCTACAAAATCGTCGAAGCCATCGAAGTCATCGGCGGCACCAACGTGCAGTTCGCCCACGACCCCAAAACCGGGCGGGTGGTCGTCATCGAAATCAACCCCCGCACCTCCCGGTCTTCCGCCCTGGCCTCCAAGGCCACCGGCTTCCCCATCGCCCTCATCTCCACCATGCTGGCCGCCGGCCTTACCCTCGACGAGATCCCCTACTGGCGGGACGGCTCACTCGACAAATACACCCCGTCCGGCGATTACGTCGTCATCAAATTCGCCCGCTGGGCCTTCGAAAAATTCCCGGGTTCCGAAGACAAGCTCGGCACACAGATGAAGGCTGTCGGCGAAGTCATGAGCATTGGCAAAAACTACAAAGAAGCGCTGCAGAAGGCGATCCGCTCCCTGGAGATCGGCCGCTACGGCCTTGGTTTCGCGAAAGATTTCCATTCCCGGTCGCTCGAAGAACTTCTCGGGCTGCTGCGCCACGCCACCAGCGAGCGGCAGTTCATCATCTACGAGGCGCTGCGCAAGGGTGCCGATATCGGCAGACTCCACGAACTAACCCATATCAAAACATGGTTCCTCCAGCAGATGAAGGAACTCGTCGACCTTGAGGAACAACTGCTGCGCCACAAAGGCGGGCAACTCCCCGACGAACTGCTCAGCCGCGCCAAAAAAGACGGCTTTGCCGACCGCTACCTGGCCGGGCTGCTGGGCCTCCCCGAGGAAGCCGTCCGCAGACAGCGTCTGGGGCTTGGCCTCCGCGAAAGCTGGGAGGCCGTGCCGGTCAGCGGCGTCGAAGACGCGGCCTACTACTTTTCCACCTACAACGCGCCCGACCGGACGACCGCGAGCGACAAGCCCAAAATCATGGTCCTGGGCGGCGGCCCGAACCGCATCGGTCAGGGGATCGAATTCGACTACTGCTGCGTCCACGCCGCCTTCACCCTGCGCGACCTCGGCTTCGAAACCATCATCGTCAACTGCAACCCCGAAACCGTCTCCACCGACTACGACACCTCCGACAAACTCTACTTCGAACCCCTCACCGTCGAAGACGTGCTCAGCATCTACGAAAAAGAGAAGCCTCTCGGAGCGGTCGTGCAGTTCGGCGGGCAGACCCCGCTCAACATCGCCGGCGAACTGGCCAAAGCGGGCGTCAATATCCTCGGCACCAGCCCGGAAACGATCGATCTCGCCGAAGACCGGGACCACTTCCGCAAAATGATGGAAAAACTGGCCATCCCCATGCCCGAATCCGGCATGGCCAGCACTGTCGACCAAGCTCTGGACATCGCCGGCCGTATCGGCTACCCGCTGATGGTCAGGCCCTCCTACGTGCTCGGCGGACGAGGCATGGAGGTCGTATACAACGACGCCATGCTCAGCCGCTACATGGCTAGCGCCATCGGCGTCACCCCCGAGCGGCCCATCCTCATCGACAAGTTTCTGGAAAACGCCACTGAAACCGAGGCCGACGCCGTATGCGACGGCACCAGGACATACGTGCCCGCCATCATGGAGCACATCGAACTCGCCGGCGTCCACTCGGGCGACTCGGCCTGCGTCATCCCGCCCATCACCATACCGCCCCGCCACCTGGAGACCATCCGCCGTTACACCTGCGCCGTCGCCGAGGAACTCGGCGTCTGCGGCCTCATGAACATGCAATACGCCATCGCCGACGACAAAGTGTACGTGCTCGAAGCCAACCCGCGCGCCTCGCGCACCGTGCCGCTCGTCTCCAAGATCTGCGACATATCCATGGTCAGACTGGCCACGACGATCATGGTAGCGCCTCTGACAGGCAACAAAATCGACCTCGCCAGCTACGAGTCCAGGGAGATACCCCACTTCGGCGTCAAAGAAGCCGTTTTCCCCTTCAACATGTTCCCCGAGGTCGATCCCGTCCTCGGGCCGGAAATGCGCTCGACGGGCGAAGTGCTCGGCATCTCCGACTCTTTCGGCATGGCGTTCTACAAGGCCCAGGAAGCCACCCAGACCTCCCTGCCTGTCGAAGGAACGGCGCTCCTCAGCGTAACCGACCGCGACAAGCCCGAACTGCTCGAACTTGCCCGGGAAATCGCTCGGCTGGGCTTCAGGATACTGGCCACCGGCGGCACCTGCAGCTTCCTCCGGCAGAACGGCATCAACTGCGACAGAATCAAAAAGATTCAGGAAGGGCGGCCCAACATACCTGACGCGATAACCAACGGGGAAATCCAGCTCGTCATCAACACCCCGATGGGCCGACAGGCGGTCGAGGACGACTCCTACATCCGCAAGGCCGCGATAAAACACAAGATCGCCTACATCACCACCCTGGCGGCGGCCAAAGCTGTGGTCAAAGGCATCGCGGCCTTCAAGGACGACGGCGGTAGAAGCGGGGTAAAATCACTCCAGAGCTACCACGCGAACCTCAAATAACGTTGAGAGAATAGAAGAGGAGGAATCGGCATGTTTCCGCGGGTCTGCTATGTCGCCAGGAGGCTAGTGACACTCGCAGTCCTGATCGGGTTGTTCCTTACGCGGAACGCATACGCCGGCGGCGTGGCCGATCCGGTAGCGGTGCTTGGACCGCAACGCATGCTCGTCATCATGGTGACCTTCCCCGGCAGCGACTCGGTGGTTCCCAAAGAACGCATCGCCGAAAAAGCCGCCCTCACCGGAGCTTACATCGAAGAAGTATCAGGCGGCATGGCCCGGCTGGAAACGACTCTGGCCGGCCCATACCAGCTACCGGCGCCGCTGAAAGAATACAGCATCCTGCCTTACAACGCCAAAGTCGACAAGGCCCGTGTAAATCGCCTCGTGCGCGATGCTCTCAACGCAGCCCGCCAAGATCATGACATCTTATCATTCCAGCAAATATGGATCAGCGTCGGCGTATGGACCAGGGCCGGCACGGAAACAGGCTATGGCATGATATGCCTGTCCGCCAACCCGGGATTCCTTCACCAGCCAACATCGACCCGCGACCGCTTCCGTATGAAAGCGGTGCCCTTGGCCGACGGCCGCAGTTACTCGGGCGGCATCATCATCAACACCGAAAACGCCATGCTGGGGCACGTCGTCCACGACCTGATGCATGCCATGGGAGGCGCGGTCGCCGGCGAACGGCCCGTGCCCTGCCTCTACAACCACTATCTGCAAAGCTATCCTCCCGGCGGGAAGCTCGAATACCGGAATTTCGCCGTCCATATGGGTCCGTGGGATGTCATGAGCCAGCACCTGATGCTGTCGAGACAAGCGGAAGGCGGCGAGGAACCGCGTCTTGCCACGATGGGGATTAGCTCGTTTACCCGGATGCAGCTAGGGTGGTTTCGTCCCGGCCAAGTAGTCACCGTCCACCCCGGCGAGACGAGGGAAATAACACTGGAGCCGCTCATCGGCGGTGAAAAAGAACTAGTTGTCATGATACCGCTCGGCAAACGACGGTACATCCTGGTGGAAAACCGACGGAAGACAGGCGTCGACTCGCCGCTGCCGAACTCGGGGATGCTCGTCCTGCTTGTCGACCGCTCCAGGGAAGAAGGCGACGGCACAGTCAACCTCGTCAACGCGAACCCGACAAAACCGCATTTCGGCGGAGCGGCGTTCATACCGGGACGAGGCGAACGGCGCTATTTCGAAGACAAAGCCCTAAACATTGCCATCGCCCCGTTGGCGTTCGAAGACTCCGGGGCACTGCGCATCGTGGTGACAACGCCGTCCGGGATTCAGCAATATCTGCAATGAAGGCGCGGTTAGCACCGATATCAACACAAGGCAGAAAAGCGGTTATAAAACAACCGCTTTTTTTCTTTATGCAGCCAGCAAAAAAAGTCGCCTGTGCCGGCCCGGGCCCTTTAATCCGTCCGTTTCATATCGTGAACTATCATGCCAAAATAATGGATTATCGGCAGGAATTTACCAACAACAAGCGTAAAATAGCAATAAAATTCTAACATACGGCATATAGTTTCATAATGTGAAACGAGGAAAGAGCATGGAAAAGCATTTTTTAGAAGTCCAGGTTCTCCAACGGGCGATGGATGTCCTTGAGGTCATCGGCACAAGCAGCGAGCCGGTCAGTCTGAAAAACATAACTGAAAAAGTCGGGCTCCCGAAATCCACGGTCTACCGCATCCTTTCCAACCTCGAATCCCGCGGCTATGTCTGCTGCAGCAACGAAGGCGGCTACCGCCTGGGGTTGACCTTCCTCACCCTCGGTCAAAAGGCCGAAAGAGGGTTCGAACTCAAACGCCTCGCCCGACCGCACATGACCAAACTCAACCAGCTTACCAGCGAATCGGTCCACCTCGGCATGCTGGCGAGGAACAAGGTCCTCTACCTCGACTCCATCGATAGCCCCCACACCATCCGCCTCGTAGCCCAGATCGGCGGCAGCAACCTGCTCCACTGCACATCGCTCGGCAAAGCCCTGCTCATCGCCCACAGCGACGAAGAGATAAAGCAGATACTCGTCGAAGTCGGCATGGAACGGCGGACCCACTACACCCTTGTCACCCCTGAAGCCTTTCTCAAAGAAATGGAAGTCGTGCGCCGCGTAGGCTTCGGTTTCGACGACCGCGAGAGCGACAACGAATGCTTCTGCATCGGCGCGCCCATTTACAACCACCTCGGCCAGGTTCTTGCCGCGATCAGCGTTTCCGGGCCGATATCCCGCGTTTCACGGCGTACGGCGGAAACCATCGTCGCCCCCCGGCTCATCGAAGCCACCAGAAGCATATCCCGCTCCTTGGGGTTCGTGTCCTAACAGCAGACGTTCCCAATACCTTAATAACCGAAGGAGGCCGTTAAATGGAAATCAGATACCCGTCCCACCCGCAGGATGTCAAGCACTACACCACCGAGCAGCTCCGCAAGGACTTCCTCATCCAGAATCTCTTCGTTCCCGGCGAAACAAAGATGGTCTACAGCCACTTCGACCGGATAATCGCCGGCGGGATATGTCCCACCACGCCCCTCGGCCTTGAAGCAGGCAAAGAGATCGCCGCCGAATACTTCCTCCAGCGGCGGGAAATCGGCATCATCAACGTCGGCGCGCCCGGCCGGGTCGTCGTCGACGGCACCGAATACCCCCTGAATAAAACCGATGGCCTGTACATCGGCATGGGCGCCCAAAAGGTAACCTTCAGCAGCGACGATCCCGCCAAACCGGCCAAATTCTATTTTAACAGCACCCCGGCGCACAAAACCTACCCCACCGCCAAGATCCTCGTCACCGACATCGTTCCCGCCGCGCTGGGCAGTATCAGCCAGTCAAACGAACGGAAGATATTCAAATACATCGTTCCCGGAGGCGTCCAGAGCTGTCAGCTCGTTATGGGCATGACCGTCCTCGCCCCCGGCAACATGTGGAACTCCATGCCCTGCCACACCCACGAACGGCGCATGGAAGTCTACTTCTACTTCGACCTCGCCCCCGAATCCGTCGTCTTCCACCTCATGGGCGAGCCCGAGGAAACGCGCCACGTAGTCATCCGTAACGAAGAAGCGATAATATCGCCCAGCTGGTCGATCCACTCCGGAGTGGGCACAGGCAACTACACCTTCATCTGGGGTATGGCCGGCGAAAACCAGAAATTCGACGATATGGACCATGTGGCCATGTCCCGCCTGAAGTAGTTACGGCTGTCGGCGAAAAAGGCAGGGGGTGATAGAACCGCTGCAAAACCGCGTCGCTCAGGAAAAACCAAAAAGGGGGACAAAAGATGGCAGAAGCAAAGAAATACGTTTACTCCATCAAAGACCTTCCTCCGGTACCTCTGACCGACAAAGTCAACACCCGCTTTCTTCTCGGCGACAACGTTCTCCTCAGCTTCATCGAACAGCCCCCCGGGGCGGTATTCCCCATCCATGCCCACGACTGCGAACAGATCCTCATCATCCTCGAAGGGTCCAACGAGCAGATTGTCGACGGCGTAACCTACCACATGGAAGCCGGCGACGTCTGCGTCCACCCCGCCAACGTTCCCCACGGCGGCGAAACCAAAACCGGTTTCAAGGGTATCGACATTTTCTCGCCGCCCCGTCAGGACTATGTTGAAAGAATAAAAAAATATCAGCAGTAATAACCGGCTCAGGCTGACGGTACGGAGCTCCACGGAAGACCTCACTGCTAAGATTTTATTGTAGAGAGGGATGCTTGTGAAAAAGACGCTCAGCGTACTGCTTGCCCTGACAATGCTGATTGGCGCCATCGCTGCTGTCGGCTGCGGCAAGAGCGAACCCGCCAAACAGGAAATCAAAGCCATCACCATGAAGTTCGGCCACTACGCCCCGGCCGGTCACCCCGGTCACGCCGCAGCCAAGATGTTCGCCGAAAACGTCGAGAAACGGACCAACGGCGCCATCAAGATCTCCGTCTTCCCCGACAACCAGCTCGGTTCTCCGCCCGAAATGCTCGAACAGAACATCATGGGCGCCATCGACATGAGCCTGCCCACCCAGGGAGCGCTCGACAAGTACTCGAAGAAATTCGCCGTCGTCATGCTGCCCTTCGTCTTCAAGGACGCCAACCACGCCTACAAGGTCCTCGACGGCCCCTTCATGCAATGGGCGGCCCCCGACCTCGAAAAACAGGGGCTCATCTTCCTCGCCAACTGGGAATGGGGCTTCCGCAACCTCACCAACAACCTCCGTCCCGTCAACTCCCCGGATGACGTCAAGGGCCTTAAGATCAGAACGCCGCCGGAAGTCCAGCTTCAGGCGGCCATGGAGGCGCTTGGCGGCAACGTCACCAAAATCGCCTTCCCCGAACTGTTCATGGCCCTCAAACAGGGCGTCGTCGACGCCCAGGAAAACCCCCTGTCGATCATCTTCCACAACAAATACTACGAAGCCCAGAAACACCTCGCCCTCACCAACCACGTCTATAACTCCATGGTCCACGTCATGAGCAAAAAGACCTGGGACAAACTGACGCCGGAACAGCAGAAAATCGTCAAGGAAGAAAGCAAAAAAGCCGGCGACTACATGAGGGCCGAAGTCCAGAAAGAAGAAGCCAACCTCGTCAAACAACTAGAAGAAAAAGGCATGAAGGTTACCAAACCGAACGTCGCCGACTTCAAAGCCAAAATGCAGCCCGCCTATGACAAAATCGGCGCGTATGCCGGCAAAGAAAACGTCGACGCCTTCATAAAGATGGCTGACTCCACCAAGTAATCCGCCCCTTCCAAGGAAACCCGGCCGCTCGGGCCGCGGCTAGCCGAGTCTGGCTGCCGGGTTTCCTTTTCCCCTCCCATCGAGCACGGAGCAGTCACTCTTTATAAAGGAGTTGGGACTGAGCATGCTTGCCCTGATAATTTTCTGCGTCCTCGTCCTGTTCATGTTCATCGGCGTCCCGGTGGCCGCCGCCATGGGCGTAACCTCGATGATCTTCTTCACCATCCTCGACAGCTTCCAGAACCTGACCATGGTCGCCCAGCGCATGTACTCGGCCACCACCGGCTTCACCCTCCTGGCCATTCCCTTCTTCATCGCCGCCGGCAACCTCATGAACACCGGCGGCGTCACCACCCGCATCTTCCGTTTCGCTGGCTCGCTCGTCGGTCACATCTGGGGCGGTCTCGGCCAGGTGGTCATCGTCGCCGCCGTCATCATGTCCGGCATGTGCGGCGCCGCCGTCGCCGAAGCTGCCGGCCTCGGCATGCTCGCCATGAAAGCCATGCCCGAGCGGGGCTTCGACCGCCGCTTCACCGCCGCCATCACCGGCGCGGCCGCCACCATCGGCCCCGTCATCCCCCCCAGCATCCCCTTCGTCATCTACGGCAGCATCACCGGCGTCTCCATCGGCCAGCTTTTTCTCGCCGGCTTCCTGCCCGGCTTCATGATGGCCGCCGCCATGGGCTTCGCCGTCTACTTCATCTCCAGACACCGCGGCTATCCCCGGCAGGACCCTGCTCCCATAAAAGAAATACTCGTCAGCTTTAAAGAAGCCTCCCTCGCCCTCATGTGTCCCGTCATCATCATCGGCGGCATCGTCAGCGGCGTCTTCACCCCCACGGAAGCCTCGGTCGTCGCCTGCGTCTACGCCCTTTACCTCGGATTGTTCGTCTACAAGGAAATCAGCCTAAGCGACCTGCCCCGTATCGGCTGGGAAACCACCATGATCACCATCCGCATCATGTTCATCATCTCCGTCGCCGGCTTCTTCGGCTGGCTTCTCATCCACCAGACCGTGCCCCAGCAGGTCATCACCGAGCTCACCGCCCTCGGCACCAGCGCCCACGTCTTCATGGCCATCACCCTCGTCATCCTCCTCATCCTCGGCTGCTTCATGGAAGGTATCGCCATCATCGTCATCACCGTCCCCGTCTTCATGCCAATCGTCTACCAGTACGGCATCGACCCCGTCCAGTTCGGCGTCGTCAACATCCTCTGCTCGATGGTCGGCCTCCTTACCCCGCCGGTCGGCATGTGCCTCTACACCATGGCCAGCATCAGCAACGTCGGCATCTGGGACCTCAGCCGGGAGCTCATGCCCTATTTGGCCGGCATTGCCGTCGTCACCCTGATATGCGCGTATTCGCCGGACCTCGTCCTGTGGATACCCAACATGTTCAAATAGGAGGGGATGACAGTGAAAGCGTTGAAAACTATCGATAAAGTATTCGGCTATATCCTGCGCTGGGGCAGCGTCGCCATACTGGGCGCCATCTTCCTCCTCCTCATCGCCAACGTCATCATAAGGTTCGTGCCGTTTACCTCCTTCGGCTGGTTCGACGAAGTCATCGAAATGCTCATCGCCTGGTTCGTCTTCCTCGGCGCCGCCGCCCTCTGGCGGGAGAACGAGCACTTCGTCGTCGCCTTCCTGCCCGACTACCTGAAAGGCAAAACCGCCGGCCAACTGCTCGACATCATCATCAACCTCATCAGCATCTCCTTCATCGCCGCCTTCACCTACTACTCCTTCAACCTCACCATGCGGGCCGAAGACTGGACGCCGATCATCAACATGCCGAAAAAACTGCTCTATGCCAGCATGCCGTTTTCCGGCGCGCTCATGATAATCTACAGCATCCGCAACATCGTCCAGAGCGGCTGCCGCCTTGTGCAGAAAGCTCAATAGCGCAGCAAAACGTCAGGGGTGATGTAAAAATGAAAGAACTGAGATTTCACGGCCAGGCCATCGTCACCGGCCGCGGCTCCGTAGAATGCCTGAAAAACCTGCCCATCGGGCGGGCTTTCATCGTGACCGGCGGCAGCTCGGTGGTCAAAAACGGCATGCTCGCCAAAATCGAGGGCCTGCTCGCCGCCAAAGGCTGCCAGACGCTCGTCTACAGCGGCGTGCCCAAGAATCCTCCCGTCGAAACCGTCGTCGAAGGCATCGCCCGCATGCGCGAATTCGCCCCCGACACAGTCATCGGCATCGGCGGCGGCTCGGCCATCGACGCATCCAAAGTCATGAGCGTCTTCTACGAACACCCCGGCCTCGACGTGGCTGCCGCCTTCCGGCAGGCCATCCCCCAGAAGAGGGAAAAAATCAAGCTCATCGCCATCCCCGGCACCTCGGGTACAGCCAGCGAGGTCACCTGCTTCGCCGTCCTCACCTACCGCGGCGAAGACCTTAAAGTCGGCGGTAAATCGCCGGCCTTCGTGCCCGACTATGCCATCCTCGACGCCGACATGACCCTGTCGATGCCGAAGAACGTCGCCGCCGAAACCGGCATGGACGCCATGGCCCACGCCGTCGAATGCTACACCAACCCCGCATTAGACGACTTCACCGACGCGATGGCGGCCGGAGCAATCGAAGGCCTCTTCCGCCACCTCCCCGCCAGCGTTACAACCGGCGAACCCGGCGCCCGCGAAAAAGTTCATAACTACCAATGTCTGGCCGGCTGCGCCTTCGCCAACGTCGGCACAGGCCTCGATCACGGCATCGCCCACGCCTTCGGCGGGAAATACGACCTCGGCCACGGCCTCGTCATCGCCGTCGCCCTTCCCTATGTTCTCGAATTCAACTCCCGTGACGCATCAGTGCGTGAAAAACTCGCCCGCCTCGCCAAGCGGGTCGACCGCGGCGACTTCGTAGCCGCCATCCGCGAGCTCAATACCCTCCTCGGCATCCCCGCGTCCTTTAAAGCCTGGGCATCAGCGAAGCCGACTTCGCCGCCGACTTCGCCCTCCTTGTCGAAAACTCGCTCAAAGGCTCGACCAGAGTCAATCCCGTCCCCGTATCGGCGGACGACATGCAGGTTATTCTGCGCTCCATCTACGAAGGCCGGAGCATTCAATAACAAAACGCAATACTAATTGGAGGCGATCAAATGATTCTCGACCAATTCTCCCTAAAAGGCAAAGTGGCAATCGTCACCGGAGCCAGCCGCGGCCTCGGCGCGGGCATGGCCCTCGGGCTCGCCGAAGCAGGCGCCGATGTACTAGTCGTCGCCAGCAGCGCCCGCATCAACGAAACCGCTTCCCAGATCACCGCCCTCGGCCGTAAAGGCGTCGCCCTGCAGGCCGACCTCACCGACGTGAAAAACGTGCCCGCCGTCATCGACGCCGCGATGAAAAACTTCGGCAGGATCGACATCCTCATCAACTGCGCCGGCATCATCCGCCGCGCCCCGGCCATCGAATTCTCCGAAAAAGACTGGGACGACGTCATGAACGTCAACCTTAAAACGATGTTCTTCATGTGCCAGGCGGCGGCCAAGGAAATGATGAAACAAGGCAAAGGCAAAATCGTCAACATCGCCTCCCTGCTGTCCTTCCAGGGCGGCATCATCGTCCCCTCCTACACCGCAAGCAAATCGGGTGTGGCCGGCATGACCAAGGCGCTCGCCAACGAATGGGCCGCCCATGGCATCAACGTCAACGCCATCGCTCCCGGCTACATGGCCACCGAAATGACCGAAGCCCTTCAGAAGAACGCCGAGCGGGCGCCGGCCATCCTCGCCCGCATCCCGCAGGGCAGATGGGGAACGCCTGACGACATGAAAGGCGCCGCCGTATATCTCTCCTCCGCCGCCTCCGACTACCTCCAGGGCCATGTCCTGGTCGTCGACGGTGGCTGGATGGGCCGCTAATACGAAGGTCCGCGGAAAAAATGTCGCGGGTCCGCCCCGCAAAAACGGACCGGGAACAGGGAGGCAAATCAGTGAAAGCAGCGATCCTTTACGGACCCCATGACCTAAAACTAGTCGAGACGGCCATGCCCGCCGTCACTCCCGACGGCGTCCTCATTCGCGTCAAAGCGATGGGCATCTGCGGCTCCGACCTCCACGCCTACCACGGCAAACTCGCCACCGTCGTCTATCCGCGCGTCATCGGCCACGAAGTCGTCGGCGAAGTCGTCGAAACCGGCAGCGCCGTCCGCAAAGTCAAAGCCGGCGACCATGTCGTCATGGACCCTGTTGTCAGCTGCGGCCGCTGCCCGGCCTGCCGTGCGGGACGGGGCAACGTCTGCCGGGACGTCAAATGCATGGGCGTCGCCGCCGAGGGCGGCTGCGCCGAATACATCGTCCTGCCCGAAGGCAACGTCCAGAAAATCCCCGCAGACATACCCTGGGACGAGGCGGCGCTCATCGAGCCCTACACCATCGGCGCCCAGGTAACCAGCCGCGGCGAAGTAGCCGCCGGCGACACCGTCCTCATCATGGGCGCCGGCCCCATCGGCCTCGTCGTTCTCCAGGCGGCCAAACGCCGCCGCGCCAAAGTCATCATCACCGACGTATCCGAAGGCCGCCTTGAACTCGCCCGTCAGCTCGACGCCGACGTCACCGTCAACCCCCAGAAACAGGACCTGGCCGTAGCCGTCAGTCAGTTCACCGACGGCTACGGTGTCAGCGTCGCCGTCGACGCAGTAGGGCTGCCCGAGCTTTTCGCCCAGGCGGTCGAATTCGCCGCGCCGACCGGCCGTGTCGTGATTCTCGGCTTCAACCCGGCCCCGTCCCAGGTGCCGGAGCTGCCGATCACCCGCAAGGAACTCGACATCCGCGGCTCGCGCATGCACGCCGGCAAATTCCCCGAAGTCATCGGCTGGTTCGCCGCCAAAGAAGTCAAAACAACGCCCCTGATCTCGCATCGCTTCCCGTTCGCGAAGATCAACGATGCCTTCAGGACACTCGAAGACGAACCCGACAAAACCTGCAAAATAATCATCACCTTCTGAGGTGAGGGCCGGCGGGTTGCCCGCCGGCTTGAGCCTTGCCCCTACACCACCGCTAAGGAGGAATGACCATGCTTCCAAGACAAGCAGTAGTGCAGAAAATCGCCGCCGCAGGCCTCGTCGCCGTCGTCCGGGCCGAAAGCTCCGAGCAGGCCGCCAAAATAGCCGACGCCTGCATCCAGGGCGGTGTGGCGGCCATCGAAATCACCTTCACCGTACCCGGCGCTGCCGACACCATCAAAGACCTTTGCCGCACTTACAAATCCGGTGAAATCATCATCGGCGCAGGCACCGTCCTCGACCCCGAAACAGCCCGCATCGCCATCCTCGCCGGGGCCCAGTACGTCGTCGCCCCCAGCATCAACTTCGAAACCATCAAACTCTGCAACCGCTACCAGGTCCCAATCATGCCCGGCTGCGGCACCATCAAGGAAATCGTCGAAGCCATGGAAGCCGGCGCCGACGTCATTAAGGTATTCCCCGGCGAAACCCTCGGCCCCACATTCGTCAAGGCCGTCAAAGGCCCGCTGCCGCAGGCGCCCCTCATGCCCACCGGCGGCGTCAGCCTCGACAACGTAGCCGACTGGATCAAAGCCGGCTGTGTAGCCGTCGGTGTAGGCGGCAACCTCACCGCCGGCGCCAAGAAAGGCGACTGGCAGTCCATCACCGACATCGCCAAAGAATTTGTCGCAAAAATCCGCGCCGCCCGCGGCCAATAGGAGGAGACCAGATAATGAAAGCAGTAACCTTCGGAGAAATCATGCTCAGGCTCGCCCCTCCGGGCTACCTGCGCTTCGAGCAGGCCAGCGCCTTCGAGGCCGTCTACGGTGGCGGCGAAGCCAACGTAGCCGTATCCCTGGCCAACTTCGGCATCCCCGCCAGCTTCGTCACCAAAGTGCCCGACAACCCTATCGGCCAGGCGGCCGTCAACGAAATGCGCCGCTACGGCGTCGACACCGCCTACATGCTCAAAGGCGGCGAACGCCTCGGCATCTACTTCCTCGAAAAAGGCGCCTCCCAGCGGCCCTCCAAAGTCGTCTACGACCGTAAACTGTCGGCCATCTCCCAGGCTAAGAAGGAAGACTTCGACTGGCCGGCCATCTTCAAAGGCGCCGACTGGTTCCACTTCACCGGCATCACCCCCGCCCTCGGCGACAGCGTCGCCGACGCCGTCCTCGCCGCCTGCCAGGCCGCCAAAGCCGCCGGGCTGACCGTCAGCTGCGACCTCAACTTCCGCAAGAACCTCTGGACGAGCGAAAAAGCCGGCAAAGTCATGGCCCAGTTCATGCCCTATGTCGACATCTGCATCGCCAACGAGGAAGACGCCGAGAAAGTCTTCGGCATCAAAGCCCCCGACACAGACATCGTCGGCGGCAGCCTCAGCCACGACGGCTACAAAGCGGTCGCCGAAGAACTCAAAAAACGGTTCGGCTTCAAGGCCGTCGCCATCACCCTCCGGGGCAGCATCTCCGCCTCCGACAACAACTGGGCGGCCATGCTCCACAAAGACGGCGAATTCCACTTCTCCCGAACCTACCCCATCCACATCGTCGACCGCGTCGGCGGCGGCGACTCCTTCGCCGGCGGTCTCATCTACGCGATGATGAGCGGCTTTGGCAATAAAGACGCCCTCGAATTCGCCGTTGCCGCATCCTGCCTCAAACACTCCATCGAAGGCGACCATAACCATGTCACCGTCGCCGAAGTAAAAACCCTCGCCGGCGGCGACGCCTCCGGCCGCGTCCAGCGCTGAATCTCCGCTATCGTCAACCTGAAGGCACCCCGCAAAGGGTGCCTTTTCACTGCCCGGTCCCAAAAACATCCGTCTGCAGACCTACCGCATTATGTTAAAAAGGTACTTTTGTCCCGTTGTCCTTGCCATGGCGATATGATACCCTTAAGGTAGGGGAGGTGTCCTTCATGCTGTGGCTTACAAAACACCATCTGCTCTCGGAAGTTCAGCCGGGAATGATCCTGGCGAGGCCGGTCGTGTCGGACGACATGAGCATCCTGCTCAACGAAAACACCGTCCTGACGGAATCAATGCTTTCCCTGCTCAAAACTTGGCACATCCAGTCCCTGTACATCAAGGAAATAATCCGCGAAGGCGGCAACAACGTCTATGGCTTCGTCTCCGAACGGGAAGCCTTCGCCCAAAAATATACCGACATCATCCGCACCCTCAAGGACGCCTTCGAAAAAACCCGCTACTTCAAGGAAGTGCCCCTGGGGCAGATCCAGGAACTCGCCGACCAGACGATCGAATCGCTCGTCGACGCCTCCGGCGTCATCAGCCACCTTGCCAGCGTCCGGGCCACCGACGACTACACCTTCCGCCACTCCCTCAACGTCGGCGTCATTGCCGGGCTTCTGGGCAAATGGCTCAAAGTCAGGGGCAAAGTCCTGCGCGAGATCGTTCTCGCCGGGCTTCTCCACGACATCGGCAAAACGCAGATACCCCTGCAGATACTCAACAAGCCCGGCCCGCTGTCACCCGAAGAAATGGATGTCATCAAAGAACACCCGGCCCGCGGCTACCGACTCATCGAAGACACCGACCGTATCCCCCAGTCGGTCAAACTCTGCGTCCTCCAGCACCACGAACGCCTCGACGGCAGCGGCTACCCGGCCGCCCTCAAGGACCGGGACATCGCCGACTACGCGCGGATAATCGCTGTCGCCGACATGTACGACGCCATGACCTCCCAGCGCATCTACCGCGGCGCCCTAACCCCGTTCAGCGTCGTCGCCGAAGTCTTCGGCGAAATGTTCGCCAGGCTCGACCCGGCGGTTGCCCTGCCGTTCGTCACCCACGTGCGTGACTCCCTCGTCGGCTTCATGGTCCGCCTTTCCGACGGGTCGGAGGCCAGGGTCGTATACCTCGACAAGGAACGGCCCGCCCAGCCCGTCGTGAAACTGGCCGGCGGCGACTATGTCGATTTGGAGAAGAGGAAAGATCTCACCATCATCGAAGTCATCGCCAGCTGAAAACTCGGACGTTGATAAGCCCCCATCTGCGGCGTTGCTCCTCAAAGCGCTTGCTCGCGTACATCCGAGTACGCGGCGCGGCGCGCTTTTCCGGTGCGCCTTGCATCCGGAGCATTCTGAGCGGCCTCTAGCTTTATACAAACTAACTAAAAGCGACGCTGGTCGCTTTTTCCATTTTCTATAAAACAGGCGGGGGAGGGGGGAGGAAGGATTATCCACGCCAGGGGCGAAGAAGTGGATAAACCGACCGAAGGAGACACGCTATGCGCGCCGGCAAACCCTACCTGAATCTCCAGACCAAGATCGCCATCCTCGTCTGCGGCGTCGTCGCCCTGGCGCTCCTGGTCACCAATACCCTCATCACCCGCCATATAGCCGCCACCGTTGAAGCGAGCATCGGCGAAAACGCCGCCGACATCGCCCGCATCATGGCAAGGTCGCCCCAGGTCGTCGCCAGCCTCGAAGGCGGACCGGGCGCACCCGACCTCCAGGCGTTCGCCAGCGGCATCCGCAAAGCCACCAACGTCGAATTCATCGTCGTCATGGACATGAACGGCATCCGCAAAACCCACCCAAATCCGGCGATAATCGGTCAGCATTTCGTGGGCGGCGACGAAGTAGCCGTGCTCACGGAAGGCCGCGAATACACCTCAGTCGCCCAGGGCACGCTCGGTCTGTCGCTGCGCGCCTTCACCCCCGTCCTCGCCGCCGACGGCCGCCAGATCGGCGCCGTCTCCGTCGGCATCCTCCTCCACGACGTCGAGCGGGACATCGCCAGCGCCCGTTCCATCATCTACCTCGCCGTCGGCGTCGGCCTGCTTGTCGGCGTCGTCGGAGCGCTCGCCCTCGCCGCCAGCATCAAAAAAACCATGTTTGGCCTCGAGCCCTTCGCCATCGCCCGCCTCGTCGAGGAGCGCAACGCCACCCTCCAGTCGGTCCGCGAAGGCATCATCGCCGTCGACAAAGATGCCCGCATCACCGTCGTCAACGACGAAGCGATGCGAATCCTGCGCAAAGCCGGCCTCGACGGCGACTTCGTCGGGCACAAGGTCACCGAAAAGATCGCCAATACCAGGCTGCAGGAAGTGCTGGAAAGCGGCCGGGTCGAGCTCGACCAGGTGCAGAACATCAACGGCGTCGAAATCCTGACAAATCGGATGCCCATACGGGTCGACGGGCAAATCGTCGGCGCCCTCGCCACATTCCGCGACAAAACGGATATCCGCCTGCTCGCCGAACAGCTCACCGGCATCCGCACCTATGCCGAAGCCCTCCGCGCCCAGACCCACGAATTCATGAACAAACTCCACGTCATCCTCGGCATGGTCAGGATGGAGTGCTACGACCAGCTCGCCGCCTACATCAACAGCATCGCCCAGGCCCGCCGGACCGAGGCGGGCTTCGTGACCGGCCAGATCCGCGATCCGGTGCTGGCCGGCTTCCTCCTCGGCAAACTCAGCCGGGCCCGGGAGCTGGGGGTCGACTTCGTCCTTGCCCCCTCAGGCACTCTGCCCGCGCCCGCCGATCCGGAAACCGTCCACGAACTCATCACCATCATCGGCAACCTCATCGACAACGCCATGGACGCCGTCGCCGACGCCGCCCGCAAAAGGGTCACCCTCGAATTCGCCGTGGGCGGCGGAGAAGTGACAATCGCCGTAGCCGACAGCGGTTCGGGGGTCGACCCCGCCATACGCGAAGCCATCTTCGCCAAAGGCTTCTCCACCAAAGCAGACGACCGCGGGCTGGGGCTCTACCTCGTAAAGTGCAGCCTCGACCGCCTCGGGGGGCGCGTCAGTTTCGCCCCCGGCGGCGACGGGGGCGCCTGCTTCACGGTAACCATACCCTATCATCCGGCGGAGGGAACAGCATGATAAAAGTCCTCATCGTCGAAGACGACCCCATGGTAGCCGAATTCAACAAGCGCTATCTCGCCAGGACCGAAGGGTTCGAGCTTGTCGCCGTAGCAGGCACAGGCGACGAAGCCCTGGCCGTCCTGGCCCGCGAGAGCGTAGACCTCGTCCTCCTCGACATCTTCATGCCCGGCAAAACGGGGCTCGAACTCCTCAGCGACATCCGCCGCGCCGGCGCCGGCGTCGACGTCATCCTCGTCACCGCGGCAGCCGACCGGGGCAGCATCCAGAAAGCCCTCCAATACGGCGCCGTCGACTACCTCATCAAACCGTTCGAATTCGAACGGCTCAACGCCTCGCTGACCGCCTACCGCGACCGGGTGAAACTCATGCGGCACAGCGCCGTCCTCAGCCAGGCCGACCTCGACCGCCGCATCCTCCACAAAGACCTCCCCGCCCACACCGAGCTCCCCAAGGGGCTCGACCGCAACACCCTCCGCCGCGTCTGGACCAGGATAGCCGCCACCGGCGCCGCCTTCTCCACCGAAGACATGGCCCGTGCCGTCGGCATCTCGCGGGTATCGATGCGCAAATACCTCGACTTCCTCACCCGGCAAGGGGTGCTCGACGTCGACGCCGTATACGGCGCCATCGGCCGGCCGGTCTATAAATACCGCTGCGTCAACGCCGACGAAACCATCGTCGCCAGATACTGGTGACGCATCCGGCTTACATTAATTACAAAACGATTGTTTTAATTGCATAAATGTTTACAAACTAACCTAACATAGCGGCAACCGCGACCGGAAGGGTATTATTGAAATGATGAACGGGGGGCAGTGCGCGGGCCTATCCTGACCGTAATCATTTCATACATCCCGGCGCGCGCACGGCAGCCCGAAGGACAAGAAACAGGAGGGACAGCATGAACAAAGACCTCATTCGGGCGTTAGTGACAGTCGCCATCGGCGCGGCCATCTGGTTAGCCCCCGTGCCGGCCGGAGTCAAGCCGCAGGCTTGGCAGCTCTTCGCCATCTTCGTTTCCACCATCCTCGGATTCATCCTCCAGCCGCTGCCGATGGGCTCTATCGCCATCATCAGTCTTACCTTCACCGCCCTCGCCGGCGTACTCAAGCCGGCCGAAGTACTCAGCGGCTTCGCCAACGGCACCATCTGGCTAATCGTCGCCGCCTTCCTCTTCGCCCGCGGCTTCATCAAATCCGGCCTCGGCCGCCGCATAGCCTACAAATTCATGAGTCTGCTCGGCGGCAGCACCCTGTCGCTTGGCTACTCCCTGGTGGCCAGCGACCTCGTCATCAGCATGGCCACCCCGTCCAACACCGCCCGCGCCGGCGGCATCCTCTTCCCCATCGCCCGCAGCCTCAGCTCCGCCTTCGGCTCCGAGCCGGGAGACGCCCCCCGACGCTTCGGCGCCTACATGATGCAGACCGTCTATCAGGGCAACGTCGTCACCTCGGCGATGTTCATGACCGCCATGGCCGGCAACCCGCTGTGCGTAGAACTCGCCAGGAAGACCCTCAACCTCAACATCACCTGGATCGACTGGGCTGTGGCGGCCATCGTTCCCGGCCTCATATCGCTCATCGTCGTTCCCTACGTCCTCTACCTCATCTACCCGCCGGAAGTCAAAAAGACGCCGGAGGCCAAAGAAATCGCCGCCGCCGAGCTCGCCAAAATGGGTCCCATGTCCGCCGCGGAAAAAATCGTCGCCGCCGCCTTCGTCCTCGCTCTGGCTCTCTGGGTCGCCGCCGGCCTCAAGAAAGTGCTGCCCTGGGTGCCCGTGGTCGACGCCACCATCGTCGCCCTGCTCGCCGTTTCCATCATGCTTGTCACCAAAGTCCTCGACTGGAAAGACGTACTGGACGAAAAAGGCGCCTGGGACACCCTCATCTGGATGGGCACCATCGTCGGTCTGGCAGGGTTCCTCGCCAAACTCGGCTTCATCCCCTGGTTCGCCAAAACGGTCAGCGCCGGCATCGCCGGAATAGCATGGGTGCCCGCCCTGGCCATCCTCCTCGTTGTCTACATGTACGCCCACTACGGCTTCGCCAGCCTCACCGCCCACATCACCGCCATGTACGCCGCCTTCACCGCCGTGGCCGTAGCCGCCGGCGCGCCTCCGATGCTCGCCGCGCTGGCCTTCGCCTTCCTCTCCAACCTCTGCATGTCCCTTACCCACTACGCCGCCGGCCCGTCGCCCATCTTCTTCAACGCCGGCTACCTCGACCAGGGCACCTGGTGGCGGCTCGGTTTCATCGTCTCGGTCATCAACCTCGTCATCTGGGTCGGCCTCGGCTCGATGTGGTGGAAAATCCTCGGATTGTGGTAAAATAACCATAAAAGAAATACAAGGGGGAGAACAATGAACATCCGGGAAGAAGCGCTAAAAGTCCGTCAGGAACACCAGGGAATCCTGGGAGTCGCGGCCAAAGTGCCGCTCAAAAACCGGCAAGACCTCAGCATCCTCTATACCCCTGGCGTTGCCGAGCCCTGTAAAGACATCAAAGCGAACAAAGATCTCTCCTTCGAAATAACCTGCCGCGGCAACATGGTCGCCGTCGTCACCGACGGCACGCGCGTCCTCGGCCTCGGCGACATCGGCCCCGAAGCCGGCCTGCCGGTAATGGAAGGCAAATCCGTCCTCTTCAAAGTCTTCGGCGACGTCGACGCCGTGCCCATCTGTCTCGACACCAAAGACCCGGCGAAGATCATCGAAACCGTCAAACTCCTCCAGCCGAGCTTCGCGGGGATCAACCTCGAAGACCTCTCCTCCCCGAAATGCTACGACATCGAAGACACCCTCAAAAAGGAAATGGACATCCCCGTCTTCCACGACGATCAGCACGGCACCGCCATCGCCGCCCTCTCCGCCCTTATCGGCGCCCTCAGGTTCGTCAAGAAAGACATCAAAACAGCGCGGATAATCGTCAACGGCGCGGGCGCGGCCGGCACCGCCATCGGCCGCCTGCTCGTCAACGCCGGGGCCGCCAACCTCGTCATGGTCGATATCCACGGCGCCCTCTACGACGGCATGCCCGGCCTCAACCGCGTCCAGGCCGAACTGGCCAAGAACACCAACAAAGACAAAAAACAAGGCACCCTCGCCGACCTCGCGAAAGGCGCCGACGTCCTCATCGGCGTATCCGGACCGAACCTGTTCACAAAAGAAATCATCGCCAGCATGGCCAAGGACTCCATCGTCTTCGGCATGGCCAACCCCGTGCCCGAAACAACCTACGCCGACGCAAAGGCGGCCGGCGCGAGGGTCGCGGGCACCGGCCGCTCGGACGCCCCCAACCAGGTCAACAACGTCACCGTCTTCCCTGGCATCTTCCGGGGCGCCATGGACGTCAGGGCGCGCCAGATCAACGAAGAGATGAAGCTGGCGGCGGCGTACGCCATCGCCGACCTGCTGCCGGAGAAAGACCTCAGGGAAGACTTCGTCGTCGTCGACGCCTTCGACCCGCGGGTCGCGCCGGCAGTCGCGGCCGCGGTCGCCAAAACCGCCATCGAAACCGGCGTCGCCAGGGTTAATGTAGATCCCGAGGAAATCCGCAAACGCACCGCCGCCCGTATTGGTCGGTAAATTTCCGGGGAGGCGGGCTATTAGGTCCATCTGCGGCGTTACATCTGCGGGCGTTTGCTAGCGTACGCCCGAGTACGCGTCGCTGCACGTCATCGATGTGCCTTGCATCTGGAGCCTACTAGCCAGCCTCGCACAATCCAGGGGTACGAAAGAACGCATTAAGGCCGGAGGATATAATCCTCCGGCCTTCGCTATCTCATAAATCCGGCAAAAACTCCGCTGCCTGGAGCTTGCGGAATTCCAGGCCGGCGAAATGCAGCCGTTCCTCGCCGGGCGTCCCGGCAGCCCGCATCGTCTCCATCATCCGCCGTCCCAGACCGTACAGCACAGCCTCATTATCCGCCACCGGCTCGAGCACGAAGCGGCCGCTTTCTCCCTCGGCAGCCAGCTCAACCATCAGGAACCCGTCCTCGACAAACACGCGGAAATCTTCGAGTTTCAGCTGAAGGTTCTGACCGCTGACAAGCTCGTACCCGCCGACGAAACGCAGCCAGGAAGCGGGGATAGGGGAGGGGGCGCAGCGCTTGCCCACCGCCGACACCTTCGGCCCGTCGCGGACGAAGACGACATCCTCGCCGTTCACCGTCCGGAAAGCCACCGAAATATCCTTGCCCAACAGCGTCAGCGGCATAGGCACAACCCCGCCCAGCAGCACTTCGGGCGTCTGCCACCCGTCCTCACCGGGAGTCAGCCTCAGCCGCCAGCCCCGGACCTCAAGCTCCGGCCGGTCGGCCGGAAGCACCCTCGCCAGCCCCGCCACCGTCCCGTAGTAGCCGCCCGGCGCGGCCGCCGGCGCCCCGGGCGGCGGGGGAGCCTTCACTGCCGCCCCGTCCGCGGGGGTAAGCCCCGTCTTTACAGCGATAGCCGCCTTCATAAGATTGACGACCGCATCCTTCGAACGTGCTCCCGCCGAGTTGGTCATAACCACCACCCCCAGCTTGTGGTCGGGGGCGGTCAGGACGTGGCAGCGGAAAAGATACGTCTCGCCGCCGTGGCCGGCAATCCGGCCGGCATAGGCGAACTCGGGATATTCGAGGAAAAACTCCAGCCCGATGCGGAAAGTCCCGTCAAGCGGCGCAGCCGGCTGCTCGCGCAGCAGCTCCCGCACCGCCGCCGGCGACAGGATGCGGCCGCCGGCGCTTTTGTTCGCCCTCATTGAAAAGCATCGCCAGGAACCGGCCGAGATCGACGACACTCGTATACAGGCCGCCCGCGGGCACATCGCGAATCCCGACCTCCGCCCGCTCACGCCCCTCCTTATCATAGCCCTTCGCCAGGCGGCGGACCACTTCCGGCCGCGGGGCGAAAGACGAACCGGCCATACCCAGCGGCGCCAGCAGGCGGCGGTCGAGATAGTCGGCGTACGCCTCACCGGCCGTCCGTTCCACCACCACACCCGCCAGGCAGGAACCGACATTGGAATAAGCGGCGATATAGCCGGGCGGGTAAGCGGCATACTCCTCCTTAAGCAGGGCGACGATGGACGTGAAATGCGGCGGGTCTTCCCCCCACATGCCGCCCACGATATCGCTCGGCAGTCCGGCATGGTGGGTCAGCAGGCGGCGGAGCGTCACCGGCGGCCCGTCCGGGAACCGCGACCGCAGCGAATAATCGGGCAGATATGCAGCCACAGGCTTGTCGAGGTCGAGCTTCCCCTCGTCACAAAGCTGCATCACCGCGGCGGCGTTCAGCAGCTTCGAAACCGAACCGGCGCGATACACCGTAGCGGGTGTGGCCGGAACGCCCCCGGCGGCATCCGCCCAGCCGAACCCCCGCGCCCAGATGATATTATCCCCATCCACCACCGCCGCGCTGACCCCCACAAGCTTATACCGCTCCATCTCGCGGCCGATCAGCGCCGCGGCATACGCGTCGAACGCCTGCCAGTCTCCGGGGAGACTCTCTGGCGGGGGAGCCGGCGAACAGGCGGCCAGCAGCAGCAATCCGGCTAGGAAAACAAGGGCGTAGCGTCTCACAGGCGTTTCCCCCCTTGCCTAAACGTGGCCTTTATCGTGTTGCCGGAAACATTCGCCGCCGCGTGCACCGACCCCTGCCGGGCGCGTGGAACCCCGTCGGCGAAAAAATACAAAATTTAGCAAAATACATCTTTATTTCTGCCGCCGTCCGCAGGAATCGTTTCTCCACTTGTAGAAAAAGGCAACCAAACAACACAGGCTTCAAGCACTACCATAGCGACATACAAGCCTACCTGTCCCGGGCGGCGCCTTTGCAGGCGCCTGCAGTACGCGGTCGGGTCTCCGGCTTGCCTGTTACGTCCGGCAGCAACAAGGGGCCGTCTATTGTTTGCATCATGGAAGGAGAGATTATCTGATGACTACTGACGGTACCGCTAACAACGTCCGCCGAACGGCGGCGGAAATTCTCGACATGTTCGCCGAAATCGCGCCGTATCTCAACGACGCCGTCGCCGGCGACATCGGCGTTTCGGTCATAAAGGACGGGGTCTATATCGCCTACGTTCCGGCCGAATCGCTCAACCTCGGCAACAAAGTCGGCGACCCGGTCAAAGGCAAAGTCAGCCAGAAATGCCTCGAAACCGGCGAAACCATCACCTCTATAGTATCGCGGGAAAAGTCCGCCTACGGGGTGCCGTACGCCGCCTGCGCCATCGCGATCAAGGATGGCGACAAAGTTGTCGGCTGCGTCACAACCACCCAGACCATCGACAAGCAGGAGAAGATTCAAGCGGCAGCCAGCGATCTTGCCTCGTCGGCCGAAGAACTCACCGCCGGCATGCAGCAGTTAGCCGCCGGCGCCCAGACCGTCGCCGCCGCCAGCAACGACCTCGGCAAACTCGGCCAGCAGCTCGCCGTCGCCGCCAAACAGACCGATGACATCGTCGCCTTCATCAAAAACATCGCCGACCAGACCAACCTGCTCGGCCTCAACGCCGCCATCGAGGCAGCCCGTGTAGGCGAACTGGGCCGCGGCTTCGGGGTAGTCGCCGAGGAAGTCCGCAAATTGGCCACCGCAAGCTCCGAATCGGTTAAAGAAATCACCACCGCCCTCAAAACCATCCAGAACTCGGTCAACGCCCTCGCCGAAAAGAGCGGCACCATCGACGGCAACATCAACAACCAGACACTTTCCATCCAGGAAATGGCGAAAGCCAGCCAGACACTCGCCGTCCTCGCCACCGAACTGACCAGTGTAGCCGCCTCGCTGTACGAAAACTGACGCCCGCCCAAAAATGATTAAGGCAACCCGCCGGCGGGTTGCCTTATCGTTTCCCGGGCCTATTTCGTCCGCAGCGCGTTATACGAGGCTGCGGAAACATGGGCGATGAAATTGCTCGCATACTTCTCCGGCCGGCGGGTTGTGGCGAAGACGCTGATCAAAATCCTGTCCCGGCCGTCGTCCACGATCCCGACATCGCACAGCAAACCGGGCAGCGCCCCCACCTTGTGCATCACCCTGCTCCTCTGCATAAAGCGGGGTATCTCCTCGCGGTAGATTGTATTGGCCAGTTCCTCCTTCAGAATAGCCGACATCTCCTTGCCCAGATAAGTCTCATTATAAATCGCCTCGAACACCGCCGCCATCTCGCGGGGCGTCGTCACGCTGTGGTAGCCGTAGCGCCGGAAAGCCTCGCCGCTGTGGATGCGTGTGTGGGTTAGATGTAAATCGCTCAGCACCTTCGTCAGGGCGTCCGGCCTGCGGGCGGCGATCTCGTCGAGGAGGCGATAAAAAGCGGGATTATCGCTCGTCACCATCATCGCCTTGATCGCCCGGTCGTACGCGCGTCTTTGCGCCGGCGCCGCGTCGGGGTACAAATATCGATAAACAGCCATAGCTACCAACAGCTTATGGGTGGAGGCGGTCGGGAAAATTTTCTCGGCGTTGACCTCGACCGTCCGGCCGTCACCGAGATTCTTGGCGAAAATGCCTGCCTGGCCGTCGAATCTACCGGCCTCGAGCCGGATACCCCGCGCCGGGTCGGCCGGCGCGTTCCCGGACGGGGGAGCCGGGACCGGCTTCGGCGCAGGCGGCGCCTGCGCACAGGCCGCAAACAACATCACCACAAGAGGGACAACAACCAGCCTTTTAATCACAGCGATCCTCCCCATGCTCGCCTCCCGGAGGAAAAAAGACGCCGAGGACGAATAATACCAACAACATATCGGCCCAGTCCGGCAAACCGCCAGCCGCATCTACAAGTGTGGCTGTCAGGCCGGGAAAATATACCGACAGGGGTGGCTGCGGATGCTCGAGTACCTGTTGTCCATAACCAGGCACCTCTTCCAGGAAATCACCGTACTCCTGTTCCTCGTCTTTCTCCTCGCCAAAACCAAAGGCTTCAAAAAGTATATGCTCAATCACGAAGCGTCGCCGCGGGACAAGCTGCTGCTAACGCTCGTCTTCGGCGCGTTCTCCATCCTCGGCACCTACACCGGCATGCCTGTCGACGGAGCCATCGCCAACACCCGGGCGGTCGGCGCCGTAGTCGGCGGGATCATCGGCGGGCCGCTCGTCGGCGCCGGGGCCGGACTGATGGCAGGCGTACACCGCCTCTTTTTCGGCGGGGCCACCGTCTACGCCAGCGCCGCCTCCACCGTCATCGAAGGCTTCATCGCCGGCCTGCTGGCGTCGCAGATCAACCTGCGCAAAGAACGGTGGCGTTACGCCCTTTTCCTCACCGCCGCCCTCGAAATACTCCACATGGCGCTCCTGCTCCTTTCCCCCTCACCCCAACAGGCGCTCGAAATCGTCAAAGCAATCGGGGCGCCGATGATAATCATCAACTCCATCGGCGTCGCCGCCTTCCTCGCCGTCATCGACACCCTGTCGCGCGAACGGGAGAAACTCGAAGGCGCGGCCGCCCAGCTGGCGCTGGAGATCGCCAACAAAACCCTCACCTACATGCGCAAAGGCCTCAACCCCGCCTCAGCCGCCCAGACGATACGGATAATCGCCGCCAGCGTCGAAAACCTGGCGGCTGTCGCCATCACCTCCCAAGACCGCATCCTCGCCTTCGAAGGCATGGGTAAAGACCATCACCGGCCCGGCTCCGACAGCGGCATAATCACCACCAGCACCCGCCAGGTGCTGAAAACGGGGCAATACATGGTCGTGCAGGAGAAAGCGGGCATCGGCTGTGCCGACTCCTGCTGCCCGCTCGCTTCCAAAGTCGTCGTGCCCCTCACCTACCGCGGCGAAGTCGCCGGCGCGCTCGTCCTCTACAAAGCCACCGAAAACGGCATCTCGCCCTTCGAAGTCGAACTGGCCATCGGCCTCGGCCAACTCGTCTCCACCCAGATCGAGGTCAGCGGCGGCGAGCTTGAAGCCGAACTGAGAACGCGGGCCGAGATCAAGGCCCTGCAGGCTCAGATAAACCCCCATTTCCTCTTCAACGCCATCAACACCATCGTCTACTACTGCCGCAAACAGCCGGAGACCGCCCGCGAGCTCTTGCTCCATCTGGGACAGTTCTACCGCAACAACATCAGCGGCCTCGAAGAACTCGTCGACCTGGAAACGGAAATCCGCCACGTCGACTCCTACGTGCATATCGAGATGGCCCGTTTTCACGGCAAACTCAAAGTCGTCTACGACATCCCCTCCGGCTGCAGCTGCCTGCTGCCGCCGCTCATCCTCCAGCCCCTCGTGGAAAACGCCATCCGCCACGGCATCTACCCCCAGAAAAAAGGCGGCACCGTCAAAGTGTCCGCCCGGATGACGGCCGGCACAACCGTCCTCACCGTCGAAGACGACGGCGTAGGCATGGACCCCGCCGTCGCTGCCAGAGCGATCGAGAACGACCCCGGCCGGAAAACCATCGGCCTTGGCAACGTAAACGCCCGGCTCAAGAGCCTCTACGGCGAAAACTCCGGCATCAGGATAGACAGCGCCCCCGGGAAGGGCACCCGCGTCACCATCATCATTCCAGGCGAGAGGACTGAACGAGATGCGACTCAAAGCATTAATAGTTGACGACGAGTTCCCGGCCCGCGAAGAACTGGCCTGCATGCTGGACGAGACCGGCGCGGTCGATATAATCGGCGCCTGCGAAGACGGGGAAGAAGCGCTGGAATTCCTGCGCGAGCGACCCGTCGACGTCGTCTTCCTCGATATCCAGATGCCGACAATGGATGGGCTCGCAACCGCCAGGGAAATCATGTCCCTCGCCGACCGTCCCAGGGTCATCTTCACCACCGGCTTCAGCGAACATGCCGTCAAAGCGTTCGAGCTGGAAGCCAGCGACTACCTCGTCAAACCGTATTCCAAAGAAAGACTGGAAAAAGCGGTCCGCAAAATCCGGGACTACTACGGCGGAGAGCAAAAGACTGCCGGGCTCAAGCCCGTGGGCCCTGAAAACGGCGGCAAACTGCCCGTGTGGGCAAACGACCGCCTCATCCTGCTGAACATCGCCGACATCTTTTTCGCCAAAGCCGCCGGCAAAAGGAACACCCTCATCGTCGCCCGCAAAGGCGAGTTCTCCACCAGCACCACCCTGCGCGAACTCGAAGTCAAGCTCGGCAAAGCCAACTTCATCCGCACCCACAAAAGCTACCTGGTCAACGCCGAACGCATCGAGGAAATCGTCCCCTGGTTCAACAACACCTACCTGCTGGTGCTCCAGGACTGCCCCGTGCGCGACATTCCGGTGGCCCGCCACTACGTCCGCGATTTCAACCAGCGCATGAGCCTTTGACCGCAGCCTGAAAAACACAATTTCAGGCCGGTTTTTCGGTATCTTAGTCCATCAGTTAAGACAACCTATAAACGGGCAGCCTATAATAGAAAAGTGGCAATATTATAAAAAAAATCCCGTCCGCATAACTTAGCAGGGAGGGATGACAAGTGGGGAGAGAGACCCGGAACAAAATCCTATTCTCCGGCTACGCAAGACTGCCGGAAGGAACCTGCGGAGCCGAGGTGGTCAAAACCATCGGCATCGTCGTCGTCGTCGACATGAACGACGGCGGCCGCGTCCTTGACGCCGAATGCACGCTGCCCACAGGCGTTGCCCGCAAACTCATCGCCGAAATCCTCATCGGCCGGTCGCTGGCCGCCGGCCCGGAACAACTTGTATCCCAGATTGCCGCAGTCTTCCAGGACAGCAGCCTGCGCGCCGTCATCGCGGCTGTCCGTACCGCGTGCCACCGGTATGCCAGTCACATCCAGGCCTCAGAATCGCATATCGCCATCCCCGTGTTCCCGGAGCGGCGCTACGAAGGCCGCGACGCTACCGCCGCCAGTTAGCAACGGTTAGGTCACCTTATCTTTCATCAAGGGGGAGAATGCATGAAACCGCTTAAAGACATCGTCGTCCTCGATCTGACCCGTGTCCTCGCCGGACCATACTGCGGCATGGTCCTGGCCGACTACGGCTGCAACGTCGTCAAAATCGAACCCCCGGGCGAAGGCGACGACTCCCGCGCCTTCGGGCCCTTCGTCGGCAAAGAAAGCGCCTACTTCATGAGCCTCAACCGCAACAAGCGCTCCATGACCTTAAACCTCAAAGAACAG
>JAHDOI010000016.1 GCA_018434945.1 Selenomonadales bacterium
CGTCTGCCCATTTTTAGATGATTTATTGCGGAGAATGACGTATTGATGTTTGGCAGATTGTCTGTAAACGCAATTCTTGGATTGGGAATCAGTTGTTTGCGTTTCTTTTTCGGATTTTAGCTTACAGCGCAAGATGCTTTTGCCCTAAGTAACGCGGGGCAACCTTCTCCCCTTTCTCGTTCAAGAATTTTTGCACGTCCGCCCGCCGAATCTTATCCAAAGACATTTTCCCAAGCGTCGATACCTTTATGTGACAATCAATGATCGTCTTATAAATCGTGTGGCTTTTCACCGAAACGCTACCTTTTTTATTGACTTCGAGCCAGGTATCTAACCACTCTTGAAGGGTAAGTTTTTTGGCTTTTGGCTTTACGCCCAAGTCTATGGACTTTAAAAATTCCTTCTTTTTAGCCAATACCTCGCCCTGACTGGCCCCCCTGATTGTCGTCCTCTTCAATTCGTCTGTGGCCGGATCCCGATAGGATACTTTTAGCCACCAGCGGCCGTTTGCATCTTGTTTAGGCTCAGTACCCGCTCCATTCTCACGCCTTTCGGCCATGCAAATTCCTCCTTGCTATATCCCCATTGTAAGCCGATATCCCCAGCCAGGCAGCCGATGCCCAGCGCCTTCCCATCTTGTTGGGAAAACGCCGGGTACTGGGCTCTAATCTCCGTCGCAGCTTCCTGCGAAAGTATTCTCCACTTGTGGCGAAAACAGAGGTTTTTCGCATACATGCGGAGAAGGGGGCCGGCGGCGAGGAGGATGGCCAGCGGCTTGTTAAAGGGTATGCGTAAAGCGATACCATCCAAGATGATACCACTGTCAGAAACTCTGACGGTACCAACTTCGGTATCGGCCATATCAGTCACGCCCCTTCGATAAAAATAGCTGGCCTCGTGACCAGCTATTGTAAATCTTCACTTTTTTGATAAGTGTCGCTTGCGCTGAAGCCCGGCGTCTTGCCCTCTTTTACCTGAAGAATAAGCGTCCGGCATTCTTCCCGCAATTCTTCCCCGAAGGCTGCCCGTTCCGAAACCGGTATGCACATTTTTTCAGCTATGCGTTCCAATTCAGCGGGCATCACCTTCTCCATAGCCGCTTCCATCATGGAGATGATAAGCTCCCGTGAGAAGAGTCCCGCATCGATCATCTCCTCGATCTGTGCCGCAAGCTTGTTCCTTACCTGATGGATGCAGTCTGCAACTAAGTCCATTGAGGCTTCCTCCTACTCCTGATTATTGACGTACACGGGAAAAGGGCCTGCGCTGGGGGGCAGACCCTTTCCGGAGATGACTTCGGTTAAATCGACGTCAGGTATTTAGCTGGCCGCCTCTTCTTCCCGCGGTACCGCGTTCATGTACTCCGGCGGCTTGGTCGGACCGGTAATCTGTGCCCTTTCGGTGAATTGCGCGTCGCGGTCCATCTTGGCGCCGTAGGCATTGTCGAAGTGATAAAGATCCTCTATGTACTTTCCGTCCGTCGGCCACAGCTCACCGAATTTCTCCAGCGCCCGATACTCGCCGCGCTCATAGGCGATGAACGCCGCGGCTAAAGCCGTGTTTTTATCCCCCGAAACCGAAGCGAGTTCGATCATGCGCTGAAGCCCCTTAAACTCTTTAATCGAATCGGCCCGCTGGATAGCCGCGGTGAAGGAATCCCGGATTGCTTGGGCCTCGGCCCTATTCATTGTCGAGGAAACGGAGGGGGCGAAGGCGTCCTGAGCCATCACCTTCCGGGTGTCGGCCTTGGCCTGGTTGAACTCGCTGACTAGGGATTGGTGCCTTTCAAGGGCCTCATTATAGGTCCGGCTTATCTTCTGCGCGCGGCCGATCTCAGAGAGGGTTTTATCCGCCCGGATGCGCTCCACCGCGGCGGCGTAGTTCTGGCGGTTCGTTTTGATCTTGTTCATGCAGTTTTGGATATCGGCTATACTCACTTTTCATTCCTCCAAATTTCGTATTAGCTTGATAATCAGGATTTCGCTACTCGAGCGCCATGACGATATCATTGAGAAGGTCGGCTATCTCGCGCCTTTTTTCGACCGGCTGCAGCCGCAAGTGGATGAGATTGACCGTAAATCCTCGCTCAGGCAAAGTCTTTTTCGGGGTTTCGCGGGGTTTCATAATAACCCTGAGTCGTTGGGCCCTTTGATAATACTGAAAGATATAGCTCTCTGTCTCGGCCGTCTTCGGCGTCTCGCCTTCCCAATACTTACGCATCAGTCGTCCCTCTCTTTCCCGTTGCCTATCTGCGAAGGCTTGAGCCTCAAGTCGGCCGGAGTGGCTTTCTTGATCTTCCGCTCCATCTCCTCAAAATGGTCCGCGATACTACGGCCGGTTTTCACTCCGACCGAGTTGCCCCAGCCGCCTGGTCTTCTATCCAATTTTTCACCCCCTTACCTTCCGCTTTATCCAATTCCCTGTGTCAATTGCCGAATATCCGCCCGCATGATGGCCGCCACGGCTTTGTTCTCGACCTCGTCCTTCTGCCGCCGGCGCAGGGTCTCGTAAATATCCATGAAGCGCCGGCTCATGTCGTATTCGGCCTCGCAGAGCGTCCGCCCGCCAATAACGCTAACGGCACGGCCAATCAGAGGATGTGACCATTCTGCGGCACGGTATGGGGAGATTTTCTTTCGAACCTCCTCCCAAGCATCTGCCGCCGGCGGGGCTTCGTCTGGCCGCGGCTTTAGGGCAACCGCTGCCTCCCGGATATCGGCCACCGTCGGGAAGAACCGTGCTGTCATCAATATCTTGGCAAGTGCAGCCTCCGCAAGTTCATATTCAAGGTCGGACAGCAATTTCTCCCAAAGCCTGGCGGTGGCCAACATGTCCCTATCCTGCATAGACGGGAATCCGGCGAGCGCCAGCATAACCAGTTGTTTAGCCTGATCTAATGTCAATGGTTTCGCCCCCTTCGCGCATTAGTGAGGCAATCGCCCGGGAAACCGGCAGGCCGAACCCCTTGTTGTCATAATTCCCTTCAGCTACCTTGATTCGGTTTGCCGGTTTTATAACCCAGTCAAAGCCGAAGTTCACCGGCTTAATTCGGCCAGTCAGAAAGTCGCTCGCTTCAACCCGTCGAAAAAAGGCACACATCGCCACCTCGTCCCGGCCGATCCAACCCCAAAAACCTTTTATCGCCGTTTTCCGTTGGGCGGAAAGGTCTACCACTCGTGGCAGTGATGGGCAATAAAGGTTAAAAGTTTCGACGACCGTTCCGTAAGGAACGGTTATTTTGCCATTCTTTTCATTCTTACCACCATTCTTGTTTATATTGTCGTGCCTGCGTTGTCTCCGCTCGGTCGCCGCTAAGTTCCCGCCATCGCCTTCGCCGCTGTGCTCGTAAAGTTTCGGGTCTTGATAAACCGCGTAGTTACTAATCTCAATGAGAATATGGTGCGTTGTCTTCGCCGTCTGAATCATCGGCGTCTCCGCGTCGCCTTCACTCGATCCCCGCCAACTTGTTCGCATCCACTCTAAACAATTAAAAATCGTGTTACGGGAAATCTTGCATGGCCGGTTCCCAGCCATCCAACTGGTCGCATCCTGAATCTCCGGGATGCTTGTAAGGAGTTGCCCCCTCTTCAACCCCTTATATGGACCATGTTGCGCCCGCAGTAGTATATAAGCCCAAACCTTGAACCACTCAGGGGGCTTTCGCCAAATCTGGCTTTCTATGATCTTGCGAGCCAGGAGAATATACCCTCCGGGGATTCTCGCTCCGTTCGCCTCAATTTTGACCGCCCCCTCTAAGCGCCGGGCTTGCCGAGAAATTGCTCAAGTGACCACCTGGGGACAAGCCATCGTCTTTCGCTCGCCTTGATCGCTTTAAATTGACCGAGAGCTATCATGTTCGCAAGCGTATTCCGTGATACGCCGAGAATTTTACAAGTTTCCGCGATAGTGAAAACCATCCGCCCCCCCTCCCAATTTTTCTCCGCTTGTGACTTCATAATAATACCTCCCTTTTTTTGCATATAAAAAACGTCAGTCAATTGACTGACGTTTTATACCTGGATAAGCTATATTTTTTCGTCGATTATTTGATTAAACCCATCAGATTGTCTCTTGAAAACCTTATATCGAAAGACCACCTGATTATTCCCCTCAGAAGTCGCCTCAATGAATCCGAACACCGTTAACATTTTTCCTTCCCAAAACGCGGCATCAGTACCGGCCTGCTCAATTACGATTCTGGCGTATTTTGCTGGAATCACTGGAACGCCAGAAAGTCCGTGTTGCGCATTTAGATATTCTATTCGTAAAGTATGTAAGTCACCGATTATAGCAGGACGGGAAATTGTATTATCGGCTTGAATGATGTCACCGAGGTCAAGAATTGTGCTTGTGCTTTCTTCAGCGATTCGTTTTGTTTCTGCGACCTTTTTGACAGGCCAGTTTAGATTATTGATGAGTTTATTGGTCGTCATAACATGGAAAGGAGTATCTTCCGGCCATTCTGAGAATCTCTTTCCGGGCCCTTCACTTCGAATAATAGGCGCAGGAATCAATTTCTGTTTCTGGTATCGCTGCAAAGTTTTCAGGGAGATTTCGAGGCCGGAATCCTTAAGTGCTTGCAGCAAAGTTTCTGTCTTCAGTTCCATCAACCTCTTTCCTGTAATCCCTACACTTATCTTTGGCTTTGCCCATGCTGCTCTGAGGGCTGAATTACCCTCAGTATTCGCATAGAAGTTTTCCCCAAAAAAAGGCATAGAAATCCCCGCTTTCAAAAGGACACTTAAATTTATTTTGTGTCTTTATCATAATTCAAGCATCTATGCCGTGTCAAGTGTTTTTGTGTTTTTTTATGCTCAATACCGCAGTAATCTAGCATTACGAGAGTTAACTGTCCCAAAAATTGTCCCAAATAAAAAAATGCTATGTTCCCAACACGTGGGAACATAGCATTTTTAAGGGTTTTACGAATTGATGATGGACAAGGGCAAAGTGTGACTGCTATTTTTGATTGTTGCGGCTGTTTCAATTTTATGCTCCGGCTGTCAGGGAAAAGAGCCGGGATGCGACGGTGAGCGCGGCAAGCAGCAGGAGGATGGCGAAGCATTTTCTGGTCGTATCGGCGTCGGCGCGGGCGCAAAGCTTTACGCCGATTTTGACGCCCGCGAGGGCGCCGAGGATCAGCCAGCAGGCTACAGTCCAGTCGGTATGGCCCAGCTGGCAGTGCCGCAGTCCGCCGTAGGCGCTGGCGATGAAGACCTGGAGGGTGCTTGTGCCGACAGCGAGCCGGGTGGGCAGGCCGATTAGGTAGATCATGAGCGGCAGGCCGACGAAGCCGCCGCCGAGGCCGAGGAGGCCGGCCAGGCAGCCGACGGCGAGGCTTATGACGCCGGGTACCCAGAGGCTTATCTGTTCGATGCCGGAGGCGGGAAAAGAGACGAGGGGCCGGACCGCCCAGTTCCTGAGCCGGCCGGCCAGGACGCCGCCGGGCTCTCCGGAGCCGGGGGAGAGGCTTTCCCGCAGCATGAAGACGGCGACGCCGGCCAGGAGAACGAGGTAGCAGCTGTTGAGGACAATGTCGACAGGTTGGTGTGAGCGGCCGTTAATCGTCAGAGGCGCGGCGGCGTTAATGGCTTGCAGCAGCCGGACGCCGGTTTCGACGCCGATCAGGCCGCCGGCGGCCATGAGCAGGCCGAGCCTGAGGTCGACGTTGCGCCGCCGCCAGTGGCCCAGGGCTGAAAAGAAGGTCGCGGCCACGATCTGCACGAGGCTGGTGCCGACCGCCAGCGGGTAGGCGAGGCCGAAGAGGATGTGCAGGGCGGGGGTGATGAGGAAGCCGCCGCCAATGCCTAAAAGGCCGGTCATCCCGCCGGTGACCAGCCCGAGCAGCGCGAGGCCGAGGTACCATGCGGCCGGTTCGGCTGGCGGCATTGTATTATCCTCCCTGGGGGTCTGTGCGGCGGTGTTTGGCGGCGGCGGTTTCGGCGAGACGGTTGAATATCATTCCGGCGAGCGACAGGATGGCGGCGCCGGCGGCTACGGGCACGAGGGGGTAGAGGAAGTCCTGTTTTGTGAGGACGGCGATGAGGGCGGTGGCGGCGGCCGGCGGGTGGAGGGTGGCGCTGTAGAGCATGGCGGCGATGGCGCCGCCGACGGCAAGGGCGGCGGCGTACCAGGTGCAGCCGAGGGTGTGGACGGCTGCTACGCCGACGAGGGCGGCGACGGCGTGGCCGAGGATGACGTTGCGCGGCCGGGAGAAGGGGCCGTGGGGAACGGCGAAGATGAGGCAGGCGGAGGCGCCGAAGGAGGCTACGAGGATGGGGACGGCGGCGGTCATGGCGAGGTAGGTGATGACGGCCATGCCGATGGTGGCGCCGCAGAAGATGCGCAGGCCGGCCCGCGGGGAAGGCGGCGGCGGGCAGCCGCCCTCCCCCTCTCCGAGGGCCAGCCGGCGGCAAATGACCCACAGGCTCCGGCCGCGGTTCACCGGGCCACCCCCAGGGCCGCCCGGCCTGCGCAGCCTGCGAGGGCACGGGCGAAGGCCTGGCGGAGGACGCCGTTTTCCCGCGCCGGCCGGTAGCCGGTTTCCCGCGCGGCTTTTTCCCAACTGAGCAGCCACCGTTCGTTCAGAAACGCCGGCCCCCGCCAGGAGCCGCCGGAGGATTCGATGAGGGGCGAACGCGAGCCGACGATTTCGATGATGGCGGCCGCGATTTCCGTCCAGGTGAGGAAGAGGCTGCCGAGGTTGTAGACGCCACCGGCGGAGGGCGGCGAGGCGGCGGCGGCGAGGATGAAGGCGCCGATGTCGTCCATGGCGACGAAGGTGCCGCCGGCGCCGGCGACGACCCGGAGCGGTTCGTTGTTTTCGGCGGCGGCGACCATGTCCCTGAGGTGCCGGCCGCCGATGGTGTCGCCGAACGCCCACCAGAAGCGGATGACGGTGGCCGGCAGGCCTCTGCCGTTATGATAGATATGACAGAGCTGTTCGGCGGAGAGTTTGCCGAGGGCGTAAAGCGGCTTGCGGGCCTGGAGGGGCAGGCAGGGATGCTCCTCGGTGACCGGCTCGCTCAGGGGGGCGCCGTAGACGGCGGCGGTGCTGGCGTAGATGACGCGTTTGCAGCGGCCGGCGGCGGCGGCTTCGAGGAGGTTTATGTGACCGCCGAGGTCTTCGCGGAAGATGGTGGCGGCATCGTCGGCAAAGCTCCAGGCGAGGTTTACGACGACGTCCGCGCCCGCCAGCGCGGTCTCGACGAGTTTCTTGTCCTGCAGGTCGCCCCGGACGGCGGCGTGGGTGCCGAGCCCACCCGCCTCGGTCCAGGGCGCTTTGTCGAGCACGATTAGCTCGTGCCCGTGTTCGAGTATGTAACGGCTGACGTGCCTGCCGACTTCGCCGGCGCCGCCGGCGAGCAGGAAACGCATTTTGTCCAGCCTCCTCCCGTAGAGACGACGGGACCCGCGCGGCCGGGCCGGGCGGGTCCCGCTGCCGATGTCGGCGCAAGCGCCGATCAGCCGAAATAGTAGGCGACCGCCGCGCCGACGAACATGATGGCCATACCGATGTTGACTATGCCCATGTCGTTGGCGACCAGCCCCTGATGGACCAGGAAGTAATCGAGCCACATGATTACGACCGATACGACCATGCCGGTGATTTTATATTTCTTTTTGAAGACCGCGGCCTGGGATGCCTGCGGTGCGCCGGTCTGCGGACTTGCCTGTGTCACTCTCTCCACCTCCTATTTCATGCCTGGGAAGAGCATATACAGCATCAGCCAGGCGAGCGCGCCGATGACCAGGCATTGGACGATGGTGTACAGGGTCGTCGCTTTCAGGCATTCGCCTTCCCGCCCGACGGTGTTGGTGACCCCGGTGCCGAGGGCGACGTTCATCGGGCAGAACATGTTGCCGATGGCCCCGCCGGCGGTCTGCAGGCCGAGGATGACGAACGGGCTGATGGAAAGCAGGGTGGCGACTTCGCGCTGCAGGCCGGTGAAGAGGATGTTGGAGTTGGTGTTGCTGCCGGTCATGAACGCGCCGAGCACGCCGATGAAGGGCGAGGCGATGGCGTAGGCTGCCCCGAAGTATTTGGCCATGCCGTTGGCGAGGTAGCTGGTCATGCCTGTTTCCATCATGACGACGGCCATCATGCTCATGGTCATGACGGTGAGGGTGGCGCCGATCGCCTGGCGCAGCGATTTGTTGAGGACGGTTTTGCCGCCGCCCTGGGGCCACAGTTTGACCATCCGGTAGTACAGGTAGGCGAGCAAGGCGGAGGCGAAGATGAGGGTGCCGGGGGCGGTGAACATTTTGATGCCGGCGTAGGTTTTCACCGCTTTGTTGGTATAGCCGAAGACGGTCTTGGTCTCAGGATAGGGCATGCCGATCTCCCACAGGGTGTTGAGCCAGTTTTTGAGCGGCGGGATGAGGTAAACGACGAAGACGACGCCGATGAGGAGGTAGTAGGCGGAGAAGGCCCGGTGGAAGCCGAACGGTTCCGTTCCCGCCTCCTGGAGCGGTATGCCGTCTTTAGGCCGGTAGGCTTTAAGCTTGGTGACGACGAGGCCGCCGACCAGGAGGCCGACCATGCCGGCGGTGAACGAGGCGACGTAGGGGGTGACGAAGTTGCACATGATGTTGAGCATGGCGCCCATCGACAGGCCGAGCCATAACACGGCGGGCACCGATTCTTTCATGGCCCGCCAGCCGCCGTAGTAGTGGGCGATGGAGAAGCCGACCATGACGCAGGCGACGCCGAGGAAGAGGGCGCCGAAGGTGGCCAGCCTGGTGGGGTCGAGGTCGGTGAGGCGCACGAGGACGGAGTAGGAGGAACCGAGCGAGCCGAAGGTCACGGCCCAGGAGTGGCCGATGAGGGCGGTGACGACGGCGAGGATGGGGTCGAAGCCGAGGCCGACGAGGAGCGGCGCGCTTACGGCGACAGGCACGCCGAAGCCGCACACGCCCTGGATGAAGGACGGGAAGGCCCAGCCGAGCACGAGGAGCTGGAGGAGTTTGTTGCCGTGCGTCAGGCGGGTGAAGGTGGAGGCGATCACTTTGAAGCTGCCGGTTACGTCGACGACATTGTAGAGGGTCATCGCCCCCCAGATGATGTAGAGGACCCAGACTGTCGTCCATAAGCCTTTGACGGTGCCGGAAGCGAGGAGCTTGAGGTCGCCGCCAAAGAAATAGGCGCCAATCAGCAAAGAAGCCACCCAGGACACCGCGCCGGATTTACCGCCGCTCATCCTGAGTCCCATCATGAGGACGAGGACGAGGAAGATCGGTATCCAGGCGACGAGCCAGCGTCCAATTGTCAGTTCTGGCAAGCCTTGCACTTGGCATCTCCCTTTCTTACATAACTAACACTGAAGAATGGGAAGAGAAAGCCCCCGGCGCTTTTTGTTCACGGGGCGCCGGGGACTGGGCCGATGCTATTTGGCCGGCGCTATCTTGCCGGCGGCAGCGGCACTTCGAGGCCGAGGGTCTGGACGCGGGCGTTGACCCAGGCCTGCAGCTTGGCGACGTGCTCCGGCTTGAGGTGCGCGAACCGGCCCTGGGTCTGGAGGTATTCCTCGACCGGTTTGAGTTGCTTGGGCAGGATGCTCCATTTCTTGACGCCGTCTTCGAGTTCGTACATGAACCACATGCCGGTCTCGACGGCGAGGCGGCCGATTTCGACGGTGCGGTTGGCCGGGAAGGTCCAGCCTTTGGGGCAGGGGCACTGGACGTGGAGGAAGGCGGGGCCTTCCTGGGCCAGTCCCTTGCGGACTTTGTTCATGAGGTCGACCGGGTAGGCGATGGAGGCGGTGGCGCCGTACTTGACGGCGGGGTGGCCGCCGCCGCAGAAGATGGCCATCGGGTCTTTGGGGAAGAATTTCTTGGCTTCGGGGATTTCGGGGCCGGGCGGCGTGAACATGGTGGCCGCGCCGTACGGGGTCATGGGCGAGGTCTGGATGCCGGTGTTGGCGTAGGATTCGTTGTCGTACATGACGAACAGCACGTCGTGGCCGCGGTACATCATGGCAGAGGCGGCCTGGAGGCCGATGTCGATCGAGCCGCCGTCGCCGGCCATGCAGATGATGTTGGGGTATTCGTCCTTGATTTTGCCTTTTTTGATCATCATTTTGAAGGCTTCGGCGATACCCGAACCGACCGCCCCGGCGTTGGTGATCTGGGCGTGGGTCCAGGGCACGGCCCACGGACCGCAGGCGTAGCTGGTGTTGGCGACATACATGCAGCCGGTGGGGCCAACGAAGATGGTGTTTTTGCCCGAGGCCTTGGCGATGAGCCGGTAGGCCAGAGCCGGGCCGCAGCCTGCGCAGGTGCGGTGGCCGGGGAGATAATACTCCTTATCCGGCGCCTGCGCGATCGTTTTGATCATTTCGGCAGTTGCCATTGTCTTTTCCCCCTTCTCATTCCTTGGTCTGGGCGACCTGTTGCTCGGCGGCCTGCACTTCGGAGACGGCCGGGAGGTAGTCGTTGAAGTTGACCCAGACGGCGTCCTGGATGATCCGCCCGGCTTCGAGGGTCATTTTCATCATTTCGGCCATTTTGAAGAATTCTTCGTGGGTGATGGTTTCGCCGCCCAGGCCGGAGGTGAAGCCCTGGATGAGCGGTTTGCCGGGCACCTCGGAGACCGAGGCCCGCGTTTCGACGAGCAGCACGCCGCTGCCGCCGGCGGCGCCGTATGAGGTGTTGGTGTCGACGACGCCGACGACTTTGAATTTGGGGAGGATCGCTTTGAGGGCCGTGTCGGGGAAGGGGCGGAACCAGCGGAGACGGCACATGCCGACTTTGTAGCCCGCCTGCCTGAGGTAGCGGATGGCGCTGCGGCAGGTGACGGCGTGGGCGCCCTGGAGCAGGAAGACCATGTCGGCGTCGTCGGTCATGTATTCCTCGACGAACGGCGCGTATTTGCGGCCGAAGATTTTGCCGAATTCCTCGGTGACGGCGACGATTTTCTCTTTGACCCTGTCCATGACGACGTTGCGGTCCCACTCGAGGGGCGGCCCCATCTCAGGCTCGATCTGCGGGCCCATGATGACGGGGTTGTTGACGTCGAGGCGGAACTGGGGCTTGAAGGGGGGCAGGAATTTGTCGACCTGCTCCTGGTCGGGCATTTCGTAGTCCTGGGCGATATGGCTGACGAAGTAGCCGTCCATGGCGACGATCTGCGGCAGCATGATGTCGGGGTCTTCGCCGATGCGGAAGAACATCAGGCTGTTGTCGAGGGATTCCTGGGCGTTTTCGGCCCAGCCGTAGATCCAGCCGTTGTCGCGGAGGTTGAGGCATTCGGTGTGTTCGGAGCCGAAGTCGCCGGGGGGGTCGAGCGTGCGGTCGGCGATGAGCGCCTGGATGGGGCAGCGGCCGCCGGCGATGGGCGAGTAGGTTTCGAAGGCGTAGGCGACGCCGACGCCGGAGGAGCCGGTGGTGGCGCGAGCGCCGGCCATGGAGGCGCCGTGGGCGATGGAGAATTGGGCGTGTTCGCCTTCACCGTGGACCATTTCGCATTTCATCAGGCCGTTGGCGATGCGTTTGGCGACTTCGGCCATGACGGCGGTGTACGGCCGGATGGGGTAGGAAGCGGTGACGTCGATGTCGGCCAGTTGCCAGGCGTCGGCTACTGCCGTTAGTCCTGTTCCTCTCTTTTTGATCGGCATTTTTTTCACTCCCTATTCGTCAAAATCCAGCTCGGGCACCCGGCTGATCGCGCCGACGGGGCAGACGCTGCTGCAAACGCCGCAGCCCTTGCAGTATTTGAGGTTGAAGTCGACCCCTTCGTCTTTGGAGAAGTCGACGCAGGCGTCGGGACAGAATATCCAGCAGGTCTTGCACTGGGTGCACTGGCCTTTGTCGACCACGGGGCGCAGGTAGCGCCAGTTGCCTGTCACCATGTGCTCGTTGGACACGGTGGGCGAAGGGACGATGGCCGCAAAGGGGACTTGTTTGTAGGTTTTCGACATGAAGGCACCTCCTAGTAAAATTTCCGGGCCCGGGTTACTTCCATTTGATCTCCTGGGGGTCTTCCGGCAGGCCGCAGGCGAAGGCTTCGCCTTTGCAGACAGGCAGGACGGTCACTTTTTCGTAGCCTTGCTTGACGGCCGCTTTGTTTTCGGCGACGCTGACGAGCGATTCGAGTTTGACGCAGCCGGTGGCCTTGGCGACCGCCCCGGCGATGGCCGCGCCGACGCCGGCGCCGATCTTGGTGTCGTCGCCCGAGCCTTCGGTGCCGTCGAATGTGAGCATGACGCCGGCGCCGAGGGCGTTGGCGTCGATGCAGGCGACGGCTTTGAGGTGTTTCATGTTCTCTTTGGGGGAGATCCATTTGAGCAGTTTTTCGGGGTCGCGGGCGGTGTTGATGACGACGACGCAGCCCGGCTTGGCCCCCCCGAGGATGTTGTGGCCTTTGACGAGCGTCTCTTCGGCGAGCACGACGATGTCGGGCCGATAGTTCTCGTATTCGTAGAAGGTTTCGATGGGGTCGGGGCTTATGCGGGCGTAGCTCTTGCAGGGGACGCCGATCCGGTCGGGCAGGTCGACGTAGTTGTCGAACGATTGGACATGTTTGCCTTCCGCCTTGCCGGCCTTGGCCAGCAGGGTGGCGGTGTCGCGCGCCTCCTTAGCAAGGGTTACGCCCCTCGTCCATACGGTGACTTCCAGCATGTTCGGGTCGATAGCAACCGCCAGTGTCATTTTTTCTCCTCCTTTTTGCTTTGGTGATGATCGCCGGTGGTGATGGCCACTCTCATGCGCCACCCCCTTTTTGCCCGGTTTGCGAACACGCGCCTGTTTCCCGGAAGGCTGCCGCGAAGTCGTCCGCCCGCACGACCGGCCCCCCCTCCCCTGTTTCGCGCCCGGCGGCGATGTAGCGTTTGATGGCCGACATGGCGGCGTGTTTGCACAGTGATTCGATGTCGGCGCCGACCAGGCCGGCCGTGCGCCCGGCAAGAAGGGGGATGTCGACGTCGGCGCCGAGGGGGATGCCGTCGGTGTGGATGCGGAAGATCTCCTCCCGCTCGGCGGGGCCGGGCTCCGGCAGCTCGATGCGGTAGTCGAAACGCCCGGCGCGCATGAGGGCCGGGTCGAGGATGTCCGGCCGGTTGGTGGCGGCGACGACGACTACGCCGGCGGCGTCGGTGAGGTTGTCGAGCTCCATGAGGAGCTGGCTGACGAGCCGCCCTCCCCCCTGCCTGTCGCCTGTGCGCACGGGGGCGAGGGCGTCTATTTCGTCGAAGAACAGGATGCAGGGGGCGACCTGTTTGGCGCGCCTGAATATCTGGCGCAGGCCTTTTTCCGCTTCCCCCAGCCAGCGTGAATGGAGGGTGGAGGCGTCGACGGCGATGAAGTGGGCGCCGCTGGAGCCGGCCAGGGCCCGGACGACGAGCGTTTTACCGGTGCCCGGCCCGCCGGTGAGCAGCACGCCTTTGGGCATGCGCTGCCGGGTGCGGCGGAAGAGGTCGGGGAAGGCGAGCGGCAGTTCGACGACGGCCTGGAGCTTTTCTTTGATGGCGCCGAGACCGCCGACCTGGTGCCACTGGGTCGTCGGCCGGTCGCCGAAGAATTCCCTGGTGGCCGTGGGTTCGACTTCGCGGAAGGCCTGGAGGAAGTCGTCGGCGGTGATGCTGCTCCGGCTGAGTTCGTCGGGGCGAAGGCGGTCGGCCCCGAGGTCTAGCTCCGGCAGGATGCGGCGGATGGCGTTCATGCCGGCTTCCTTGCAGAGGATGGCGAGGTCGGCGCCGACGAAGCCATGGGTGGCGCGGGCCAGCCGTTCGAGGTCGACCGCGGCGTCGAGCCGCATGGCGCGGGTGTGGATTTTGAGGATGGTGAGCCGCCCCTGCCAGTCGGGCGGGGTGGTGGATATCTCGCGGTCGAACCGGCCGGGCCGCCTGAGGGCGGGGTCGACCATGTCGGGTACGTTGGTGGCGCCGATGACGATCACCTCGCCCCGGCTTTTGAGGCCGTCCATGAGGGCCAGGAGCTGGGCGACGATGCGTTTTTCGACGTCGCCGATGACTTCGGTGCGCTTGGGGGCGATGGCGTCGATCTCGTCGATGAAGATGATGGCCGGGGCGCGCCGCTGGGCGGTCTCGAACAGTTCGCGCAGCCTGGCCTCGCTTTCGCCGTAAAATTTGTTGACGATCTCCGGGCCGTTGACGTGGAGGAAGGTCGCCCTGCTTTCGCTGGCCACCGCCCGGGCCATCAGCGTCTTGCCGGTGCCGGGCGGCCCGTAGAGCAGCACGCCTTTGGGGGCTTCGACCCCGAGCTGCCGGAAGATTTCGGGGTATTTGAGCGGCAGTTCGATCATTTCCCGGACCCGCCGCAGTTCTTTGTCGAGGCCGCCGACGTCTTCGTAGGAGGCGCAGTAGCTGAGGTCTTCCTGGGCGTCGGGCTTGGTGACAGTGATTTTGGTGGCGGCGTTGATGACGACGGGACCCTGGGGCGCGGTGCCGAGGACGGTGAAGTACTGGGTGCGGGCGCCGGCGAGGGTGACTTTTACTTTGTCGCCGATGACGACCGGCAGGCCGTTCAGGATCCTCTCAAGGTGCTTGATATCCTGACCGGCGCTGAAATCTATCGTGGTATCCAGCGGGCTGAGGACAAGGGTCTGGGCGCTTTTGTGGGCCGTTTTGCGAAGGACGATCCGTTCGTCGAGGCCCACGCCGGCGTTCTGACGGATAACGGCTTCGAGCTGGGCGAGGTTCTGGCGCTTGAAGGGCGTGTAGCAGGGGACGGCTTTGGCGACGGTGGTTTTTCGCCCCTGTATTTCGACGATGTCGCCGATTATCAGCCCCAGCTTATCCATGTCCTCGTTGTCGAGCCGGACATATCCCTGACCGACGTCTTCCGGCATGGCGTCGACCACTCTAAAGGACTGGATTCTGTTGTCGTTCAAACCGGCAGCCCTCCTTTAGAGGTTGTTTGCTTCCCTGTCCCGATTATAAACCGGCTGCCGGAATATTTACACTATTTGTAAAATTAGGTTCTTATTGTAAATAGCGTGCGCGAACCGCGGGTGTGAACAAAAAAAACATAACGGCATACCGCCGCTATGTTTTTGCAGGCTGTTCAGTTGGTGAGTCCTTTGGTCACCTGGAATTTCTGCTGCGGCCGTCCGACCGGGCCGTAGGCAAGGGTTTCCTGCAGGTAGCCGCTTTCGTGGAGGAAATTGAGGTAGCGTTTGACGGTGATGCGGGAGATCCCGAGGGTGGCGGCTATTTCCGGGGCGGTGAAGTAGCTGCTTTTGTGGCGGAGATGCCCGAGGATGAGGTCGAGGGTGGTTCTCTGCAGTCCTTTGGGGAGGGCGTTTTTTCTGATGTTCTGGCCGGCGGCGGTCTTGAGGGCGTCGATATCCTGCTGGGAGACCGATTTGCCGCCGGCGCGCAGTTTGTCGAAGTAGTTGCGGTATTGCTCGAGCGCTTTTTTGAAGCGGGGGAAGGTGAACGGCTTGATGATGTAGTCGACGGCGCCGTACTGGATGCCCTGCTGGACGGAGTCGGTGTCGTGGGCGGCGGTGACGAGGATGATGTCGGTATTCCAGCCTTGTTTGCGGGTCTGCTTGAGGATTTCCAGGCCGCTCATTCCCGGCATGTAGATGTCGACGACGGCGAGGTGGGGGCGCTGCCTGCCGATGAGTTTCAGGCCGGCGTCGCCGTCGGCGGCGCACCCCAGCAGGCTGAAGCCGTTTACTTTGCCGATGTATTGACGGTGCAGCTCGAGCACCATCGGGTCATCCTCAAGGATCACCACGTTGATTGTTCTTTCCATGGCCACTACCCTCCTCGCCTATTCTGACGGGTATTTTCACGGTGAAAATGCTGCCCTGGTTTTCGCGGGAACGTACGGCGACGCTGCCGCGGCTCGCCTCGACTTCCTGGCGGACCAGGGCCAGGCCGATGCCGCGGCCGCCGCATTTGGTCGTGAAGCCGCGCTTGAAAATCTGGCGGATGATCCTGCGCGGGATGCCTGCGCCGCGGTCGGCGACGACGATGTTGAGGAATTTTTTTCCCTGGGTGATGCGCACTTCGATGTACCGCCTGTCCACAGCCTGGTCGACGACGGCGTCCATGGCGTTGGCGATCAGGTTGCCGAGCACGGTGACCATCGAGGCGCTGGTGAATTGGTCCGGCAGCTTGAGCAGGCGGCTGCGCGGGGCTACTCTAAGGGTGATCCCCTGCTCCGACGCCTGGCTGACCTTGCCGAGCAGCAGGCCGGCGGTGGCTTTGTCGCGGATGCGCTGTACGATGAAGCCGATGAGTTCCTGTTTGGCTTCGTAGACCTGTTTGACGAGTTCGACCACTTTGTCGTATTGCTCCATCTGGATGAGGCCGGAGATGGCGTGAAGTTTGTTGATGAATTCGTGAGACTGGGCGCGCATGGATTCGAGGAGGGTTTTCACGCCGATCAGCTCTTCGGCCATGTGCCTGACATCCTGCTTGTCGCGGAATGTGGCGATGGCGCCGATGACTTTGCCGTTGACGATGACCGGTACGCGATTTGTTATGACGACGGTGCCGCCCAGCTTATGTTCCTGGTCGTATTCGGCCGTCCGGGAGGCGACGACCGCCGGCAGCCGGGAGTCGGCGATGATTTCGTTGATGTGCCGGCCGACGGGGTCGCCGGTCCGCCCCAGGAGACGGAAGGCTTCCTGGTTGGCCAGGGTGACGGTGCCGGCGGCGTCGATGGCGATGACCCCTTCGCGCATCGAGTGGAGGAGTGCTCTGTTCTGCTCGAGCAGGATGCTGGCTTCCTGGATGCGTTCCTGGAGTTTGCGGTCGGTGTAGCCGTACATCTGGGCGTTGTGGACGGCGATGGCGGCGTGGTTGGCGAAGGTCAGCAGCACCCGCTGGTCGGCGGGAGTAAATTTGCGGAAGGTGTGGAACCCTATGGCCAGTAGTCCGATGACCCGCGTTTCGACCCGCAGTTTGAGCAGGACGAGCACTTCGAGCCCTTCCGGCCCGATGACGTCTTTCAGGCAGGCGACGCCGGCGTCGGCGCTTGTGGCGATGTGCATGTCGGGCGCCGGCAGGGCGCATTGGGCTATCAGGCGGGGCGAACCTTTGTCGTGCCAGCCGTGGGCGGCCTTGGTGGCGAAGTCGCCGTCGGCGCCGATGAGGGAAACGCTGCCGCAGTTGGCTTTGAAGAGACGGAGGGCGTTTTTGACGATGAAGTTGAGCACCCGGTCGAGGTCGAGGGAGGAGACGAGCCTGGTGGATATTTCGTTGATGATGCGCAGTTGTTCAAGCTGCTTGAAGACGGTTTCCTCGTAGAGGATGAAGAAGTAGTCGGTCACATATACTCTGGCCCGGTCGAGCAGGGCGTCGATTTCCCGCCTCAGGATGTTGAGGGTGGCAAGGTCGTCGCGCAGGAAGCTGGACATGGCGTCTTTGAGGGATTTTTCGTACAGGTCGAACACGGCCATTATGTCGGCGAGCCTCACGCCTTGTTCGAGGCGCAGCTTGCACAGCCAGCTGAGATGGCTTTTGAGGTGGGTGAAGGAGTCGCGGCTGACGGTGTCGATGACCGCCTGGGTCATCCCTTCGAATTCGGTTTCGAGTTCGTCGTCCGACATCCGCAGGTAGGAAGCGGGCTCGCCGGCACTGGCGAGTTCGGCGACCGCGCCTTTGTTGACTTCTGTTTTTATCGATTCGAGGATCTGTGTGATGGCGGCGATCGTGCATCACCCTTCCCGCGACGACGTTCGATATTTTCAAAATGTTGACACCGCGGGGTGTCATTTATATTATAAAACTGATAGTAAATATTTTCCATATATTCAATTTATTTGTACAAATAATCGTCATTGCAGCCGGGATGGAGAAAAGAACGAGGGGTGATTCCTGTGCCGGAAAAAGATATTTCACCGGGTTCCGCCCCCGTTGGTCCCGCCGCGGCGCCCGCCGAGCAGCAGGGTAGCCCGCAGCCGGGCGAGGCCGGCGGCACGGGGACGGAAACAGCGACTTTTTCCCATAAGGTCAAAGGTCTTGTCGACGATTTCGTGGATTACGCCAAAAAAGCCGATCTCTGAGTAATCGTTTCGGCGGCCCTGTCACCACCCAACAGGCAGCCTCCCCTGCCGGTCGGGTTGTTTTGTCCGCGTGAACGCCGGTCACGTCCGCGCAGGACAGGGGGTAGCCGTCCGGTCGGCCGTGGAGGGGGAAATTTCCCGGATGGCTAAGGCAAAGGGAAAGAGCGGGGTAATACCCGCTCTTTCCTGTTTTGGGGACGTATGGATGTTCGCTTGCCGGAGGCCGGCGGACTGGACGGCTGTCAGCGGAAGAGGTCGTCGCCGCTTTTGAAGCCGAGACCGGGGTGGTTGTCGAAGCGGACGACGCCTACGGCGGCTTTGCCGTCGACGGCCTGTTTGACGAGGGCGGCGCCTTCGAGGCCGAAGCCGCCGCACAGTTCGAGGGCGGCGAAGCCTTCGGCGACGAGCTGGCGGGCTACATCCGCCGCTGCGGCGTAGTTTTTGACGCCGATGGCGGTGAGTTTGACGGCGGGGGTGTCGACGACGGCGCGGTGGACGGCGGGGTCGGCGTCGGGGGCGACGAAGATGAAGGCTGCTTTGAGGCTCATGGAGTTCCTCCTTTGCGGTGTTATTTACGGGCAGCGGGACGAGAGTTGCATTACAAGCGAGTATTGGCGCAGGACGGTTACGCGCCGTTGACGAAGCGGACCGTTAACGCAACCGTACGCCCGGCCATGGACGGCCGGGCGAGGCGACAACGGGCATGGACGCCCGTTTGGCGCCGGTACGGCTGAGTCGGCGTGAGTCTACGGCGCGTCCGTCCGTAGACATGCGAGCGGTGATGCAACTCTCGGGACAAGGTTAGGTTTGCGCCGGGGAGCCGGCGGGGAGGCGGAAGACGCCTGCGGCGGCGGCGGCGGTGAGGGCGGCGCGGGCGTCGACGACGAGGGGGCCGTCGAAGGTGAGGCGGATAGAGGCGGTTTCGCCGGCCCTCACTTCGATTTCGCGTTCGCCGTCGAGGGCTATGACGCAGGGGGTGCTGGCGACGGGGACGTGTTCGCCGATGGCGAGGGCGCGGTAGCCGCGGTAGCTGACGGGGACCACGACGCCGGGGGCGATGGGGGCGAGGACGGCGGCGGCAGCGTCGCCGAGCTCGATGGCGAGACCGCGGTCGTCGTGGGGGCCGATGGGGGCCAGCTGGCCGCCGATGGCGGATATGCCGATGGCGTGGGGTTCGCAGCGGGTGAGGACGATCTGGCGGATGGGTTCGATGTCCCAGATGGCGCGCGAGCCGATGAAGGCGCCGTCCAGGACGACGGCGTCGACGAGGGCGATGTCGGCGGGGGCACCGTCTTTGACGACAAGCAGTTTCTTGGTGCGGCGGACGACCGGTTCGCCGCCGGCGAGGCCGCGGGCGACGACGCCGGCGGCGAGGCCGGCGGTCGTGCCTTCCAGCATGGCGGGGAAGACGTTGTTTGTGCCGGTGGATACGGGCAGGAGGGGAATGTCGCCGCAGCCTTTGGCGACCATGCGGTTTGTGCCGTCGCCGCCGAGGGTGACGATGCAGCCGGCGCCGCTGGCGCGCATGGCGGCGCCGGCTGCGGCGGAGTCCTGCTGGGTGCAGGTGAGGGGGATGTCGGCGGGGACGGTGTCGAACAGCGGGCGGTCCCGGCTGCTGAGGCCTTCGAGGGCGCGGGGGACTATGCCGTAGTAGTCGGGCATGTAGATTACTTTATCAACGCCGGCGGCGGCGAGGCCGAGGATTATTCTTCTGACGATGTTGACTTTTTCGAGGTTGTCGAAGACGGTGCCGTAGGCGACGAGCCGCCTGATGTCTTTGCCCGAGGCCGGGTTGGCGACGATTCCTACCGTGGTCACGCTATTCCTCCTCATGGGGTGCCGGGTCGGCCCGGCCGTCGTGGGCCGCCGCCGCGCGGGCGGCCTTAGAAGAGTTCTTTGACGGCCTGGATGATTTTTCCTTCATCTGGCAGGAAGGCTTTTTCCAGTACCGGGCTGAAGGGGACGGGGGTGTCGGGGGCGGTGACGCGCTTTATCGGGGCGTCGAGGAGGTCGAAGCCTTCCTCGGCCGCGACGGCGGCGATTTCGCCGCCGAAGCCGCTCGTCCTGACGGCTTCGTGGACGATGACGAGTTTGTGGGTTTTGGCGAGCGAGGCGAGGATGGCGTCTTTGTCGAGGGGGACGAGGGTGCGCGGGTCGATGACTTCGGCGCTTATGCCGTCTTTGGCGAGGGCTTCGGCGGCGGCGAGGGCGCGGTGGACCATCCACGACCAGGCGACGATGGTGACGTCGGTGCCGGGACGTTTGATGTCGGCTTTGCCGAGCGGGACGAGGTATTCGCCTTCGGGGACGTCGCCGCCGAGGCCGAGGAGTTGTTTGTGCTCGATGTAGATGACGGGGTTGTCGTCGCGGATGGCGGCGGCCATGAGGCCTTTGGCGTCGGCGGGGGTGGCGGGCATGACGGTTTTGAGGCCGGGGATGTGGGTGAACCAGGCTTCCATGCACTGGGAGTGCTGGGCGGCCGCGGCGACGCCGCCGCCGCAGATTGTTTTGAGGACGAGGGGCACTTTGGCTTTGCCGCCGAACATGTAGCGCATTTTGACGGCCTGGTTGAAGAGTTCGTCCATGCAGACGCCGGTGAAGTCGACGAACATTATTTCGGCGACCGGCCTGAGGCCGACGGCGGCCGCGCCGACGGCGGAGCCGATGATGGCGGTTTCGGTGATGGGGGTGTCGAGCACCCGGCCGGGGAATTCGTCGACGAGGCCGGCGGTGACGCCGAAACAGCCGCCGAATTTACCGACATCCTCGCCGCAGAGATAGACGGCGCTGTCGCGTTTCATTTCCTGCCTGATGCCGTCCCTGATGGCTTCGGCGTAGGTCATCTTTTTCATTTTCGTCACCCTTTCTCTTCGTTATTGACCGGCGTAGACGTCGGTGAGCACGTCGGCGGGAACGGGGTCGGGGCTGCTTTCCGCGAAGGCCACGGCGGCCGCGACCTGGGCTTTGACGGCGTCGGCGATGTTGGCGAGGTCGGCTTCGCCGGCGTGGCCGAGTTCGATGATTTTCTGCGCCAGCCGGGGGATGGGGTCTTTCTGGAGCCAGGTTTTCTGTTCTTCGGGGTTTTTGTAGGTGGCGGGGTCGCCTTCGAAGTGGCCGCGCCACCGCCAGGTCTTGCATTCGATGAGGCTGGGGCCGTCGCCCTGCCTGGCCCGCTTGACGCCTTCGGCGGCGGCTTCGAAGACGGCTACGACGTCGTTGCCGTCGACGGTGACGCCGGGGACGCCGTAGGCGGCGGCGCGGTCGGAGATGTCGCAGATGTTCATGTGGTCGCGCTGGCAGTTGGAGATGCCGTACATGTTGTTTTCGCAGACGAAGACGACAGGCAGTTTCCAGATGGAGGCGAGGTTCATGGCTTCGTGGAATGTGCCGCGGTTGGAGGCGCCGTCGCCGAAGAAGCAGACGGCGATGGCGCCGTTCTGCTGGTATTTGCAGGCGAAGGCGGCGCCGACGGCGATGGGCTGGCCGGCACCGACGATGCCGTTGGCGCCGAGGATGCCGAGGTCGACGTCGGCGATGTGCATGGAGCCGCCTTTGCCTTTGCAGTAGCCGGTGGCTTTGCCGTAGAGCTCGGCCATCATGAGGTCGACTTTGCCGCCTTTGGCGATGAGGTGGCCGTGGCCGCGGTGGGTGCTGGTGATGTAGTCTTTGGCGGTGAGGTTGGCGCAGACGCCGGTGGCGACCGCTTCTTCGCCGATGTAGAGGTGGACGAAGCCGGGCAGTTTGCCGGCGGCGAAGAGTTCGGCCGCTTTGTTCTCAAAGGTCCTGATGGTCACCATGGTCTGGTAGAACGCGAGCAGGTTTTCCTTTGCCAGTTGCATTTTTTTCCCTCCTTCGTTTGTTGGAAAAATCGGGTTCCGCTCAGGAGTCGACGTCGATGTAGACGGTGAGGGCGGCGACGGCGACGACGATTGTGTCGCCGGGCCCCAGGGCAGGCAGGTCGAGGCCGCGGACGGCCAGCCCGCCGGGGACAATTTCGAGGGTTTTTGTGCCGAAGGGCACGGCTGCGAGGACTTCGCCGCCACTGATCCGCTCCGGCTGGGTAGAGCCGATTTTGACTTCGATGTGCATTTTGTCGGGGCTGTCGAGGCGGAAGATGTCGATGAGGCCGCAGAGGCAGCTGCGGGAGACGGCGTCTTTGACGGCCCGCTGGGCGGCTTTGGTGACGTCGCCGCCGTGGAGGTCGGCGCCGGTGCCGATTTCCACGATGTAGCGCTTGAGTGGCATTTGTTCACCCCCTCGTCTTTTTTTGCCGACAGGTTGGCATGTAAATATATTGCAAAGGTTGTGCCAAGGCGCCACCGGGAAATGAAAAGAACCACCCGTGAGGGTGGTTAGTTCGTCCTATTTGCGCCGCGGCCGTTCAGAAAGGCCCAGATGCAAGGCGCACCGGAGGCTGACACCGGAAGCGTACACGAACGTACGCTGAGGATGGCAGCCGAGGAGCAACGCCGCAGATGGGCCTTTATCAACGGCCGCCTTTGACTGTAGCGGGGGTGTAGCGTATATGTTCTACCATTTAACATTTCCCCCGCTACAGTGTTTAGCTGTCAAGACCAAGGTGGCGCAGGCGGCGGTATATGGTGCTGCGGGCGACGCCGAGGCGTTTGGCGAGCTGGCTGATGTTGCCGCCGCATTCGCCGAGGAGGGCGGCGAGCTGCTGCCGGTCGCGCTGCGCGAGCTGCCGGCGGGTCTGGTCGCGTAAAGTGACGATACGGACGACTTCGGGAAAGGCGAGGCCGCCGCCGTGGATTTCCGGGGGGAGGTGCCAGAGGTGGACGGTGTCGCCTTCGGCGAGGCTTACGGCCCGTTCTGCGGCGTTGTGGAGTTCGCGGACGTTGCCCGGCCAGCGGTAGCGGCGGAGGGCGTCGTAGACGGCCGGTGCGGCGGCAAAGGCCCGGCCGCGCTCGCGGCCCAGGCGGGCGAGGAAGTCGTCGAAGAGGAGGAGGATGTCGTCGCCGCGCTCTCTGAGGGGCGGGATGGTGATGGCGATGACGTTGAGACGGTAGTAGAGGTCCTGACGGAATGTGCCTTTGACGACTTCGTGGGCGAGGTTTTTGTTGGTGGCGCAGATGACGCGGACGTCGGCGGGGATGACTCTGCTACCGCCGATGCGGACGAGTTTCTTTTCCTGCAGCACTCTGAGGAGGGCGGCCTGCTGTTCGAGGGGCATGTCGCCGATTTCGTCGAGGAAGATGGTGCCGCCGCCGGCGAGCTCGAATTTGCCCGGTCGCCCGCCGCGCGAGGCGCCGGTGAACGCGCCTTCTTCATAGCCGAACAGTTCGCTGCCGATGAGTTCGCGGGGGATGGCGCCGCAGTTGACGACGATGAAGGGGCCGGCGCAGCGGGGGCCGTGGTGGTGGATGGCCTGGGCGAAGAGTTCTTTGCCTGTGCCGCTTTCGCCCTGAAGGAGGATGTTGGCGGCGCCGGCGGCGGCGAGGCGCGCGATGCGCACGGCTTCAAGGATCGCGGGGCTGGCGCCGGTGATGTCGCTGAACCGGAAGGTGGTGAAGTAGCCGCTGAAGCGGTTGACGAGGGAGCGGACCTGTTTGATGGGCCGCACGACGATGACGCCGCCGCTTATTTCGCCCTGGCCGTCGGTGACGGGGTCGCCGGAGACGAGGCAGTGGCTGGCGCCGTTTCTGCCGGGGAGCATGAGTTCGATGTCGGCGTAGGGTTGTTTTTCGGTTAGCATGCGGCGGGTGAGGGGGGCAGAGCCGCCAAGGAGTTTTTCGATGGGCCGGCCGACGATTTCTTCGCTGGGCCGGTCGGTCAGCCGGCCGACGACGGCGTTGATTTCGTCGACGACGCCGTGGCGGTCGATGAGGATGACGCCTTCGGACATGGTGTTGAAGATGCTGGTGAGCCGCCGGTTGGCTGTGGCGAGTTCGCGGTTTTTCTCGCGGATGGCGAGCTGCATGGCGATGGCTTCGGCGGCGGCGACGACCATGGCGAGGGTGTGGGCGTTGCAGGCGCGGGCGGGGCCGGAGACGTCGAGGACGGCGATGATTTTGCCGTCCCTGCCGGTGATGGGCGCGGCGGAACATGTCCAGGTGTGGTGGCTGAGGCAGAAGTGTTCGGAGCCGGAGACCTGGATGGGCGCGCCGGTGGCGAGGGCGGTGCCGATGGCGTTTGTGCCGACGCTGACGTCCTGCCAGTCGGCGCCGGGGAGGAAGTTGATGGCGCGAGCACTGGCGAGCGGCTCGCTGTCGCCGAAGCTTTCGAGGATGTAGCCGGCGGCGTCGGTGAGGACGATGATGAAGCCAGAGGCGCGGAAGAACTGGTAGAGGTTCTGCATGAAGGGTTTGGCGAGGCTTACGATTGTGCGGTTTTTGTCGACGAGCCGCCTGAGGTCGGCGTGTTCGAGGACGATGCGCCCTTTGCCGTCGGCGGGGTCGACGCCGGTGAGGGCGCATTTGCGCCATGAGGCGGCGATCGGCGGGGGGATGGCGCCGGCGGCGATTTCTCCCGAGTTTACGAAGGTTTTCCAGGCCGATGCCCTGTCAGGCTTGGACGTGCTCCTGATGACTTCCATGGCTGGTTTCCCTCCTCGCGGAGATTATATTAGCCTGTCTGCTGATCCCGACAGGCTGCCTTGAGCCGGATGCTGCCGCGTCCGGCTTGTCTGCTAATTTATATGCGGGACAGGGGTATTTGTTGACTGCGATCAGCCGAGGGCGAGGGCGACGAGGCCGGCGACCATGACGCCGGCGGCGGCGAGACGCGGCCCGGCGTCGCCTTCCCGGAGGATGTGGGTGCCGGCGAGGGTGCCGATGAGGATGCTGATTTCGCGGGCGGGGGCGATGTAGCTTACGGGGCTGAAGACCATGGCGGTGAGGACGAGGATGTAGGCTAACGGTGAGAGGACGGCGACGGCGGCGATGGAGAGTTTGTTCTGCCGCCACTGCCGGCGGACGCCCTCGCGGTCGCGGAGGGCGGCGGGGGTGAGGAAGAGGACGCGGCCGAGGTTTGCGGCCCAGTCGTAGAGGAGGGGCGGAATGAGGAAGGTGCTGACGGCGATTTTGTCCCAGACGGTGTAGGCGGCGATGACGGTGCCGCATAGGATGGCGAAGATGACGGGCCGACGGTTGGCGGGGTCTTTGAGTTTGGCGGGGTTGCCGGTGAGGACAAGGATGCCGGCGCCGATGGCGAGGCCGCCGGCGATGGCGAGCCAGGAAGGGCGTTCGCCGAGGAGGAGGATGGCGGCGAGCATGGCGAGGAGCGGCCCGGTGCCGCGGGCAAGCGGATAGATGACGGACAGGTCGCCGTGCTGGTAGCCTTTGTCGAGGAGGATGAAGTAGACGGCGTGGAGGACGGCTGTGCCGGCGATGAGGCCAAGCTCGGCCGGGCCGATGACGGGCCGGCAGGTGTGGTAGACCCAGGCGGCTACCGGGGCGTAGATGACGGCGGACATGACGGCGAACAGCCAGATGAAGGGGGTGCCGCCGGATATTTTTTTGGCAAGGTAGTTCCAGGCGGCGTGGGCGAAGGCGGCCGCCAGGACGAGGGCGAGGGCGAGTGCGGACATGGTGTCCTCCGCTTTTCGACGGGTTTATTTCCAGAGGTCGCGGTGGGAGGTGCTGACGGCGGCGGCGCCGCCGGCGAGGGCGCTCTGGACGTCGGCGCGGGTGGCGACGAGGCCGCCGGCCCAAAGGGGCAGGCCGGTCTGGTGGGTGATTTCGCGGAAGACCCACGCGGGCACGGAGGCGGGCAGTACTTCGACGGCGTCCGGTTTGGCCTGGTTGACGATTTTTATGCCGGTGCGCAGGGCTTCGGTGTCCATGATAAAAAGGCGCTGGACGACTATCATGCCTTCGTCCCGCGCCGTTTTGACGAGCTGCTGCTTGGTGGTGATGAGGGCTGTGACGCCAAGCCGGGCGAGGCATTTGACGCCGGCGCGGTCTTTGCCGACGCCGTCCAAAAGGTCGAGGTGGACGATGAGGCGCTTGCCGTGCCGCTTTGCTTCGGCGAGCAGGCCGGGGAGGGTGTTGATGTCGCCGAAGAGGAGGATGACGGCGGGGGCGACTGTGTTGGCGAGAGCGTGGGTGAGGTCGGCGGTGGTGCGGGCGGCGGGGATAACGGGCCCGGCACAGAGCGCTGAGATTAGTCCGGACATTCTGTCCTCCTGTCAGGGGCCTGCGTATATTCGCGGGCAAATGGCTACGCGGGGAAGATCATTATTTTGTCAACAACGAGGCCGATGTTTTGCCCGGCGCCAATTTCCCTGAAGGCGGCGGCGGGGGCGATGACGCGGACGGTTTCGCCGCCCACTTCGATGCGCCAGTCGACGGCGTCGCCGAGGTAGGATTTGTGGATGACGGTGCCGGCGATGCCTGTGCCGGGGGCGGCGAGGGCGATCTGTTCGGGGCGGACGGCGGCGACGGCTTTGCCGGTAAGGCCGGACGGCGCGGGGACGGTGCGGCCGAGGGCGGGTACGGCGACTCCCCCCTCCCCTGCTTCGGCGGTAAGGAAGTTGACGAGGCCGATGAAGTCGGCGATGGTTTTGTTGGCCGGGGTTTCGTAGACGTCGACGGGGTTGCCGATCTGCTGGATGACGCCGGCGTTCATGACGACGATGCGGTCGGACATGGCCATGGCTTCGGCCTGGTCGTGGGTGACGTAGATGACGGTGACGCCGAGTTTTTTCTGCAGTTCCTTGATTTCGAACCGCATGCTTTCGCGCAGTTTGGCGTCGAGGTTGGAGAGCGGCTCGTCGAGGAGCAGGAGGTCGGGCTCGGCGACGAGGGCGCGGGCGAGGGCGACGCGCTGCTGCTGGCCGCCGGAGAGCTGGCTGGGCAGGCGCTGGGCGAGACCGTTAAGGTGGACGAGGTCGAGGGCGGTGTTTGTGCGGTCGGCGATTTCGGTTTTGGGGAGACCTTTGATTTTGAGGGGGTAGCCGACGTTGTCGAAGACGGACATGTGCGGCCAGACGGCGTAGGATTGGAAGACCATGCCGATGCTGCGTTTTTCGGGGGGGACGAATATGCCTTTGGCGGGCGAGCTTACGAGGCGGTCGCCGATGTATATTTCGCCGGCGGTGGGTTTCTCGAAGCCGGCGACCATGCGCAGCATGGTGGTTTTGCCGCAGCCGGAGGGGCCGAGGATGGAGACGAATTCGCCGTCGCCGACGGTGGCGACGAAGTTGTCGACGGCTTTGACTTCGCCGAAGTGTTTGGAGACCGATTGTAATATAATTTCAGCCATATCTCAATACTCCTTTGCCGGTTTTGGCGCGCCTATATGCCGATGGCTCCTTTGGAGACTTTGCGGAGGATGATGTTGCCGACGAGGATGATGATGAGGATGATGACCGCGAGGACGGAGGCGTCCTGCGGGTCGGCGTAGGTCTGGAGTTCGTAGAGGAGGACGCCGATGGTCTTGGTCTGGGAGCCGTAGAGGATTATCGACATGGTTAGTTCGTAGAAGGAGGGCATGAAGACGAGGAACCAGCCGGCGACGATGGAGGGCCCGATGAGGGGGAGCATGATGTCGCGCAGCGACTGGAGCCAGGTGGCGCCGGAGTTCAAGGCGGCCTCTTCAAGGGAGGAGTGGACCTGGCTGAGCGAGGCGGCGATGGTGCGGACGGCCATTGTGAGGTATTTGACCATGTAGGCGACGATGAGGATGCCGAAGGTGTTGTAGAGGTTCAGCCCGAATTCGCCGGAGAAGGTGATGATGAGGGCGAGGGCGATGACGATGCTGGGGGTGGCCCCGCCGAGGGTGGCCAGACCGTCGGGGATGGTGCGGCCGCGCATCCTGGTCTTGACGAGCAGGTAGGCGATGAAGACGGCGATGGCGGTGGCGACGGTGGCCGCGGCGGCGCCGGTGACGAAGCTGGTCCACAGCGGGGTCATGTACTGGTCGTTTTTGAGGGCGGCCAGCCAGGCGTCGATGGTGAGGTTGTCGAGGGAGATGGGCCGCGAGAGAGATTTGATGAGCGAGGTGACGGCGATGGAGGCTAGCGGCAGGAAGATGGCGACGAAGCCGTAGAGGCTGACGAGGAAGGTGAGCGGCCATTTCCACCCGCGCAGTTCGACGAGGTTTGGCCTGGTGCTTTTGCCGCTGATGGTGACGTAGTCTTTGCGGGTTAAAAGCCAGGTGGAGGCGTAGAGGACGAAGTTGGCGGCGATCATGAGGGAGACGGCGAGGGCGGTGGCGTCGCGGATGCCTTTGCCGGTGCCGAGGTAGACGTAGGTGACGATGCGGGTGGTGAGGACTTCGATCTGGGCGGGCATGCCGATGATGGCCGGGATGCCGAAGGCCGAGCCGACGCCGATGAAGACGAGGACGCCGCCGGCGATGATGCTGGGGAACATGAGGGGCAGGGTTACCCGCCACAGGGTGACGAGCGGCGAGGCGCCCGCGACCCGCGAGGCTTCCTCGAGGCTGGGGTCCATTTTTTCGAGGGCCCGCGAGATGGTGATGAAGGCGAAGGGCGAGTAGAAGAGGGTGAGACACCAGATGAGCCCGCCCATGCCGTAGATGTCGAAGGGAGCTTTGGATAGTTTGAAGACGCTGACAAGCCATTCGTTGAGGTAGCCGACGCTGGGGTTTAATAGCTGGGTCCAGGCGATGGCGCCGACGTAGGGGGGGATCATGTAGCTGGCGATGAAGGTGGTGCGGAAGAAGCCTTTGCCGGGGAGGTCGGTGCGGCCGACGAGCCAGGCCAGGGGGAAGGAGATGGCGATACTGACGAATGTGACGACGAGGGAGATGTAGAAGGTGTTGGCGAAGGCTTTCCAGTTGGCGGACTGGGCGTAGACCTGCTTGTAGGTGGCGAAGTTGAAGGCGCCGTCGATGAAGACGCTCCGCCAGATGAGGTAGAGCATGGGCAGGACGACGAATAGGACAAGGATGCCCACAGCCGCGGCGATGGCCATCCATTTGGCGTCGAATTTTTGGCGCAGGCGGTTTATCACAAGTACCCCCTGAGTATGGGGGGATTTTTCGTCCCCCAAAATTTACAAGTGCGCGGATCGTTATTTTATGAATTGCACACGGCCGTTCAGAAGTGCCCAGATGCAAGGCGCACCGGAAGAGCGCGCCGCGCCGCGTACCCGGAATGTACGCAAGCAAGCGCTCTGAGGAACAACGCCGCAGATGGGCGCTTATCAACGGCCGCATTGAAGGAGGGGAGAAACCTCTCCCCTCCCCTGCCGGGTAAAATTATTTCTCCAGTACCTTGCTGCGGAACGTCTCCTTGACTTTCTCGTTTTCTTTGGAGAGTTTCTCCCAGTTGGGTTTGATGGCTTTGTCCATGAAGGTCTTGAGGGCGGGAGCGCCTTTGGGGGCGGCGACGTCGCCGCGGACGGAGTGCATCCAGCCTTTGACGATAACTTCCTGGCCTTCTTTGGAGAGGAACCAGTCAAGGACTATTTTGGCGGCTTCCTGGTTCTTGGAGGTGTTGAAGATGGCGATCGGGCTGGGGATGACGATGGTGCCGTCTTCGGGGTAAACGACTTTTACGGGTTCGCCTTTGGCACCGATCTTGAGGATGTTTTCCTCAAGGATCATGACGGCGAGGTATTCGCCGCGCACGAGTTTGTTCTGGATGGCGGAGTTGCCTTCTTCGACTTTCATGCCGTTGGCTTTGAGGTCTTCGAAGTATTTCCAGCCGTATTTGTCGGACAGTTCGCCGGCGGCGACGTAGGCGGTGCCGGAGAGCAGCGGGCTGGGCATGGCGATTTTGCCCTTCCATTTGGGATCGAGGAGGTCTTTCCAGGTTTTGGGGACGTCGGCGGCATTGACCTTGGCGGTGTTGTAGGCGATGATCATGTTGGAGATGCGCACGCCGGTCCAGTAGCCTTCAGAGTCCTTGTTGATCTGGACGTCCTTGCGGTTGGGGGAATCGTATTTGAGGAGGAGGTTCTGGTTTTTGAGGGTGAGGTAATAGGAGGGATCGGCGACCATGAGCAGGTCGGCCTGGATTTTCTTGGCCTCGATTTCGCCGGCGACTTTGGCCATTACTTTCTCGGTGCCGGCCTGGAACCACTGGACTTCGAGGTCGGGGAACTGTTTTTTGAGGGCCGGTTTGATGAGTTCGATGATGTCGGGGTAGATGGAGGTGTAGATCATTACTGTGCCTTTGGGGCCGCCTGCTTTGGAGGTCTCGGCGGTTTTTTTGTCGCCGCCGCCGCAGCCGGCTACGAGGACGAGGGACATTGCGGCGATGACGATGAGCGAGACGATGAGATACCAGGGTTTTTTCACGGTACTACCTCCCTAAATAGAAAATTGGTGCCCGGAGTTATATGGTCAGCCGCCGGACGGGAAGCTGTCTTCCTGTCGGTCGCCGGCGGCCAGGGCCAACTGGAGTGTGCCGAGGCCGGCGTATACGTGGTCGGGGGCGACGGCGGTGCTGCCGAGGTCGGCGGCTTTTGTTTCGCCGCTGAGGACCAGTATGGAGGTGATGCCGGCGTTTTTGCCGGTGGCGATGTCGGTGTAGAGGCGGTCGCCGACGATGGCGGTGGCGGCGGCGGGATGCCCGGTACGGGTAGTGACGGCGTCGATGATGTCGCGGTGGGGTTTGCCGATGATGTGGGGCCGGACGCCGGTGGAGGCGGCGATGAGTTCGATCATGGCGCCGCAGTCGGGGATGAAGCCGTCTTCGGTGGGGCAGTTGATGTCGGGGTGGGTGGCGATGAAGGGCACGCCGCCGCGGATGAGGGTGCAGGCGGTGGTGAGTTTGTCGTAGGTGAGGGTTTTGTCGAAGCCGAGGACGACGTAGTCGGGGTCTTGGGCGGTGAGGGTGAAGCCGTGGGCGGCGAATTCGGCTTCCAGGTCGGGGGTGCCGAGGAGGAAGATACGGGCGGCGTTTTTGCGGCTGGCGAGGTAGAGGCAGGCGGCTTCGCCGCTGGTGAGGATGTCGCGCGGCTCGGCCGGCCAGCCCATGGCGGTGAGCTTTTCGGCATAAAAATGAGCGGAGCGGGACGAGTTGTTGGTGAGGAAGAGGTAGTCCCGACCGCTGGCTTTTATGTATTTCATGAATTCCAGGGCTCCGGGGAGAAGTTTCTCACCGAGGTAGAAGGTGCCGTCCATGTCGAGCAGAAAACAGCGTATTTCCGATAAAGGTCTCAAGGTCTGCGGTCTCCAGTTCCTTTTTTGCGCTAGGAAGTATTTCGCTAAGAAAGGTTGGCAATCCTCTCATTTCCGGAAAAATTGTGAAAATGAATTGTGGGGTAAAAATCTGTCGATACGACGGGCCGGGAATGGGAACCCGCCTGTTTGCCAAACCCCGGTCCGGGTAGTATTATGAGACTGATGGGCACCTGGATCGCCCGCAAAATATTTTTTCGGGATTTGCATGAATATTCGTAATTAGCGTTGAACTATAAATCAGTATGCAGTTCAATTACACGAGGTGGTCTGATATGCAGCAGGATTTTTCCCGGCTGAGGCAGTCGGTGATGACGATGGGGGACAAGACGGCGGAGGCGGTCGGCCTGGCCGTGCGCGCGCTGGTGGATAACGACGCCGCTACGGCGGCCGTGGCGCGGGAGATAGAGAAGCAGGTCGATCTGCTGTATGAGGAGATCAACGAGCATTGTCTGGATAGTCTGGCCGCCAGGCCTTGCAGCCGCGACGAGGTCAATTTCGTGACATGCAGCCTGAAGATCGCGATGGAGCTTGAGAGAACGTGCGATTACGCCAATCAGATCGCGAAGCTGGTGCAGAAGAAGTTCGCCGCCCAGAATATGCAGCCGCTGGCGACGCTGCACGGTTCGCTGTCCAGTATGAAGGACCAGTCGCTGGAGATGCTGCGGGGGGCGTTGCGCTGCTACGATACGCTGGATTGCGCGTTGACGAGGCAGGTAATCGATAAGGATACTTCGGTGGATAAGCGCAACCGCGACCTGTTCCGCGATATGGTGTGCGTGTTGTCGGTGCATCCCTGGATCCAGGAGACGATCATGGATTATCACGTGGCGATCCGCTATATCGAGCGGGTGGCCGACCGGGCTACGAATATCGCCGAGCTGGCTTTTTATATCGCCCAGGGAGAGCCGCTGAAGAAGAAGGGCGCGGGCGGAGGCGAAGCCGGTGGTTGACGATTATACTACTGTGCTCCGCCTGGTGGTTTCGGTGGTGCTGGGCGGTATTATCGGTTTCGAGCGCCAGCACCGCGGCAAGACGGCGGGGCTGAGGACGCATATCCTGGTGTGCCTGGGGTCGTGCCTGGTGGCGATCCTGTCGCTGAATCTGTATTCGGATGTGGAGGGCAAGACGAACGCCGATCCGGCCAGACTGGCGGCACAGGTGGTCAGCGGCATCGGTTTCCTCGGCGCCGGGGCGATCATGAAGGAGGGCCCGACGATCAAGGGCCTGACGACGGCGGCCAGCCTGTGGGTGGTGGCGAGCGTGGGCCTGGCGGCCGGTGTGGGCGCGATGGTCGGCGCGGTGGCGACGACGGTGCTGGTGGTGGTGGCGCTGGAGGTGCTGCCTAAGATCGATAAGCTGTACGCGAGCCGCAGCCCGCGGGTGGCGAATCTGGTGATTAAGTCGCTGGACAAGCCGGGGCAGATCGGCCGCATCGGTTCGTGCCTGGGCGGCCTGGGGGTGGGCATCCTCCAGATCCAGATCGAGGACGCTGAGGAGCCGGGGAAGATTTTTATCCCGGTGACGGTGAAGCTGTCCGACCGGAGCGAACTGGATCAGGTGATAAACGAGCTGTGCGGCATCGAAGGCGTGCTGGATATAAACAAGAAATAAATACGCAAAAACCGCCGGGCGACCGGCGGTTTTTTTGCTACGGGGAAGGTTGGAGGGTTCCGCGCCCTGCGGGGCACGGGCAGCCCGCCCGAGGCGCGGGCATAGCCAGGGCCTCGGGCGGGCTCTTATCAGGGGCCGCGGGCGATGCCGGCCTCCTCCTCCCCGCCCCCCGTTTCTTTGCCCCAGTCGGCGGGCGGCCAGGCGCGACGGATGAACCAAAGGACGGGCACGAGCGAGACAACGGCGCCGGCGATGAACAGCCAGCGGTACTGGGCGATGAAACTCAGACTGTAGATTTCGATGTTGTTTTGCTTGGCCCAGGCTATTAGGATTATCGCGATAACGCCGGTGATACAGCCAGAAACTATGGGGGCGAGGATGGTTTCGTAGCGGGTGTACATAAGGGACATGACAACCGAATATATGAAGAAGGAGAATACCCACCCTTCAGAATGGCCGATTAGCGCGGTAAGGGCCGCAACGATGAGGGCGGCCGCTGCGACGTTCCACCGCCGCGAAAGACGAACGAGTAAGACTACCCGGTGAAGTTCAAAGAAAATAGTAATTACCGGGATGAGTAAGAAAAATACCGATAATAACAACGGTAGTTCGCCGGAAAAAGGTCCGTATACTTTCGCCAGCGGTTGCGCTTCGATTCCGGCGAAGAGGGCGAAGATCTGACGGATGGAGAAGTAGGCTAAGAAGGTAAAGACGGATACGACGGTCAGTTCGCCCCAGGCGATGTCGGGTCTTGGCCGCACACCTAGGAATTCAGCCGGCGTGATGCCGAGTTTGGTAAGCCTTCGGCGGATAAGCAGCAGCAAAAGAAGCGGGTACGGCAGAACGGCAAGGTATACAAGGGAGGTATCGATAAGGAGAAACGCAAGGATGAGTGAAGCGGTCAGCCCTGCCAGGTCGTAGAGCAACAGGTCACGGAAGCGGAAGCGATGGAGTTTGGGTGAAATCATGCTGTCACCTTCTTTCTATTCCCTATATTTCCCTTAAATGTTTTGTATTTCCTCCTTTCTGTGTGGGCACATGAGAACAAGAAAACCGCCGAGCGGCGGTTTTCTTGTTCTCTCATTCTTTTATCTGCGAGCGGACGTTCAGAACCGCCCAGATACAAGGCGCACCGGAGGCTGACACCGGAAGCGTACACGGGACGTACGCTGAGGATGGCAGCCGAGGAGCAACGCAGTAGATGGGCGGTTATGGGCGGACGCCTCAGACTATTTTACCAAGCAAGTGTTGGATGAATTGGCGAGCCACGCGGCCCGACCTCCCCGAATGGCTGAACTCCCACTGGAGGGCTTCTTTGTTGAGCTGTTCTTCGCCGAGGCCGATTTTGTGCTTCTGGGCGAGTTTGTGGACGATGTTGAGGTATTCCTGCTGGTCGGGGGACGGGAAGGTGATGGTGATGCCGAAACGGTCGGCGAGGGCGATTTTTTCGTTGAGGGAGTCGAAGCGGTGGATCTCGTCGTCGCTCCCCTGGCGGTCCTGCCAGGTTTCCTTGACAAGGTGGCGGCGGTTGGAGGTGGCGTAGATGAGGACGTTGGCCGGCCTGGTCTGGAGGGACCCGTCGATGACGGTTTTGAGGTGCTTGAAGTCGCCGTCGGAGTCTTCGAAGGAGAGGTCGTCGAGGAAGAGGATGCATTTTTTGCCGCGGGCGCCGAGGAGGTCGCTGACGGTCTGGAGGTGGAGGAGGTCGCCCTTTGCTACTTCGACGAGTCTGAGACCTTTTATGGCGTAGGCGTTGACGAGGGCTTTGACGGTGGAGGATTTGCCGGTGCCGCGCGGGCCGATGAGGAGGACGTTGTTGGCGGGGCGGCCGGCGAGGAAGGCTTCGGTGTTTTCTTTGAGGGTGTTTTTCTGGCGTTCGTAGCCGATGATGTCGTCGAAGGTGGTTTTGTCGTAGTGGGTTATGCCGGTGAGACCGCCTTTGCGGTCCCAGCGGAAGGCGACGTGGTTGGCCATCTGGCCGCAGCCGTAGACGGCGTAGTGACGGGCGAGCATGGCGGCAAGGGCGTCTGGGGCGGCGGTTCCCGCGGCGGCCCAGCTGTGTTTGAGGGCGTTGAAGGCGAGGAGGTCGCTGGCGACGGTGGGCCGGTAGTCGGCGAGGAGGCCGCCGGCGAGGGCGGCGGTGCCGGCGTGGAGACGCTTTAAGATGGCGAGGTCGTGGGCGCAGGCGGCGAGGAGGCTTTCGCCGACCTGGCCGCGCTGTTTTTCGGCGGTGATGCTGAAGGGGTTTTCGTCGACGACGAGGAGGTAGATGAGGTGGTCGCCGAGGACGTTGCCGGCAAGGCCGTACTGTTCGGCGAAGGCGATGAGGTCGGCGACGGTGGCGGGCGGCAGGTCTCCCCCCTCCCCCACCCTGTCGGCGTGGGTGAGCAGCTGTTTGATTATCGGGTCTTCCAAGAGATCGCGGAAGATGACAAGTTTATTGAGTTCTTTGAGTTCGGCGAACATGAAATCCACCCCGTCACTGTCGTTAAATAGTATTGTAACTATTTAATAACAGACGGGGTGTTTGTGTCAAGAGCCGGTTGGGTTTTGGCCGTCCACGAAGGCGGCGGCGTGGTAGGAGCTGCGGACGAGGGGCCCGGCGGCGACGTGGCTGAAGCCAAGGGCGTATGCCGCTTCCTCGTAGCGGCGGAATGTGTCGGGGTGGATGTATTCGCTGACAGGCAGGTGGTCGGGCGAGGGCCGCAGGTATTGGCCGAGGGTGAGGGCGCGGACGCCGGCGGCGGCGAGGTCGGCGAGGACGGCGTGGATTTCGTCTTGCTGCTCGCCGAGGCCGAGCATGAGGCCGCTTTTGACGAGGACGGGGCGGCGGGCGGCGGCGGCGAGGAGGGCGAGCGAACGGCGGTAGTCGGCGCCGGGCCGGACGGAGGGGTAGAGACGGGGGATTGTTTCGAGGTTGTGGTTGAAGACTTCGGGGGAGGCGGCGAGGAGGGTGTCGAGGCTGTCTTCGCGGCCGGCAAAATCGGGGGTGAGGACTTCGACGCTGGCGCCGCAGGCGGCGCGGATGGCGGCGATGACGGCGGCGAAGTGGGCGGCGCCGCCGTCGGGGAGGTCGTCGCGGGTGACGGAGGTGACGACGGCGTGGCGGAGGCCTAGGGCGGCGGCAGCCTGGGCTACCCGGGCGGGTTCGCCTGGGTCGACGGGGCCGGGCTGGCCTTTGGGGACGGCGCAGAAGCGGCAGCGGCGGGTGCAGACGCTGCCGAGGATGAGGAAGGTGGCGGTGCCGTGGCCGAAGCATTCGCCGATATTGGGACAGTGGGCGCTCTGGCAGACGGTGTGGAGGCCGAGGCCGCCGAGGAGGCCGCTGACTTTTTCGAAGGAGCCGGGGGCGACGCGCTGGACGAGCCAGGGCGGCCGCGCGGGCTGGGGGTCGGTCACTGGTGTTCATCTCCTTGGGGCTCGCTGTATTCGAGGTCGAAGACGGCGGCTGTTTCGGCGGCGAGGACGGCGGCGACCTCGGGCAGTGTGGCGGCGACGCCGGCCTTCTGGAGGCTGGTGACGCCGAATTCCCTGATGCCGCAGGGGACGATGGCGTCGAAGAGGGCGAGGTCGTTGGCGACGTTGAGGGCGAAGCCGTGGCCGGTGATCCAGCGCCTCACCGAGACGCCGATGGCGGCGATCTTGTCGTCGGCGAGCCAGACGCCGGTGTATTTGGCTTTGCGGCCGGCGGTGAGGCCGTAGCTGGCCAGGGTGCGGATGAGGGCTTCTTCGAGGGTGTGGACGAACCAGTGGACATCCTGGCGCCATTTGGCGAGGTCGAAGATTGGGTAGCCCACCAGTTGGCCGGGGTTGTGGCCGGTGACGTTGCCGCCGCGGTCGGTGTGGGCGACGGCGATGCCGCGGGCCTGGAACCAGGCGGGGTGGGCGACGAGGTTTTCGTCGCCGCCGCCGCGGCCGATGGTGACGACGGCGGGGTGTTCGAGGAGGAGAAGGATGCCGGCGTAGCGGCCTTCTTCTACGAGGGTGCGGGCTTCTTTTTGCAGGACCAGCCCGGTGTCGTAGTTAACGAGACCGGGCTGGAGAAGGAGGCAGCGTCGCATCAGCTTTTGCGGGCCGGCGGCCAGTGGATGGCGGCACCGGCGACGGCGAGGGCGGCTTCGCCCATGGCTTCGCTGACGGTGGGATGAGCGTGGATGGTGGTGACGAGTTCGTCGACGGTGGCTTCGAGCCTGAGGGCGAGGGCGGCTTCGGCGATGAGGTCGGTGGCGCGGGGGCCGAAGATGTGGACGCCGAGGATTTCGCCGTGTTTGGCGCCGGAGATGATTTTGATCTGGCCGGTGCCGCCGCTTTCGATGAGGGCTTTGCCGTTGCCGGCCAGGGGGAAGATGCCTGTTTTGTAGGCGACGCCCTGGGCCTTGGCCGCCTCTTCTGTGAGGCCGACGCCGGCGACTTCGGGGCTGGTGTAGATGCAGGAGGGTATGGTGTGGGCGTGGTAGGCGCTGCGGTGGCCTAGGGCGTGTTCGACGGCGGCGATGCCCTGGGCGGAGGCGGCGTGGGCGAGCATGATGAGGCCGTTGACGTCGCCGACGGCGTAGACGCCGCTCCGGTTGGTCATGAAGTTTGCGTCGACTTTTATGCGGCCGCGTTCGGCGGCGATGCCGGCGTTTTCAAGGCCGAGGCCGGCGGTGCGCGGCCGGCGGCCGACGGCGACGAGGACCTGTTCGGCGACGATTTCCTGGGTTTGGTCGCCGGCGGCGACGACGGCGGCGAGGCCGGCGGCGGTTTTTTTGACTTCGCCGAGGCGGGCGCCGGTGAGGAATTTGACGCCCTGTTTGGCGAGGTGGCCGCGGATGAGGGCGGCGATTTCGCCGTCGACGGGCGGGAGGATTTGGGGGAGCATTTCGATGACGGTTACCGCGGCGCCGAACGAACGGTAGAGGGCGGCGAATTCGACGCCGATGACGCCGCCGCCGACGATGGCGATGGAGGCGGGGATGGCCGCCAGGGAGAGGGCGGCGGTGCTGTCGATGACCCCAGGCAGGTCAGCGCCGGGGAAGCTCAGGCGGACAGGCTCGGAGCCGGTGGCGAGGATGACGGCGTCGGCTTCGAGGACGGCCGGGCTGTCACCGCTTATTGCGACGGTGCGGGGGTCTTTGAGGGCGCCGGTGCCGCGGTGGACGGCAACGCCGTTGGCTTTGAGGAGGCCTTCGACGCCGCGGACGAGCTTGGTGACGACGGCGCGCTTGCGGGCCATGACGGCCGGCCAGTCGACGGTGACGTTGTCGGCTTTTATGCCCTGGGAGGCGCCGTGGGTGATGGCGTGGTATAGTTCGGCGGCGTGGAGGAGGGCTTTTGTGGGGATGCAGCCGACGTTAAGGCAGGTGCCGCCGATGTGTTCGTTTTCGACGAGGTGGACTTCGGCGCCGAGCTGGGCGGCGCGGATAGCGGCGACGTAGCCGCCGGGCCCGCCACCTATGACGATTATTTTCTTGGGCATAGTTAACCTCCTATAACCTAAAACCTTTGCGGCCGTTCAGAAGCCCCATAGGCAAGGCGCACCGGAGGATGGCCCGCGACGGCGTACTTGGTTGCGTACGTCGAGTGGGCCATCCGAGGAGCAACGCCGCCTAGGGGGCTTATCAACGGACGCCCATTAGCTGAGCAGCAAAAGTGGTTCTTCAAGCAAAGAACGAACGCGGGCCATGAATTTCGCGGCGAGGGCGCCGTCGACGAGGCGATGGTCGAACGACAGGCACAGGTTGGCCATGGGGCGGATGACGATGTCGTCGCCGATGACGACGGGACGCTTGACGACGCGGCAGACGCCGAGGATGGCGGATTCGGGCGGGTTGATGATGGGGGTGAAGTGGTCGGTGCCGAACATGCCGAGGTTGGTGACGGTGAAGGTGCCGCCGGTGTAGTCGTCGGGGCCGAGCCGGCCCTCGCGGGCTTTGGCGCTTAAGGAGGCGATGTCTTCCCTGATCTGGCCGACGGTTTTGGCGGCGGCGTTTTTGACGACCGGGACTATGAGGCCGTTTTCGAGGGCGACGGCAACGCCGATGTTGACGCTGTCGTGCTGGACGATGGCGCCGTTTACGAGACTGGCGTTGACCATCGGGAATTCGCCGAGGGCTTTGGCGGCGCATTTGATGATGATTTCGGTGAAGGAGGCTTTGGCGCCGGCGGCGGCGAGGGTGTCTTTGAGGCGGCCGGCGGCGGTCATGTCGACTTCGACGGTGAGGTTGACGTGAGGGGCGGTCTGCCAGCTGAGGCTCATGCGTTCGGCGATGATTTTGCGCATGCCGGTGAGGGGCATGGCGGCGGCTGTCGCCTGGGCCGGCAGGGCGGCGCGGACGTCGGCGGCCATGATGCGGCTGTCTGTGGCGATGGCGGCGAGGCTGACGCCGTGCTCGGCGGCTAGTTTGGCGGCCAGGGGCGATGCTTTGGGGGCCGCGGCCTGGCGGGCGGCGTAGTCGAGGATGTCTTTTTCGACGACGCGGCCGCCTGGGCCGGTGCCGGTGACGAGGGCGAGGTCGACGCCGTGTTCTTTGGCGAGTTTTTTGGCGAGGGGCGAGGCGATGACGCGACTGTCGCCGGCGGCGGGGGCAGCTGCGGGAGCGGCGGACGGGGCGGACGGGGCCTGTGCGTCCGCGGCGGGCGCGGCGGCGGCAACTTCGGCGACCGCGGCGTCGATTTTTTCGCCGGGGGCGCCGATGACGGCGAGGACGGCCTTGACGGGTGCAACGCCGCCTTCGGGGACGAGGACGGCGAGCAATACGCCATCAGCCGGGGCTTCGATCTGGTTGGTGATTTTGTCGGTGGAGATTTCGGCGAGGATTTCGCCGGCGGTTACCTTCTCCCCCACTTGTTTGAACCATTTGCCGACCGTGCCTTCGGTCATGGTGAGCCCGAGCTGGGGCATGGTGAAGTTTGTCGCCATATCATTTTCCTCCTCGGAATTGTTGATATTTTACGCCGGATCACCGGCCGAGGGTTTGCCTGACGGCGGCGGCGATGTCGCCGGGGTTGGGGTAGATGAAGTCTTCGAGCGCCGGGCTGAAGGGCGGGACGACGTTGAGGCCGGCGACCCTTTTGACGGGGGCGTCGAGGTGGTCGAAGAGGTCTTCGCCGATCTGGGCGGCGAGTTCGGCGCCATAGCCGCCGCGTTTGACGGCTTCGTGGACGACGACGGCGCGGTGGGTTTTGGCGATGGAGGATGCGAGGGTTTCCCAATCGAGGGGGACGAGGCTCCTGAGGTCGAGGACTTCGGCGTCGATGCCTTCGCCGGCGAGGGTCCGGGCGGCTTCGAGGGCGGAGTGGACCTGGCGGGACCAGGCGATGATGGTGACGTCGCGGCCGGGCCTCTTGATGTCGGCGGCGCCGAGGGGGATGGTGCAGTCGCCGTCGGGGACTTCGCCTTTGGTGGCGTAGAGGAGTTTATGCTCGATGCAGACGACGGGGTCGTCGTCACGGATGGCGGTTTTGAGGAGGCCTTTGATGTCGGCCGGGGTGCTGGGAGCGATGACTTTGAGGCCGGGTATATGGGTGAAAAGGGCCTCGAGGCTCTGGGAGTGCTGGCCGGCGTTGCGGCGTCCGGCGCCGCCGGGGCAGCGGAGGACAAGGGGGACGCTGGCCTGGCCGCCGGTCATGTAGCGCATTTTGGCGGCCTGGTTGACGATGGCGTCGAAGCATACGGGGGTGAAGTCGACGTACATTATTTCGACGACGGGCTTGAGGCCGCGCAGGGCGGCGCCGACGGCCATGGCGGTGAAGCCGGCTTCTGATATGGGGGTGTCGATGACGCGGTTGGCGCCGAATTCTTCGAGGAAGCCTTTTGTGAGGCCGAAGACGCTGCCCATGACGGCCATGTCTTCGCCGAGGATGAAGACGTTTTCGTCGCGGAGCAGCTCTTCGCGGAGGGCTTCGCTGACGGCCTGACCGTAGGTGATGGTCTTCATCTGGCCACGCTCCTCTCGTTGTCGGCGGCGTAAACGTCGCGGACGACTTCGCCCGGCTCGGGGTAGGGCGATTGTTCGGCGAAGGTGACGGCGTCGTCGATTTCGCGGCGGACGCTTGTTTCGATTTCTGCGAGTTCGGCGGCCGCGCCGGGGTCGAGCGTCAGAACGGCGGCCCTGAGGAGGACGAGCGGGTCGCGTTCTTTCCAGCCGGCGGCTTCGTCGGCGGGTTTGTAGATCTGGGGGTCGCCTTCGTAGTGGCCGCGGTGGCGGTAGGTTTTTGCTTCGATGAGGGTGGGCCCCTCCCCCGCCCTGGCCCGCGAGGCGGCGGCGCTGACGGCTTCGAAGACGGCGACGACGTCGTTGCCGTCGACGACGATGCCGGGGATGTCGTAGGCTTTGGCGCGGTCGGCGATGTCGGCGATGTTGGTGACGCGGTCGATGGCGACGGAGACGCCGTATTTGTTGTTTTCGCACAGGAAGATTACAGGCAGGCGCCAGGCGGAGGCCATGTTGAGGGCTTCGTGGAAGACGCCTTCGTTGGAGGCGCCGTCGCCGAAGAAGGCGAGGGTGACTTCACGGCCGCCTTTGATTTTGCTGGCGAGGGCCGAGCCGGCGGCAATGGGGATGCCGGCGCCGACGATGCCGTTGGCGCCGAGGATGCCGAGGCCGAGGTCGGCGATGTGCATTGAGCCGCCTTTGCCTTTGCAGTAGCCGGTGGCTTTGCCGAAGAGTTCGGCCATCATGACGGCGGCCTGGCCGCCTTTGGCGAGGCAGTGGCCGTGGCCGCGGTGGGTGGAGGTGATGAAGTCGGTCGGCTCGAGGGCCTGACAGGCGCCGACGGCAGTGGCTTCCTGGCCGATGCAGGTGTGGATGTTGCCGGCCATGCGGCCCTGGCTGAAGAGTTCGGCGGCTTTGAGGTCGAACTGGCGGATGCGCTGCATTTCCCGGTAGAAGCGCAGCAGGGTGTCACGGCCGGGCTTTTTGGTTTTCATGCGCTGTGCACCATCCTCGCTAGGCTTAAGTCACGGACCGTGCGGCGGAACCGGCGGCCGTGATGGCCGGGGAGGTTCCGCCGCGGTCCGCGGGAGGGGGGGGTATGCGTTGGTATGTCAGCTGCCGGCGGTGCCGACGGCTATTTTTCAGTTTCGGGCAAAGACCGCCAGGGTTGCGGGGGCGCCGGCAGGTTACGCTCAGGCCGGTGCACCCCCGGAGCCGGCGTTATTTCATGCCGAGGGCGGTGGGCAGCCACATGGAGAGGGCGGGGATGTAGGTGATGGCCGCCAGGGCGATGAGGGAGGCGATGAGGAAGGGCGTTATCGCCGCCGATATCTGTTTGAGGCTGATGTTGGCGATGTTGCAGGCGACGTAGAGGTTGACGCCGACCGGCGGGGTTATCTGGCCGATGGCGAGGTTGACGGTCATGATGACGCCGAAAAGGACGAGGTCGACGCCGATGGCGTTGAGGATGGGGATGAAGATGGGCAGCAGTATATAGAAGGCGGAGATGGCGTCGATGAAGCAGCCGGCGATGAGGAGGATGATGTTCATGATGAAGAGGATGACGTATTTGTTGCTGGAGAACTCGACCATGGCTTTGGAGAGGTCCTGGGCGACGCCTTCGGTGGTGACTAGCCAGGCGAAGACGGTAGCGGCGGCGACGATGAGCATGACGACCGCCGAGCCTACGGAGGCGTCGATGAGGAGTTTTTTGAGTTTGGCCAGGGTGAGTTCCTTGTAGACGAAGAAGCCGACGAACAGGCCGTAGACGGCGGCGACGCCCGCCGCTTCGGTGGGGGTGAATACGCCGCCGTAGATGCCGCCGAGGATGATTACCGGGGTCATTAGGCCCCAGGCGGCGTCTTTGAAGGCGTCCCACAGTTCGCCGAGGGTGGGTTTTTTGCCGCCGCCTCCCCAGCCGCGTTTTTTGGAGATGACGTAGCTGACGAGGGCGAGGGCGAGGCCGACGATGAGGCCGGGAACGACGCCGGCCATGAAGAGTTTGCCGATGGAGACTTCGGCGACGACGCCGTAGACGACGAAGGCGATGCTGGGGGGGATGATGATGCCGATGGCGCCGGCGTTGGCCATGAGGGCGGAGGACATGGGTTTGTCGTAGCCGGCCTCGGCCATGGCGGGGATGAGGATGGATCCCAGAGCTGCAACGGTCGCCGGGCCGGAGCCGGAGATGGCGGCAAAGAAGCAGGAGGTGATGACGAGGACGATGGCCAGGCCGCCGGTGATATGGCCGACGCAGACGTTGGCGAAGCGGATGAGGCGGCTGGAGACGCCGGCCTGCTCCATGACGACGCCGGCGAGGATGAAGAAGGGGATGGCCAACAGGGTGAATTTGGCGGTGGCCGAGTACATGGTGAAGGCCATGATGTCGAGCGAGCTGCCGCTGAGGAAGATGGTGATGACGCTGCCGAGGCCGAGGGCTACGGCGATGGGCGTGTTGAGGCACAGGAGGATACCGAAGATCAGGAACAGGAGAATGCCGGGTTCGATGTCCATATCAGTTGCCCCCCTTGTGCCAGGATTTCCAGCCGGCCTGGGCGAAACGGATGAAGCAGAAGGCGGCGCCGACGGGGACGGCGATACCCATGGTCCACTCGGGGATGCCGAGGGCCGGGGTGGTCTGGCTGCTGGCCAGCTGCGAATTGACCATGCCGATGCTGGTCCAGATGATGACGGCGAACAGTACGAGCGACATTATCGATACGATGAGGGCGACGAGCCGCTGCCATTTGGCGGGCAGCAGGTCGGTGAAGACGCTGAGGCCGAGGTGGGCGCCGCGCTTGGCGGCGGCGGACGCGCCTAAAAAGCAGCTCCAGACGAAGAGGTTTGTGGTTATCTCTTCGGTGAAGGACATGGACAAGTTAAGAAAATAGCGGGAGAGGACGTTGCCGAAGTTGAGCAGCAGCATGGCACCGAGGGAGATGGCGAGAAACCATTCTTCGATGGCGTCAAACAGTTTGGACATGACAGCCTCCGCTTTTCTAATAGTCGAGGTGGCCCGGCTATGGGCCAAGCCACCTCGCTAATGCTGTTGTTGATGAGGCTATTTCCCGGCGTTCCGGAAGGCGTCAAGCAGGTCTTTGCCGATGGCGGATTCGTATTTGGCGTAAACCGGGCCCATTTTGGCCTGGAAGGCTTTGACCTGGTCGGCCGTGAGGACGGTGACCTGCATGCCTTTGGCTTTGAGCTCGGCGAGCTGTTTGGCTTCTTCTTCGCGGTTGAGCTTGATCTGGTATGCGCAGGCTTCTTTGGCGGCGTCCTGGAGGATCTTCTGGGTTTCTTTGTCGAGGGAGTCGAAGAGTTTCTTGTTGATGCCGAGGACGAGCGGGTCGTAGGAGTAGTTCCAGATGGTCATGTATTTCTGGACTTCGCCGAGTTTGCTGGTGTAGATGACGGGGATGGGGTTTTCCTGCCCGTCGATGGTGCCCTGCTGGAGGGCGGTGAAGACTTCGGCGAAGTTCATGACGGTCGGGTCGGCGCCGAGCTCTTTATAGAGGTCGATGTACATTTTCATCGACGGGATGCGGATTTTCAGGCCGGCGGTGTCGGCGGGGGTGACGATGGGTTTTTTGCTGTTGGTGACCTGGCGGAAGCCGTTTTCGCCGAAGCCGAGCGGCTCGATGCCTTTGGAGCGGAGGATTTCTTTGATTTTGTCGCCGCCGGGGCCTTTGAGGGCTTTGTCAGCGGCTTCGTTGCTGGGAACTATCCAGGGCATGGAGATGACGCTGAATTTGGGGTCGAGGACGGAGTAGATGATGGTGGAGTGGAAGGACAGGTCGGTTACGCCGTTCTGGAGCTGCTCGATGCCTTTGGGCTGGTTGCCGCTGGAGAGCTGCTCGTTGGGGAAGACTTGGACGGTGACGCGGCCTTTGGTTTTTTCTTTGACGATGTCGGCGAATTTCTGGGCGCCTTTCGTCCAGGGGGAGCTTTCCGCGGTGGTGACGCTCATTTTCATCTTGATCTGTTTCTGTTCGGGTGCTTTCTTGTCGCCGCCGCCGCAGCCGGCAACGACCAGGGAGACCGCGAGGACGAGACAGAGAACGATGATCCACGCTTTTTTCATGTTTTTGTACCCCTCCAATTTTTTCTATTTAATTACACAGCTTCTTAGCTGCAAGGGCAACGTCGTCAGCGGTGATCTTGACGAGTTTTTCGAGGTTGGGGCTGAAGGGTATCGGCACGTAGGGGGCGCCGATGCGCACGATGGGGGCGTCGAGGAGGTCGAGGTTTTCTTCGGCGGCGCGGGCGGCGATTTCCGCGCCGACCCCGCCGGTCTTGACGGCTTCGTGGACGATCATGAGCCGGTGGGTTTTGGCGATTGAGGCGTAGATGGCGTCAAAGTCGATGGGCGAGATGGTCCTGAGGTCGATGACTTCGGCTTCTATCCCCTGCCCGGCGAGTTTGTCGGCGGCTTCGAGGACGCGGTGCAGCATCATGGAGTAGGAGACGATGGTGAGGTCGCGGCCCGGCCGGACGATGTTGGCTTTGCCGATGGGCACGAGGTGGTCGCCGTCAGGTACCGGCCCTTTGGTGGGAAAAAGGGCTTTGTGTTCGAAGTAGAGGACGGGGTCGTCGCTGCGGATGGCTGCTTTGAGGAGGCCTTTGGCGTCGGCCGGATTCGAGGGGACGACGACTTTGAGGCCGGGGACGTGGAGGAACCACGATTCGAGGCTTTGGGAGTGCTGGGCGGCCGCCGAGCGGATGATGCCGTCGGGGGCGCGGAGGACGACGGGGACGGTGCATTGGCCGCCGAACATGTAGCGGATTTTGGCCATCTGGTTGACGACTTCGTCCATGCAGACGGTGATGAAGTCGGCGAAGTGCATGTCGACGACGGGCCGCATGCCTGCGAGGGCCGCGCCGACGCCGGCGCCGACGATGGCGGTTTCGGAGATGGGGGTGTCGAGGACCCGGTCGGTGCCGAATCGCTGGGGCAGGCCTTTGAATTGGCCGAATATGCCGCCCTGGCGGGCGATGTCCTCACCCATGACGAAGACGCGCGCGTCGCGCTCCATTTCTTCGGCCATGGCTTCGAGGGTGGCTTCGGAGAATGTTATTTCCCGCATGTTACTTCACCCCTTCCACATAAAGGTCTGCGAATAGTTCGGCTTCGTCGGGGTAGGGCGCCTGGCGGGCTTCCCCGACCGCCTGCTCGATTTCGCGGGCGGTTTCGGACGCGATGGCGTCGAGGTCGGCCTGTTTGAGGAGTTTGGCGCCGATGACCTTGTGGGCGAAGTTTTTGAGGGGGTCGTTTTCGTCGAAGTGTTTCTGCACTTCGGCTTTGGTGCGGTACATTTCGGGGTCGCCGACGAAGTGGCCTTTGATGCGGTAGGTTTTTGCCTCGATGAGGGTGGGGCCTTCGCCGGCGCGGGCGCGGTCGATGGCGGCTTTGGCGGTTTCGAGGACGGCGAAGATGTCGTTGCCGTCGACGACGACGCCGGGGATGCCGTAGCCTTTGGCGCGGTCGGCGATGTCTTCGATGTTGTTGGTGGTCCGGTAGGGGGTGGTCGAGGCCCATTGGTTGTTTTCGTTTACGAAGACGACCGGCAGTTTCCAGGCGGCGGCCATGTTGATGCCTTCGTGGAATGTGCCGCGGTTGGAGGCGCCGTCGCCGAAGAAGCAGACGGCCACCTGGCCGGATTTGCGCATTTTCGCGGCGAGGGCCGCTCCGACGGCGAGGTTGTAACCGCCGCCGACGACGCCGTTGGCGCCGAGCATGCCGACGGAGAAGTCGGCGATGTGCATGGAGCCGCCTTTGCCTTTGCAGTAGCCGGTCTGTTTGCCGAAGATTTCGGCCATCATCGGGCCGATCTTGGCGCCTTTGGCGATGCAGTGGCCGTGGCCCCGGTGGGTGCTGGTGATGTAGTCCTGGTCGGTGAGGCTGGCGCAGACGCCGACGGCGATGGCTTCTTCGCCCACATAGAGGTGGACGAAACCCGGCAGCTCGCCGCCGAGGAAGAGTTCGCCGATTTTTTCTTCGAACAGTCTGATGCTTATCATCCGCCGATAGAGGTGGCGTAGAAATTCGGCATCATGTTTCATGGAGATCACCCCTCTCGTTTTTCCCAAAACGTCTTTGTGGAAATATAAATGCATTTTCCATGCCAACAGGGAAAAACACTGGAATTTAGGGGTGTCTGGCTTGAAACGGGGCATATTTTCCGCAGCGACGCCGCGCGAAGTGTTCGTTAATTGAGCAGCAAGTGGTCAATTAGTGAACATTTCGTTTTCTTTCGGCACGGTTATGTCGTAGTCGCGCAGTTTGCTGTAGAGGGTATTGCGACCGATGCCGAGGAGCTTTGCGGCGTGGGAGATGTTGCCGCGGGTGTTGCTGAGGGTTTCTTTGATGATTTTTTTCTCGGCGTCGCGTAAGGATAGCTGGCTCCAGCCGGCTGCCTCGGTTTTTTCGCCCATGGTGCGCGGCAGGTATTCGGCGCCGATTTCGTCGTATTCGCAGATGTTGACGGCCCGTTCGACGACGTTTTCGAGTTCGCGGACGTTGCCCGGCCATTCGTAGGTCATGATGCGGGCAAGGGCGTCCTTGCTGAAGCGTTTGTCGTCAACTTCGAGCTGGCGGCACATTTTTTTGAGGAGGTAGTTGAGGAGGGGCGGGATGTCTTCGAGGCGTTCCCTGAGGGGCGGGACGTAGATGGGCAGGACGTTGAGGCGGTAGTAGAGGTCGTGGCGGAAGTTGCCTTCGCGGACTTCGACGGCGACGTCGCGGTTGGTGGCGGCGATGACGCGGACGTCGATGTCGAGGTAGCGCTGGCCGCCGACCCTGGTGATGCGTTTTTCCTGCAGGACTCTGAGGAGCTTGACCTGGATGTCGAGCGGCATTTCGCCGATTTCGTCGAGGAAGATGGTGCCGCCGTGGGCGAGTTCGAATTTGCCGGGCCGGCCGCCCTGCTTGGCGCCGGTGAAGGCGCCGTCCTCGTAGCCGAACAGTTCGCTTTCGACGAGGTTGCGGGGGATGGCGCCGCAGTTGATGGCGATGAAGGGGCCTTCGGAGCGGAGGCTGGCGTTGTGGATGGCCTGGGCGATGAGTTCTTTGCCTGTGCCGCTTTCGCCCTGGATGAGGACGGTGGCGGCGCTGTTGGCGGCGATTTTGGCGAGGCGGACGCATTCTTTCATGGCCGGACTGTTGCCGACGATGTCTTCGAAGCTGAATTGGGCGGTGGCGCCGACCATTTTTGTGACGAGCTGGCGGATCCGCTTGATTTCGCGGAAGATGTCAATGACGCCTTCGAGTTCGCCTTTGCTGTTTTTAAGGGGAATGGCGGTTTTAATGAAATGGAGGATGCCGCGCTTTGTTTCGATGACGAATTCTTTGTCGGTGTAGCCCTGGCCGGTTTCGAGGACGCGGAGGACTACGGGACGGAAGTCGACGAGGGTGGAGATGTGCTTGCCGAGGGCTTCGGCGGGGTTGATGTTGAGGATTTTGGCGCCGGTGGGGTTGACGAAGGTGACGATGCCTTTGGCGTCGATCATCAGCAGGCCGTCGGATACTTTGTTGACGATGGTGGAGTGGATGCTGGCGGTCTGCTCGAGTTCTTTCTGGGCTTTCTGGACGGCGAGGTAGTTGTTGATGGCGGCGGCGGCCGATACGACCATGCCGAGGGTGTGGCAGTGGACATGTTCTTTGCGGCCGGTGACGCTGAGGACGCCGAGGAGGCTGCCGGCGGCGTCGGTGAGAGGGGCGGCGGAGCAGGCCCAGTCCTGGTGTTTCTGGCAGTAGTGCTCGTAGCCTGCGACCTGGATGGGACCGCTGCCGAGGAGGGCGAGGCTGATGGCGGTTGTGCCGACGAGGTCTTCGGTCCATTTGACGCCGTTGACGTACTGGATGCCGCGATGGGATTCAAGGACGACGGCGTCGCCGATGACTTCGATGACGAAGCCGTCCCGGTCGACGAGGATGACGGCGAAGCCGGAGTTTTCCATGAGTTCGTAGAGGTTGCGCATGAAGGGTCGTGCGGCGGCGATGAGGTCGGCGTTGCGCGCGAGGAGGGCCTCGAGTTCTTTGCCGTTGACGATGACGCTGCTGCCGCCGCTGCGGTGGTCGACGCCCTGCTGCTCGCACCGGAGCCAGGAGCGGACGATGTCGGTCCTTATGCTGCCGGGCTCGATTTCCCGGTGGGTGATGAAGCGTTCCCAGGCGGCGCGGATTAGCTCGTCCTGGATCATGTGTGCTCCCTCCAAACCGTTCTGTATTGATACAGGAAAAAACTGTTATTATAACCATTGGACAAAAAACGTTCGTTTCCTGCACTTGTGAGAATTTTTTGAACGCTGTAATATATTATTTCGCCAGGCGGGAGACAGAAAATAGCGAAGGCCGCACGGCGGTGTGCCGTGCGGCCTGGAGAAGGTAAAAGTATAATAAGCCAATACAGACCGTTCAGAAGCCGCCAGATGCTAGTCAGCCCGGCGACGGCCCTGGACGGGCCTTGTCCCTTGCGGGTACAACGCAGATGATGGTTTATCAACGGTCTGATTAGCGTTTGGGGGTTGATTGGGTCATCTCTGTGGCGAGGATTTTATTGAACGGTTCCGTTTTTTTTGTTTTGTCTTTGCCGGTGGCGCGGCGTTTGTCGCGGCTTTGGTTGTTGGTCTGCTGAACTTTGGCGGTGACGATGAGCATGGTGCGCCCTCCCCTGCCGGATTTTTCTCTTCATAAATTATATCGGCGGGAAGGGCGAATTTGTTTAGGGGATTTTTGGGGCGGCTTCTCAGCGGCCGAGGATTTCGGCGAGTTTCCACCTGATTTTTACTTCTCCCGGTTTTGCCGCTCCGGTGGCGCCGTCCGTGCCGGCGACGGCCGGGACGGCGGTGACGGTGGTGCCGTCGATGAAGCACAGGGGCGGGAAGAGGACGCACCACCAGTTCTTGCCTTCGGCGGCGCCGAGGAGGATGCGCACGCTTTCGTAGCGCCCGGGCGGCAGGACGAGGCTGCCGTAGGTGCGGAGGGGGAAGTCGAACCAGCCTGTTTCGATGGCCACCGGGTAGGCTGCGCCGCCGGCGGCGACCGTGTGGCGGGCGATGCGGAGGATGTCTTCGCGCTGGGCGGCGACGATGCGGCGGGCGTCGTCAACGGTGGCGGCGGCGGCGAGCCGGGGGGCGAGGTGGGCGGTGACGGCGTCGCGGACGCGGTATTTGAGCTGCTGATCGGCGGCGCTGTCGCTGTTGGCGATGATGTGGAGGCGGATGAGGTCCTGGGGGGATGCCTCCTCTCCCCTGCCCTCGCCGGCGAGGAGCAGGCTCCAGCCGCCGGTGACGAAGACGAAGAACAGTACGGGCAATACGATGCGGATCAGGGTCTTATTCATTTTTTGATTCCTCTCCAATGTTGATTCTTTTAAGTCTTTTTTTCGGTTCTTCTATGGTTTGCCGGGAGGGCGTTCAGAGGCCCCAGATGCAAGGCGCACCGGATAAGCAACACACAACGCTTTAGCGTTGATGTGGTCGCTTATACCCGAAAGGGTGCGAGCGCGCCGCGACGCGTACTCGGATGTACGCTAGCCAGCGCTCTGAGGAGCAAGTGCGCAAGTTCTTGGCGCTTCAGCGCCTAGAACTGCGGCCTACTCCTTGCGGGTGCGCCGCAGATGAGGTCAATCAACGCCCTCCCCCATTAATGGCTGGGGTCAGACGTATTTACGCATATGTCCTAGGGCGGCTTTTTCGAGGCGCGACACTTGGGCCTGCGATATGCCGATCTCTTCGGCGACTTCCATCTGAGTCTTGCCTTCGAAGAAGCGGAGGGTGAGGATGTGTTTTTCGCGGTCGCTGAGTTTGCGGAGGGCTTCCTTGATGGCGACGCCTTCGAGCCAGTTGAAGTCGTGGTTGCGGTCGTCGCCGATCTGGTCCATGACGAAGATGGGGTCGCCGCCGTCGTGGTATATGGGTTCGAAGAGGGAGATGGGCTCCTGGATGGCATCGAGGGCGAAGACGATTTCTTCGCGGGGGATTTTGAGTTCGTCGGCGATTTCGTTGATAGAGGGTTCGCGGGAGAATTTGTTGACAAGCGAGTCGCGGACCTGGAGGGCTTTGTAGGCGACGTCGCGCATGGAGCGGCTGACGCGGATGGGGTTGTTGTCCCGCAGGTAGCGGCGGATTTCGCCGATTATCATGGGGACGGCGTAGGTGGAGAATTTGACGTTCTGGGCGAGGTCGAAGTTGTCGATGGCTTTCATGAGACCGATGCAGCCGACCTGGAAGAGGTCGTCGACATACTCGCCGCGGTTGTTGAACCGCTGGATGACGCTGAGCACGAGTCTGAGGTTGCCGTAGATGAGCTGCTCGCGGGCGTCGGCGCCACCCGACTGCATGATTTCGAAGAGTTCGCGCATCCGGCTGGCCGGCAGGACGGGGAGCTTGGCTGTGTTGACACCGCAGATCTCTACCTTGTTTACTAGCACGTCTGTCCCTCCCACAAGCTTCCAACCCTGTTAATTTCCTATCAGCATTATTGCCACGGAGGGACGGTTTTATTCGGCAAAAGAAAAAGCCCCTCGCGGGGGCTTTGAATGTCCTTAAAGCTGGCGCATACTGGATGATCACGTAAGTTCCAGAGAGCTGCCGAAAAATGGTGGTTTCAGTTCGTTGTAGGCCGTCCGTTTAAAGCCTTCGTACAGGCTGAGCCGGTCTTTCATAAAGCGGTAGGCCAGCAATTCGTCGGGAAAGGCGGGTATCAGGTCGTCGCCGTCGATCCAGGCTACCCAGTCCCCTTCAAGCAGTTGCACGACGTGGAGCATGTCGGTGCCGCCGTTTTCGACCAGGCCGTAGTGGGTGAGCGGGATCGAGGAAAGCGATTTTATCCGCCGCTGTTCGATTAATGCTGCGATATCGCGGTAATGTTTCTTTTCGTGGGATGAAGACATGAAGTCCGCGTAATTGCGCACCTGTCTGGCGAGGGCTGTGGCATACATGACGATCGGCAGGTTCGCCAGGATGCCGTCCATTATTTTCCGGGCCTCGAGGATTATGTCGGCGGTGGGCCGGCCTTCCCTGACCCGCAGCTTGTACGCGGCGGGCTGGGGCTTGTTGATGTGCAGGCGCAGTCCCTGGTGCTTTGCGGTCGCCGTGGAATTGCGGCATTTGTCGAGTTCCAGGGTTATTCTGATCAGGCCGCCTCTTTCCGAGCCGCAATACTCATTCTGGTATGCGGTCCTTATTACATCGGGGCGGCCCGGACAGTTGGCCCGGAAATGTGACGACCGCGAATAGAATACGGTGTCGCCGAAAAACCTTTGCAGTTCGCCGCAGCCATAGTGGCGATACCTTAGAACAGTTTCCACCATGCACCCCTCCGCACCGTTTCTCCCCCCTCCCCACAGGGGGTGGGTTAATTACATTATATACTATCTTGCGGTGCGTGTATAGCCGGTAACCACGCCGATTTTCCACAAAACGGATCATCGGCGTGTTGCGGGGCGTATGGGCCTCCCTGCTCCCGGCGGCCAGGCGGCTAGTATGGCGTGCCGGCTGTTAGGCACGGGCAATGCGCGAAGCGGACGGGTTCTCAGCTCTGGGCTTTGATGAATTTTTTCATTTTCTGGATTATGCGTTTTTCGAGCCGCGAGATGTAGGACTGGCTGATGCCGAGCATGTCGGCGACTTCTTTCTGGGTTCTTTCCAGACCGTCGCCGGCGAGGCCGAAGCGCAGTTCCATGATTTTCTGCTCGCGGCCGGAGAGTTTGTTGATGGCGTTGTAGAGGAGGTCTTTGTCGACTTCTTCTTCGACGGATTTGTAGATGATGTCGTTGTCGGTGCCGAGGACGTCGGAGAGGAGGAGTTCGTTGCCGTCCCAGTCGATGTTGAGGGGTTCGTCGAAGGAGACTTCGGCCCGGGTTTTGCTGTTGCGGCGGAGGTACATGAGGATTTCGTTTTCGATGCAGCGGGAGGCGTAGGTGGCGAGTTTTATCCTTTTTACGGGGTCGAAGGTGTTGACTGCTTTGATGAGGCCGATGGTGCCGATGCTGACGAGGTCTTCGATGCCTACCCCGGTGTTTTCGAATTTGCGGGCGATGTAGACGACGAGGCGGAGGTTGCGTTCGATGAAGACGCTTTTGACGGTTTTGTCGCCTCTTTGCAGGCGGCCGAGGAGGAAGGTTTCTTCGTCGCTGGAGAGCGGCGGGGGGAGTATTTCGGTGCTGCCGACGTAGTAGATTTCGTCGGGCTGAAGGATGCCCAGCGCCTGAAGGAGTGCGATGAAACGGAGCTTGATGTAAAGCTTGACGATCGGCCAGGTTATGCGCATATGTTCGCCACCTCTTTGTTGTCTATTGCCTTCAGGACGGCCGGATGGAGGAGCGCGGCGTAGGCGCCGTCGGCCGTGAAGCTGCCGCCGTGGATGCCGACGACGGCTTCGTCGGCGGCGATGCTGCCCGCGGCGGTGATGACGGTGAGGTTGTCGGGACGGAAGCCGAGCAGGAGGCTGGCGCCGCCGATGCCCCGGCAGGGGATGATCTGGACGCGGGCGAGCCAGTCGGGGTCGCCGCACTGGTCGAGGCCAGCGAGCCAGGAGGCGGGCGGGGTGCGCCGGAGGTAGCCGCTGACGCTGCCGCCGAGGAGGGGCTCGAGGCTGCCGCGTTCGACGAGGACGACCGGCCGCAGGCCGCCGATGGTGTAGAGATGGTTGCCGGTGTCGAGGAGGGCGTTGAGCCTGACACTGCGGCCGGCGTATTCGAGGATGAGCGGCAGGAGGAGGCGGCGGCGGGTGAGGCCGGCGAGGAGGCGCCGCCAGACAAGGCCTACGAGCAGGAGGGCTAGGAGGCCGCCGGCGGCGAGGTGCCGCCAGGTGACGGCGGGCCACGCCGCCCCTCCTTGGGGCTGGGAGGCGAGGAGCAGCCAGCCGAGGGTGGCGCCGCCGAGGAGGAGGGATACGAGGTAGAAGCAGGCGGTGGCGAAGAGGAGGGCCCGCCAGGAGCGGGCGCCGAGGGCGAGCCAGACGAGGGCGGCCGAGGCGGCGAGCTTGGCGATGGGGCTGTAAAGGGGGGCGGCGCCGGGAAGGAGGCCGCCGAGGGCGTAGAGGGCGCCGAGGACAGCGGCGGCGAGGAGGCGCCAGGTTCTGAAGGCGGCGCCGGCCGCCCAGGCGGTGAGGAGGAGGATGAGGGCGTTCATGACGGTGTTTATGACGAGGAGGATGTCCGCATAGACGTACATTTTTTTCACCGCCCCCCGGTTTTTCCGCTTTTCGGAAAGGATTGGCAGGATATGCATTTCATAACAATTTATGGCTGGCCTGCCAAGGATATTCCTATTATAGCAAGGCGGTTTTTAAAAAAATGTAAATCGGTGGGTGCGCCCGCCGACAAAATAAAGAACCCACCGCGCAAATCGCGGTGAGTCTTTGAATGAATCTATACGGGGCGTTCAGAAGCCCCCATATGCTAGGCAGACCGGATAAGCAGACACACAACGCTTTAGCGTTGATGTGGCCGCTTATACCCGAAAGGGTGCGAGCGCTTGCTAGCGTACTCGGTGGTACGCTAGCAAGCGCTCTGAGGAGCAACAACGCAGATGGGGGCTTATCAACGCCCCCATCGTAAAGGCTACTTTCTCATCCAGGTGGGGATTTCGAGGTCCCCCCGCTTAAACGGCTCAACAATCGTGTCGCCTTTGAGGCGGATGGTTTTGGCGTCGAAGCCGGTGGCGATGACGGTGACTCTTACCTGGTCTTCGCAGGTTTCGTCGATGACGGCGCCAAAGATGATGTTGGCTTCGGGGTCGGCGGCGCGGGCGATGATCTCGGCGGCTTCGTTGATTTCGAAGAGGCCGAGGCTTGTGCCGCCGGTGATGTTGAGGAGGACGCCTTTGGCGCCTTCGATGGAGGTTTCGAGGAGGGGGCTTTTGATGGCGGCTTCGGCGGCCGCTACGGCCCGGTTGTCGCCGCTGCCGACGCCGATGCCCATGAGGGCGGAGCCGGTTTCCTGCATGATGGTTTTGACGTCGGCGAAGTCGAGGTTGATGAGGCCGGGAACGGCGATGAGGTCGGATATGCCCTGGACGCCTTGGCGGAGAACGTCGTCGGCGATCCGGAAAGCCTCGACGATGGAGGTGCGCTTATCCACGACTTGCATGAGGCGGTCGTTGGGGATGGTGATGAGGGTGTCGACCGCTTCTTTGAGTTTGGCGATGCCACGTTCGGCCTGGCTCTGACGACGGCGGCCCTCGAAGCCGAAGGGTCTGGTGACGACGCCGACGGTGAGGGCGCCGACTTCTTTGGCGCATTCGGCCACTACGGGCGCGGCGCCTGTGCCGGTGCCACCGCCCATGCCGGCGGTGATGAAGATCATATCGGCGCCTTTGAGGGCTTTGAGAAGTTCGTCGCGGCTTTCCTGGGCCGCTTTTTCACCGACTTCGGGGTTGGCTCCCGCGCCGAGGCCTTTGGTCAGCTTCTCGCCGATCTGGATACGGTAGGGGGCCTGGGACAAGAGGAGCGCCTGGGCGTCGGTGTTGACGGAGATGAACTCCACTCCCTGCAGCCCGGCGGCAATCATGCGGTTTACGGCGTTGTTGCCGCCGCCGCCGACACCGATGACTTTTATCGCCGCAAATTGGTCAAGATCCATGTCAAATTCAAGCATGAACAAAACTTCCTCCTTGTTACCTCGAGTGTCGGGACTATAAAAGTTTTTTGAGCTTTCTGAAGAAGGATTTGACGGGGCCGCCGGCTTGTTCGCAGGGGGCGAGGCGGGCGGCGTATTCTACCAAACCGTAGCAGGCGGTGTTGGCCGGATGGGAATATTCGGCCGCGAGGCCGGCGCCCGGACGGGCGAGTTTGACTGGCAGGGCGAAGATTTTTTCCGTCCATTCGCCGACGCTGGGAAGAAGCGAGGTCCCGCCTGTGAGGAGGACTTTGTCCGCTCCGTAGCGGCTGAGGGCCGGTTCGACGTAGGCGTGGAGCAGGGAGACGATTTCTTCGACCCGGCTTTCGACGATTTTATGGAGGAAGTCGTAGTCGACTTGTTTGTCGGTGGTGCCGAAGTCGTTGCAGTCGAGAACGAGTCCGCGGCCGCATAGGTCGCGGTCGAGTTTGGCGTAGTAGCGTTTGATCTCTTCGGCGTGGAGTCTGTCGATGCCGAGGCCATGCATTATGTCGCCGGTGATGTAGTCGCCGCCGAGCGGCAAAGAGGCCGTCAGGACGGGTTTGCCGCCGCAGTGGAGAGCAAGGTCGGTGAGGCCGGCGCCGATGTCGATTACGAGGCAGGAGGCGCTGTCGGCGGTGACGGCCGCGCCAACGACGACGTTGGCGAAGATGTCGGCGGTTTCGAGGCCCCGGGCCTCGAGGGCGGCGGTGATTTCGGCGACCAAGGCGCCGGGCAGGCTGACGATGTGGGCTTCGACTTCGAGGCGCTTGCCGCTTTTCCCCAGCGGCGCCTCGGTTAGCGGCTGGCCGTCCAGCCAGTAGGCGATGGGCATGACATGGAGGATACGGTGGTCGTCGGGCACGGTTACGATGGTTGCGGCGCGACAGGCGCGCTCGATGTCGGCGCCGGTGGCCATGCCCGCAGAGGGCGAGACGCTGCCGATGCCGTTCTGGGAGGTAAGGTCGATGCCGCCGATGCCCAGATGTACCGGGCCGAGGGGTATTTCCGCGACCATGACGGCGCAGTCGACCGCTTCGCGGACGGCGGCGGCCAGTGCGGCGGCGTCTGTCACGGCGCCTTTGACCAGGCCGGCGCCGGCTACGGTTCCGCTGCCGAGTACATTCGTCCGGCCGTTGTGTTTCGTGGCAGCCAATACCTTTACGGCACTGGTGCCGATATCAACCCCTAGTATGTATTTGCCGGCCATACCCGTACCTCTGTAGCATATATTGTGGTTCCCTTTCAGTTATGTTTCAACATGTTTAGCGTTTTCCCTTTTTTGGGCAAAAAAAAATTGTAAACTTGTTCACAAGTTATGAAAATACGTTGCTACAGCTCCCCTACTCTCTCCGTTCCCCGAAATGGAAAGCGGCCGTTCAGAACCGTCCAGATGCAAGGCGGACCGAGCATGCGACGCGACGCGTACTCGAACGTACGCTAGCTAGCACGCGCAGGGCCAACACAGCAGATGGGCGGTTATCAACGGCCGCCAATGTTATTTTTTAAGAAAGTATCTACGGATGATTGCGAGGTTTTGGAAGATCCTCAGCCCAAACGCCAGCAGCGCAACATAGTAAAGGTCGATGCCAAGGCGTTCGCCGATGTAGACGAGGCCGGCGGCGAGAAGGGCGTTGGTGAAGAAGCCGGTGATGAAGACGGTGTTGTCGAATTTTTCTTCGATGCCGGCGCGAAGGCCGCCGAAGACGGAGTCGAGGGAGGCCAGGAGGGCGACGGACATGAATTTGGCGTAGGCGATCGGAACGCTGATGGGGAAGGCGACGCCGATGATGATGCCGAGGAGCAGGCCGGCGATTGGCAGGATCATTGTTTCTTGGCCTCCTCTTCCGGTTTGGCGTACTGGAAGGTTATGGCGCCTTTGTAGGCCGGTATTTTCACAGTTTCCGGGCGTTTGATGGTGACCTGGATGCCCCAGAACTGGAGGGTTTCGACGACACCGCCCCGCAGTTTGAGGGAGCTTTCGAGGGTCTGGGGCTCGCCGATGGCGCTTATTTCGTAGGGCGGCGAGTAGCGGGTGTTGTTGACCGACAGGGTGGGCCCGGCGCAGCGGATTTCGGAGCTGGCGATGAGACGCTGGCCGTTGATGGATATGGCTTCGGCGCCGGCGGCCCTCAGCTCGTTGATGACTTTGAGGATGTCGTCGTCGTGGATGAGGTAGAGGTTGGGGTTTTCCCCCGGTTTTGTGGGACGCTTGCTGTCGTCGATGCTGACGATTATCCCCGGACCTTGCAGCGGTACGAGCCCGGCTTTTATTTTGACTTGCTGGAGTTCGCGGTTGTAGGTTTCGCTGCTCGTTGAGCTGCGCAGGGCATGGACCTCGCTGAGGAGGGCCTCACGCTCTTTTTCGACTTTGCTGAGCTGCTGGGAGAGATCCTCGATGCGCTGAAAGGGCACAGAGGCCTTGATGTCCTGGGTGGTCCGAAACTGGACGGCCAGCATGACGCCGAGGACGACGCATACCGCTGCTATGGCTACCTGGCCCTGTTTGATGGGCAATTTGCTCACTCCTTGCGCGAGGACTGCTTGAATTTGATGTATGGCGAGGCGTAGTTGAGATCAATATATTCGATCGCGCCTTTTTTATTGCCGACTTCCCGGAGGATGTCGCCGGTGAGCCTGGCTTTTTCGGCCAGCCTGTCGGGGGGACCGATGCGGATGGTGACAGTCTGGACGGTGTAGGCTATCAGGTCGCCGGCCGAGCGGATGTTGATTTCGGACAGCTGGCCGAGGGTGGCTTCGTCAAGTTCGGCGAGGTAGGACAGGACGTTTTGGACGGTGGGGGTGTCGATTTTGTCGCCGATGTAGATGTTGCCGAGGCGGACGCCGGTGATGATGGGGACGTCGACTTTTTTGATGTTTTTGACGGCCGCCATTACCACTCCCTGCTTGTCCAGCTGGACGAAGCCGTAGGAGCAGGCTGCCCAGGCGACGGGCTGGCGCTCGCTGACGGCGATGACGATGGTAGCGGGAAAGCGCCTGGCGACTTCGGCCTCGTCGATCCTGAGGTCGCGGAGGAGTCTGGTTTTAATGGTCGAGGTGCTGAGGCGGAAGATGTTGACCTCGGCGGGGATGCCGGCGATGCCGAATACGTCTTCGGTGGCGATGTATTTGTTGCCTTCGACGACTACGGCGCCGACGGCGAAGTAGGCGGAGTTGATGAAGAGAAAGGCGGCGACGATGACGGCAAGGGCCATCAGCAGCAAAGCCGGTTTCTTGCCAGGAGGCTTCCTTACGGGACGCTGGCCGGCTTGTCCCTCTTCCCTTGTTTCCATGCAATCCTCTCCCGGGTCAAGGTGTTATTTAGTAATTATACACTATGAGGCCTGGTATTGAAATATGGAAAATGGTAGAGTTGCGTGCGCGTCTTCATAAATAACGAGCGGCCGTTCAGAAGGCCCCAGATGCAAGGCGCACCGGAGGATGGCCCGCGACGACGGTCCCGGATGGGCCTAGTGCCGGGCGCGCCATGGATGGCATAGCGCCCGGCCGGCGTACTTGGTTGCGTACGTCGAGTGGGCCCTCCGAGGAGCAAGTGCGCAAGTTCTTGGCGCTTCAGCGCCTAGAACTGCGGCCTACCCCCTGCGGGTGCGCAGCAGATGGGGCCGGAATGGCAAAAGACTGTCTAAAAAGCTCCAGATGCAAGGCGCCCCGGAGGAGCGCGCCGCGACGCGTACTTGGTTGCGTACGCTAGCAAGCGCTCCGAGGAGCAACGCCGCAGATGGACTTTTTAGGCAGTCTTCCCGTTAGGCCATTAACAAGATTTTTTCGCAGAGGTCGGGGAAACTTATCCCCGCCGCCGCCGCCGCTTTCGGCACGAGGCTGGTGGCTGTCATGCCGGGGATGGTGTTGACTTCGAGGACGTATGGTTTGCCGTCCGCGTCCAGCATGACGTCGACGCGGCCGATGCCGCGGCAGCCGAGGAGGGTGAAGGCGGCGAGCGCCTCGGTCTGGACGGCCCGGGTGGCGTCTTGGCTGAGGGGGGCGGGGCAGCGATATTCGGTGGCGCCTTTGGTGTATTTGGAGGTGTAGTCGTAGCGGCCGGAGTGGGGGACGATTTCGATGACAGGCAGGGCTTCGGGGTCGTCGGCGCCGAGGATGGCGACGGTGAGCTCGCGGCCTTTGATGAATTTTTCGATGAGGACGTGGTCGTCGTAGCGGAAGGCGGTGTCGAGCGCTTCGGCGAGGGCGGCTTCGGCTTCGACGATGGTGACGCCGATGCTCGAACCCTGGGCGGCCGGTTTGACGACGACCGGCAGGCCGAAGGCGGCGACGATTTCCCGGGCAAGCGGCGCCGTTTTCGCCTGGGCGGCGGTGTAGAGCCGCGAGGCGGGGGTGCTGATGCCGGCCTGGAGGAAGAGGCGTTTGGAGATGCCTTTGTCCATGGCGTTGGCGCTGGCCTGGACGCCGGAGCCGGTGTAGGGCAGGCCGAGGAGTTCCAGTGCGCCCTGGAGGAGGCCGTCTTCGCCGTATTTGCCGTGGACGGCGATGAATACTGCCTGGGCGCCGGCTTCGCGGAGCTGCTCGATGAATATTTTGGGTTCGAGGTCGATGCCGACGGCGTCGTAGCCTTTTTCCTGCAGGGCGGCGAGGATGGCCCGGCCGGTGTTGAGCGAGACTTCCCGCTCGGCCGACGGCCCTCCCATGACGACGGCGATGCGCTTGTCTTTCATTGTAAAGACCTCCAGTCGGAAACTTATGTATTATTTCTTTACGTATTCGGCGAGCGGGCGTTCAGAAGCCGCCAGATGCAAGGCGGCTCCGCCGGGCGCGCCGCGCCGCGTACTCGGCACGTACGTAAGCAAGCGCCCGGTGGAACAAGTGCGCCGTTCTTGGTGCCTCAGCACCTTAGAACGGCGGCCTACCCCTTGCGGGTGCGCCGCAGATGGTGGCTTATCAACGCCCGCCTACGGGCTTCTACGAACTATCTTTGCGCCGATCTGTTGCAGCTTCTTTTCAAACGCCTCATATCCCCGGTCGATGTGGTATACCTGTTCTATTTCGCTGACGCCTTCGGCGGCGAGGGCGGCAAGGACGAGGGCCGCGCCGGCCCTGAGGTCGTGGGCGGCTACGATGGCGCCGGAGAGTCTGGGAACGCCCCGGATTACGGCGGTGCGTCCTTCGACTTTGATTTTGGCGCCCATGCGGCCGAGCTCGTCGACGTGTTTGAAACGGTTTTCGAAGATGGTTTCGGTGATGATGCTGGTGCCTTTGGCTAAGGTGAGCAGGGCGAGCATGGGGGCCTGGAGGTCGGTGGGGAAGCCGGGATAGGGCAGGGTTTTGATGTCGACGCCCCGCATTTCGCCGCCGCGTACGCGGACGCTTGTGCCGTTGGCGTCGATGCGGGCGCCGATTTCCTGCAGTTTGTCGATGACGGCGAAGAGGTGCTCGGGGATGATGTTGTCGACGACGATGTCGCCGCGGGTCAGGGCCCCGGCGATGAGGAAGGTGCCGGCTTCGATGCGGTCGGGGATGACGGTGTGCTCTGCCGGCGAGAGGCGTTCGACGCCCTGGATGCGGATGGTGTCGGTGCCGGCGCCGCTGATTTTGGCGCCCATCTTGTTGAGAAGGGTCTGGAGGTCGGCGACTTCGGGCTCGCGGGCGGCGTTGCGGATGATGGTGGTGCCGCTGGCTACGGCGGCGGCCATCATGGCGTTTTCGGTGGCGCCGACGCTGGGAAAGTCGAAGTGGATTTCGCCGCCGGTGAGGTGGACGGCTTCGGCGGCGATGAAGCCGCACCGGTCGTTGACGGTGGCGCCGATTTTCTCCAGGGCTTTGATGTGGAGGTTGATGGGCCGCGGCCCGATGGCGCAGCCGCCCGGAAAGGAGAGCCGCACCCGCCGGAAACGGCCCAGGAGAGGCCCCATGAGGAATACGGAGGCCCGCATTTCCCGCATGAGGTGTTCGGGTATTTCTTCTTTCGAGACGCCGGTGGTGTCGATGATGAGGGTGCCGTTTTCCCGGTGGATCTTGGCCCCCAGCAGGGTGAGGATGTCTTGCATCATGGTGATGTCCCGCAGGTGCGGGATGTTGTGCAGGACGCTTACGCCGGTGGAGAGCAGTGTTGCGGCCATCAGCGGCAAGGTGGCGTTTTTTGCGCCGTTAACTCTGATGTGGCCTGTTAATTGTACTTCTCCCGCGACGATAAATTTCTCCATCGTCTTCCCTCCCCAGAAAAGTACAATCACCCCGCAATTATACAAATAAAACAGTCGGGTAATGGTCGTCGTTTAGTTGTTTTTATTGGCCAGCCGATCGACGAGTTCTTCGCCGCTGAGGTATATGTTGCCCGCCCCCATGGTCATGACGAGGTCGCCCGGTTCGACGATTTCGGAGAGGTAGCGGGCGATGTTGGCTTTGTCGGCGATGTAGGTGACGGGTTTGCCGGTCTGGCGCTCGACTTCTTCTTTGAGGGTTTCGCCGTTTATGCCGGGTATGGGCGCTTCGCCGGCCGAGTAGATGTCGGTGAGGATGAGGAGGTCGGCCCGGGTGAAGGCGCCGCCGAATTCCTGGCGGAGAAATTTTGTGCGGGTGTAGCGATGGGGCTGGAATACGCAGATGAGGCGCTTGGGGTCGACGTCGCGCGCGGCTCCAAGGGTGGTTGCTATTTCGGTGGGGTGATGGGCGTAGTCGTCGACGACCCATACGCCGCCTACCCGCCCTTTGGTCTGGAAGCGGCGTTTTACGCCCTGGAAGTGGCCGAGACCGGCGGCGACCTGTTCGAAGGTGAGGCCGGCGTGGAGGCCGACGGCGACGGCGGCGAGGGAGTTGGCGACGTTGTGGCGGCCGGGGACGTTGATGACGATTGTGCCGAGCGGCCGGCCGCGGTGGCAGGCCAGGTAGGTGGTGGTCATGCCCCGGGTTTCGATGTTTTCGGCGGTGTAGTCGGCTTCGCCGTCGAGGGCGTAGGAGATGTATCGGCGGCCGCAGCGGGCGGCGATGTCGCGGACGTGGTGGTTGTCGAAGCAGAGGACGGCGAGGCCGCCATCCGCGGGCAGTTTTTCGAGGAAGGCGGTAAAGGCGGCCAGTATGTTGTCCATGGTGCCGTAATGGTCCATGTGGTCGTTTTCGATGTTGGTGACGACGGCGACTTCGGGGTTTAGCTTGAGGAAGGAGGCGTCGCTTTCGTCGGCTTCGGCGACGAGCCATTCGCCGCCGCCCAGTTTGGCGTTGCCGTTGAGGTAGTCGATGTCGCCGCCGATGATGATGGTGGGGTCGAGGCCGGATTTTTCGAGCATGAGGGCGATCATGGAGGTGGTGGTGGTCTTGCCGTGGGCGCCGGCAACGGCGATGCCGCGCCGCTCGTCCATGAGGGCGGCGACCATTTCGGAACGGTGGTATATGGGCAGGCCCTTCGCCTTGGCGGCGGCGATTTCGGGGTTGCTGCCGGCGATGGCGGTGGATACGACGATGGCTTCGGCGCCGTCGATGTTGGCGGCGTCGTGGCCGATGATTATTTTGGCTCCGAGTTGCTGGAGCCTATGTATGGTTTCTGATTTGGCGATGTCGGAGCCGCTGACGGCGTGGCCCTTGGCCAAGAGAACTTTGGCGATGGCGCTCATTCCCGCGCCGCCTATGCCGACGAAGTGGATGTTTTTGAGGTTGTCGAGCAACGGAGTACTCCCCTTTCCTGCCTGACGGCGCCTCCAGCGCAATGTTATTGTATGCGGGGGGCGGTGGTGGTGTGAATTTTAGGCTTTCCGGTTGCCGGCGAGGTCGATGGCGAGCCTGGCGATGGCGGCGGCCGCTTCGGGCCGGCCGAGTTCTTTGCTGGTTTTCGCCATGGCGGCGAGGCGGGCCGGGTCGCCGAGCAGGGTTTCGATGGCGTCGGCGAGGCGCGGGCCGCTTAGATCGGCGTCGCGGATGACGAGGGCGGCGCCGCGGCTTTCGAGGACGCGGGCGTTGAATTCCTGGTGGTTTTCGGCCGCGTAAGGGTATGGGACGAGGATGGCCGGGATGCCGCGGGCGGTGAGCTCGGCGAGACCGATGGCGCCGGCGCGGAAGACGGCGAGGTCGGCGGCGGCGAGGGCTTGCGGCATGTTGTAGAGGTAGGGGACAATGCTAATGTTTCCAGTTCTGGCAATGTCTATTCCGCGTTGGCCCAGGAGGCCAACTATGTTATTATACTCCCCGCTGCCGGTGGCGTGCAAGATTTGTATTTCCGGCCGGCCGGCGAACCGGGCGTGGACATCGGCCATGGCGGTGTTGACGCTGCGGGCGCCGCGGCTGCCGCCGGCGACGAGGACGGTGAGTTTTCCGGGGGAGAGGCCGAGGGCCGCGATGCCTTCTTCGCGGGTGGCTGTGAGTACTTCGGGACGGACGGGGTTGCCGGTGACGACGACCTTGTCCTTATTGGCGCCAAAATTTTTCGCGGCTTCGGCGTAGCCGACGGCGATCTTGCCGACGAAGCGGGCGAGGATGCGGTTGGTGACGCCGGGGATGACGTTCTGCTCCTGGATGACGGCCGGGATGCCGAGGAGGCTGGCGGTTAGGAGGACGGGGCCGCAGACGTAGCCGCCGGTGCCGACGACGACGTCGGGACGGAAACGGCGGATGACGGCGAGGGATTCGAAGAGGCCGGCGAAGGTTTTGAGGAGGTTGCGGAGGTTGCCCAGGGTAAGGCGGCGCTCGATGCCGCCGGCGGCGACGGTGGCGAAGGGGAAGCCTTCCTTGGGGACGATGTCGGCTTCGAGGCCCTGTTCGGTGCCGACGAAGAGGATGTCGGCGGGCTGTATTTCGTTGATGGCGCGGGCGATGGTGAGGGCGGGGTAGATGTGGCCGCCGGTGCCGCCTCCGGAGATTATGACGCGCATTGTATCTCTCCTCTTAGCCTGTTTAGGGGCAGGCCGTTGATGCCTCCGCAGGCTGCGTTGGTCCTGCGGGCGCTTGCTAGCGTACATCCGGGTACGCGTCGCTTCGCGTCCTCGGTCCGCCTTGCCTGCGAAGCCCTGAACGGCCTGCGCACATTCCATTTTATAGAACGGTGGGCCGAAGGTTTTTCATTTTAAAGCGACGTAGCGAGATATGTTTAACAATATGCCGACACCGGCCAAGGTGAAGATAAGCGCCGATCCGCCGAAACTTAGAAATGGCAGGGGTATGCCGGTTACGGGCATGGAGGCGGTGACGACGGCGATGTTCATGAGCGCCTGGACGATGATCATGCTGGTGAGGCCGGCGGCAAGGATGCTGCCGAAGACGTCGGGGGCGGCGATGGCGACTTTGAGGCCGCGCCAGGCGAAGAGGAAGAAGAGGACGATGACGGTGACGGTGCCGATGAGGCCGAGTTCTTCGCCGAGGATGGCGAAGATGAAGTCGGTGTGCGGCTCGGGGAGGTAGAGGAATTTTTCGCGGCTGCGGCCGAGGCCGACGCCGAAGAGGCCGCCGGAGCCGATGGCGTATAGGGATTGGATGATGTGGTAGCCGCTGTCGAGGGGGTCGGCCCAGGGGTCGCTGAAGGCGAAGAGACGCCTGAGGCGGTAGGGCTCGACGATGATGGCGACGACGACGCCGGCTACGCCGGCGAGGCCGAGGGAGGCGAGGTGGGAGATTTTCGCCCCGGCGGTGAAGAGAAGGACGAAGACGGTGCCGCCGATGGCGAGGGCGGTGCCGAGATCGGGCTCTTTGAGGATGAGGCCGAAGACGACGAGCAGGATGAGGAGCTGGGGCAGGAGGCCCCGGAAGAAGTTGGTGATTTTGTCCTGGCTGCGGGCAAGGCTTTCGGAGCAGAAGAGAACCATGCTGAGTTTGGCGATTTCGGATGGCTGGATGTAGATGGAGCCGAAGCCGAGCCAGCGGCGGGCGCCGTTGACGACTTTGCCCAGGCCGGGGATGAGGACGAGGACGAGCAGGATGAGGGTGACGATGATTATCGGTTTGGAAAGGCGCCGCCAGACATGGTAGTCGATGCTCATGGTGAAGAGCATGGCCGCGATGCCGAGGGCTGCCCATACGAGCTGGCGTTTGAGGAAGTAGTAGCTGTCGTCGAAGTTGACGTGGGCCGAGACCGCGCTGGAACTGTAGACCATGACAACGCCGATCGCGAGGAGGGCTATTACCGTGAAAAAGATGACGAAGTCGGGCGACTTGGGTCTGACCGCCACATTTATTCCTCCTATCTCAGGCGGCGTACAAGGTCTTTGAAGATTCTCCCCCGTTCTTCGTAGTTGTTGAACATGTCGTAGCTGGCGCAGGCCGGCGAGAGGAGGACGATCTGGGGCGGGCGGGCCAGGCTGTGGGCCAGGGCTACGGCGGCCGGGAAGTCGGCGGCGCGGCGGATGTCTTTGACGCCGTGCCGTTCGGCGGCCGCGGCGAACCGCTCGGCGGCCTCGCCGATGAGGATGAGGTGGTCGACTTTTTCCCGGGCGAGGGTCATGATTTCGCCGAGGTCGGTATTTTTGTCGCGCCCGCCGGCGATGAGGATGATGTGGGCGGGGAAGGCTTCAAGGGCTTTGATGGACGATTCGGGATTTGTAGCTTTGGAGTCGTTGTACCAGGTGACGCCGCCCAATGTTTCGACCGGCTCGATGCGGTGCTCGACGCCGCTGAAAGCGGCGAGGACGGCGGCCATGTCGCCGGGCCGGGCGCCGGCGAAGTAGGCGGTGGCGCAGGCGGCAAGGGCATTTTCGACGTTGTGGGCGCCGGGTATTTTGAGGGCGTCGAGGGGGCAGATTTCGAGGGTTTCGTCGAGCCAGGTCAGCTTTATGAGGCCGTCTTCGACGTAGAAGCCGACAGGCAGTTTGCTGGTGCGGCTGAAGTAGACGACCTGGGAGGAGGCCCGCTGGGCCATGGCGCGCACGGCGGGGTCGTCGTAGTTGAGAATGAGGTAGTCGTCACTGGTCTGGTTGGCGAAGACGCGCTCTTTCATAGCCTGGTAGGTGGCCAGGTCGCGGTGGCGGTCGATGTGGTCGGGGGTGAGGTTCAAGATGGCGGCGATGTGGGGTTTGAAGGCGCTGACGCCTTCGAGCTGGAAGCTGGAGATTTCGGCGACGACGACGCCCTCGGGGCTGACGCCCTGGACTTCGGCGGACAGGGCCTGCCCGATGTTGCCGCCGACGACCACTTCCCGGCCGGCTGCTTTGAGGATTTCGCCGGTGAGGGTTGTTGTGGTGGTTTTGCCGTTTGTGCCGGTGATGGCGACGATGGGGGCTTTTGTGAGGCGGTAGGCGATTTCGATTTCGCTCATGACGGCGATGCCGCGCTTGTGGGCGGCTTCGACGAGCGGGCTGTAGATGGAGACGCCGGGTGAGAGGACGAGGATGTCGACGGCATCGAGCAGCGCTTCGTCCTGGCGGCCGAGGGCGAGGGTGACGCCGGCGGCGGTAAGGCCGGAGGTGTCGTGTTTGAGCTGGCCGGCTTCTTTGGCGTCGCTGAGGGTGACGGCGGCGCCGTGGCCGGCAAGGATGCGGGCGACGGAGATGCCGCTGACGGCGGCGCCGAGGACGAGGATTTTTTTATTTTTGAATTCCATTGTTTACATTCCTCCCTGGCTTGCTACGAGTGTTATAAGTCCCAGTGCGGCGAAGACGGCGCCCGCGAGCCAGAAGACGGTGACGACTTTTGTTTCCGACCAGCCGCCGAGTTCGAAGTGGTGGTGGATGGGGCTCATGCGGAAGATGCGTTTGCCGGTGGATTTGAAGGAGATTACCTGGATGATGACGGACAGGGCTTCGAGGACGAAGACGCCGCCGACGATGACGAGGAGGAGTTCGGTTTTGGTGAGAACGGCGACGGCGGCCAGCGCCCCGCCGAGGGCGAGCGACCCGGTGTCGCCCATGAAGACTTTGGCGGGGTGGGCGTTGTAGCGGAGGAAGCCGAGGGCGGCGCCGGCGAGGGCGAGGCAGAAGACGGCCAGCGGCTGATTGCCGAAGACGAGGGCGATGACGGCGTAGGCGGCGGCGGCGATGGTGGTGGTGCCGGCGGCGAGGCCGTCGAGGCCGTCGGTGAGGTTGACGGCGTTGGTGGTGCCGATGAGGACGAGGAAGATGAGGATGTAGTAGAGCGGGCCGAAGTCGACATTGGCGCCGAGGAAGGGTATCCACAGGTCGGTGCCGCGGCCGAAGTAGGCGGTGGCGATATAGGCGAGGGCGACGGCCATGATGATCTGGCCGAGGATTTTCTCGCGGGCTTTGAGGCCGAGGTTGCGTTTGAGGACGACTTTGATGTAGTCGTCGAGGAAGCCGATGAGGCCGTGGCCGAGAGTAACGAAGAGAGCCAGCCAGACTTCGGCGCTTTTGCCGGCGAAGATTACGGCCGGGATGGTGAGGGCGACGAGGATGAGGACACCGCCCATGGTGGGGGTGCCGGCTTTGGCCAGGTGGCGCTGGGGGCCTTCCTCGCGGATGCTCTGGCCGAATTTGAGGCGGCGCAGGGCGGGAATGACGACAGGCCCGAGGGCCAATGCGATGAGGAAGGCGACAGCCGCCGGGTAGATTAACTGTTGCATTGAAATACCTCCAGAGATACCGTAACTAGGGTCGTATCTTTTATATACTGTGCGATGCTGTCTAGTAAGCTCCAGATGCTAGGCGGACCGGAGGCTGACACCGGAAGCGTACACGAACGTACGCTGAGGATGGCAGCCGAGGAGCAACGAAGCAGCTGGACTTAATAGACAGCATCCCCTGTTATTTGAAGACAGCCAGCATTTTTTCCATCTTCATGCCGCGCGAGCCCTTGACCAGTACCGTATCCCCCGGCCGGAGGAGCTTGCGCAGGGCTTCGGCGGCTTCGTCGTGGCCGGCGCAGGCGACGGCGACCTTGACGCCGCCTTCGAGGGCGGCGGCGGCGATGTGGCGCGCTTGTTCGCCGACGGTGACGACTACCTGGACGCCGCTGTCGGCGAGCTGCTCGCCGACCCGGCTGTGGGCGGAAGCGGCGTATTCGCCGAGCTCGAGCATGTCGCCGAGGACGGCTACTTTGCGGCCGCGGGCGACCATGCCGAGGGTGTCGATCGCGGCCTGCATGGAGAGGGGGCTGGCGTTGTAAGCGTCGTTGATGACGGTGTAGGGGCCGAGGGTTTCGATGGCGAGGCGCATGGCGCTGGCCTGGAAGGTGGCGAGGCCGGCGTTGATTTCGCCGGGGCTGAGGCCGAGTTCGAGGCCGACGGTTATGGCGGCGAGGGCGTTGTAGACGTTGTGTTTGCCTACGGCCGGCAGCGTGACGGGGAAGGTGCCGCCGGGGTGGACGCAGTCGAAGGCGGTGTCGCGTTCGCCGGCGGCGATGTTTTCGGCCCGCACGTCGGCGTCGGGTTCGAGGCCGTAGAGGACGACACGGGCCGCTGTTTGGGCGCGCATGGCTCTGACGAGGGGGATGTCGGCGTTGAGGATGACGAGGCCGCCGGCGGCGATGGCTTCGACGAGTTCGCTTTTGGCGGCGGCGATGTTTTCGACGCTGCCGAGCACTTCGACGTGGGTTTCGCCGACGTTGGTGATGACGGCGACGGTGGGGGCGGCGATGGCGGCCAGGCGGCTTATTTCGCCGCGGGCCCGCATGCCCATTTCGACGACGGCGGCCTGGTGGTCGGCGGCGAGGCCGAGGAGGGTCTGGGGGAGGCCGATGTCGTTGTTGTAGTTGGCCTGGGTTTTGAGGACGCGCAGGCGGCCGGAGAGGACGGCGGCGGTCATGTCTTTGGTGGTGGTCTTGCCGTTCGAGCCGGTGATGCCGATCACCGGGAGGATGAAACGGCGGCGGTGGTAGCGGGCGAGATCCTGGAGGGCGGCAAGGGTGTCGGGGACGAGGATGGTCGCGGTTTTCTCGGGGACGTAGGCTTCGCGGCTGGAGACGACGACGCCGGCGGCACCGTTCTCGACTGCCCTGAGGAGGAAGTCGTGGCCGTCGAAGTTTTCGCCCTTGAGGGCGACGAAGAGGTTGCCGCGCTTGATTGTGCGGGTGTCGGTGGATACGCCTTTGAACACCGAGCGGGGGGCGACGCCGGTGAGGGCGCCGCCGGTGGCTTCGAGGACCTGGCTGACGGTGAATTCGGCCATCAGTTCATCTCCTTGATGATCTCGCGGGCCACAGCCCGGTCGTCGAAATCGATGGTTTTGTCTTTGAGGACCTGGTAGGTTTCGTGGCCTTTGCCGGCGATGACGACGACGTCGTCCGGCTGGGCGAGGCGCAGCGCGCGGGCGATGGCGGCGCGGCGGTCGGCGATTATTTCGTAGCCTTTGGCGGCCGTCTGTTTTTCTTTGAGGCCGACTTCGATTTCGGCGAGGATGGCGGCGGGGTCTTCGCTGCGGGGGTTGTCGGAGGTGGCGATGACGATGTCGCCGTAGTCCATGGCCAGACGCCCCATGATGGGCCGTTTTGTGCGGTCGCGGTCGCCGCCGCAGCCAAAGACGACGATTATGCGGCGGGTGGCGAACTGGCGGGCGGTGCGGAGGATGTTCTCGAGGCCGTCGGGGGTGTGAGCGTAGTCGACGATGACGGTGTAGGGCTGGCCGGCGTCGACGAGTTCGAAGCGGCCGGGGACGCTGGCAAACTCTTCGAGGGCCTGTTTGATGACAGCCGGGCCGAGGCCTTCGACGAGGGCGGCGCCGACGGCGGCGAGGACGTTGTAGACGTTGAAGACGCCGGTTATTTTAAGATTCAGCGGCAGGGCGCCGAAGGGGCCCTTGACGGTGAAGGAGGCGCCGCGGGCCTTTACGCTGATGTCGGCGGCGGTGAGGTCGGCGGGGTTTTCGACGCCGTAGGCGAGCCGCCGGCAGCCGCAGGCGGCGAACATGACGGGGGCGGCCGGGTCGTCGGTGTTGACGACGGCGGCTTTATTGCTCTTCGTCGCGCCGGGGGCCGAGACGAGGCTGAAGAGCTCGGCCTTGGCGGCGATGTAGTTTTCGAAGGTGTGGTGGAAGTCGAGGTGGTCGCGGGTGATGTTGGTGTAGACGCCGACGTCGAATTCGCTGCCGGCGATGCGGCCGAGGGCGATGGCGTGGGAGGAGACTTCCATGATGACGTGGGTGACGCCGGCGGCGACCATGTCGGCAAACAGGGACTGGAGGTCGATGACGTCGGGGGTGGTATTTTTAACAGGCAGGGTTTTGTCGCCGATGATGGTGTGGATGGTGCCGATGAGGCCGACGCGGTGGCCGGCGGCTAGCAGGATGGCGCGGATGAGGTGGGTGGTGGTGGTTTTGCCGTTTGTGCCGGTGACGCCGATGAGACGGAGCTTGCGGCTGGGATAGTCGTAAAAGTACGGCGTGATTGCGAGCATGGCGGCGCGGGTGTCGGGGACTTTGAGGACGACGACGCCGCTTTCCACGGGGACGTCCCTGTCGATGAGGACGGCGGCCGCGCCATGGCGGCAGGCGGCGGCGACGAAGTCGTGGCCGTCGGCCTTGGAGCCGGCGAGGGCGACGAACAGGGCGCCGGGCTTGACGGCCCGCGAGTCGTAGGCCAGGGAGGTGATCTCCCGGTTCGCGTCGCCGGTGATATGTACGTCTTTCAGTTGCGCGGCAAGCTGCTGGATGGTTTTCATGATAGCCTCCGGTATCTATGGATCTTTTACTATGCGCAGGCCGTTCAGGGCCTTGCAGGCAAGGCGGGCCGAGGACGTGCAGCGACGCGTACACGGAAGTACGCTAGCAAACGCCCGCAGGACCAACACAGCCTGCGAGGTCATCAACGGCCTGCCCTATGCTATGGATTGGGGCTTGTTATATTATTACCACTATTACCAAAATTAGCCGGCTGGTCTTGGAAATGCACCGTTACCTTACTGCCGGCCGGGACTTTGTCGCCGGGGGGAGGATCCTGCCTGCCGGCCGGGCCGCCGCCTCCCTCCGGCTGGATGAGGAGGCCGAGTTCGGCGAGGAGGGCGGTCGCTTCGCGGGGGGCGAGGCCGGTGAGGTCGGGGATGGTGATTTCGCCGGCGGCGTAGCGGGGGGTCTGGGTGTAGAGGAGGACGCTGGCGCCTGTGGGCACGCGGCTTGAGGGTTTTGGGACCTGGTCGGCGACCCGCTCCCCTTCCTCCTCGACCCGGGCGGCGAGACCGGCGGCTTTCAGTTCGCGGACGGCGTCGGCGACGGGGAGGTTGATGACGGCCGGCACGGAGAGGTGGGTTTCCTGGTCGTGTTTGCCGGCCGGCCCTCCATGGGGGGCGATCTGGAGGTATTGGAGGATGTCGCGCATGACGGCGCCGAAGACGGGGGCGGCGATGAGGCCGCCGTAGTAAGGGCCGACGGGTTCGTCGATGATGACGAGGAGGGCGATGCGGGGGCTGTCGGCGGGGGCGAAGCCTACGAAGGAGGCGACGTAGCGCCCCTGGGCGTAGCCCCTCTCCCCCACTTTCTGGGCGGTGCCGGTTTTGCCGGCTATGCGGAAGCCTTCGATGAAAGCGTTTCTGCCTGTTCCTTCTTCAACAACTTTTTCCAAAATTCCTTTGACGGTTTGCGCTGTTTGCGCCTCGAGCACTCTGGCGACCGGGTCGGGAGCGAAGGCGCGGGTGACGCGGCCGCTTTTGTCGCGCACTTCCCGTACGATCTGGGGTCTGAGGAGCTGGCCGTCGTTGGCGATGGCGGCGGCGGCGGTGATGAGCTGGATGGGGGTGACGGCGATGCTCTGGCCGATGGCCATTGTGGCGATGTTGATGGGTTTTACTTTGGCATGGTCGACCATGAGGCCGCGGGCTTCGCCGGGAAGGTCTACGCCGGTGGGCTTGTTGAAGCCGAAGGCGGCGATGTGGCGGTAGAAGGCGTCGGCGCCGAGGCGCAGGCCGACGTTGACGAAGCCTACGTTGCAGGAGTTTTTGACGACTTCGACAAAGCTCTGGCTGCCGTGGCCGCCGTGGCGCCAACAATGGATGTGGCGGCCCTGTACCTCGACGGCGCCGGGGTCGAAGAACCGGTCTTCGGGGCGGACGACTTTTTCGCCGAGGGCGGCGGCGGTGGTGATTATCTTGAAGGTGGAGCCCGGCTCGTAGGCGTTGGAGACGGCGTTGTTGCGCCAGAGCTTGGGGCTGAAGGCCGCGAAGTCGTTGGGGTCGTAGTCGGGCTTGTTGGCGAGGGCGAGGATTTCGCCGCTGGCGGGGGCGATGGCGATTATGCTGACCCGCTGGGCCTGGGTGTCGCGCAGGACTTTTTCGAGTTCGCGTTCGACGATCTGCTGGATGACGGTGTCGATGGTGAGGTAGATGTCCTGACCGGAGACTGGCGGCACGAACCGGTGGGTGGCCTGGGGTATCTCGCGGCCGCGGGCGTCGTATTCGACGACGACGGCGCCGGAACGGCCGCGCAGGTAACTGTCGAAGGTGAGTTCGACGCCGTCGAGGCCCTGGCTGTCGATGCCGGTGAAGCCGAGGATGTGGGAGGCGAGGCGGCCCTGCGGGTACTGGCGGCGGTTTTCCTGGGTGAGACCGACGCCGGGAAGACCTAGTTTGCGAATTTCGAGGGCCGCGGCGGGATCGATCTTGCGTTTGATCCACAGGAAGGACTGGCGCTGCTTGAGTTTGGCGGCCAGTTTTTCGCGGTCCAATGTCAAAATAGCAGCCAATCTGGCTGCTGTTTCCTCGGGGTTCCGTATTTCCGCGGGTATGGCGTATACCGACTCGCTGCTGACGCTGACAGCCAGTTCGCGGCCGTGGCGGTCGTAGATGACGCCGCGCCTCGCTTCGACGGGTATTTCCCTGACCCGTTGGTCGGTGGCGCTTTCCGCAAGCCATGGGCTCCGGTAGGACTGCAGGTAGACGAGGCGGCCTACGAGGCCGACCATGACGAGAGCGACAAAAAGAAAGAGCACCGCTGCCCGTTTGCGGATGGTGACGTGCGATGCGGATACCACGCGCTTCCTCCCCCCATCGGTGAGTTTAGCGCCCTTTGCTCGCCTCCGCTTTGCTCATTGTGAGCATGCCGACCACTTTGCCGCTTTTCCCGCCGGCGACGGTGCCGGAAGAGGACGGGGCGGCGGTCGCGTAGTAGGTGTTCTGCGGGGTGACCATGCCGAGTTGGGTGGTGGCGATCTGCTGGATGCGCTGCGGCGATTTGAGCTTGGCGATCTCCAGGCGGAGAAGTTCGTTGTCCTTTTCCAGTTTGGCGGCTTGGGCTTTCATTTCGACAAGATCGTAGCCGGCGTGCACCATCACGGAGCTGTGGACGGTGATGAGCATGGCGAGGGCGGCGGCCAGCACGACGAGCTGCAGGAATTGCTTCCTGAGGCTCGGATACGGCCGTGGCTGTGCTACGACTACTGCGAGCGGGGCCCGTTCGGGTTCGGGCAGCTGCACCCACTCCTGTTTGCGATTCACTAACATAGTATTTGCCCTCCCTGGAGATTAGAACATTATCTTCCCTGGTTATACCTTTTCCGCCACCCTGAGTTTGGCGCTGCGGGAGCGGGGGTTGGCCTCAAGCTCGGCCGGCGATGGGGGGACCGGCTTGCCGAGGGCCCTGACTTTGGGGATGTTGCCGCAGACGCACATGGGGAAGTCCTTGGGGCAGAGACAGCCTTTCGCCAGGTCCTGGATGGTCTGTTTGGCGATGCGGTCTTCGAGGGAATGGAAGGTTATTACGCATAACCGGCCGCCGGGGGCAAGCCGCTGGGCGGCTGTTTCGAGTGCGGCGCGGAGGATGCCGAGTTCGTCGTTGACGGCGATGCGGATGGCCTGGAAGGTCCGTTTGGCGGGGTGAGGCCCTTCGCGGCGGGCGGCGGCGGGGATGGCCTTTTTGATCGTTTCCGCCAGCTCGCCGGTGGTGGCGAGGGGCCGGTGGGCGCGTTCGGCGACGATGGTGCGGGCGATCTTTTTCGCCCAGCGTTCTTCGCCGTAGTCGAAGATTATCTTGGTGAGACGGTTTTCGTCCCAGGTGTTGACGATTTCGTGGGCGGTGAGCGTGTCCGCGGGGTTCATGCGCATGTCGAGCGGTCCGTCCTGCATGTAGGAGAAGCCGCGTTCGGCGACGTCGAGCTGGTGTGAGGAGACGCCGAGGTCGAAGAGGATGCCGGTGACGGCCGGCACGCCGAGGTCGTCGAGAACGGCGCCAAGGGAGGCGAAGTTGCTGTGGACGACGGTAACCCGGCAGGAAGCGTTCCGCAGCCGGGTCTGGGCGGCCTTGAACGCCGCCGGGTCTTGGTCGATGCCGATGAACCAGGCCTCGGGACCGAGGCGCCCGGTGACGGCTGCGGCATGCCCGCCGCCCCCCAGGGTGCAGTCCACGTAGATGCCGGCCGGGTCGGTGACCAGTGCGGCGACCGTTTCTGCGAGGAGAACGCTAGTGTGTTGAAAGTCCATGTCAGCCTCCGGCTAGATGCCGAGGTCCACCAGGTTTTCGGCGATGGTGGCGACTTCGGGGCCAATTTTGGCGTTATACTCGTCCCAAGCTTCTTTGCCCCATATTTCGATGCGGGTCGACACGCCGATGACGACGACGTCTTTGTCGAGTTTGGCGTGTTCCCTGAGGTTGGCGGGCAGGAGCACCCTGCCCTGCTTGTCGGCTTCGAGCTCGGCCGCGCCGGCGAAGAAGAAGCGGACGAAGGCGCGGGCCTCGGGTTTGGCGAGTGGCAGTTGCTTGAGCTTGTTCTCTAGGATGGCCCACTCTTCGGGGCTGTATACGAACAGGCAGTTGTCGAGGCCTTTGGTGGCAATGAACTTTTCGCCAAGATCCTCGCGGAACTTGGCCGGAAAAATGAGGCGCCCTTTGTTGTCGATGGTATGGAGGTATTCCCCCATGAACATGGCCTCATCACCACCTCGGTGGATTTTTCAACCACTTTACACCACAATCCACCACTTTTATGTACTTTTTCTCGACAAATTGAAAAAATCCTTCATATTTTTGAAGGATTTTTTTGCTTTTATTATTTGTCTGCGGCCTTTGGCTTTAACAAATAAGCATCAGGCACAAGATATTGTGGTCACCCGTTGATCAGCCCCAATATATGCACCTCGACAGACAATTTATGACAGAAAATATTTTTTAATTTTTTTTGAAAATTGGCTACGGAGGCTCGAAATACTTGAGTTGGAAGTCCTTTTCCGGGGGTTGGCAGGATTGCGGAGGGACACTTATCTGGCACAAGGGGTTGTGGTAGAAGATAATGCGCGGATCGGATTTGTACAAACTAGAGGCCGTTAAGAAGTGCCCAGATGCAAGGCGCACCGGATAAGCAGACACACAACGCTTTAGCGTTGATGTGATCGCTTATACCCGAAAGGGTGCGAGCGCGCCGCGCAAATAGTTGAAGCCAGAGGTCGCTTAGGAGTCCCCAGATGCAAGGCGCACCGGAGGATGGCCCTCGACGGCGTACTTGGTTGCGTACGTCGAGTGGGCCATCCGAGGAGCAACACAGCAGATGGGGGCTAATAAGCGGCCGAGTTTTCACTGACGTAAGGAGGCGAAGTAGGTATCCATATCTTTGGCAAACCACCCCATCGGCACGCGGAAGGTGGCTAGAAAGGCTTTGTCGGGGTCGGCGCCGTGGTGGAGCTGCTGGTAGAAGTAGACGACCTTGTCGAAGCCGGCGTCTTCGACGAGCTTGCTGAGCATGAGGGTGGACATGGCGTAGACGGGGTAGCCTTTGCCGGCTAGGCCGCTGAAGACGGCGTAGTTTTTGCTGGCGAGTTCGGCTGCGCTGGGGATGGCTTTGGCGTGCCTGATTTTTAGCGTTTCCATGGCCAGGTAAACGCCGGCGGGGGCGAAGCCGGCCTTTTCGGAGGCTTTGATGCGGAAAAGTTCGGGAGCGGCTTCGACCATCCAGTTGACGGTGCCGAGCTTGCCCCATTGACTCTGGACCTGGTGGAAGAGTTCGTGGGGGAGGACGCGGTATACTTCCTGGCGATCGCGCCTCAAGGCGTCGCTGCCTTTGAGGATGATGACCGGCCGTTGGCCAAGGCTGACGCCGGCGCTTTGTTTGGCGGTCTGCTCGGCTTTCTCGCGGGTGTAGCCGTAGCTCGTCAGGATGCTGACATAGCCTGCGTGGTCGGCGGAGACGATGACGGTGATGGGGCGGGTGAGGTAGATGCGGTATTCTGTCAGCAGGTCGGCGACGGTGTCGAGGCTGGCTTCGACGTTGTCGCGGAGCTGTTGGGGCGCGCCTGGGTCGTAGGTGACTTTGACCCACGACCGCTCGGCGGCGAGGGCGGGCACGGCGGCGGCAAGGATGAGCAGGGCGGAAAGCAAGGCCAGAAGCGGCCGGCGGAGGTGCAAGGGCATGGCGGTCTCCCCTCTCCCCTATTATTATCTTGTGGTTAGTATTCTGCGCGCGGGCGGCGCCTTCCTTTTCGGACCGGGGGCGCGGATGCCGTGTTTTGCAGGATTTTGGCGAAAACATGAAGAAGGGGAAATTATCGTAATATTCGCTGGAGGTAATGACGATGCTTACGAAGCGGCTGATGATGTTTTTGACGGTGGCCACGGTGTTGTGCGCGCTGGCGGGAACGGCGCTGGCGGCGGAGTCGTGGGCGACCGACCCGAAGACGGGGGCGAAGGTGGGCTTTGTCCATCCTTTTTACGTGCTCACGGCGGCGAGTTGGTCCGGCCCGGTGGCGGACGGCAAGGCGGAGGGCAGCGGGACGCTGGTCGCGACCGTCCGCGCCGGCAAAACGGTCTATACCATCCAGGTGCAGGGCGAGATGCACGCCGGCCTGCTGAACGGCAAGGCGAGCGGCAAGTGGTCGGACGGCGATACGTTCGAGGTGAATTTTATGAACGGCGTCGGCGAAGGCCGGGGCTTCATGAAGTACGCGTCCCGCGGCGGCCGCGTTTATGAGGGCGATTACAGCAACAGCCTGCCGAACGGCCACGGCGTGTATAAGGAGGCCAACGGCAAGGTGATCTACGAGGGGGAGTGGAAGGACGGCGCGCCGGTGACGAGGCCGCTGCTCGATAAGGTGCTGGGCATCCCCTGGGGAGCGACCGAGGATGAGGTGAAGAAGGCGATGCTGGCGCGGCCGAAGACTTCGCTGCAGTGGTCCGGCAAGGAGGATAACGCGACGGTGCAGCGCTTCTGGGGCCCGTTCAATAATGAGGATCACTGGATAACGGCCTATTTCATCGACGGCAGGCTTTTTCTGGTAGAGATCACGCGACTGGTGCCCGAGGCCAAACTGGACGAGGCGATGGCCAAGTTCGAGGCGGTGCGCAAGGGCCTGACGGAACGATACGGCCCCCCCGACGAGGAGAAGGGCAAGTATATGGATACGGTGCTTTGCTGGTATTGGCCGACGAAGTACGCGATCCGCGTGCTGGTGGACAGGCTGGCCAACGCGAATCCGCCGGTTTTCGGGCTGCGGCTGATTTATATGGAGGCTGGCGGCTACCTGAAGTATGAGGAGAAGTCGGCCCCGGCGAGCGTGAAGTCGGAGTATTAGCAGTACGGATAGAAACTGTTGGCGGAGGGATTTTTGTGCGGAAAGCGCGGTTTTTGACGGTGATATTGGCGATTGTGGCTACGCTGGCTTCTGCCGGGACGGCGCTGGCGGCGGAGTCGTGGGTGACCGACCCGAGGACGGGGGCGAAGATCGGCTGGGATTCGTCGTCTATGACGCTGACGTCGGCGAGCTGGTCGGGTCCGGTGGCGGACGGCAAGGCCGAGGGTAAGGGAACGCTGGTGATCGCGACGACAAATACGCTTACCGGCGAAACCTCTACCGGGCAGCTGGAGGCCGAGATGACGGCCGGAAAGCTGAACGGCAGGGTCCGCGGCAAGTGGTCGAACGGCGATACCTTCGACGGCAATTACACCGACGGGCGCGCCGACGGCAAGGGTATTTACAAGTGGGCCGCGCGGAACGGCCGCGTCTACGAGGGCGAGTTCAGAAACGGCCTCCAGGACGGACAGGGTGTTTATAAGGAAGCGAACGGCAAGGTGATCTACGAGGGGCAGTGGAAGGACGGCGTGCCGGTGACACGGCCGAACCTCGACAAGGTGCTGGGCATTCCCTGGGGGGCGACGCAGGACGAGGTGAAGAAGGTCATGCTGGCGCGGCCGAATACCTCTCTGCGGTACGCCTGGAAGGAGGGCGCGCGCAACGTCCAGCAATACTGGGGCCCGTTCAACGACAGATTGCACTGGATTTTTTTCTGGTTCAACGAAGACAGGCTGTACTCTGTGGCGGCTCATGTCTCGGCGCCCGAGGCCCAGGTAGACCAAGTGATGGAGATGCTGGAGCTGACCCGCAAGGGGATGGCGGCACGCTACGGCCCGGCGGATACGGAGACAGGCAAGTATTTGGACACTAAGCTGTACTGGTTCTGGCCGGGCAAATACCGGATCACGCTGTCGATCGAACGGCAGAGCGCGCCGGTGCCGGGGTTCGGCATGTGGCTGCGCTACGCGGATGTGGCGGCGCTTTTCAAGGCTGAAGGCAAGCCGGCGGCCGCGGCGAAGAACGATTTCTAGGGACAAATGAGAAGAACCCGTTGCCTACCGGCAGCGGGTTTTATACATTTTGACGCAAAGGCCGTTCAGAAGGTGCCCAGATGCAAGGCGGACCGGATAAGCAGACACACAACGCTTTAGCGTTGATGTGATCGCTTATACCCGAAAGGGTGCGAGCGCGCCGCGCCGCGTACTCGTATGTACGCAAGCAAGCGCTCTGAGGACCAACGCCGCAGCTGGGCGCTGGTGGGCGGCCGTCAGTTCTTGAAGATGCTTAGCCGTTCCAGGAGCGGGGCCGCGGTCAGCCGGCAGTAGAAGCTGCGGAAGGTTTTGCCGCTGTGGTAGATGGGGATGCGCTCGAGGGCGTAGGGGTCGCTCTCTAAGCCGACCTGGCCGAAGCGGGTGGTGAAGGCCGCCCGGTAGCCCGCCTGGCGGACGAGTTCTTCGATCCTGAGGGTGTAGGCGCCGGTGGGATAGACGAAGTAACGGGGTTTGACGCCGAGGTGGCGCTCGAGTTCGGCGGCCGATGCGGCGAGGTCGGCGGCTGCTTCCGCGGGCCTGAGTTCGGTGAGTGGCTGGTGGCTGACGGTGTGGGAGCCGAAGACGAAGCCGTTTTTGTGCATTTCCCGCACCTGGTCCCAGGTCATGTAGCGGTCGTCGGCGCCGATGAAGCCGGTGATGAGGAAGATGGTGGCGGTGAAGCCGTATTTCCTGAGGATGGGGTATGCGTTGGCGTAGTTGTCGGCGTACCCGTCGTCGAAGGTGATGAGGACGGGCTTGGCGGGCAGGGCGCGGCCGTATTTGAGGTAGCCCATGAGTTGGTCGGGGGTGATGGAGTTGTAGCCGTTTTCGGCGAGATGGCGGATCTGGTCTTCGAATTCGGCGGGGGTGAGCGACAGGCCGTGGTCGACGGTGTCGATCTTGTGGTAGTTGAGGACAGAGACGTCGGTGATTTCGAGCGGCAGGTGCTGGCGGCCGGCGACGGCGCTGGTGCCGGCGAGAGATGAGGCGAGGAGGACGAGGAGGAGTAGGGCGGCCAGGCACGCCAGGGCTGTGCGGTTTTTGAAGTAGCTGGTGTACATGCCTCTCCTTCCTCTCCCAAGTTTCATCTCGAAAACAATGGAATTCGTTAAAAAATCCATCTACGGCGTTGCTCCTGCGGGCGCTTGCTAGCGTACGCCCGAGTACGCGTCGCTGCACGTCCTCGGTGCGCCTTGTATCTGGAGCTTTTTAACGAATTCGTATAAACCAAATTATTTACACACGTCTATGACTTGAGCCCCGGTAATTTCCTTTAATCTGTCAGGGCTGACGGGCAGGGCCGAATTGGCCGTCCCCGCGGCTGCGTAGACGATGTCGAAGTCCCACAGGCTGCGGTCGAGGTAGAGGGGTACGCCGGGGAGGATGCCGACGGGGGAAACGCCGCCCGGCGGGAAGCCGGTTTCGTTCTGGACTGTTTCGGCGTCGGCGAAGCGGATTTTTCTGGCGCCGAGTTCGCGGGCAAGGGCTTTTGTATCGGTTTTTTTGTCGCCGCAGGTGGTCAGGAGCACCGGCCGGCCGTCGGCTAGGAAGCAGAGCGTTTTGGCTATCTGGGCGGGGGTGACGCCGAGGGCCTGGGCGGCCAGCTCGGAGGTGTGGGTGCTGCTGTCGAAGAGGATAATCTTCAGGTCGGGAAATTGGCTGAGAAAGTTTTTGACGCGTTCGAGGGGCAAGGTTGGTACCTCCTTATTGTTCCTCTGCCGGGGGACGGCGGCCGCAAAGCAGCAGGCCGAGGGCGGCGGCCAGGATGCTGAAAAGGCGGGCGAGGCTGACGCCGCAGACGGTTTCGCCGTCGAGGCGCAGGCCGGCGAAGTAGTAGTGCCCGGCCGCGTAGAGGATGATGTATGTGAGGAAGAGGGCGCCGGCCGGGAGGCTCCTGAGAGCCCTGCCGGCGGCGAGGAGCGCTAGCAGGAGGAGCAGGTTCCAGGCCGATTCGTACAGGAATACGGGATGGAAGTAGTCGAACTGGTCGAAGCCCGCCGGCCGGAGGGCGTAGTCGATGTAGATGCCCCAGGGAAGACCGGTTGGGTGGCCGAAGGCTTCCTGGTTGAAGAAGTTGGCCCATTGGCCGACAGCCTGTCCGCCGGCGAGGGCGGGGGCGGCGAGGTCGGCCCACGTCCAGAAGCGGATGCGCCGCCACCGGGCGTAAAGAAAGAGGACGATGATGAAGGCGAGCAGGGCGCCGTGGACAGCAAGCCCGCCCTGCCAGAGGCGGAGAGCGTCGAGCGGGTTGTCCCGGTAAATGTGCCAGTTGGCGGCGACGTAATAGGCGCGGGCGCCGACTACGCCGGCCGGCACGCTCCAGAGGAGAATGTCGAAGACGGTCGCGGCCGGCAGGGACAGCCGCCTGGCCCGCCACAGGGCAAGGAGAGAAGCGGCGATAATTGCGGCGGCGATGATCAGTCCGTACCAGTAAAAATGCAGTGGTCCCAGCGCGAATGCGATTTTGCCCATTTCTTCATGTCACCTTCGTGTCGGCCGGTGTCCTAACGGGGGCGGTCCATTTTTCCGATAGTGTAATTTTACCTCCTGTCCAAAAAAATTACTAGCGTTTTCGCCGTATAATTGTGTGCATCAAGGCCATAATAACAGCGAGGGTTCGTAATGGTCGAGCCAAGATCGGTATCGGATCCTGCGCCGGGTTCGGTATCGGTCGGCCAAAGATTGGTGTCAGGTCTGTCGGGCTTGGCATCAGTCGGCGGGCAGATCGCTGTGTGTCTTGTAAGGCTGTACGGCAGCCCAACTGTTGTCGTGTGGTCAAAAGGGATGTGCAGCGGTCGAGCTAAGACTGCCAAGGGTTCCGTAGATCTTCCGGGAATCTTGCAGGGGTCTGCCGTTGTCGGGAGACTGCGGCAGGTTTCGTAGGTATCTTTGGCAGTCGAGCAAAGGTCGGTGTTGGTTGTGTAATGCTTGTGCGTAGCCGAAAGGTTGCGTATAGGTATGTAGTGATCAGCATCGGCTGTAGCGTAGATCATTACGGGCTCTCTTCATTTTCTCGCTATGAAATTTTCTTCCTTTTGTGGTATAATGTCTTTGCGTTGCCAAACTTGTCCCGAAAGGAGGAACAATCGATGGTCATTGACAAAAGCATGAGCATCGTCGAGGTGGTCCAGAAATACCCGAAAACCGTGGAGGTTTTCCGCAACTACGGTATGGGCTGCCTGGGCTGCGCCGCCGCCCGCTTCGAGAATATCGAACAGGGTGCGACCGCCCACGGCATCGACGTGGAAGCGCTGATCGCCGACCTGAACAAGGCTCTCGGCGAAGCAGGCTGCAGCGGCGGATGCTGCGGCTGCGGCAGCTGATAAGGCTGACGAAAAAACAGGGTGCTTAACCCTGTTTTTTTTTGTTTGCCTGTTTATGCCTTTGTCTGCGCCAGCAGTTGCCGGTATTCCCTGTCCAGCCTGCCGGCCTCGTCCTTGTCCCGGGTTACCGACAGCCTGGCGAGTATTTCCGCGAGGCGGTGGTCGCGGACGATTTGGCTCACATTTGCCGCATCGGGGGGCGGGGCCTGCTGCCTGTCGAGGTATTGGCGGTAGCTGCCGGCGAAGGGACGGAGTTTGCCGGCGTCGATGAATAGCAGGCGGGTCGCCACTCTGTCGATGAACCGCCGGTCGTGGGAGACGAACAGTACCGTTCCCCCGTAACCGGCCAGGACTTGCTCGAAAGCCTCCAGCGAGGACAGGTCGAGGTAGTTGGTCGGTTCGTCGAGCAGCAGGACGTTGGCGTCGCTGACGATGATCTTGGCCAGGCTTACCCTCGTCCGTTCGCCGCCGCTGAGTACTCCCGCCGGTTTGAATACGTCCTCGCGGCGGAACAGCAGCCTGGCGAGCAAGTTGCGCACGGTGGCCTCGTCGTGCACGCTGCCGGCCATTACGTTGGCGAGCAGCGTTTTTGCGGGGTCGAGACCGCCCATCACCTGGGCGAAGTAGCCGATGCGGGCCTGGGGAGCCACACTGATCCGCGCCTCGCGGCCGACGATCATGTTGAGGAGGGTGCTTTTGCCGCAGCCGTTGTCGCCGCAGAGCGCGACTTTCTGGCCGACCGGGAGGGTGAATTCAGCCTTGTTGAATATGATCCGGGTGCCGAAACGCTTATCGAGCCCCTCGCCGCGGACGGCGATTTTGCCGGGCAGGTCGCAGGTGGTACCGAAGGGGAACGCTATCGCCGGGCCGGTTTGCGGTTTTTCGACGACAGGCAGCTTTTCGAGCCGCGACTCCATGGCTTTGACGGCTTTGTCGAGGTTGGCCTTCGCTTTTTGATTGCCCATTTTGTGCAGCCGGGCTTCGGAGTTGCCCATCCTGGCGGGGGTTTTTCGCGTGGCGGCCGAGCGGGATTTGCGGTCGGCGATCGCGGCTTGCAGCTGCTTTTTTTTGTCGGTGTATTGCTCGTATTCCCGTTCGTGGTGCTTCCTGGCATTCTCCTTTTGCCCGAGGTAAGCGGTGTAGTTGCCCCGGTATACCTGCAGGACGCCATTTTCTATTTCCCAGATGGTGTCGCATACCGCGTCGAGGAGCAGGCGGTCGTGGGATACGAGGACGAGCGTGCCTCGGAAGCCGCGCAGTTTGGCCTCGAGGAGCTCCCGTCCTTTTATGTCGAGGTTGGCCGCTGGCTCGTCGGCCAGGAGGAGCGGGGCTTCCTCGCTCAGTGCGGCGGCGATTTTTAAGCGGGTCTGTTCGCCGCCGCTCATGTGTCCGGTGTTGATGGCGGCGACGGCGAATTCGCTGGCGGCGAGCGGGTCTATCGTTCGCCCGGGAATGGGAGGACCGAGCTGGGAGATCGAGGAGAACGGGCAGTTTCTGCGGATGCGGCCTTCATCGGGCTGTCCTTCGCCGGCCAGTATCGCCAGCAAGGTGGATTTGCCGACGCCGTTGCGGCCTACGACCCCGATCTTATCACCCTTGTTGATTTTCAGGTTGTCTATTTTAAGGAGACGACGGTCGTTCACGTATTTGACGACATCTTCGAGTTCGAGCAACAAAAAAACCCCTCCTTCGCGGAGAGGACGGGCTATAGACAAACGGGCGTAAAAAAACGCGCCTACAGCCAATCCCCTTTAGAATCGCAGATAAGCATGCAAAACATCCAGGATGAAGGCCTGGTTGTTTTTTATGCTTTCCGAAATTGCTAAAAAGAATTGTTTAGCGCATTTCTGCTCCTTTTCCGCCCGTTGTGATGATTTCATTATAGCCGACAGTGATGAGAGACGCAAGGCGGCAATAGATGTCAGGAGGGATTTTTATGGACGGCCGATTTTGATGCTGGCGGCGATCTCTTTGTCGATCGCCAGGATGGTATGCCCAACCGCGAGTACATATACGGGGAAGGTTTGGAGGATCGAGATTTCGGTGCCGGGCAGGATGCCGAAGGCAAGCAGCCTGGCCAGGTCCCGGCGGGCGGCCGGCAGGACGGCGACGAGCGCTTTTTCGCCGGGGCGCAGGCGGGTGAGCGGTATCTCCTCCATTTACTCCCTTCTTTCCGGTCAGATGAATAAGGGTGCTATGAGGTTCGCCACCCAGGCGGCCGCCATGGCGACGGCGGCGATGATGAGCGTCATGACGGCGGCGGCGACAGGGCCGCGCTCTTTGACGATAACCATGAACTGGGCGAGGCAGGGGACGAAGAGGGTGAGGGCGACGGCGGCGACGAGGAGCTGGCGGGAGTCGAGGAGGCCGGCGGCAGCCATGTCGTAGAGGCCGGCGGTGCCGTAGTCGCGGCGGAAGAAGCCCAGCAGGAATATCTGGGCGGTGGCGGCCGGGAGGCCGAGACCGGCCATCAGGGGCTCCACCGCTTTTATAATATATGTCAGCAGGCCGCTGCGGTCACCAAGCCAGAGGAGAAAGCTGGCGAGGAAGAAGACGGGAATTATTTCCACGAAGTACCAGATCATGCGGGTGTAGGCTTTGTGGATGACGTTGGCGGGGTCGGGGAGCCTGAGGGGAGGGAGTTCGATGTAGAAGGGGCTGCGTTCGCCGGGCAGGAGACGGGCGGTGAGCCAGCCGGCGAGGATGAAGACGGCGAGGATGAAGGCTGCCCACAGGGCGACGGACCGGCCGTCGCCGGCGAGGATGGCGAGGACGACGCCGAGCTGGGCGGAGCAGGGGATGGTAAGCGACAGCAGGAAGGTGGCGAGGATGCGCTCGCGCCTGGTTTCGAGGGTGCGGACGACGAAGACGGCCATCGTGCCGCAGCCGAGCCCGAGAGTGACGGGGATGACGGCCCGGCCGTTGAGGCCGAATTGTTTGAAGAGGCCGTCGACGAGCATGGCGAGGCGAGGCAGGTAGCCACAGTCTTCGAGAAGGGCGAAGGCGAGAAAGAATGTGCCGACGATGGGCAGGACGATGGCGACGGCGTAGCGGAGGCCGAGGGTGAAGAGGCCGTAGTCGCCGGCGAGGAGGGACCGGAGCCATTCCCAGGGCACCCACTGCCGACAGGCGTAGTCGACGGCGGGGGTGATGACGCGGGTGAAGACATTTTCGTCGATGTAGTCGACGAGGACGTCGGCGCCGAAGCCGCCGACGAATTTGTAGAGCCCCCAGTAGAGGACGAGGGCGAGGATGGGGATGCCGGTGAGGGGATGGCGGGTGAGCCGGTCGAGGAAGCCGGCCAGCCGGCGCCGGCCGGCCGGGCCGTGGCGGGTGGCCGCCGCGGCAAGGCGGTCGGCCTGAACCTGGCGTTCGGCGGCGATACGCAGGGCGAGGGGCTGGGGGCTGCGGGCGACGGCGGCTTGGGCGGCGGCGGCGATGCCCGCGTAGGCGGGGTCGTTTTTGAGGAGGGCGTGGCTGGCCGGGTCGCCGGCGAGGAGGAGGAGGGCAAGGATGCGGGCGGCGGGGCGGCGGGCGCCGAGCCGGTCGACGACGGCCGCGGCGGCGGCTTCGAGATCCGGGCTGAGGAGGAAGGGCGGCTGCGGCCGCGGCCGGGGGGCGGCTATGACGGAGCGGAGGCGGTCGAGGCCGATTTTTCTGACGGCGGCGGTGGCGACGACGGGGATGCCGAGGAGGTCGGCGAGGCCGGCGGTGTCGAAGGCGAGCCCGGCGGCGGCGGCTTCGTCGATGAGGTTGAGGACGAGGACGACAGGCAGGCCGGCGTCGATGAGGGAGAGGGTGAAGGGCAGCGAACGGGCGAGGTTTTTGGCGTCGGCGACGTGGACGACGAGGTCGGGCTGCCCGGCAAGGAGGAATTCGCGGGTGACGCGTTCTTCGTCGGTAACGGTGGCGAGGGAGTAGATGCCTGGGGTGTCGACGATTTCGCACGGCACGCCGCCGATGCGGGCGTAACCGCGGGCGACTTCGACGGTGGTGCCTGGGTAGTTGGATACGTTGACGTATTTGCCGGTGAGGTTGTTGAAAATGACGCTTTTACCAACATTCGGGGCCCCGACCAGGATGATGCTGCGCTGCATGCCTCTCCCCCGCCCTTCTTGCCTGTAATGGTATCTCCTATTCGCGAGGCGGGGGGATTATGAAAAAGAAAAACCGCGAACCTTGTAAGGCGCGCGGTGAGTGAAAGATTTTACAGGTGGGGCTTGATGCGGTCGGCGAGGTTGGCCTTCGGCAGGAAACCGACGATTTTCTCGGCCTGTTCGCCTTCTTTGAAGAGGATCATGGTGGGCAGGCTCATGACGCCGTATTTCTGCGCCAGGGAGCGGTTCTGGTCGACGTTGATCTTGACGATCTTGAACTGGCCGCCGGCCTCGCCGGCGAGTTCGTCGAGAATGGGGGAAAGACGCTGGCAGTAGCCGCACCACGGGGCCCAGAAATCGGCTAGTACGGGGACGGCCGCGTCGAGCACTTCTTCTTGGAAGTTCACTTCGTTGACATCCTGAGCGTTGGCCATTTTCATCTCTCCTTTGTATTTGGGTTTCGCCCGGTCATTCCATGATGCCGCGTTTGCGGCATTCGGCCATGATGCAGGCCTTTATGACAGTCAGGCCGAGGTCTTCGCCGAGTTTGGCGACCGCCGGCGCGTCGGCGCCGGGCTGGAGCCATACGTACTTTATGCCGGCTTCGGCGCAGTCGCGCATTATCTGTTCGCCGACTTTCGGCGGTACGACTACGTCGACGACGTCGGGTTTTACCGGCAGGTCCTTGAGGCCGGGATAGCACTTATGGCCCATGACTTCGTCCAGGCCGGGGTTGACGGGGTAGACTTTGAACTGGCCGGTGCCGTCCATGAATTTGAATATTTTGTAGCCGAACTTGTCTTTGTTGTTGTTGGCGCCGACCACCGCCCAGGTTTTGAGGTCGAGGGTCTTTTCGATGTCGGTCATGAGGTCCTCCTGATTCAGATTTAGCTCCATTTTCATTATATTGCCAGGATGGCATAAAGGTCAATGATGGACAAAAAGGGCGGGTTATTCTATGTAGGCTTGTTTCAGGTAGACGATGCCGATGCTAGTGCGGACATGGTCTTTGACGGCGGGGCGGATCATGACGGGGTTGGTGCTGAAGAACAGGGGGCAGACGACGGCTTCGTCCATAATTATTTTTTCGGCGGCGTGGAGGGAGGCGGCGCGCGACACGGGGTCCGAGGACTGACGGGCGGCGGCGAGGTGACGGTCGTAGACCGGGCTGGAGTAGCCGGGGCTGTTGTTGCCGTTGCCGGTTTCGAACAGTTCCAGGAAGGTGGTGGGGTCGACGTAGTCGCCGATCCAGCTGTCGATGGCGAGCTGGAAGTTGTGTTTGTCGAGGTTGTCGTAGAATACTTTGAGTTCCTGGTTGCTGAGCTGGACGGTGACGCCGAGGGAGCGCTTCCACATTTCCTGGACGGCTTCGGCGATCAGTTTGTTGCTTTCGCCGGTGTTGTAGAGGAGGGTGACGGGCGGCAGGCCTTTCCCTCCCGGGTAGCCGGCCTCGGCGAGGAGTTTTTGGGCGGCGGAGATATCGTTGTCGGCGAAGTATGAGCCGCCTTTGGCGCGGAAGTCGCTGCCGGCGGCGTCGACGACGCCGGGGGGCACGAAGGCGAGGGCGGGCGTCTGGCCGCCGCGGGCCACCTGGTCGACGAGGGTGCGGCGGGCGAGGGCAAGGGTGAAAGCTTTGCGGACCCTGACGTCGTCGAAGGGGGCCTTTTTGACGTTGAAGGGGAAGTAACTGACACCGAGGAAGGGGAATATTTTGAGCCTTCCTTCCTTCTGGAGGCGGGGGATTTCGCTGATCGGCGGGTTGTCGGCCATGTCGAGCTGCTTATTTTCGAACATGACGAGCCGGGTGGCGGCCGAGTCGATGAGGATGATGTCGACCCTGGCCATGCGGACTTTGCCGGCGTCCCAGTAGTGCTCGTTCCTGACGAGCTCCATCTTGTTGTCGTGGACCCAGTTGGTCAGCCGGAAAGGGCCGTTGCCGACGAAGGTTTTTGTGTCGGCGGCCCAGCGTTCGTTGGCGGCGGCGTTGCGGTTGACAGGGTAGTAGGTGCGGAAGGCGGCGAGGGAGAGAAAGAAGGGGGTGGGCCTTTCGAGGGTGACTTCGAGGATGTCGTCGCCCCGGGCTTTGACGCCGACCGAGTCGGCGGCTGCTTTATTTTCGTTATAGGCGCGGCCGTTTTTGAGGTAGAATAACTGGTAGGCGTAGCTGGAGGCGAATTCGGGGCTGAGGGTGGATTTCCAGGCGAATTCGAAATCGGCGGCGGTTACCGGCTCGCCGTTCGACCATTTCGCGCCCTTGCGGAGGTGGAAGGTGTAGACGAGACCGTCGGCAGATATTTCCCACCGCTCGGCGGCGGCCGGCACAGGGGTGCCGGAGGCGTCGAGGGCGGTGAGGCCTTCGAACAGCTGAGCGGCGACGATGCCGGCCGGGATGCTGGTGGATTTGCGGGGGTCGAGGGTTTCGGGCTCGGCGGCGACGGCGTAGCGCAGGTGTTTGGCGTCTTTTTTGGCGCCGAACCAGCCGCAACCGGGCAGAAGGGCGCCGGCCGCCACCGCGGCGATAAGGATGAGGGCGATGCTTTTCCTTGTCAAGGCGGTCTCCTTTCGGTATCCGTCAGGGATAATTTGCGCTTCCGGGCGCCAAACAATACCCACGGGCAAGGGTTTTGCCTGCCGGCGGCGAAAAACAGCGTATAGGAAAACGGGGTGATATGTTTGACAGAACGGTATGAGGCCGGTCTGGAGGAGGCTATGGCGGCGGCGGTGGCCGGCGAGCCGGGCGTGTATTCAGCGGCGGCGATCGAACCGGCGAGCGGCCGGCGTTGGCTGCTGAACAACCGGCGGCTGCGGTCGGCGAGCCTGATAAAGATTTTTATCCTGGCCGAGGCGTTCCGCCGCGCCGGCCGGGGCGAGCTCGACCTGGAGGAGGCGGTGGCGGTCCCGGCGGCGGCAATCGTCGGCGGCGCCGGACAGCTGGAGTTCGCCGCGCCGGGAACGGTGCGGACGTGGCGCCAGCTGCTCGAGGTGATGATCGTCGAGAGCGACAATACGGCGACGAATATGGTGATCGACCGCCTGGGGATGGAAAGCGTGAACGCGCTGGCGGCGGCGCTGGGCTGCCGTGACACGGCGCTGCGCCGCAAGATGATGGATTTCGCGGCGGCGGCGGACGGGCGGGAGAATTATACGACGCCGGCCGAGGTGGCGGCGGTGCTGGCGAGGTTGTACCGGTGCGAGTGCGTGTCGCCCGCGGCTGACGAGGCGATGGTGGCCATCCTGCTCCGCCAGGAGGACCGCTGCAAGCTGCCCCTCCTCCTCCCCGCCGCGTCGCGGGTGGCGTGCAAGTCGGGGGAGCTGGAGGGAGCGGAGCACGACGCCGGCATCGTTTACGGCGAAAAGCGCGATTATGTGCTGGCGGTGATGAGCGACGACCTGCCGGACGAGGAGCGCGGCCGGGGGGTGATCGCCCGGTTGTCGCGCACCGTTTACGATTGGTTTCATAGTAATATACCAGAGTGATTTCCGGAGGACTGCTGTATGAGCGAATATTTTGCGGCTGTCAATGTGGCGGCGGCGATGCTGTGGTGTGAGCCGGGGCCGAAACGGGACCACGACCGGCTTATGCTGGGGGCGGCGACCGAGCCGGCGGCGTGGGCGGACGGCATGGACGAGGAGATGCGGCTGTGGCTGGTGGGCAAGGTGGAGTCGCAGCTGTTGTACGGGGAACGGGTTGTTGTGCTGGACCGCGCGGGCGGGTGGCTGCGCGTGGCGGCGGCGGAGCAGGCGACGGGCCGCGACGGACGCGGCTACCCTGGCTGGCTGCCGGCCGTCCAGGTGAGCGATAACGGGATTTTTCAGGCGGAAATGGCCGCTCTGCCGCTGGCGGTGGTGACGGCGCCGCGGGCGACACTATGCGCCGACGCGGCGGGGTGTGAGGCGCTGGCGGAGCTGAGCTGGCAGACGCGCCTGCCGCTGCTGGCGGCGGAGGGCGCGAGGCTGAAGGTGCGCCGGCCGGACGGGGCTGTGGGCTACATCGCCGGCTCTGCGGCGGCCCCCCTCTCCCCCGCTCCGTTCGACGGGGCGAGGCTGACGGCGGAGGCCAGGATGTTCGCCGGCGTGCGCTACGTGTGGGGCGGAACGGCGGCGTGGGGATTCGACTGTTCGGGGTTCGCGCTGCGGCTGTACCAGTCTCAGGGGGTGGCCATCCCCCGCGACGCCGACGAGCAGGCGGCGGGCGGGACGGCGGTGGACGCCGGCGGGCTGCTGCCGGGCGATCTGCTGTTTTTCGCCGGCCCGGGCGGCCAGGGCGATATCCACCATGTGGGGGTGTTCGCCGGCGGGACGACGATGATCCACGCCCCCAACAGCCGGTCGGCGATCCGCGAGGACGATTTCACCGCGGGTGTTTACGGCGCGGAGTTCTGGGGCGCGCGGCGCTACAGGTAAAATTTTTGCGTGAGCCTCCGATGCCAACAGGCATCGGGGTCTTTTTATGTGAAAATGTCGTTTTCGATGATAACCGGTCCTCGGGGCAGTTTGGCGAGGGAGAAGGCGGCGACGAGGTCGCGGGGGGCTGTGGGCCGATAATCGGGTATAAGGCCGGCACGGTGGGCGAGGAGGCCGATTATCTCCGGGGCGGTGACGCCGCGTTCCCGCAGGGAGCTGAGGGCGAGGTCCTGCTGGCGCTTGGAGAGGCGGTGGCCGTCGGGGCTTAAGAGGAGCGGGACGTGGGCGAAGACGGGCGGCGTGTGGCCGAGGAGGCGGTAGAGGTAGAGCTGGCGGGGGGTGGAGGACAGAAGGTCGTCGCCGCGCAGGACGTGGGTTATGCGCATGGCGGCGTCGTCGACGACGACGGCGAGCTGGTAGGCGTGGACGCCGTCGGCGCGGCGGACGATGAAGTCGCCGCAGGACGCGGCAAGGTTCTGGGCGACGAGGCCGTTGAGGCCGTCGGTGAAAGCGACTGTTTCGTCGGGGACGACGAGCCGCAGGGCCGGACGGCGACCGTCCGGGGGCGCGTCCGCCCCGCCGAGGTAGCGGCGGCAGGTACCGGGATAGGCGCCTTCCGCGTCCGCATCGCCGGCATGGGGGGCGGAGGCGGCGGCGCGGATCTCGGCACGGGTGCAGTAGCAGGGGTAGACGAGGCCGCGGGCGGCGAGGCTTTCGAGGGCTGCGGCGTAGAGGTGGCGGCGCTCGTCCTGGCGGTAAGGGCCATAGGGGCCGCCGATGTCGGGGCCTTCGTCCCAGTCGAGGCCAAGCCAGGCGAGGTCGGCGATTATCCGGGCGGTGTACTCGGGGCGGCAGCGGTCGGGGTCGAGGTCTTCGACCCTGAGGACGACGGCGCCGCCGAGGCTGCGGACCTGGAGCCAGGCGAGCAGGGCCGTCCAGATGTTGCCGAGGTGCATTTGTCCTGAGGGAGATGGGGCGAATCTGCCACGAATGTCATTATTCATACGAACTCCATCGTTCTCTGAATTGTGCGCAGGGCGTTCAGGGCCCCCAGATGCTAGGCGGCTCCGAGGACGCGAGCGCAGACAGTACACGGAAGTACGGCAAGCGAGCGCCCGCAGGAACAACAACGCAGATGGGGGTCATCAACGTCCTGCCTCTGCAGGATTATCATTTTCAGTGTATATGGCGAAAAGAATAATCCCCGCCACCAAGATAAAACCTGCTGTTACGAACATTGCGCCGAACCCCGCCCTCTCCCCCACCTGGCCGAGCAATACCGAACCGGCGGCGATGCCCATGTCCATGAAGGAGGTGAAGAAGCCGAGGGCGCTGCCCCGCTCGGCTGGCGGCGTTTTGTCGACAACGAGGGCGTTGAGGGTGGGCATGAAGGCGCCGAAGCCGAAGCCGAAGGCCAGGCCGATGAAGACGAGGAGGAAGAGGCTGTCGAGGAAGGGCAGCAGGAAGACGCCGACGGCCAGGAGGGCCATGAAGGGCAGGACGACGCGGCGACGGCCCCAGCGGTCGGAGAGTTTGCCGGCGAAGATGCGGCTGGCGAGGGTGGCGGCGGCGTAGGCGGTGAAGAAGATGCCGAAGTCGAGCAGGCCGCGCTGGGGGGCGAAGACGGGCAGAAAGGCGATGACGGTGCCGTAGGCGGCGGCGCCGGCGAATAGGGCCAGGGACGGCACGATGACGGCCCGCCGCCGGCCGACGGCCAGCAGGCTGACAGTTTTTTTGCCGCCGTCGTGGGCGCTTATTTCGTCCGCGGCCGCGACGGCCAGGAAGGCTGCCGCCGCCGTTGCGGCCGAGCAGGCAAATAGGACGGTGAAGCTTTGCGTATACTTGATGATGTCGATGCCGATGGCGGGGAATATCGCCATGGCGACGACGCTGGCGGTGCCGTATATGCCGATAACTTCGCCCCGCCGCCTGGCGGGCGCCAGGTCGGCGATGTAGGCGGCCGAGGCGGCCAGGAAGGAAGCGTGGGCGAAGCCGTGGGCGATACGGAGGATGTATAGGAGTTCGACGTTCTGAAGGAGACCGTAGAGGGGAAAGAGCAGAGCGAAAAAGCCGGTGCCGATGAGCATGAGGCGTTTGCGCCCGCGGCGGTCGGCGAGTTGTCCGAGGTGGGGCCGGACGATCACGGCCGCGAGGCTGAACGTCCCCATGACGAGGCCGATCTGGCCGGGGGAGCCGCCGAGACCTTCGACGTACTGCGGCAGGGTGGGGATGAGGAAGTAAAAGCTGCCGAAGTAGAGGAAGGTGGCGGCGCAGATACAGACGAAGTTGCGTGAGGTGAGGCGGAATTGTTCGTTCATAGGGCCTCCCGCGTCAGATGTTGAGGACATAGGCGTCCATGGGGCAGTATTCGGCGAAGTGCAGCCGGCGGTAAACTTCGTAGCCCGCGGGGCTAGCTTCGAGGACGAGCAACCGGCAGCCGCGGGCCGCGGCATGGCCGATGAGGGCGCGGGTGAGGGCCGAGGCGGCGCCGCTGCGGCGGGCGGGGCCGAGGGTGGAGATGAAGTAGGCACCGGCGACGCCGCCGCTGCCGATGAAGACGCTGGCGGTGGCGACAGGCTGGCCGCCGTTGAGACCGAGGAAGTAGGCGATGCTGGCGGTGGCGAGGCTGGCGAACACGGTCGGGAAGTCGCGGGCGACGCGGTCCGGCATCGCGAAGCCGACGGCGGCCGTCCTGCCCCAAGCGGCGATCCCTTCCGGGTCGCTGACCTGGCGGATCTCCAGTCCGGGTGGCGGATCGGCGGCCGGGGCCGGTCCGTCCAGTGCGAGGGCCATGCCCCGCCAGTGCATCTGGTGTCTGAAGCCGTGGCCGAGGAGACGCCGGCCGAGGTCGGCGGGACGGTCTTCCGGCCCGGTGATCCAGGTAAGGGGGCGGTCGCCGAAGGCTGCGGCCAGTTCTTGTATCGCGGCGTCGGCCCCGCGGTCAGAAAAGCGGGCGGCGAGCACGCGGTTCAGGGCGGCGGTGCCTGTATCTACCCAGGTGACTTCTCCGTCGCCGGAGCTCTTCCCTCCCGGCACGCGGCCGGTATGGAGGGCGTATTCGCGGAGATTCGCGGCGATGGCGGCGGCGATGGCTGATGAGGCTTTTCCTGCGGGCATGTGACACCTCTTCCTGCTTGTTGGGCTGTTTTCACGGTAGCAGGGACTTTTCGCGCGCCTTTTTTACTTTCCACGGCGCGGGGGGCAACTCCTGCCGCCCTCGGCGCCCCTTGTCCCGGGGGCGAATGTATTATATACTTTTGCCAGACGATGATATTTTATTATCAAAGGAGCGATACTATGGCCACCTTCAAGAACGTAGGCGTACTGACCGGCGGCGGCGACTGCCCGGGCCTCAACGCCGTAATCCGCAGTGTCACCCGCGCGTGCTTCAGCCACGGGATTAGGGTGTGGGGGATCAAGAACGGCTTCGGCGGCCTGGTGGAGAACGATATCAGCGAATTGGCGGACCGGGATATTTCCGGCATCCTGCCCCGCGGCGGGACGATCCTCGGCACGACGAACCGCGACAACCCGTTCAAATACGCGGTGCCGCATGACGGCGGTTATGTTTATAAAGATATGTCGCAGCAGGCGCTGGCGAATCTGAAGACAAGGGGCATCGAGGCGCTGGTGGTGATCGGCGGCGACGGCAGCCTGCGGATCGCCAACGAGTTCGGTCTGCTGGGGCTGCCGGTGGTGGCGGTGCCGAAGACGATCGACAACGATATCCCGATGACGGAACGGACGTTCGGCTTCGATACCGCGGTGGCGTGCGCCAGCGAAGCGCTCGACAGGCTGCACACCACGGCCGAGTCTCACCACCGGGTGATGCTGCTGGAGGTGATGGGCCGTTATGCCGGCTGGATCGCCTTCCATTCCGGCATGGCGGGCGGCGCGGACGTCATCCTCATCCCGGAGGTGCCTTACAGGATCGAGGCGATAGTGGCCGCTATCAAGGCCCGCAGGGCGCGGGGCAAGCTGTTCAGCCTGGTGGTGGTGGCCGAGGGGGCTTTCCCGGTGGGCGGCGAGATGACGGTGGCCCGCATCGTGGAGAACAGCGCCGAGAAGGTGCGCCTCGGCGGGGTGGGCGAGAAGCTGGCCCGCCAGCTTGAAGACCTGACGGGGTTCGAATCCCGCTGCACGGTGCTGGGGCATCTGCAGCGCGGCGGCAGTCCGACCGCCTTCGACCGCATCCTGGCGACGCGCTATGGGGTGGCGGCCGTGGATGCGCTGGTGGCGGGCGAGACGGGCACGATGGTGGCTCTGCAGAAGAACAGTATCGTGACTGTGCCGATAAAGGATATCGCCGGCCAGCCGAGCAATGTGCCGCTCGACGCTCTGCACGTGGGGCGGTCGATAGGCATCCGCTTCGGCGACGAGGCGTAGATAAGGAAATCCCTCCGCAAGTTGCTGCGGAGGGATTTTTGTTTACGCGGCGGAGGGTTTTTCAGCAGGCGTTTTTGCCCGAACATCAAACAAGGTTATGAGCAACAGGCCGGCGATTATCAGCACCGCGCCCGCCATGTGGGCGAGAGTGACCGGTTCGCCGTAGAAGACGGCGGCGATCCAGATGGCGTTGACGGGCATGAGGTTGATGTAGGCGCTGGCCCGGCTGGCGCCGATGCGCTTGATGCCGACGTTGAAGAGGAAGTAGGCGACGACCGAGGGGAAGATGACGAGGTAGGCCATTTCCCAGATCGTCTGGGGGCTGGCGGCGGGCAGGCGCGACCAGCCGTCCTCGGTGAAGGAGGCGAGCACGAGCATGACGGCGCCGGCCAGGGTGGAGGCGCCGGTGGCCAGGAGGGGCGGTACGTCTTTCATTACGACTTTGCCGAGGGTGGTGTAGGCCGTCCAGGAGATGACGCCGCCGACCATGAAGAGGTCGCCGCTGGAGAAGGTCAGCGAGGTCAGAAGGGCTAGGGAGCCTTTGGTGATGGTGGTGAGGACGCCGAGGAAGCACAGGGCGACGCCGGCGACGAGGCGCCAGCTCCACGGCTCGCCGAGGAGGGTGACGGCTACGAGGGCGGTGGTGACGGGGTTGACGACGATGACGAGGGCGGCGTTGATGGCGGAGGTGTATTGGATGCCGACGGTAAAGAAGTAGTTGTAGGCGAGGACGCCGGTGACGGCGAGCAGCATGAGGCCGCCCCAACGGCGTTTGATAGGGGCCCAGTCCCACCCGCCGCGGGCGACGACCCAGGCGACCATTAGCAGGCCGGCGAGGAAGAAGCGCAGGGCGGCGACGGTGAGGGGCGGTATTTCGGTGACGACGTGTTTGGTGACGCCGAACGCCCCGCCCCAGAAGAGGGGGACGAGCAGGAGGATGAAGTAGATGGCGTTGGGGTGGGCGGATTGGGCGGGTTTTATCACAAGGTCAGCTCCTTAACGGGATCAGGATGGTATTACTGGACTTTGCTGCCGGGGCCGGAGGCGGCGGGGAGAAAGCCGCGCCGGAGGGAGAGCCAGGCGCCGGCGAGGCCGGCGAGGCCGATGACGAGGAAACCGCTGTCCAGGTCGAGCCAGCCGGCGATATACCCGGTGAGCACCGGGCCGATGAACATGCCGACGGCGTAGGCGGCCTGGTAGAAACCCATGGCGGTGGCCCGCTTTGCAGGCGGGTAGTTTTTGATGCTGAGACCCATGAGGAGGGCCATTATCAGGCCGCGGCCGAAGCCGGCGGCCATCTGGGAGATAAAGAGGGCGGTCAGGGTGGTGCACAGCGGAATGGTGACGCTGGACAGGCCCATGAAGACGAAGCCGCCGGCGAGGGTGCCCGCTTCGCCGAAACGGCGGCGGAACACGGTGCCGCTGAGGGCAGCGGCGGCGATGGAGGGCAGGATGGCGACGGTGGTGAGCAGGCCTAGTTCGAAGCCGCCGGCGCCGAGCGCTTTGGCGGCCAGCGGCGAGAAGCCGAAGACGGTGGCGAATGTGAGCACCTGGAAGAGGACGCCGAGGAAGCACAGGCGCAGGAAGGGGCCGTCGCGGGCGATTTCGGCTAAGGAGCCGGTGTCGACCGGCTTGGCGGGCGTGACTTCGTCGACGACGAAGAAGCTGAGGATGAGGGCGACGCAGCCGCCGGCGGCCGCGAGCAGGAAGGGTTCGGCCAGCCCGTACCATTCGACCGCCAGGCCGCCGAGGAACATGGCGCTGACCTGGCCGACGGCGGCGGCGGAGTTGATGTAACCCATGGCTTTGGGGCTGTCGTTGGCCGGGTAGTAGCCGGCGAAGAGGACGGTGTAGGCGACCCAGGCGGCCGCGGCGGCGCCGGACAGGGCGCGGTAGAAGAGCAGAGCCCAGGCGTCGGGCTGCGCCCACATGCCGAAGGCGCTGGCGGCCGCGAGGGCGGCGCCGGCGATGACGAAGACCTTGCGCCGGCCGAGGGCGTCGGAATAGAGGCCGACCGGCACGCGGAGGAGGAACTGGACGGCGCCGTACGAGCCGAGGATAAGGCCAATCAGGTCGTAGGAGGCGCCGAGGGTCTGGGCGTACGGCCCGAGGGTGGGTACGTAGGTGTAGGCGGCGAACCAGAAGAAGACGGTGATGACGAGCAGCAGCGAGCGCCGGTGATTTTGCATGGAAGAGCCTCGCAGAACAAAGTACGTATTATACACATTTTAGCCGCAATAGTGACGGTGGACAAGGTAAAATACCAAAAAAAGCCGGCATGGCCGGCGTATTTTTTGCGTTTCGAATTGCCGCGGTTGGCTAGAAGGCCCCAGATGCAAGGCGCACCGGAAGAGCGCGCTGCGACGCGTACTCGAACGTACGCTAGCAAGCGCTCTGAGGAGCAACGCCGCAGATGGGGCCTTATCGCCAACCGTTTTGTTATTGGTACAGGTAATACGGTTTGGCTTTCTCCTTGAATTCCTGCGCCTCTTTGTCCCATTCGGCGAGGAGTTCTTCCATGGTGTAGCGGCCGAGGCGGAGGCCGTTGTCGCCGACGGTGAGGTCGATGTAGGGGATGCCGGAGCTGCGGAAGCCGAAGGCGAAGTTGTCGCCGCCGATTTCCTGGATGGTGTAAAGGAGGGTTATGCCGGTGCGGACGGCCTGGTAGGCGTGGCGGTCGGTGATGTGGAGCTGGACGCCGCCGAGGGTTTTGCCGGTGTTGCCGCCGAAACGGGGACTGAAGTAGGCCGGGCGGAAGTAGACGCCGGGAAGGCCCTTGGCGTTCATTTTGGCGGCAAGATCTTCGGCGTTCAGCCAGGTGGCGCCGACAAGCTCGAAGGGGCGGGTTGTGCCGACGCCTTCGGAGACATTGGTGCCGCCGAAGATGCCGGTGCCGGAGTAGACGAGGGCGGCGTCGGGGGTGGGAATGTTGGGCGAGGTCATAACCCAGGGGAGCCCGGTGTCGTCCCAGTGCATGTCGCGCGTCCAGCTGGTGAGGGGTACGACGGCGAGGTCGCAGCCGATGGCGAATTCTTTGTTGAAGTAGCGGGCCAGTTCGCCGACGGTCATGCCGTGGCGCAGGGGGATGGGGTACATGCCGATGAAGGATTCGTAGCCGGGTTTGACGAGGCCGCCTTCGACCATGCCGCCGACGGGGTTGGGGCGGTCGAGGACGACGAAGGTTTTGCCGTTTTCCTTGGCGGCCTGCATGGCGTAGGCCATTGTGTAGATGTAGGTGTAGGGGCGGGCGCCGATGTCCTGGATGTCGAAGGCGAGGATGTCGATGCCTGCTAGCATTTCGGGGGTGGGCTTCTTGGTGGCGCCGTAGAGGCTGTAGATGGGCAGGCCGGTTTTGGCGTCGGTGGCGTGGCCGATCTGGTCGCCGGCTTTTACGGCGCCGCGGATGCCGTGCTCGGGGGCGTAGAGGGCGACGAGGTCGACCTTGGCCTTGAGGACGTCGACGCTGCTTTCGAAGTTGCTGTTGATGCCGGTGGAGTTGGTGATGAGGCCGACCCGCTTGCCCTTGAACAGGTCGAGGTGGTTGTCGATGTTGTCGATGCCGAGGCGGACGCTTTCGCGCGCCGGGGCGGGCGCGGGCGGGGCGCTGGCGCAGCCGCTGCCGAAGAGGGGCATGACGAGCAGGGCGGCAAGGACGACGGTCAGTTTTGTGAAGAGACTTCGGCTTTGGCGCACTGGGGTACCTCCTGTGATTTTTTGGGGGACGGCTATCAACGGCCGTCCTGGAAATCGGCTGCAATAAGGGCAATCACCGCTTCCAAGGCTTCATCCTCGTCTTCTCCCGACGCGCGGACGGTGATGGTGTCGCCGCCCTTGATGGCGGCGCTCATGACGGCGAGCATGCTTTTGGCGCTGACGGTTTTGTCGCCTTTGACAAGGGTGATGTCGCTTTTGAAAAGCGTGGCGATTTTGACGAGCAGGGCGGCCGGCCGGGCATGGAGGCCGATTTTGTCGGTTATTTGCAGGGTCTGTTCACGCATTGGCATGGCTCCTTCGGTCAGGGTGTGTGGAGGGCGGCGAAGCTTACTAGTTCGACGCCTTCGGCGGCGAGGAAGTCTTTGACGGCCGGGTCGGTGAGGATGGCGAGTTCGCGCAGGCGCTCGCCGCTGTAGGAGCTTGTCTGCGCGAGGGTGTCGTCGGCTGCGGCGGGGTGGGACATAATTTCGAGGACGCCGGCGCGGTGGGCGCCGATGATGGCCCGGAGGTTGTCCGCGGTGGCGCCGGGGCCGTAAAAGGCGTCGGAGAAGGCGTCGGGGGTGGGGATGCCGAAGGCGACGATGCGGGCGCGGACGGCGGGGCCGGTCTGGCGGAGGGGCACGCCGAGCTGCCGGGCGAGGCCGATGGCGACGTCGAGGATTTCGGGGTAGGAATGGGCGTGGTGGTGGCTGTCGAGGTGGGTCAGGGCGAGACCGGTAGCGAGGAATTTCTCGACCTGGGCAGTGAACTCCCGTTCGGCTTCGCGCGGTTCGCAGACGGCCACGACGCGGTTTACGGGGCGGTGGAAGGAACCGTCGGGCTCGACGAGGCTGGCTACGTCGGCGCCGGCAAGGAGCGGCCGGCCGTATGTGAGGTTGAGGTGCAGGCCGGCGGCGAGGCCGTGGGCCTTGAGGAGGGCGACGGCGTCGGCGGTGTGGGCGGTGTTGACCATGAGGGTGGTGTCGCTGACGACGCCGGCGGTCATGGCTTTAATAATGCCCTGGTTGCAGCCGGGGGTGAGGCCGAGGTCGTCGGCGTTTATTATCAGTTTTCGCATGGTGTCTCCGTTCATTGCTGCCCGAAGAAGCGGGGCAGGTATTGGCGGTTGGCGTCGAGGATTTCGGCAAGCAGGCCGGCTGTGTCAGCCGCCGCGGGCACAAGGGGGTTGGCGGCGAGGGCGGCGAGGGCGGCGGCGCGGTCGCCGCTGACGGCGGCCGCGATGGCGAGGCGCTCGTAGGCTTTGACCTGTTGTACGAGGCGGAGGGCGTCGTCAGGCAGGTCGCCGACCGGCAGGGGCTCCGCCCCTCCCTCCCCCACCCGGCAGTTGACTTCGACGACGGCGTCGGCGCTCAGGCCGGCGATGGCGCCGTTATTGCGGGTGTTGACGGCGTGGATTTCGCGTTTGTCGTTATGGATGGCGCTGATGAGGGAGACGGCGGCCTCGGAGTAGTAGGCGCCGCCGCGTTTTGCGAGCTCGGGGGGCTTTTCGGCGAGGTTTTCGTCGCGGTAGCGGGCGAAGAGCGCCTCTTCGACGGCCTGGACCTGCTCGGCGCGGGTGCCCGGCCCGCCGGGGGCGGCGGCGGCCTGTTCCTCGACGAGGAGGCGGCCAGTCATGTAGTAGTAGCGATGGTAGGGGCTGGGGACCATGCCGAGTTTTTTGAGGAAGGCGGCGTCCCATTTGAGGTCGGGGATGTTGTTCATTGTGAGGGCGGCGCCGTCGGCGAGCTTGTCGAGGATTGCGGCGGTGACGTCTTGCCCTTTGAGGCGGACGGCGCGGCCCCAGACGAGGTGGTTGAGGCCGGCGAAGTCGATGGCGACGTCGGCGGCCTCGGCGCCGAGGAGCTTGGCGGCGGTCATGACCATGTTGATGGGGACGTTGCAGAGGCCGATGCATTTTACGGCGCTGTGGCCGAGGACGGCTTCGGTGACGAGGCCGGCGGGATTGGCGAAGTTGATGAGCCAGGCGTCGGGGCAGAGGGCTTCGATGTCGCGGCAGATGCCCAAGATGACGGGGACGGTGCGCAGGGCGTTGGCGAAGCCCCCGGGGCCGACGGTCTCCTGGCCGAGGATGCCGTATTTAAGGGGGATGCGTTCGTCGCGGACGCGGGCGGCGAGGCCGCCGACGCGGATCTGGGTGACGATGTAGTGGGCGCCGTCAAGGGCCTGGCGCCGGTCGAGGGTGGTATGGACGGTCATCGGCGAGCCGGCACGCGCGGCCATGCGTCTGGCGAGGGCGGCGACGACGGCGAGCTTTTCTTCGCCGGCGGGGATGTCGGCGAGCCACAGTTCGGCGACCGGCAGTTCGCCGCCGCGGCGGAGGAGGCCGTCGACGAGTTCGGGGGTGTAGCTGGAGCCGCCGCCGATGACGGCGACTTTGAGGCCGTTCATCGGATAGCCTCGAGGCGGGCGGCGAGGTCGCGGATGGTTTTCTCCTGGTCGATCATGTGGCTGATGAGGTTTTTTTCGGCGATGGCGGTCATGAGGTGATCCTGGGCGTGGACGACGAGGAGGGATATGTCCTGCTTCTCGCCGGCGGCTTCGCGCTGGATGGTGTCGGCCTGGGCGCGGTGGGCGACGCCGATCTCCTCCTCCGCCCTCTTTAGGTGGCCGGCGGCTTTGGCGAAGTCGCCCGCCTTGGCGGCGGCGAGGGCGTCGTAGGCTTCGGCGCGGGCGTTGCCGGCGTGAAGGATGATTTCGAAGATGACGGTTTCGGTCATTGGCTGTCCTCCTGCTCGGACTCTTTGAGGAGTTTGCGCTCGTAAGCTTTGAAGAAGGGGTAGTAGATAACTGTGGCGAGGGTGATGTTGACGGCGACGAGCACGATGGCCCGCCAGTCGCCGCCGGTGGCGAGGTAGGCGCCGATGGGCGCGGGCAGCGTCCAGGGGACGAGGATGTAAGGTTTTGTGACGAGGCCGAGACTCAGGGCAAACCAGGTGATGATGCCCATGAGCACCGGTCCGGCGACGAAGGGGACGACGAGGAGCGGGTTGAGCATGATGGGGGCGCCGAAGATGACCGGTTCGTTGATGTTGCAGACGCCGGGCAGGAAGGCCGCCTTGCCGACGCCGCGCAGGTAGGCTGATCCGGATAGCATCATGAGGCAGACGAGGCCGATGGTGGCCCCGGAGCCGCCGATGAAGACGAACCACTGGAAGAAGGGCTCGGGGGCGATGTTGGGTATGGGCTGGCCGGCGGCGGCGGCGGCGATGTTCTGGTCGAGGAGGACGAGCCACATGGGGCGGGCGACGGTGCCGACGACGGAGTCGCCGTGGATGCCGGTGGCCCACAGGAGACTGATGAGGATTATGGGGACGAGGACGCCGGCGAGGGTATTGCCGGCAGTGACGAGGGGGGCGAAGAGCTGGGTGACGGCGTGCTGGATGTCGAAGCCGGCCAGGTGGCGGACGCCCCAGACGAGGGGGATGATGATGCCGGCCGGAACAAGGGCTTCGAAGGAGCGGGCGACCGAGTCGGGGACGCCTTCGGGCATGCGGATGGTTATTTTTTTCTCTTTAGCGAAGCGGAGTATTTCGACGGCGACGATGGCCATGATGATGGCGACGAACATGCCGCCGCCGCCGAGGTTTTCCATGAGGAGGGCGAGCCCTTTGCCTTCGATGGCGACCGGCAGGCTGGTGAGGAGGAAGGCGGCCAGCGCCAGGGTACCGCCGGCGACGCCGTCGAGTTTGTAGGAGCGGGCCAGGTGGTAGCCGATGCTGTGGGCGGCGTAGAGGGCCATGAGGCCCATGGTGAGGCGGAAAGGCAGCAGGATCTGGGGGGCGTAAGGTTTGACGAGGGCGGCGAGGGCTGGCACTGGTGGGAAGGCGATGATGAGAAAGAAGCTGCCGACGATGATGAGGGGGATGGTGGAGATGATGCCGTCGCGCACGGCCCGGAGGTGCCGCTGCTCGGAGAGCCTGGTCATGAAGGGGATGAGGTTGCGGTCGAGCCAGGCGAAGATTTTATCCATGGGCCCTCCTGTGTTAGCCTAAAATCTTGTCGACTTCGGCGAGAATCACCGCGCCGCCGAGGGGGCTGTACCCCTGGGGCGGGATGAGGGCGGCCGGCACGCCGGCCTCGGCTGCGGCGGCCTGGAATTCGGCGATGCGGTGGCGGACCTGGGGGGCGACGAGGGCGATGTCCCAGCCGCCTTTGACGGCTTCGGCGAATTCGCCGCTGCCGACCGATTTGACGGTGACGGCGCGGCCGGTTTTGGCGGCCTGCTGTTCGATGGCTTTGACGACGATGGCGGTGGACATGCCGCCGGAGCAGACTAAGAGTATTTTCATTTTTCCTCCTGGGATGCGGTTTAGAGATTTTCTATTTCTATCGCTTTGGCGACGAAGCCGTCCGCTTCTTTTAGCCGCCGCTCGGCTTCTTCGGGGGAGCAGCCGGCCTTGAGCATAACGATGGCAGTTTTGGCGTTGTGGCCGCAGAGGTTGAGGGCGTCCTCGGCTTCTTTTTTGGAGACGCCGGCGGCCTCGGCGACGATGCGTTTGGCCCGCTCCCACAGTTTGACGTTGGTGGGTTTGAGGTCGACCATGCGGTTGCCGTATACTTTGCCGAGCCTGATCATGGCGGCGGTGGTGAGCATGTTGAGGACGAGTTTGGCGGCGGTGCCGGCTTTGAGACGGGTGGAGCCGGCGATGACCTCGGGGCCGACGAGGGGCGTTATCGCCAGGCGGGCGGCGCCGGCGACCGCCGCTCCGGGGGTGGAGCAGACGGCGATGGTTAAGGCGCCGAGCGTGTTGGCGTATTCGAGGCCGGCTATGACATAAGGTGTCCGGCCGCTGGCGGCGATGCCCACGAGAACGTCGGCGGCCGAGAAGTCGATCTGGCGGAGTTGGCCGACGGCCGCGCCGACGTCGTCTTCGGCCCCTTCGGCCGATTTGGTTAGAGCGGTCTCGCCGCCGGCGATGAGGCCGACGACCAGACCGGGATCGGTGCCGAAGGTGGGCGGGCATTCGGCGGCGTCAAGGACGCCGAGGCGGCCGCTGGTGCCGGCGCCGATGTAGACGAGCCGGCCGCCGCTTTTCAGCGCGGCGACGATGGCATCGACGGCGGCGGCGATGGCGGGCAGCTCCTTTTCGACCGCGAAGGCGACGGTTTTGTCCTCGTCGTTGACGAGGCGCAGGATTTCGGCGGTGGCGAGGCGGTCGATGCCGGCGGTGGCGGGGTTTGACTGTTCGGTGAGGATATCTTCGAAGTTGAAGAGCATATATGTACCTCTCAGATTAGTACTTACCAACAGGCGGCCAGAAGGCTTCGGATTGATGAAAGGCGCTCAACAGGCGCTAGAAAGATTCAGATGCAAGGCGCACCGGAGGCTGACACCGGAAGCGTACACGAACGTACGCTGAGGATGGCAGCCGAGGAGCAACGCCGCAGATGGGCTTTATAGCGCCGTCTTATCGGACTTAAGATAGTCATATCCAATTTTTAGGGCTCCCATAACCGGCTCCGGCCCCGGCGGGAGAAGTTCGGCCTGGCCGGCGAGCAGGCCGGCGAGCCGCTTCGTCAGACCCGGGTTGCCGAGCAGAAGGCCGCCGTAGAGGGCCACAGGCACCGGACCGGGGCCGGGAAAGCCGCGGGCGATGACCGAGCAGACGAGGCCGGCGAGTTCGACGGCGGCGTCGGCGAGGATGGCGGCGGCAAGTTCGTCGCCTTCGGCGGCGGCGTCGGCGACCGTCGTTGCGAGGGCGGCGATATCGGCTTTGGCGGCGGCGGGGCTGTAGATGAAGGCGATGAGGCCGGCGATGTCGGCCACGCCGAGCCGGGCGATGATCTTGTCGAGGAGGGGCGAGGGGATGTCCCGCCCTTCGGCGGCTTTGAGGCCGCGGGCAATGGCCTGGCGGCCGATGTCGTAGCCGCTGCCTTCGTCGCTGACGAGGTGGCCCCAGCCGCCGGCGCGGATGATCTCGCCGCCGCGGGTGCGGCCGTAGGCGATGGAGCCTGTGCCGGCAATGAGGACGATGCCCTCTCCCCTGTCTCCCAGCCCGGCGGCGAGGGCGATGCGGGCGTCGCTGCCGACCAGGCAGGGACAGCCCAGACCGGCCAGGGCGCCTAGGAGAAGTTGGCGGTCGCGGTCGCGATCGGCGCCGGCCAGGCCGAGGCTTACGAGGGCGAGGTCGGCCCTGGCGAATCCGGCGGCGGCGGCGAGGTCGTCGACGATGCCACCGACGAGGGCGGCGAAGGCGGGCAGGCCGATGGTGTGGTAGTTGGCGGCGCCTTTCTCGACCCGGGCCAGCAGACGGCCAGAAAGGTCGGCGGCGCAGGCGACCGTTTTTGTGCCGCCGCCGTCGATGCCGATGAGCCAGCGCATCCTCTCCCCCACCCTTCCGTGCGTTATTTCCACTTTATTTGACATTATCGGCGCTCTTTCCTTTTCTCAGCCGGCAAAGTAATAATTGGTAAGCAAAAAGCGGGCGATTACTCGCCCGCCCGCCGTTATTTTTTATAAAGCCGAAGGCCGTTCAGAAGTGCCCAGATGCAAGGCGCACCGGAGGCTGACACCGGAAGCGTACACGTACGTACGCTGAGGATGGCAGACGAGGAGCAACGCCGCAGATGGGCGCTTATCAACGGCCGCTTACCACTGAGAACCCGTAGTCGAGGAGCTTTGCAGCATCCCCCCACCGCTCATCATCGTTGAGCAGCACGACGATGAGCTGAACGCCGCCGCGTCTGGCGGAGGCCACGAGGCAGTCGCCGGCCGCCTGGGTGTACCCTGTTTTGACGCCGCTGGCCCCGGGATAAGACTTGAGGAATTTGTTGGTGTTGCTGATTCTGACGGGGCCGCGGTTCTTGAAGGGGACGGCGTAGTCGCGCGTGGCGACGATCCTGGCGAATTCGGGATTATGCAGAGCCTGGGCGGTGATGAGGGCGAGGTCTTTGGCGGAGCTGTAGTGGTTGTTGGGGTCGGGCAGACCGTGAGGGTTGGCGAAGTGGGTGTTGATGAGGCCCATCTGCTGGATTCTGGCGTTCATCAGGTCTACGAAGGCGGGCACCGAACCGGCGATATGCTCGGCGACCGCTTCGGCGGCGTCGTTGCCCGATACGAGCATCAGGCCGTAGAGCAGGTCGCGGAAGCTGAGGCGGTCGCCGGCCCGGAGCTCGAGGCTTGAGCCTTCGCAACTGGCGGCACGGCCGCTGACGGTGACTAAGGAATCCGGTTTGCCCCGTTCCAGGGCGACGAGGGCGGTCATGATTTTGGTGGTGCTGGCGGGGTACATGATGGCGTCAGGGTTGATGGCGTACAGTATCCGTCTTGTGCCGGCGACCATGAGCACGGCCGCTTCGGCGTCGACTTTGGGGGCCGGTGGCGCCGCGAGGACAACGGTCTGGCAGAGAAGCACGATTATGGCGATCAGCGGTATGAGACGGCGGCGCATAGAACTACCTCCACTTATGCAGGCCCAGAGCGTTGTGCTGCGGGTTAGTTAACAATAATATTCGGACAGGGACTGACATTTCCTGCAAGCACGCGACAAAAAATGCTGTGCGCCGGCGGGGGGCCGGCGGACAGGACTATTGCCTGACCTCGTAGTATTGAAGCAGTTCCCCCACGGTGACGAATTCGTACCCTTCGGCGCGGAGGCGGTCGATAACGGCGGCGACAGCCGCCGGGGTATTGGCGGCGCATTCGCCTTCGTGGAGGAGGACGATGCCCCCGGGTTTTGCCTGACGGACGATGGTGTTTGCTATCTGCGCCGAGCTTCGCCGTTCCCAGTCGCGGGGGTCGATCGACCAGAGGATGGTGGCGTAGCCCCGCACGGCGAGGTCGGCGACGAGCAGGTCGTTGTAGCCGCCGCCCGGCGGCCTGAACAGGTTGGGCCGCGCGCCGACGGCGGCTACGACCGTTTCGAACTGCGCCAGGTCGGCGTATAATTCTTCGCGGGGCTGTTTGTTGGGGAACTGGTGGCGGTAGCCGTGACTGGCGATTTCCTGTCCGCCGGCGGCTATGTCTGCCAGCAGGTCGGGATATTTGACGGCGTTTTCGCCGAGCAGGAAGAAGGTGGCCCGCGCGTTTTTGGCGGACAGCACCGCCAGGAGCTCCCGGGTGGTAAAAGGATGCGGCCCGTCGTCGAATGTGAGGGCGATTATTTTGTGGCTGGTGGGCACTTTTTTTATGGCCCGGCTATGGTCCTGGAGGGCGTGGCTGACGGCCAGCAGGGCGACGAGCACCCCGACGGCGAGAAAGAATCCCCACGATTTCCTGCGCTTCATTGTCGTCCCTCCCTCCGGCAATTTCCCGGCCGCAGCCGGCGGCCTGGTCCTCATAGGGAAGCATATGCCGGCGGGCAGGGAGGTATGATTTCACCCGCCCAAATGAAAGAGCCCGGCGTGTGCCGGGACTCCGGGCGCTGATATTCGGCGGCCTTGCCCGCTATACCGGGGTACATGGCCGCGGCATGCAGAAGCGGCGCGGGAAGCAGTTCCAGCTTTGATACTTGTATCCTTGATAGATCGGATAGTTTGCGGGGTAGTAGTCGGTCTCGATGAAGCTTACCAGTTCGGGGTTGAGTTCGATGAACACTTCGGTGGGGATGAGGGGGTTGAAGGCTTCGGTCGGTATCTGTCGGCACGATTTTGACGGCTCTTTTGGCGGCACCGGTTTCTCCCTCCTTGTCGGTGGGCTTCTCTATTATCTTATGCGCGTCGGTGGCAGGGGACTACATAAAACGGTGGCGGATCAATATTTGCGCAGGCGGCCGCAGGAGGTGCGGCAAAATAGCGCGTCGAAGCATAGGATTATATAGTAATTACGGCAAGGAGGTTGTGCGATGAAGGAAGACAAGGGCTGGAACCCTTACGTGGCCGGGGCGCTGAGCGGCCTGGTGTCGATCCTGTCGGTGTGGGTCGCCGGCAAGTACCTAGGGGTCTCGACGACGTTCGTGCGGACGACCGGGATGATCGAGCAGCTGTTCGGCGCCGAACGGGTGGCTAAGATGGAGTATTTTATCCGCGAGGTACCGAAGTTCGACTGGCAGTGGCTGTTCGTGGCCGGGATTTTCGTCGGGGCGTTCCTGGCGGCCCGGACGGCGGGCGAGTTCCGCCTGCAGGCGGTGCCCGATATGTGGCGCGAGCGCTTCGGGGCGTCTGCCTGGCACCGGGGAGCGGTTGCGTTCGTCGGCGGGATCGTGGCAATGTTCGGCGCCCGCCTGGCCGACGGCTGACCGAGCGGGCATGGGCTGAGCGGTTCGCTTCAGCTGGCGGTCAGCGGTTATATCGCGCTGGTGTGCTTCTTCGTAGGCGGCCTGATAATGGCCAGGATTGTGTACGGGGGAGGCGGCGGCAAATGACTGAGTTATTGTACGGGTTCGTCACTGGGGTGTTGTTCGGGTTTTTCCTGCAGAAAGGACGGGTGCTCCGCTACGATAAGCAGCTGGGGGCGCTGCGCCTGGTGGATTTCACGATTGTAAAGTTCATGCTGTCGCACGTGGTTGTGGCGATGGTGGGTGTTTACCTGCTTTATGACCTCGGTCTGGTGAAGCTGGCGGTGAAGCCGACCATTCTGGGCGGCGTGGTGATCGGCGGCCTGATCTTCGGCCTGGGCTGGGGGCTGGTTGGTTACTGCCCGGGCACGGCGGTGGCGTCGCTGGGCGAGGGCCGTCTGGACGCGGCGTGGGCTATCCTGGGCATGCTTGTGGGCGCCGGCCTTTACGCTGAGGCGTTCCCGTGGCTGAAAACGACGGTGCTGACGTGGGGCAATTACGGCAAGGTCACTCTGCCCCAGGCGCTGGGCGTCAACCACTGGGCGGTTATCGCGGCTGTGGCGGCGCTGACGCTGCTGCTGTTCTGGCAGTTGGAAAGATATGAGGGTGCGAGACCGGCCCTGAAGCTGCAGAAACGCACGGGCCAGGGGATAAGGTGACTCCGGGCGTCAGGACCTCCGGATAGGAAGATGGGGTGACGCATGACTGTCATGACCGACGCCGAGCTTTGGCCGGCGGAGTATCTGGGCGACAGCCGACCGCCGCGGTCGCTGTCGATGCCCTGGCAGATGAATGTTGCGCTGACGACACGCTGCCCGCTGAACTGCCCGCAGTGTTATGTGAAGGCGGAGGAAGCGCGGGACATCGATTGGGATGTGCTGGCGGCTTTTATCGCCGAGGCTTCGGCGCTGAAGGTGCATGAGCTTAATCTGAGCGGCGGCGAGCCCCTCTCTTACCCCCGGCTGGTGGAGGCGGTCAGGCTGGCGACGGCGGCGGGGATCGGGACGGCGGTGGCGACGAGCGGCGTGGGATTGACTGCCGAGCTGGCGAAGGAGCTGAGGGATAGCGGCCTGGGCAGCCTGTGGCTGTCGCTGAATGGGTCGCGGGAGGAAATCCACTCCCTGTCGCGCGCCTGCTTCCGTGAGACGGTGGCGGCGGCCGAGCTGCTGCGCAGCCTGGGCCAGCCCTTCTATATAAATTGGGTGGCCCGCCGCGACAACGCCGGCGATTTTCCCGCCCTGGTGACCAAAGCGAAGGAACTGGGGGCGGGAGGCATAGTCGTCCTGGTGCTGAAGCCCGATTCCCGCCACAACGCCGAGGCGGTCCTGACAGGCGAGGCTTTCTTCCGGCTGGCGGCGTTCCTGCGCGGCTACGACGACCCGGCGATGCCGATCGAGGTAGAGAGCTGTTATCCGGCGCTGCGGCTGGCGGTGTACGGGAAGTGGACGACAGGCATCGAAGCAGGCTGCAGCGCGGGGCGCGACGCGGTGGCGGTGGATGTGGACGGCCGGCTCAACCCCTGCCCGCACCTGGATTATCCCGAGGCCGGGCTGACGGTCAGGGAGTATTGGCAGAATTCGCCGGTGCTGGCGGCTTTAAGAGCGACGGAGGAGGCGATCGGCGCCCCCTGCAACCGGTGCGGGCATACCCCCTACTGCCGGCCGTGCCGGGCGAAGGCGGTCAAGGTGTACGGCGACCCGTCGGCCGGCGACCGGCAGTGCCCGGTGGCGCTGCGGGAGTTGACGGGACGCCTGTTCGGGTAAGATGATGATTATCAACGGCCGCTAACGAACGGAAAAAACCCGGCGAGTAATCGCCGGGTTTTCTGCAGGGAATCAGTCGGAACCGGAGGTTCGACCCTCCGGCGCATTTGCCGCCGCCTCAAGTTGTTCGAGGAATCGCGACAACAGTTCCCGCTGCTGCGGCGTGAGCCGCTGGGCGGCTTCCACCAGGCGCTCGATGTCAGGCGGCAAAAGGATGCCTGGCGAAAAAAACTCCGCCAAAGTGACACCAAGCGCTTCGCAGATGCGGTAGAGGGTTTCGATGGAAGGGGTTTTGATGTCGCGCTCTATCTGGCTTATGAAGGGCTGCGAGAGGTCAGTCGCCCGCGCCAGCTCCTCGAGGGTGAGCCGGTTAGCCTTGCGGAGACGCCTGATCCGTTGTCCGATATCCATATTACCACCGCGCTTCTCTAAATTGAGACACAACACTATTATGGCAAAAGAGCGAATAAGATGCAACCGAAATGCTTGTCGTCTGCAGACGGTTTATGTTTACCAGCGCCGGTGGAAGATGCTGGCGACGGCGTGCGCGGCCTTGGATACTCCCGAGCCGACTGCTTTTGCGGCGGTGGCGATGCCTTGACGGACATCGCCGTCGGCGATGAGCCCGCCTATCCCCGAGATGATAAGAGGTGCGCCGAATATGACGCCGCCAGGAAGAACCGACATGGCGGCACCGGCGACAATCGAGCCGCCGCCTACGCCGTACTGGACTTTCTGCAGCGTACTTGTGCCGCCGGCGACCTGGTCGAGCTCGGCGTCGGTGAGGCTGGGCGGCCGCTGGGGGATGACGATATAGTAAGTGTTTTCGGTCTGCTCGACGACTTTGAGGGCGGGCTTGTCAGGCAGCGTGTAGTTGAGATGATCCCGGAAAGCGGCCTTGGGGTCGGCGAGGAGGGCGGCCTTGAAGGGAGATTCGGCCCAGGCCTTGGCGGAGATGCGCACCTGGACGTCCTGCTCGTCGTCCGCGGAGAGCATCGCGGGCGGTATGAGGACGAGGTGCTCGGTGTCGGGGGTGTCGAAGAGAACTTCGACGTTGGTGCCGGCGGGTAAGTCGAGGCCGAATTCGCCGGCGATGATGCCCTTGGGGTCGGCGGCGAACTGGCGCCGGTAATCGGGGCTGGACCAGACGCGGGCGAGGAGCTCGGCCCGCTTGTTCTCAATGGCGGTGTTGTCCATTTTAATACCTCCCTGTTTGACCTTTTCGTGCGGCTTACCAGCCGTGGAAGACTTTTTTGGCGGCGTGGCCGATGGATTTGCCGATTTTCTTGCCTTCGTGGCCGATCCATTTGGCATCCGCTTTCACGGTGTCGCGGTCTTGATACATTGTCAGACCGATCGTAGCGACCGAAGCCGGAGTCATCCACGGCTCCACGATAGCGGCGCCTCCCCATAATGCGATGGTGACGCCCATATCGATGTTTTGTTGCTCTGTCTTGCTCATGCCGCCGGCGACTTTGTCGAGGTCGGCGTCGGAAAGAGTAGCGGGGCGGACGGGGATTATACCGTAGACGTGGTCACCGGTTTGCTCGACGACTTTAATGTGGACGCCGGGGTTGATTTTAGCGGCGAAAGCGGCGGTTAGGGCGGCGGCGGGGTCGGCGAGGAGGGCTTTTTTGAAGGCGGGGTCGGTCCAGGCTTTGGCGAGGATGGCGGCCTTGGGGCCGGCCTTCTCTTCGTCAGGCAGATCGTCCGGGTCGACGAGAACGAGATGGACGGTGTCGGCAGTGTCTTCGAGGATGGTTACGGTGATGTCGGCGGGCAGGTCGAGGGAGAATTCGCGGGCGATAATTTCCTTGGGGTCGGCGATGAGGGCTTCGCGGTACCCGGGATCGGTCCAGGCCTTGCTTATCACCGCTGCGCGCTTGTGGACGATGTCGCTCTTCTCCATTGGGCTCCCTCCTAAAATCGCGGCGTGTTAACCATAAGTAAAAATGCTATTCCCTTTTGAGCAAATTATAGCTCTTGGTTAAATATTGTGTCAAGTTAATTTTTTCCTCGCCGGCCAAATTTTTGTCGATTCCAGCGATTGCGGAAAGCTGTCCAGGGAGAAATGTGTCGCTATTTTGACCGTTTTATCGCTTTCCGGCGGGAAAATAGTGCTTGCCAAAAGGAAGAATTTGTGAAATAATAACTGTGAGTTATATTTATTCTTTTACATGCGCGGGTATTGATTTGTCGGGAGGCGACGAGGGTGGAGGAGCGCAAGCTGCAGTTATTCATGGATAAGGCGGTAAACGAGGAGCTGTTCCGCCGGCGCATGGAGCAGGCGTCTTCCCTGCAGGACGCTCTGGCGGTACTGAAGGGCGAGGGCCTGGAGATGGGCGCGGAGGAGTTCCGTTCGGCCCTGAGGCTGCTGCTGTATGTGGTGAAGGCGGCGAAGGGCGAGCTGAGCGAGGACGACCTCGATTCGGTGTCGGGCGGCGTGGGTGTTTTGGCCGCGACGTTCCTGCGGCAGGGCGCGTACGGCACGGAACCCGGCAGGCAGGCCGCGGCAACGATGGCCGGCGTGCTGGCGGAGAAGTTTTTGGCGGGACGCGGGTAATTCGAGCTAGCTCGCAAAGCTGTAATGATTAAGGCCTTACTCGCATAGAAAGGCCGTTCAGAAGCGCCTGGATGCAAGGCGCACCGGAGGATGGCCCGCGTCGGCGTACTTGGTTGCGTACGTCAAGCGGGCCATCCGAGGAGCAACGCCGCAGACAGGTGCTTATCAACGGCCGAAACCCCGAGGAGTGGATGGCTTGGACGACGGCCTGTTCCGCAAAATCGCTCTGGACCGACTTTCGTCGCCGGAGCAGCTGGATCAACTGATGACGGTGACGACGCCCCGCGGCTGGCTGGTCCTGCTGGCGATGATCGTGCTGCTGGCGGCCGCCCTCGGCTGGGGATTCCTCGGCAGCGTGGCGACGACGGTGACCGGCCAGGGGCTGCTGGTTTCTTCCGGCGGCGTTTTCAATATCGCCCATCATGCCGAGGGCCAGGTCCTCGATATCGAGGTCGCTCCCGGGGATTTCCTGGCGAAGGGACAGAGCGTCGCCCTGGTGGCCCAGCCCGATCTGGTGCTGGCGATAAGGCAGGCGAAGAGCGAGCTCCGCGTGGCGACCAGCCAATCCGAATACAGCGCCAAGCTGGCCCAGATCCAGACGCTCGAGACGAAGCTGAGCGATTATATGAGGGTTATAAGCCCGGTCTCCGGGATGGTGCTCGAAGTCAAGATCAACCCCGGCGAGTATATCAAGCCGGGGCAGGCGATCGTGAGCATCAATCTGGCGGATGCCAATACCGGCCAGATTTCCCGCGAGGTGGCGATGTATGTGCCTGCGGAGGAAGGCAAGCGGGTGGTGCCGGGTATGGAGGTCCGCGTCAGCCCGGCGATGGTGAAGAAGGAGGAGCACGGTTATATCCTGGGCAAGGTCCGTTCGGTGTCTGAGCTGCCTGTGACGGCGGACGGGATGCTGCGGGTGCTGGGCAGCCGCGAGCTTGTCCAGAAGTTCCTGGCCGGCACGCCGGCCGTGCTGGAACTGAGGGTGGAGCTGCTGTCCGATGAGACTACCCCGAGCGGTTACCTGTGGTCTTCGCGGCGCGGTCCGAACCTGAAGATCGGCGACGGCACGATCTGCAGCGGCTCGATCGTTGTGAAGCGGCAGCGGCCGATCAGCCTGGTGCTGCTGGAGATGGACCAATTGCTGCGGAGCGTAACCGACCGATGAACAGGTGGCTGGATAAGTTCGAAGCTTTCCTGAGCGGCGGCGATTATAAAAAAACCCCCACCGTCATCCAGATGGAGGCGGTGGAGTGCGGGGCGGCGGCGCTGGCCGTCGTGCTGGGCTTCCACGGCAAGACGGTGCCGCTGGAGGAGCTGCGCGTGGTGTGCGGCGTGTCGCGCGACGGCAGCAAGGCGAGCAGTATGGTGAAGGCGGCCCGCGCGTACGGATTGGTGGCGCGGGGGGTGCGCAAGGAGCCGGATGAGCTGCGCGAGCTGCCCTTGCCGATGATCGTCCACTGGAATTTCAACCATTTCCTGGTCGTCGAGGGCTTCGGGAAAGACCGGGTTTTCCTCAACGACCCGGCCAGCGGACGGCGGACGGTGTCGACGGCGGAGTTCGACCAGGCTTTCACCGGCATCGCGCTGCTGTTCGAGCCGGGCCCGGATTTTACGCGCAGCGGTTCCCGGCCCAGTATTATTGACAGTTTACGCCAGCGTCTGGCGGGCTACCGGACGACGGTGGCTTTTTTGGTGTTGGTGGGCTTCTGCCTGGTGGTTCCGGGGCTTGTGGTGCCGGCGTTCACGCGCATTTTCATCGACGATGTCCTCGTGGCCGGCAACCAGGACTGGCTGAGGGCGCTGCTGTTCGGGATGCTGGTGACGGTGGGCGCCCAGATGGTGCTGACGTGGTGCCGCGAGCATTATCTGCTGCGGTTCGAGACCAAGCTGGCGGTGAGCACTTCGGGCAGTTTTTTCTGGCATGTGCTGCGCCTGCCGATGGAGTTTTTCACCAATCGCTACGGCGGGGATATAATTTCCCGGGTGCAGATAAACGATGCTGTCGCCCAAATGCTGGCCGGCCAGGTGGCGTCGGTGTTTCTCGATTTTATGATGATCGGCTTCTTCCTGGCGGTGATGCTGTACTACGATGTCGCCCTGACGCTGGTGGGCGTGGTTATCGCCGCCCTCAATCTGGCGTTTCTGCTGGGGGTGGCCAGGTGGCGCAAGGACCAGAATATGAAGTTTCTCCAGGATCAGGGCAAGCTGGCCGGGGTGTCGATGGGCGGTCTGCAGATCATCGAGACGGTGAAGGCGGGCGGCAACGAGGCCGATCTGTTCGATAAGTGGGCCGGTTACCAGATAAAGCTGATGAACGCCGAGCAGCGGCTGGCGGTTTATAATGAGATGCTCGGCGCGGTGCCGTTGTCGCTGATGACGCTGAACACTTCGGCTATCCTGGTGCTGGGCGGGTATAAGGTCATCGCCGGCCAGATGACGATCGGCGCGCTGATGGCTTTCCAGACGCTGATGGCGAGCTTCCTCGGGCCGGTGAACCGCCTGGTGGGCTTCGGCGGGGTGCTGCAGGAGATGGAGGGCGACCTCCGCCGCCTGGATGATGTCATGAAGTATCGCGTCGACCCCCAGACGGAGTCCGACGAAGCCCTGACGGCGGCGACGAAGCTGGAGGGGGCGGTGGAGTTTACGGCGGTGACGTTCGGCTATAACAGGCTGGAGGCGCCGCTGCTGGAGGATTTCAGCCTGACCGCGCGCCCCGGCGAGCGTATCGCGCTGGTGGGCGGCTCGGGGAGCGGCAAGTCGACGGTGGCACGTCTGGCCGCCGGCCTGTACCAGCCGTGGAGCGGGGAAATCAGCCTCGACGGGCGGCGGCGGGATAAGCTGCCCCGCGAGCTGATCACGAATTCGCTGACGTCGGTCGATCAGGATATCTGCCTGTTCGAGGGGACGGTGCGCGAGAATCTGACGATGTGGGACACGACGGTCCCTGACGCCGATCTGTTCGCCGCCGCCCGCGACGCGGCCATCCACGACGATATCATCGCTTTGCCGGATGCCTACGACTACCGTATGTCCGAGGGCGGCCGCGATTTCAGCGGCGGCCAGCGGCAGCGCCTGGAGATCGCCCGGGCGCTGGCGACAAACCCTTCGGTCGTTATTCTCGATGAGGCGACAAGCGCGCTCGACCCGGTGACCGAGAAGACCGTGATGGAGAATATCCGGCGGCGCGGCTGCACGTGCCTGATCGTTGCCCACCGGCTGAGCGCGGTCCGCGACGCGGACGAGATCATCGTGCTGGAATACGGGAAGATCGTCCAGCGGGGCCGCCACGAGGAACTGATCGCCGTGGACGGCCTGTACCACGACCTTGTGGGGTCGACCGCGGGCGATTCCGGGGAGAAAGGCGGATAGCGTATGCGAGTGCAGCTGACAAAGGCTACCGGGCCTATCCGCCTCGACGCGCCGGATACGATGTGGATGGTGCTGGCGGGGACGGTGGCGGTGACGGCGCGGCGTCTGGCGGACGGCCAGCCGGACGGACGGCCGCTGGGCCTGTTCACCGCGGGCCCCGGCCAGGCGCTGTTCGGCCTGGGCGCGGCGGATGTCGCCCTGTTCGCGGCCGGTGAGGACGCGGAGCTTGAAGAGCAGCCCCTCGATCGGGCGGCGGCGCATGATCTGACGCGGCTGACGGCCGAGTGGACGGCGTCGCTGGCGGCCGCGCTGGCGGACGACGCCGCACTGCCGCAGGAACCGGGCGGTGACGGCGCGCCGGCCGATTGGCCGACGGCGCTGAGGCTTTACCATCAGGAGGCGGCGGCCGGCCTGGCGGCGGGCATTGCCGCCGCCGAACGGCGGGACCGGGAGCGGCTGGCCAGAAGGCGGGAGCGGGATATCCGCACCGCCCAGGAGGCGTTCGCCCGCCTTTCGAGGGTCATCGAGCCGGGCGGCGCCCCCCCGCTGGCCACAGAGGCCGGCGATCCGCTGCTGGCGGCCTGCCGGCTGGTGGCGGCGTCGATCGGTGTGGATGCGGATACCGTCCATTCCCCCGGCCACCGGAGCGGGGACGCCGACGGCAACCTGAAGCTGCTGGCCCAGGCGTCTCGCCTCAAGTGCCACCGGGTGCTGCTGCGGGACGACTGGTGGCGCCGGGACAACGGCCCGCTGGTGGCTTTCCGCGGCGAAGGGCGGCCGGTCGCGCTGCTGCCGGCAAGTCCGGAACGTTATGATCTCGCCGACCCGCAGACGGGCGAGACGATTCCGGTGACGGCGGCGATCGCCGGCGAACTGCTGAATGATGCGTATATGTTTTTCCGCCCGCTGCCGGACAAGGCGGTCGGTGGCAAGGATATAATCCTGTTCGCGCTTCGCAGCTGCTGGCGGCGCGATCTGCTGATGATCGTGCTGATGGGGGTCGCCGGCGGCCTGCTGGGGATGGTCTCCCCCATCGCCACAGGCATTCTGATGAGCGATATCATCCCGTCCGCCGATCTGGACGGCATGCTGGTGATGGCCGGTCTGCTGCTGGCACTGACGATGTCCGGGTTCCTGTTCGAGTTCTCGCGGTCGCTGGCGATCATCCGCAGCGAGAACCGGATGAACATGGCGCTCGAGGCGGCGGTCTGGGACCGGCTGCTGGGCCTGCCGGCGCCTTTCTTCCGCCAGTATACCGTCGGCGATCTGGCCACCCGGGCCGGCGGCATCAACGCCATCCGCCAGCTGCTGTCGGGCGTGGCGCTGTCGTCGATCATGTCGGGAATCTTCTCGTTCTTCAATCTCGCCCTGCTCTTTTATTACAGCGCCAAACTGGCCCTGATCGCCATTGTCCTTGTGGCCGTTTTCCTGGTTATCATGGTGCCGGTCTGTTATATCGAGTTCCGCTACCGCCGCCAGTTGATGGAGATCGCCGGCAGGCTCGCCGGCACGATGCTGCAGATCGTCGGCGGGATCGCCAAGTTCCGCATGACGGGAACGGAGAACCGCGCTTTTTTCTTGTGGGCCAAGGATTTTTCCCGCCAGCGCGAGGTGGCGGTGCGGGCGCGCGTCGTTGCTTATTCGATGGCGGTCTTCAACGCCGGTTATCTGATCTTCACCCAGGCGGTGATCTATTATTCCGTGTCCGGCCCGGCGTCCGGCGTGGCACCTGCCCAGTTCATCGCCTTCAACGCCGCGTTTTCGAGCTTTTTCGGCTCGGCTGTCGCCCTGTCATCTTCCCTGCTGGCGGTCATGGATATCATCCCGCTGTACGAGCGGACGCGGCCGGTGCTGGAAACGCTGCCGGAGGTGAGCGAGGCGCGGCGCGATCCCGGCACGCTGGCGGGCGAGATCCGCGTCGACCGTGTCAGCTTCCGTTACCGCTCCGAGGGGGCGATGGTTCTCGACGACGTGAGCCTGCGGATCGGCAAGGGCGAGTTCGTGGCGATCGTCGGGCCGTCGGGCAGCGGCAAGTCGACGCTGCTGCGCCTGCTGCTGGGCTTCGAGAAGCCGGCGGCCGGGGGCGTGTATTACGACGGACAGGACCTGAAGGAGCTTAATGTGCGGGCCGTCCGCTCTCAGCTGGGGGTCGTGATCCAGAACGGCCAGCTGATGGCCGGCGATATATACGGCAATATCGTGGGGTCGGCCAACCTGCCGGTGGACGCCGCCTGGGAGGCGGCGACGATGGCCGGCATCGACGAGGATATCCGCCGTATGCCGATGGGGATGTTCACGATGATCAGCGAAGGCGCGGCGACGATCAGCGGCGGCCAGCGCCAGAGGCTGCTGATCGCCAGGGCGCTCATCAAGCGCCCGCGCATCGTCTTTTTCGACGAGGCGACAAGCGCCCTCGACAACAGGACACAGGCGATCGTGAGCGCGAGCCTGGAGAGGCTCCAGGCGACGCGGGTGGTGATCGCCCACCGCCTGAGCACGGTGATGGGCGCTGACCGCATCTATGTGCTCGATAAGGGCGGCATCGTGGAGAGCGGCACTTTCCGCGAACTGATGGACAGGCAGGGGCTGTTCGCCGAGCTCGCCCGCCGCCAGATGGCATGAGGGATTCGGGCGCTTATCGAACGGCCGTTTATGGGGAGGGTACGCGGTGTTTCTTGACAGACGGACAATAATCTATGCGGTTGTGGCAGCGCTGGTGGTGGCGGGCCTGTTGGCATTTTTGGCGTGGCGCATCGCCGATAATTACAGCGTCAGCCGGGACCGGGCAGAGCGCCTTTCCGCGACCAACGTGGCGGTACAGGCGGCCGCGGTGACGCAGCGCGATATCGCCGCGAGGTATTCGTTCACAGGCAAGCTGGAACCGGCCTGGACCATCGATGTGAGTCCGCAGATCGAAGGCCGCATCGAGAAGCTGCTGGTGGCCGAGGGGGATGTCGTCAGGGCCGGGGCGACGGTGGCTATCCTGGATACGCGGGAACTCGCGGGGCAGGTAGCCGCGGCCGAGGCCAGCCTGGCGGCGGCCCGCGGCAGCCAGGCCCAGGCGGAGGGCGACCTGAAGAGGTCGCAGGGGCTTGACGCTTATAACGCGGTGTCGAAGCAGACGCTGGAGAACGACCGCATCAAGGTGCAGATCGCCAAAGCCCAGGTCGAGGCGGCCGCGGCCAACGCGGCTTCGGTCAGGGCCCGCCTCAACAACGGCCGGGTGGTGGCGTCGCGGAACGGTGTCGTGGTGAAGCAGTACCAGGGCGAGGGCGCGTACGCGCGGCCCGGTCTGCCGATCATTAACCTGGCCGGCGAGGACGAGATGGTCGCCCGCCTGGTGGTGACCGAGCCGGTCGCCAAGGTGCTGGCACCAGGGGCGGCGGTGCAGATGCGGGTGGCCGCGCTCGGCCGGACGATAACCGGCAGGGTTGCGCGGCAGGTGGCGCTGTCCGACCAGATCGAGCTGAATTACGCGGTCACGGTGACGTTCGCCAACGCCGACCGGCGGTTGAAGTCGGGCATGGAGGTGAGCGGCGAGGTTTCCGGCCCGACGGTGCGGAACGCGGCGGCCGTCCCCGCCCAGGCGGTCATTTCCCGCGAAGGGCGCAAGACGGTTTTCGTGGTCACGAAGGACGGCGTGTCCGACCAGCGGAAAATCAAGGCCGGAGTGAGCGACGGCGTGTGGGTCGAGGTGCTCGAGGGCCTTGCAGCGGACGAACGGGTTGTTGTGTCCGGGTTGGATAAGATGCAGGACGGCATGCGCGTTAATGTGCAGTAAAAACGAAGGCGGCCGTTAAGAAAGCCCCAGGTGCTAGGCGCACCGGATAAGCAGACACACAACGCTTCAGCGTTGATGTGATCGCTTATACCCGAGAGGGTGCGAGCGCGCCGCGACGCGTACTCGGATGTACGCTAGCAAGCGCTCTGAGGAGCAACAACGCAGATGGGGCTTTATCAACGGTCTGAGGGCAGCGGCAAGGCCGCTGCTTTTTTTGCCTTAATGGCCAAATATGAGACGGTACAGCGGCAGGCCGAGGCAGAGGGCGGCGAGGCTGTAGGCGAACAGCGCCCCCGCCTTGTTGCCCTGCTTGCCGAGCCACAGGCCGAAGGTGGCGGTGTGGACGGCCGCGCAGGCGACCACGGCGACGTAGACGATATCCATGTCAGCGTCCCTCCTGCCCGGCCGCCGGGTTTTTATAAGGAGTTGTCCGCCACATGAGACCGGAACGGCGGAGGCTGGTCGTAACCGACACGTGGACGGCGGCGGCGGGATAGAGACTCTCGGCATCGGCCTGGACGAACTTGTCGTATGTGATGAAGTGGGCGCGGAGGAAGCGGCCGAAGCCGAAGACGTCGCTGCCGAGCTTCTGGGTGTGGCTGATGAAGTCGGCGATGTCGCGGGTGACGAGCGCGGAAACACGTTCTTCGAGCAGTTTGCGTTTTTCGCCCTTTTCGTAGTTGATGCCGCTCGGGTTTGAAATGAGCTCCGCTTCGAGGAATACGTCCACCCTGATGGACATCCGGCCGTCGACGAGGGTGGCGTCGATGTCCGGCTTGGCGCCGTTGCGCAGCATCAGGTGGATTATCTTGCCGGGCTGGAGCGGGTCGTCGACGAGAAAACGGTTGTTGCGGTATCTGTCGCGGAGGATGGCCAGGGTACGCACCTCGGTGGTGTCGAGGACGCCGACCAGCCGGTCGGCGGCGAAGACGGCGAGACCGGCGACCTCGGCAGGGTTGCCGGTGCCGGAGCGGGGGATGCCGCCGGCGATGTAAGGGTCGGTCCTCGTGCCTGGCGAACGCGTGCCGGACGGCTGGTCGCGGCCGGTGAGGGGGTTGACGGCCAGATAGGTGGCGCAGGCGGCGCGGCCGGGGTCCTTGAGCCCGAGATAGAGGGCGTGGACATCGGTGCGCGTTGAATAGTTATTCTCGGTGCTCGACAAAACCATGGATTCGTACCATTTAGACGGGAGATAGTCGACTATGGGGATGTTCTTGTGGATGAAGTTTTCGGCGGTACCGCCGACTACGAAGACGAAGATGGTGTCGCGGTATTCGCGAAAGCGGGTGAAATGGGCGATGACGTCGCCTATGCCGGCGCGGGCGAGGTCTTCGCCGATGAGGATGGCTTTGAGGTGGGATGCGTCGGAGTAACGCGACATGGTGGAGGTGAGAAGGTTGCGGGCTTCCGCGACCGACGGCGCGACGATGACGGTCGTAACAGCGGGACCGTCGACGGCGGCCGGCGTACCGCCCCCGGAGTAGCCGAGGGCACGGGGGATCTCAATCGTGTAGGTGAACTTGACTTTGCCGTCTTCGGCCCTGTCGATGCCGAGGGCGGTGATGAAGGCGGTGTCCTCGGTCTCGCGGGCGCCGTGGCAGCCGGCGAGGAGGACGGCGAGGCAGATGACGACAAGGATGGCAGGCGTTCTAGCCACGGGCGGTCCTCCCTCCCCCATTTTTCAGGTACAGGGCGGTGAGCAGGACGGCCGGGATGGCGGCGACGGCGAGCGTCTGGACCCGCCCCTCGACTATCAGGCTGATTTCGACGGCGGTGGTGAGGTCGGGGATGAGCAGGGCGGCGTGGATGGCGACGACGACGAGCGGGACGGCGAGGGGGCGGAGCGTCGGCAGGGCGAAAAGACGGGCGAGCAGAAAAGCGGCGAGGTAGAGGTTGACGGCGATCATCGTCATGCCGGCGAAGACCCAGAAGAGGATGAAGAAGCTTTCGACGCGCTGGATGAAGCGGTTCAGATAGATGAGGCGGGCCAGTTCGAAGAAGGGCAGGACTTTCTCCTGGCCGACGGCGACGCCGAATACACCGGTATAGACGAACAGCGAGGCCGAGCGGAGGGCGGTGGCCAGCCCGATGCCGGCGAGAGCGGCTTTCTTCATGGTGGATACGGTCTGGAAGGAGGGGGCGAGGATGGGGATGATAAATGTCCCCAGGAAGACGCCGATCGTTTCGAAGCCGATCCTGGCGACCGGCAGGCCGCTGCCCAGCCACGGCATGAGGTTGTAGATGTCGAAGCGGTCGTATAGAGCGACGAGGCCGGTAAACCACAGGAATATACCTAAAGGGAAGACAAGGCGGGCGGCGCGGGCGAGCGGCTCGATACCGGCGAAGACGGCGGCTGCTGCGCCCAGGCCGAACCAGCCGAGGGCGAGGGTGATATCGACGGCCGGCAGGGATGTGAGGAGGGTGTTCTCGGCGAACTGGCGGAGCTGGAGGATGGCGGTGGTGAAGAAGCAGCCGGCCAGATAAACGGCGACCAGCCGGGCGGCGAAGGTGCCGAGGAGGGCCTCGACGACAGCGAAGAGATCGCCGGGAACGCGGGCCATGACGTGAAAGATGGCGAACAGCGCGGCCACCAGACTGGAGCCGGTGATGAGGGGCGTCAGCCAGGCGCCGGTGGCGGCGCGTTCGAGGACGATCGACCAGATGGACAGGAATACGGGGGTGATGCCGATGGCCAAGGCGAGCGCCGTCCCCTCGGCGATGCCCATAGCGCCGGGTTTATAGCTCATCGCCGGCCCCCCCTCCCCCATCTTCGGGGTCGGTCTGCGACCACTTGCGGCTGACGGTCGGCTGGCGGCGACGGTCCAGGGGGCTCAGGGCGTCGGGGCGAAATTCCTGTCCGTAGACCGGAGCGCGGACTATTGTGTCGCCGCCGGGTTTGACCATCGGAGCGAGCTGGGCCATGATGGACACGCCGAAGGATTTCAGCGAGCAGACGACGAGCGCGCCCAAAAATATGAGGCCGGCGACGCCGACGAGGCCGAGCAGGGCGGCGGCGACGAGGAAAGCGAATCGCGACTGGCGGATGACCATGCCGACGCGGTAATCGGGGATGGAGAAGGAAGCGAGGGCGGTGACGGCGACGATGACGACGGTGACGGGGCTGATGAGGTTGGCGGTGACGACGGCCTGGCCGAGGATGATGCCGCCGACGATGCCGGTGGCTTCGCCGAGAACGCCGGGGACGCGGGAAGAGGCCTCGCGGACGAACTCCAGCGAGAGTTCCATGACGAGCACCTCGAGGAAGGCAGGGAATGGGATGCGTTCGCGGGCGCCGGCGATGGCGAGCAGGAGGTCGGTGGGCAGCGCCTCGGGGTGGTAGTAGACGATGGCGATATATAGGGACGGCAGGAGGGCGGCGAGGAGGGCGGCGACGAGGCGGAGGAGACGCATGAATGTGCCGACCGGCGGTTTGAGGGCGAAGTCCTCGGGGGAGTGGAGGAGGGTGAATAAGGTGGAGGGCACTATGAGGGCGAAGGGGTCGCCGTCGAGGAGGAGGGCGACGCGGCCTTCGGCGAGGTGGGCGGTGACCCGGTCGGGCTTTTCGGTGGAGAGGATCTGCGGCACAGGGATGCCGGGGTGATCCTCGATGAACTGTTCGAGCGTACCAGGGGAAATATAGTCGCTGCTGATGGCGGCGAGGCGGCGCTTGACCTCGGCGACGAGCGCGGGGTTGGCGACGGAGGCGAGGTACATGACGGCGCAGTCGGCATGGCCGCGGGCGCCGAGGGGGACGATGTCGGCGACGAGGTCGGCGGCGCGAAAGGAGCGTTTGACGAGCGAGATATTGATGCGCAGCGTGTCGGTGAAGGCGGACTGGTTGCCGCGGATGGTCTGCTCGATGGCGGGGCGGCTGATGGCGCGGTGCTCGTAGCCTTCGGTCTCGATGAGCAGGGCACCGGCGGCGCCGTCGACGAACAGGACGGTGTCGCCGACGGTGACGGCGCGGACGACGGCGCGGAAGTCACGGGCTTCGGCGGTGTCGTTGACCGGCAGGTGACGGGAGACGAGAGCGGCGAAAATGCCGTCGCCGCCGGCGGCTATTTTTTTTGCGCCGAGAAGGGGCAGGAGGATGGAGGAGTTGATGTCTTTCTTGTCGGCAAGCTCCTTGCTGAAGACGAGGGCGGCGTCGAGCGGAGGGTTCGCCGGGATGACGAACCGCCGGACGACGATTCTGTCGTTGGCGGGGAACCGGAAGAGCTTCGCTACGGTGCGGAGGTTCTCCTCAAGGCTGGCGCTGATGTTGGCGTCTTCCCGCCTGGTGGCGCCGGCGTAGGCGAGGAGGAGCGGCGAGAGTTCGGCCTGCCGTTTCTCCAGGGCTTCGGCCTGCGCCTGAAGGGCCTTGATGGCGTCGGGACCGGGTTTTGCCGCAAGCGCCGTTCTGGCTTCGTTCATAAAGCGCTGCAGACGGCGGGCGTGGCGGAGCAGGGCGCCGAGTTCGCCGGCCCGGCGGATGAGGACGGGCGGCGGGGCGGTCCCCCCCACCTCCTGCCCTTCTTCGAGGACGAAGGGCGGCGGAGAGGACGGAGGGCGGTATATGAGCAGTTTTTTCAGCGCCGCCAGGGCGGCGGTAAGCGGATTCGACATTCGTTACCACCGAAGGTGAATATTTCCTGTCGAAATTATTCCCCGGCGGCGGGGAATATATTTACTGCGTCCCGATTCCGGCGGGCGCATAAAAACTTCACCGCGTCCCATGCTAGTGTCAACGGAGGGATCAATATGGCGGAAAACAGCGGAAAGCAGGGCGCCCAGGCACAGCAGGGAAAAGGCGGACAGGTGAAAGGCCAGCAGGGCGACGGCCCGCAGGCCGGCGACCGCCAGGGGGCCGGGGTGCCGCTCAGCGCCGGCGAGCAGCAGAGGGCGCAGCAGCTGGAGGAGCAGATACGGGCCATCGAGCAAAAACTTGAGGGGATGTCGAACAGCGAGCTGCAAGATATCGCCACGAAGCTGGAGGCGGTGGAGCGGGCGGCGCTGCTGGAGAAGATCGACAACGAGCTGCACACGCTCAAGGAGACGATCGTCAAGCCGGGCGACGCGGCGTCGACGGCCTCGGCCGGGGCGGCGGCGGCGGCGGCGGTGGTGGTGAACGAGTGAACGCAAAAAAGCAACGGCGAAATGCCGTTGCTTTTGTCTGCGCGCATCTGCTTCAACAATGGAAAACGCCTGCGACGTTCGCAATGCCTTCCAAGCCGGACGCGGCTGTGCGCAGCGCGTCCACCGTTTCCGGCGCGCAGACGACACCGGCGAGGGCACGGAATTTTTCCTCCGTCTCAGCATAGGCGACCGGGTTCTGCGGGTCGCCCTTGGGGTAGCCGACGTATTGCTGGAAGCGTTCGCCGTCGGCCATGGTAACGATGACGAGGGTCGACCATTTTTCGGGATTGCGCTTGTACTGTTCGTCGAGCTCGGGGTCGACTTCGACGGCGACAGAGCCCATCAGGCGCCTTAGTTCGCCGTCGCCGGCCCTGTCGGCGGCGAATTCCTCGACGCCGACGCGGCCGAAGCGCAAGGCGGCGGCGACGCAGTACTGGAGGCTGAATTTGCTGCCGTAGGCGTTCTGGGGGGCGGGATTGTCGACGAGGTTAGCGGCGACGGAATTTGTGCGGACGACGATCGAGCGGAGGCGGCCGGCGTCGAAGCCGGGGGCGCGGAGCAGGAGCTGGGCGGCGTTGATGGCCGGGTGGCAATGTTTGCAGGCCGCGTAGGGCTTGAAGGAGTTTTCGTTTATCTTGTAAGTGCCGCCGCCTAATCCGGCGGTGAGTTTTTCGGGCCGGGGCGACGGGGAGACGGCGCGACAGAAGCCTTTTTCCCCTTCGAGGATGGCGGTGGCGCCGGTGAAGCCCTCGCGGGCGAGGACGGCCGCGAGGATGCCGTTCAAGGCCGCCTTGCCGGCGTGGAGGGTTTTGCTCATCGCGCCTTCGCGGAGGAATTCCCACAGGCCGGCGGCCTGGCTCCCGGCCGAGCCGAAGCAGTGGGCGGTCCGCCCGGCGTCCAGGCCGAGAAGGCTGGCGGCGGCGGCGGCGGCCCCGAATGTGCCGGCGGTGCCGGTGGTGTGCCAGTAGAAGTAGGATTCGGGGTTGACCGCCTCCCCCACCCTGGCGCCGACTTCGTAGCCGGCGACGACGGCGGTGATTAAATCGGGGCCGGAGGCGCCGGTCTGTTCGGCGACCGCCAGGGCGGCGGGGACGACAACGGTGCCGAGATGGATGATGGAGGCGTTGTGGAGGTCATCCATGTCGAGAGCGTGGGAGCTGGCGCCGTTGGCCAACGCGGCCTGGAGGGCGGTGGTGCGGAAGGGGGCGGCGCCGAAGACGGTGGCCTCCTCCCTGCCGCCCTGGGCGGCGACGAGCCGCCTGATTATCTGTCCAGGCGGCTCAGCCGAGCCGCGGATGCAGCAGGCGAGCCAGTCGAGGATGCATTGCCGGGCCATGAGGCGGGTGGCGGGCGCGAGGTGCTCGTACTTGAGGCCGGCTGTGAAGGCGGCCAGTGCCCTGGTGGGCATGTCTGTCACTCCTATCGGGCGTTATTCCTGATGAATTCGGCGACAGCGGCCGTGCTGGCGCCCGGGGTGAATATCTCGGCTACGCCGACCGCTTTGAGGGCGGGGATGTCGGCTTCGGGGATGACCCCGCCGCCAATGACGAGGATGCCGCCGAGACCCTTTTTCCTGAGCAGCTCGACCACCCTGGGGAAGAGGTAGGTGTGGGCGCCGGACAACAGGCTGAGGGCTACGACGTCGACGTCTTCCTGGAGGGCGGTTTCGACGATCTGCTCGGGGGTCTGCCTGAGGCCGGTATAGATGACTTCCATGCCGGCGTCGCGCAGGGCGCGGCTGATGACCTTGGCGCCGCGGTCATGGCCGTCGAGGCCGGGCTTGGCGACAAGCACGCGGATATTTTTCACGCCTCTCCCTCCCTTCTTTATATGTCGGCTTCGGCCTTGTACTCGCCGAAGACTTCGCGCAGGACGCCGCATATTTCGCCGAGGGTGGCGTAGGTTTTGACGGTGTCGATCAGGCGGGGCATGAGGTTGGCGCCGCCGGCCGCCTCACGGCGCAGCGCGTCGAGGGCGGCGGCGACCCTGGCGTTGTCGCGCCTGCTCCGAAGGGCGGCGATGCGCTCGCTCTGGCGTTCGCCGACGGCGGGGTCGACCTGGAGGAAGTCGGCGGCCTGGGGCTCGGAAACGACGAAGCGGTTTACGCCGACGACGGTGCGGACGCCGGTTTCGATGTCGCGCTGGTAGCGGTAGGCGCTGTCGGCCATCTCCCGCTGGATGTAGCCTTTTTCGATGGCCGCCGGAGCGCCGCCGATGGCGTCGATTTTGGCGATGTATTCGCCCGCCTGGCGCTCGATGCTGTCGGTGAGGCTTTCGACGTAGTAGGAGCCGGCGAGGGGGTCGACGGTGTCGGCGGCGCCGCTCTCGTGGGCGAGGAGCTGCTGGGTGCGCAGGGCCATGCGGGCCGAGGCCTCGGTGGGCAGGCCGATTGCTTCGTCGCGGGCGCAGGTGGCGAGCGACTGGGTGCCGCCGAGGACGGCGGCAAGGGCCTGCCAGGTGATGCGGACGGTGTTGTTGTCGGGCTGCTGGGCGGTGAGGACGCTGCCGGCGGTGTGGACGTGGAAACGGAGCATCTGCGATTTGGGGTCGTGGGCGCCGAAACGCTCTTTCATGATGCGGGCCCACAGGCGGCGGGCGGCGCGGAATTTGGCTACTTCCTCGAAGAGGTCGAGATGGGCGGTGAATATCCAGGAGATGCTGGGGGCGAAGTCGTCGATCTTAAGCCCGGCGGCGCGAGCGGCTTCGATGTAGGCGATGGCGTTGGCGAAGGCGAAGGCGACCTCCTGCACGGCGGTGGAGCCGGCTTCGCGGATGTGGTAGGCGCCGACGCTGATGACGTTCCATTTGGGGATGTGCTCGGAGCAGTAGGCGAAGGTGTCGGTGATGAGCCGCATCGAGGGTTTGGGCGGGAAGATGTATGTGCCGCGGGCGATGTACTCTTTGAGGATGTCGTTTTGGATGGTGCCGCTGAGCGAGGCGGGGGCGACGCCCTGTTTTTCGCCGACGGCGATGTACATGGCGAGCAGGACGGCGGCGGGGGCGTTGATGGTCATGGAGGTGCTGACTCTGTCGACGGGGATGCCGGCGAAGAGGGCTTCCATGTCGGCGAGCGAGTCGATGGCGACGCCGACTTTGCCGACCTCGCCCCGGGCGAGCGGGTGGTCGGAGTCGTAGCCGATCTGGGTGGGCAGGTCGAAGGCGACGGAGAGGCCGGTCTGGCCCTGGCCGAGGAGGTATTTGTAGCGGCGGTTCGATTCCTCGGCTGAGGCGAAGCCGGCGTACTGACGCATGGTCCACAGGCGGGCGCGGTACATGGTGGGCTGGATGCCGCGGGTGAACGGGTATTCGCCCGGCAGGCCGATGTCGGCGGCGTAGTCGATGCCGGCGGTGTCGAGCGGCGTGTAGAGGCGGCTGGCGGCGACGGAGCCCCGCTCGGGGAATTTCGCCAGACCTTGTTCGACTTTCGCCTGCCAGGCTGCCAGAGATTGTCCGAGTTTTGCCAGTTCCGTTTCGTTAGCCATTTATTGGCCCCCTTTGCTGGTTGTTCATCGTGCCGGTCCGCTTGTAGCGGTCGTGGAATTCGAACGCCCGCCCGAGGTCGTGCGGGGTATGGCCGCCGCCCTTCTCGGCCGCCTGGACGTATTCGAGGAGCGGTCCGCGGAAGTCGGGGTGGGCGCAGTTGGCGATGATGGCGCGGGCCCGTTCGCGCGGGCAGAGGCCGCGGACGTCGGCGACCCCCTGCTCGGTGACGAAGACCATGGCGTCGTGCTCGGTGTGGTCGCAGTGGCTGACCATGGGGACGATGCGCGAGATGGCGCCGTCTTTGGCGACCGACTCGGCGGTGAAGATGGTGAGGTAGCCGTTGCGCATGTAGTCGCCGCTGCCGCCGATGCCGTTCATCATGTGGGTGCCCATGACGTGGGTGGAATTGGCATGGCCGTAGACGTCGAATTCGAGCGGGGTGTTGAGGGCGATGACGCCAAGCCGCCTGATGACTTCGGGGTGGTTGCTGATGTCGAGCGGCCTGAGGACGATGGCGCGGCGGTAGAGCGCGGGGTCGCGCCGGAAGCGCTCAAGGACGCTGGGCGACGGGGTGAAGGCGCAGCCGGAGGCGGCCGTTATCTTGCCGGCTTCGATGAGGTCGAAGACGGCGTCCTGAAGGATCTCGGAGTACATGTGGAGGTTTTCGAACCGCGATTCGCCCAGCCCGGCGAGGACGGCGTTGGCGATGCTGCCGACCCCCGACTGGAGGGGCAGCATCTCGGGCGGGATGCGTCCGTGGCGCTGCTCGTGCTCAAGAAAGTCGATGAGGTTGGCGGCGATCTTTTCGCTGAGGGCGTCCGGCGGCTCGAGGTCGCGGACTTTGTCGGGGATGGCGGATTCGACGATGCAGGCGATGCGGTCGAGGCCGCAGGCGACGTAGGGGCCGCCGATGCGGTCGAGGGTGCCGTAGATGGGTATCTCGCGGCGCCGGGGCGGCCGGGGGTGGATGAAGATGTCGTGCATGCCTTCGAGTTCGAGGGGCTGGGCGGTGTTGACCTCGACGATGACGGTGGCGGCATGTTTGACGAGCATCGGCGTGTTGCCGACCCCGGGGCCGAGGATGAGGTCGCCTGCGGCGGTGACGGCGACGGCTTCGACGATGGCGACGTCGACCGGGCCGAGGAAACCGTAGTCGATCTGCTGCGCGAGATGGCTGAGATGGACGTCGGTGTAGCTTATTTCGCCGTTGTTGATGGCGGCGCGCATGCTTTTGTTGGAGGCGGCGTAGTAGGGAGCCCGGCGGGCGACGGCGCCGGCAGACGCCAGTTCCTCTTCGATCTCCGGGCCGACCGAGGCCCCTGACCAAATGTTGACCCGGCATTTGCGGCCGGCCCTGACGGCGGCGGCCAGCGCCCTGGTGACCATCTTGGGGTACCCGGACGGGGTAAAGCCGCTGACGCCGACGGTCATGCCGTCGCCGATGAGGGCGGCGGCCTGGTCGGCGGACACGAGCTTGTCGAACAGCGCCGGATGGCGGAGACGTTCAGCTGTAAGCATGGTGATACCCCCTCTCGTCTGTTCGCCTCCGTCTGATTGCATAATGCGTGCCAAGGCACGCGCGACAGTGTGCCCCGCCTCAAGAACGGCGCGGCCGGGGAGAAAAACGCGCCGCCGGCGTTCATTTTTGAACACCGACGGCGCATTGTGCCCTTAAAGGCGTTAATCCTTTGTGCAAGTCATTCCCTGTTCATTTTTGCAACACCGTTCAAAAACGAACGGTCCCGTCTGGTTTATCGAGGCCGTGGCGGGCGATTATCCGCCAGAGGGTGGTGCGGTTGACGCCCAGGCGTCTGGCGGCCTCGGCTTTGTTGTAGCCGCACAGTTCGAGCGCCTGGTGGACGAGTTCGCGCTCGGCCCGGCGCATGTGCTCGTCGTAGGGCGAGAGGGCCGCGCCGCTCTCGCCGCCGGCCGTGATGCCTGGCGGCAGGTGCTCGGGGGCGAGGGAACGGCTGCCGGCGGCAATGATGTTGAAGGCGTATTCGAGGCTGTTCTGCAGCTCGCGGATGTTGCCAGGCCAGTTGTACGCGCACAGGGCCCGCATCGCTTCGGGGGTTATCTCCTGCACCTGTTTGCCCATCATGGCGGAGAATTTTTTCATGAAGTGGTCGGTGAGGGCGAGCACATCCTCCATCCTCTCCCGCAGCGGCGGGATGAGGATTTCGATGACGTTGAGGCGGAAATAGAGGTCGGGGCGGAATTTGCCGTCGCGGATAAGGTCGAGGAGCGATTTATTGGTGGAGGCGATGACCCGCACGTCGACGGCCAAAGCCTTGTTGTCGCCCACGCGGGTTACTTCGCGCTCCTGGAGTGTCCGCAGCAGCTTGACCTGGAGGTTGTAGGGCATCTCGCTGATTTCGTCGAGGAAGAGTGTGCCGCCGTTGGCCTGCTCGAAGGCGCCGACCTGCCCCGCCTTGCGCGACCCGGTGAAGGCGCCTCCGGCGTAGCCGAACAGGATGCTCTCGACAAGTTCGGCGGGGATGGCGCCGCAGTTGATGGCGACGAAAGGACGGGCCGCCCGCTCGCTGAGGTTGTGGATGGCCTGGGCGAACAGTTCCTTGCCTGTGCCGGTTTCGCCGGTGATGAGGACGGTGGACTGGGAGCGGGCGGCGTCGCGGGCCAGGTTGCGGGCTTTGGCGACCGCCGGGCTTTCGCCGACGATGTCTTCTAGCTGGTAGCGGGCGTAACGGTAGTGGCCTACGTTGTCGAGGAGGCGCTGGCGCTGTTTGCTGGCATGCTGGTTGTTGAATGCCAGGCCGTATTCGGGGGTGAGGGGGATGCGGACGGCGGTGGCGCCGGGGGCCATGACGGAGGGGCCGACGCTCGGCCTGAGCTCGCCCATAACCTGGCGGCAGAGATGGGTGAGGACGCCGAGGGCGCCCGGGTTGGGGCTGCCGTCGGGGTGGGCGGCCCTGACCCTGATGCCGCGCTCGTCGAACAGGACCGCGTCGCCGCCGGCGACCTGGGCGATGTAAGGCAGCGATTCCTCGATGATCTGGCGGAACTGGAGTTTGTTTTTTATCTGGCGCCGGTTGTCGAGGACGAGGATTTCGTCTCCCAGCCGCAGGACGGCGGTGGTGACGCCGTCGACGGTGACGGCCCGGGAGGCGGCGTCGCCGAGCAGCGAGCGCAGTTCGCCCGCCGACAGTTCGCGGTCCGCCGGGCCGGTGCCGGCTTTGGCGATAAGCGCGCCGTCGCCGCTGTAGAGCAGCGCGGTGCCGCCGGTCAGTTCGGCAAGCATGTCCATCGTTTCCCGGCCCGGTCGCCTGTCGGCCATCGTCGGTCTCCTCTCTCCCGCGGTCTTTCCTGTCTTTTATTATACATCTCCCGGCGGGGGGCAAGGAAGACCCGAAACGGGCCCCGGCGGTTTTTCCGCCGGAGCCCGTTGTTGTTAGATCCGCTCGTGGATGAGGTCTTTGGTTGCTTTGAAGACCTTGAAGAGCATTTTGTCGCGTTTTTTGCAGACTTCGGCGACGCTGCGGCCGCTGTAGTCGAAGAAGCCTTTGCCGGTCTTGACGCCGAGCTCGCCTTTGTCGACATGGTCGAAGAGGGCTTTGGGGCGCTTGCTGGGCTCGGGCGGCTTGTAGCTGGCGTTGATGATGTTGTTGGCGCTGATGTCGAGGCCGGTGAAGTCGAATCGCTGCACGAGGCCGAGCACCATGCCCCTGGGCATGAGGCTGGCCTTGACGGCGAGGTCGAGCTGCTCGGGGGTGCAGATGCCGTTGTCGAGCAGGTAGAAGACTTCGGTGTTGAGCAGTATCTGGATGCGGTTGATGATGTAGCCGGGGACGAATTTTTCCATCCTGACCGGGGTCTTGCCGCATTTCTGCAGGAGGGCGATGGTGACCGCCATGGTTTCCTCGCTGGTTTTTTCGCCGCGGGCGACTTCGACGAGGGGCAGGATCTGCGGCGGGGCGTACCAGTGGGCGGTGGTGAAGCTGGGCAGGCGGCGTTCGGGCACGCAGAGGAAGGGGTTGAGCGAGGAGGCGTTGGAGACGATGATGGCGTCCATCGGCAGCAGTGAGTCAAGTTCTGCGAACAGCGCCTTTTTTACGTCGGGTTTTTCCGCCACCGTCTCCTGGGCGAACTGAACACCGGCGACCGCTTCGGGGAGGCTGGTGAAGAACTTGACCCGGCCGATGACCTCCTGGGCCTGCCCGGCGGTGAGCAGTTCTTCTTCCACGAAGGTGTCGACGTTGGTTTTAAGCATGATTTTCGCTTTTTCCAGGGTGTCGGCGCTTCTGGTGTAGAGGTTCACTTCGTAGCCGCCCATGGCGTAGTTCTGCGCGATGCCGGGTCCCATGGTGCCGGCGCCGAGGACGGCGATCTTTTTGATGTCTGCGAGCTGCATGAGAGTCCTCCCTATCGGAAAACGAGGCGCGAGCCGCGTTCCCCGTTTTTCTACCTGTGCTTGACGAGGCCGAGGATTTCGCGGGCTTCCGCTGCGGTGGCGATTTCCCGGCCGGCCATCCGGCCGTATTCGCAGGCGCGGGTGACGAGCTGGGCGTTGGTGGCGTAGACGCCTTTTTCCATGAAGATGTTGTCCTCGAGGCCGACGCGCAGGCCGTCGCAGCCGGCGGCGAGGCCGGCGAGCATCATCGGTACGTGGGCTTTGCCGATGCCGGTGATCGACCAGGTGGAGCCGGGGGGCAGCTTGGGCAGCAGGTAGGCGACGCTTTCGAGGGTGCCGGGCATGCCGCCGGGGACGTCGAGGACGAGCTGGCAGTGGCAGGGGGTTTTCAGGATGCCCTTTTTGAGATAGTACTCGATGTTGCCGATCATGCCGGCGTCGAAGATTTCGAGCTCGGGTTTGATGTCGAGTTCCTGGCACACTTTGCCGAGACGCTCGAGGAAGGCGGGGGTGTTGAGGAACACGTAGCTGTTCGCCCAGTTCATCGAGCCGGGGTCGTAGGAGCACATTTCCGGCATCAGCACGGGGAGGTGGCCGACGCGCAGGTCTTCCGACCAGGCGCTGCCCGAGGTGGTGAGGTTGATGACGATGTCGAGGCCGGCGGCGGCGATCGCTGCGCGGATCTTGCCGACGACTTCGACGAATATTTCCGTCTGCATGCTGTTTTTGCCGTTTTCGTCACGGACGTGGAGGTGGGCGATGGCGGCGCCGGCTTTGGCGCAGGCGACGACGTCGGCGACGATTTCGTCGGGCGTGATGGGCACATGCGGGGTCTGGGCTTTCGTTGTGCCTGCGCCACACACCGCGGCGGTGACGATCAGTTTTTTGTTCATCTTTAATCACCCTGGCTTTCGTAGTTTTCTTTTCCGCAGATATGCGCGTCTGGTGAGGGCCAATGTCAGCCGATATAGTTCGCCAGGCTTTTCCCGCCGCAGACGTAGAGCGTCTGTCCGGTTATGTAGCCGGCTTCTTCGTCGGCGAAGCCCAGGCAGGCGTAAGCGATGTCAGCCGGCGCGCCGATGCGTTTCATCGGCTGGACGGCGAGATGGCGGTTCTGCGCTTTTTCGGACATGGCCCTGAACATCGGGGTGTCGATGATGCCGGGAGCGATGCAGTTGACGGTGATGCCGGACTGGGCTAGCTCGAGGGCCAGGGTGCGCGTCAGGCTGACGATACCGCCTTTGGCGGCCGAGTAGTTGGCCTGGCCGATGCCCCCCAGCCAGGAGCGCGAGGAGATGTTGACGATGCGGCCGTATTGCTGTTCGATCATGATTTTGGCCGCGGCGCGGGAGCAGAGGAAGTACGAGCGGAGGTTGACCCTGATGACGTCGTCCCAGTCTTCGTCGGTCATTTTTTTGATGAAGGCGTCCCTGACGATGCCGACATTGTTGACAAGGATGTCGAGGCGGCCGAAGTTGTCGACGACGGTCCTGAAGGCTGCTTCGACCTGGCCGGAGTCGCTGACGTCGACGGCGATGCCGAACGCCTTGCCGCCCGCGGCGGCGATTTCCCGCACCGCTCTGTCGGTGCGGTCGGGGTCGATGTCGTTGACGCCTACCAGCGCGCCTTCGCGGGCGAAGCGGGCGGCGATGCCTTTGCCGATGCCGCTGCCTGAGCCGGTGATGAAGGCGATTCTTCCCTTAAGCCTCATAGTTTTGCTCGCTTTTCTTTTTCCTGGCGAACAGCTGGGATGCGACGAGCAGCCCGGCCAAACAGAGGAAAAACAGGGAGATCGGCCGGGTGACGAAGATCCCGGGGTTGCCGTTCGATATGATGAGCGACTGCCGGAAGGCGGTTTCGAGGATCGGCCCGAGGACGAAGGCCAGTACCAGCGGCCCGGGTTCGAATTCGAATTTGCGCATCAGGTAGCCGACGATGCCGAACAGGAGCAGGACCCACATGTCGAAGACGTTGTTGTTGACACTGTAGACGCCGATGAGGGTGATGACGAGCACGCAGGCCGACAGGATGCTGAGCCTGACTTTCAGCAGTTTGACGAACAGGCCGATCATCGGCAGGTTGAGGATGAGCAGCAGCACGTTGCCGATGTACATGGAGACGACGACGCCCCAGAACAGCTCGGGGACTTCCTTGATGAGGAACGGGCCGGGCGTGACGCCGTGGATCATGAGGGCGCCGAACATCAGGGCCATGACGGCGTTGGACGGCAGGCCGAGGGTGAGCAGGGGGATGAAGGCCGAGCCGGCGGCGGCGTTGTTGGCGCTTTCCGGCCCGGCGACGCCTTGGATGGCGCCTTGGCCGAATTCTTCGGGATGTTTGGATAGCCGTTTCTCGACCGCGTAGGAGAGCAGCGAGGATATCACCGCGCCGCCGCCGGGCAGGAGGCCGACGAGGAAGCCCAGCACCGAGCCGCGCGTTATCGGTCCCGCGGCTGCCGCCAGGTCTTTACGGGAGGGGAAGACCTGCGATATTTTGTCGGTTATCAGCTTGGCTTCGCCGCTGGTCTCCAGGCAGTAGAGCACTTCGCCGACCCCGAAGAGGCCCATGGCGATGACGGCGAAGTCGAGCCCGCTGAGGAGGGTGTCTGTGCCGAAGGTCAGGCGCGCGCCGCCGTATTCGGGATCGACGCCGATTACGGCGAGCAGCAGGCCGATCAGCGCCGAGATGACCGACCGGAGCGGGGATTTTGTCGACAGGTAGGTTATAAAGGTCAGACCCATTACCATGAGGGCGACGTATTCGGGCGGACCGAATTTTATCGCCCAGCGCGATACGATGGGGGCGAACAGGTTGAGACCGACGATGGCCACCGTCCCCGCCACGAACGAGCCGATCGCCGCTATCCCCAGCGCGACGCCCGCCCGGCCCTTTTTGGCCATCTGGTAGCCGTCGAGCGCGGTTACGACCGACGCCGCCTCCCCGGGCAGGTTGACGAGGATGGAGGTCGTCGAGCCGCCGTACATGGCTCCGTAGTATATGCCTGACAGCAGGATGATCGAGGATTCGAGCGGGATGCTGTAGGTAAGGGGCAGCAGGAGCGAGATGGTGGCGACCGGCCCGAGGCCGGGGAGCACGCCGATGGCTGTGCCGAGGGTGACGCCGGCGGCGCAGTAGAGGATGTTGCTGTAGGTGAGGGCGACCTGGAACCCCAGCATCATCTGATCAAACACGGAAGCACCCCCTCTCGATGAGGGAAAGCAGTCCCGGGAACGGGATCTTCAGCCACAGGGAGAACAGCAGGTACACGGCGACCGTCATCCCGACGGTGACGAGGGCGCTAATTTTCCAGGACTCGGCGCCGACGACGCGCAGCTGGAAGAGCAGCAGGGCCACTACCGCCGCCACCAGGCCAAGTGTCTTGAAAACGACGATGAAGACCGCGGTGGCGACGATGCTATAGATAACCAGTTTCGTCTTGCCGGTGAATTTTTCGTAGTTGTCTTTGCGTACGTCTTTCACGAACAGAACGAGCGAGCATGCCACAAGCATGACGCTCAGGATGAAAGGCCATAAACCAGGTCCCGGCTTGTTAAGTTGTCCGAGTTCGAGTTCGTATGCCCCGACGGCGGCGACTATGCCGATGACGAGGGGCACGATTCCTCCCAGTAATCCCATTGCCGAACCCCCAAACTATACCTTAGCGTGAGACAGGCGGCCGTGTTCCGCCTCCCGCATGCGGGAGGCGGAACACGATCCCGGTCGTGTTACTTCTTCTGTCCGATCTGCTTGAAGTAATCGCCGATTTCCTTGTAGCCGTCTACGAGCTTCTTCTTGAACTCGTCGCCGGAAGTGTTGGTGGGCGGCAGGTTGACTGTTTTCATGGTGTTGAGGAATTCAGGGTCGTTGGCGGCTTTCTTGAAAGCTTCCCGGAGGATGTTGAGCTTGTCTTTGGGGATACCGGCCGGAGCGCCCAGACCAAGCCAGGACACGATGGCGATGTCGTAGCCGAGTTCTTTGAGGGTCGGAGCGTCGGGGGCTTCGGGCATCCGTTTCTCGCCGGCGGACGCGAGTACGCGGACTTCGCCGGATTTGAGGAACGGGAGCAGGTCGCCGGTCGTGACGACGGTGAAATCGACATGGCCGCCGATCAGGGCTGTCATGGTTTCGGTGCCGGACTTGAAGTTGACGTAGCGGAATTTGGCGCCGTCTTTTTCGCCTATCCTGTTAGCGACAAACGGCTGGGGATAGCCGGAGGCGCTGAAGGAGAATCCGTCCGGCTTGGCCTTGGCGGCCTTGGACAGGTCGGCGATGGTTTTATAGGGAGAATCCGCCTTTACGGCGACACAGTACTGGTATTGCCCGTAGGCGATGATCCCTTCGAAGTCGTCGGGTGTGTAGGGAACTTTGGTCTGGTTGGGGATTATCGCCACGCTGGCGAAGGTCATGACGCCGATCGTCTGGCCGTCCTTGCTGCCGTTTTTGAGTTCGGCGACGCCGGTGACGCCGTTGGCGCCCGGTTTGTTGACGGCGACGATGGAGACGCCCAGGTGTTTCTCCGCAGCTTTGGCCAGCGAGCGGGCGCTCAGGTCGGTCGAGCCGCCGGCGCCGAAGTTAATGTACATCGTGATCGGTTTGGTCGGATACTTTTCCGCCTTTTCCCCTCCGCCGCAGCCGGCCAGCAAGGCGGCGGCGAACAACACGCATACGGTCATGGCCACCCATTTGGATTTCATGATAAAACCCCTCCTTTTTTTCCCGTTATACAACGATCAGCCTAAATCTATCGAAGCATCCCTCCCGTCGGTCTGTCCGCGCCGTGCCGTGGTCCGGCAGCGCCGCGTCATGCGCCGGTTTTCCGCACCACCGGGGGGCGGATAAAACAAAAAGCTTAACTCATAAAAACACAACGAAATTATCGTAGTGTCATTACGAGCTAAGCTTGCCTACTCCATATCGAAAGTTCGTTTCGATACCATAAGTCCAAGCGACTCATAGCAACCGCTGAAACAACCGGCATCCGGCAAATGAATCAGCGATCTTGTCATTATTGATTTTCACTTTGCGGGCAATCGGCGCGCTTTTTCGACTTTTCGGACTATATCTTGAGGTGATTATAACCGATGGTCGCGGCGGCCGTCAAGCCCCCGTCTGAATCTTGATCCGTTTTTGCCCCGACATGATCATTTTCCGCGTGAGGATGAAGTGGTTGTATACGCCCTGCAACGCGGAAATGAGCGCCCGCTTCGAAGGGGTGTGCATCCGGTCGTCGATATCTTTGATGATAAGTTCCTTGTCGGTATACAACGATTTGCCGATCAGCGTCTTTTTGACGAAGCTGTTCTGGATGTCGCAGTACATGGGCACGTGGCAGTCGAGGATGTCTCCGGAGTCGATATCGACTGTGACGATAATGCATACGAATTTGTGGCGCTGCGAAATATCAGTTTCGGACGGCACCTGCGCCTGGGCAGAAAACATGTGTTCCCTGGCCAATTCTGTCACCTCGCTGACCGATATTATGTCATGTACCCCCGATTTATGTGTGATACGACTTCTCTGAATTATCAGCGATTTCCTGCCTGGCTGACTTACAAAATTTTCTTCGCCGCGCCCCAGGCCAGTGTCTGCGCGGCTTGGAGGCCCTCGCGGCCTCTTTCCCCTCCCCCGGGCGGACGGCGGAATAAGATTGGCGGGGCGACGCTTGACGAGTATGACGGTATCGGTTATACTGTTTTTGAAAAATGATAATGATTTGGCGAACAGTTAATGTTACCGAGTCGCTTGGTTATGGTATCGGAACGAACTTCCGATATGTAGTGAGCAAGCCCAGCTCGTTAAATGCGTTAATGCTATGCATTGCATTTTACGATTTGGGCTTGTTCATTTGACAACAGCATATTGTTTGACAAAATCGCCGATCCGCAGCCGGACGCACGGCCGGAATATCTGGCGGTTGCTATGAGTCGCTTGGACTTATGGTATCGAACCCAAACTTCGATATGGAGTAAGCAAGCCTAGCTCGTAATGACACTGCGATGTTTTTCGTCGTGTTCTTATCGGGATGGGCTTTTTTGGTTTATATGCACCGCCGCGTAACGGTACCCGGGAGGGAAGGCAGCGGACGACCCGACGGGGAACCCTCTGCGCGAACTGATGCTGATTCTTAATACATAAACGACGAACGGGGGAGACGCTCATGCAGGAAGTTGTCATCGTAAGCGCGGTGCGCACGCCGATCGGGAAGATCGGCGGCACGCTGCGCGATATTCAGGCGGACGATCTGGCGAGGGATGTTATCGCGGAAAGCATTCGGCGCGCCAATGTGGAGCCGGAGTGTATCGACGAGGTTATTTTCGGCCAGACGAAACAGAGCGCCGAGGCCGCCAATCTGGCCAGAGTGGCCGCGCTGAAGGCGGGGGTGCCGATCGAGGTGCCCGCGTATACGGTGATGCGCCAGTGTGCTTCCGGCCTGCAGGCCGTAAATAACGCCGCCCAGGCGATCATGTGCGGGCTGGCTGATATCGTGGTCGCGGGCGGCACGGAGAGCATGAGCAACGCGGTGTATTATCTGCGCAACGCACGCTTCGGCTATACGGCCGGCAACGGCGTGCTGTGCGATTCGAATACCGAGAGCCAGGCCCGCTCGCAGCCGATCGAGGTTTACGGGCAGCTGACGATGGGCCTGACGGCGGAAAACCTGGCGGCCAAGTATTCGATCAGCCGCGAGGCGCAGGATCTGTTCGCCCTGGGGAGCCAGCAGAAGGCGGCGGCGGCGATCGAGGCCGGCAGGTTCGCCGAGGAGGTTTTGCCTGTGGCCGTCCCCCGCAAGAAGGGTGAGAAGCTGATTTTCGACACCGACGAGTTCCCCCGCCCCACGACGCTCGATGGCCTGGCCGCGCTGCCGCCGGCTTTTTTGAAGGGCGGCTCGGTAACGGCGGGTAACTCCACCGGCCGTAACGACGGCGCCGCCAGTCTGGTGGTAATGTCGGCCAGGGAGGCGCAGCGGCGAAACCTCAGGCCGCTGGCGGTGATGCGCAGCCAGGCGGCGGTCGGCGTGCCGCCGGAGATCATGGGCATCGGCCCGGCTTATGCCACAGCCAAAGCGTTGAAGATGGCGGGCCTGACGCTGGCGGACATCGGTCTGATCGAGATGAACGAGGCGTTCGCCGCCCAGTGCCTGGCGGTGATCAAAGAGCTTGATATGAATACCGATATCCTGAACGTCAACGGAGGGGCGATCGCTCTCGGACATCCTCTCGGCTGCACCGGGGCGCGTATCCTGACGACGCTGCTGTACGAGATGAGGCGGCGGAAGGTGAAGTACGGCCTGGCGACGCTCTGCATCGGCGGCGGCCAGGGCGTGGCCAATGTGGTCGAGCTCGTGTAGCCGGCGGACTTAATCGGAGAGAAGCGGGGAAGCGGCTGATGATTTATAAGAATTTCGATCAACTTATCGGACGGATGGGCACCGGCAAGGGCGGAAAGAGAATCGTGGCGGTGATGGCGGCCGAGGACAGCCACACGCTCGAGGCGGTATGCCAGGCGGCCAGGGTCGGCGCGGTGGAACCGCTGCTGATCGGGAGTAAGGATAAGATGAGCGAGCAGCTGATGCTACTGGGGGAACGGCCGGCGGACTATGCGTTGGTTAACGCCGAGACGCCTGAAGAGGTCGTCTTCAGGGCGGCGGCGCTGGTGAACGCCGGCGAGGCGCACTTCCTGATGAAGGGCCTGATCCCGACCGGCGAGATGATGAAGCATCTTCTGAACGAGAAGTGCGGCTTCCGCACCGATGCGCAGCTGTCGCACCTGGGCCTCGTCCATATCCCCAATTATCATAAGCTGGTGGGGATAACCGATTCGGCGCTGAATATCCGCCCCGATCTCGCGCAGAAGAAGGGCATGATCGTCAACGCCGTCGGCGCCATGCTGCGCATGGGGTTCGATGAGCCTAATGTGGCAGTCCTGGCGGCTGTGGAGCAGGTCAACCCGAAGATGCCGGAGACGCTGGACGCGGCCGAGCTGAAAAGGTTGAACGAGGCGGGCGAGATTGCCGGCTGCGTAATCGAAGGGCCGATTTCCTACGATCTGGCGATCTGCAAGGAGTCGGCGGCGCTGAAGGGTTACGCCAGCCCGGTCTGCGGCGAGGTCGACCTGATGGTGGCGCCCGATATCGCGGCAGCAAACATTCTGCTGAAGGCCCTCAGGTATTCGGCGGAGGCTAGCAGCGCGGGGTTCGTGGTCGGCGGCAGTGTGCCGCTGGTGCTGACGTCGCGGGCGGCGGAGGTGGGCAGCAAGTATTTGCCGATATTGCTGGCGGCGGCGGCTTCGGCGTAAGCCGGCCGAAAGACGCCGCTGTACCATTTGTTTGGGGGGAGCGTCCTGTGACGGAACCGGTATACAGAGTGTTGTCGATAAATCCCGGCTCGACGTCGACGAAGATCGCGGTGTACGAGAACGAGAAGGAGATTCTCCGCAAGACCGTAAATCATAATGCGGAGGAGTTGTCGCAGTTCAGGTCGATGGTGGATCAGCTGCCGATGCGCCGGGAGGCGATCACGGCCTGTCTGCAGGGTGAGAAGTTCCCACTCGCCAGCCTGTCGGCGGTGGCGGGCCGGGGCGGCAAGCTGCCGCCGCTGAAGCGCGGCGCTTACAAGGTTACCAGGGCTATGGTCGATTTCCTCACATACCGGCCGATCGACGACCACGCTTCCAACCTCGGGGCGATCATCGCCGACAGTATCGCCGCGCCGCTCGGCATCCCGGCGTTTATTTACGACGCGGTCGTCGTGGATGAAATGGAGGACGTCGCGCGGTACTCGGGCGTGCCGGAGCTGACGCGGCGGGCTTCCTGCCATGTGCTGAACATGAGGGCGGTGTCGATGAAGGTCGCCACCGCGATGGGCAAACGGCTGGAGGACCTGAACATCGTGGTCACCCACATGGGGGGCGGGATAACGGCGTCGGTTATCAGCAAAGGCCGGATGATCGATGTCCTCACCGACGAGGAGGGGGCTTTCTCGCCTGAACGGGCCGGCCGGGTGCCGTGCCGCCAGCTGGTCGATCTGTGCTTTTCCGGCAAACACGATCAGCGGTCGGCGATCAAACGCATGCGCGGCAGCGGCGGGTTGATCGCCTATCTCGGCACGAACAGCGCCCTGGAGGTCGAGGAGAGAATTAAGCAGGGCGACAAGGACGCCGCGAACGTTTATCACGCCATGGCTTATCAGACCGCCAAGGCTATCGGCGAGCTGGCCACCGTGGTGAGCGGCGCCGTGGATGTCATCATCCTCACGGGCGCAATCGCTTATTCGCAGCTTTTCACCGGCTGGGTGGCCGACCGGGTGAAGTTTATCGCCCCGGTCGAGATCGTCGCCGGCGAAAACGAGCTGGAGGCGCTGGCTTACGGCGCCCTGCGGGTGCTGCGCGGCGAGGAGGGTGCCCGGGAGTTCGACCCGGCGTAGGTCTGTCGACGCATTTCCGTGTAGCCGCACTTTATGATATGACGAGGGAGAAAATGTCGATGCTTTTAACAGGCGGGCATATTGTCGGCATCGTGGCAACGCTTATTCTCATGGTCGCGGTCGGGCTGTACGCCGGCAGCAAGGTCAAGTCGGCCGCGGATTTTGCGACCGGCGGGCGGCAGGCCGGCTGGCCGGTGGTCGCCGGGGCGATCATGGGCACATTGGTCAGCGGCGCCTCCACAATCGGCACCGCTCAGCTGGCTTTTCAATACGGTTTTTCCGCCTGGTGGTTCACGCTGGGTGCGGGGATTGCCTGCGCCGCCCTGGCGCTGGGAACGGCCCGAAGGTTCTATGAGGGTTCGTGCGAGACGATCGCCCAGTATCTGGTCAAGACGTACGGCACGCCGATCGGGCCGATTTCCACCGTTTTCGGCGCCATGGGGATGTTCCTCAGCATGATCAGCCAGGTGCTGGCCTTCATCGCGCTGATGACGACGATGTTCCCCATCAGTCCGGTGATGGCGGCGGCGATCGGGGTCGTGTTCGTGCTTTGCTACGTATTGTTCGGCGGCGTGTGGGGCGTCGGCCTGGTCGGTGTGGCCAAGCTCATGCTGCTGTATGTGGCAATGATTTCGTGCGGCGCCCTCGCCCTGACGATGATGGGCGGTGTTTCCGGCCTGCAGGCGAGCTTGCCGGCGTTCCCGTGGTTTTCGCTGTTCGGCAGGGGGGTCGAGAAGGATCTTGCCGCCGGCTTCTCGCTGGTGGTCGGGGTGCTGTCCACCCAGACGTACGCGCAGGCGATCGCGGCCGGGAAGAGCTTCCCTGAGGCGCGCAAGGGGGCGCTGTGGTCGGCGGTCCTCATACCGCCGATCGGTATCGGCGGCATCATGGTCGGGCTGTTCATGCGGGCCAACTTCCCCGCCACGCCCTCGAGCGAGGTTCTGCCGACATTTATCCTGGGTTACCTGCCGCCGGTGCTGGCCGGCGTCATCCTGGCGACGCTGCTGATCACTGCGGTCGGCGGCTGGGCGGGGCTGTTGTTCGGCATTTCGACGATGTTCACGCGCGATATCTATCAGCGCTTTATCAGGCGGCAGGCGCAGCAGCGCGAGGCACTGCTGGTGCAGCGGGCCGCGATCGTCGTTGTGGTGCTTTTGTCGACGCTCGTGGCGACAGGCAACGCCGGGTCCCTGATCCTCGGCTGGAGTTTCCTGTCGATGGGCCTGCGCGGCTGCACCATTCTCTGCCCGCTCCTGGGCGCGATGTTCTTCCCCCGCTATCTGACCCCCGCGGCAGGCGTAGCGGCGGCATTCCTGGGGCCGGTGACGAATGTGGCCTGGTTTTTTGCTTTTCCCAAGGGGGTCGATCCCCTCTATCCCGGCCTGATCGTAAGTTTGGCGACGCTGCTGATCGTAAGCGCGTTCACGAGGAAGAAGGACCAGCGCCAGACGGAGCAAGCCTGATACGGCGACCGCCGCGCTGCACGACTGGAAAGATGAGACGCCCCGTCCGGGGCGTCTCAGGATGTTTTAGAATCCCCCATAATTCAAGAAGCAATAAGACATGGCTAACACCTAACCATAAGAAACCGCATTTTGGGGCATCAAAAAAGCTACCTTCCTGTCAGCCAGCGCTCCTGGCCAGGATGGTAGCTATCTTTTTCATGTTCTGGCAGGCCGCTGTCAGCAGCACTTGCTCCTGCACGTGTTCCCTCCCCCGGAAACGGCAGTAGCGAAGTCCGTGGAGTTGTTTCGAATCC
>JAHDOI010000007.1 GCA_018434945.1 Selenomonadales bacterium
AAAAAAGCCAGCCCCTTTAGGGGCTGACTGAGAACGCTATGCGGTTGGCAAACTTTCAGTGAGTCTTGAGACTCAGCTAGTATAATGCCCTTTCAGGGCTAACCCAAGCCACCCGTTTAACGGGTGGCTCCGTGACTGCGCTATTTACAGGGTGGCGAAGATGCGCCTGAGGACACGGCGGAAGGCGTCGATTTCCTCGGGACTGCAGCCGCCGGTCATCGTTTCTTCGACCTGGGCCATGGTTTTGCAGATGGCGGGCTCGAGGGCGCGGGCTTTGTCGGTGAGGAAGATGTTGTAGCAGCGGCGGTCTTCCGGCGTGGCCGCCCGGTAGACAAGCTCGAGCTTTTCGAGACGGTCGATGAGACCGGTGAGGGTGGAGTTGTCGAGGAAGATCTTTTTGCCGAGTTCGGTGATGGCGATGCCGTCGCCTTTGAAAAGGGTATAGAGGAGCATCATCTGGCCGGGCGTTATGCCGAGGCCGTTTTCGCTGAGAAGTTTCTTGGTATAAAGGTAATGCTTCTGCTCGGCTTTGGCCAGAAGGACGCAGGTGCTGTCGAAAATATCCAGCATGGTTTCACCCCGTGTTTGTCGCTTGCGCGCTGTTCTTTTCTAGTCTAGGCCAGCTAATGCCTGTTGTCAATAGCGAGATGGAAAAGGTCACGCACCCGCGGCGTCTAGTAAACATAAAATATAAAGCGAGTATGGTTATAAGGGGATGTGGCCATGAACAACCGTGCATGGAAAAAGCCGCTGGTTATCGGCGCTATAACGCTTCTCACCGTGGGGGTGAACGATCTGTTCGTCGCGCTCGTGCGGTGGGAGGGGTACGGGTCGGCCGGGTATGTCGTCCATCTGGCGGCCTTCGCCGTTATCGCCGCGTGTTTCGTATGTCTGCGGCAGAGGCTGGCTGACACGGCCCGCCGCCTGGAGCTGTGCCGCCGCGCTTTCCGGGGGATGCCGTGCGCGCTGGTCATCGCCCGTGGAGGGGTGATCGAGGAGCTTTGCGGCGGCGACGAGCTGCTCGACCTGGCCGGGCTGACGCAGGGGACGGAGCACCGACCCGCCGGAGAAGCGGTGCGGACGGAGGAGTACGCCGGCCGGGACGGGGCGGTGAGGGTGGTCGAACGGCGCCTGGTGCCGCTGGCGGAGGGTGGCGACGGCAGCTTCGCGGCCGAGCTTTTGTACGATATCACCGACTGTGCAAAGCGGGCGGCCGCGCGTGAGGGACAGTATGTGAGGATGCTGAAGATTCTCGTGAATATGTTCGAGATGAAGGACCCTTACAGCAACGGCCATTCGGACGCGGTGAGCAATCTCTCCCAGGACCTGGCGCGGGCGCTGGGGCTGTCCGCGCCCGCGGTGGAGACGGTGACGAGGGCGGCGCTGCTGCACGATATCGGCAAGATCGTCATCCCGCCGGGGATTCTCACCAGCGATTGCCCGCTGACGCCGGAGGAGTACCGGGCGGTGCAGGCTCACGCTGCGGTGGGTGCTGATATCCTCGCGAGCTTCGATGTCTTCCGGGAGGAGGCGGAACTCGTCCGCCACCATCACGAGCGCTATGACGGCCATGGTTACCCGGGCGGACTGCGGGGCGGGGAGATTCCGCTGGGGGCGAGGATTATGGCGGTGGCCGATGCTTTCGACGCGATGACTTCGGGCCGGTCGGCGCACGGCCGGCGGGAGGTCGCGGCCGCTCTGGCGGTCATCGAGGCCGGGAAGGGCGGACAGTTCGACCCGGCGGTGGCCGGGGCGTTCGTGAGGCTGGTGAGGGAGGGGCGGGCAGGGCTTCCTGCTGAAAGGGGCAGTCTGATGAGATAATCTGTTTCATTGACAGGAAATTATTAGTAAATTATAATTATATTTATCAAGTATATTAATAACGGATTGATGCTGGGTGGCGAAGCGGCGGGGCGACGCTAGGCATGGGAGGTTTGATGTGGATTACAGTTACCTGGAAACCGTGGATTGGGGGATCATCAGGCGGCAGTGGATCGGCGACGACCCGGATTACACGGTTGTGCTGGAAAAGCACGAGGAGGACCGGTACACTGTGAAGATCACGCACAAGCATGCCGATCTCGAGTATTATTCTTACTGGCGAGCGAGCGGGCAGCTGACGTTCGGCTCGCTGTCCGAAGCTCAGGCTTTTGCCGCCGAGAGGCTGTCCAGGATGAAAGACGGGGACTATACCCATTGCACCGGGGACGCGGCCGCCGCCGCGGACAGGTAAACAGAAAGAGGGCTGCCGGAGGCGGAAGCCTTCTTTATTTTTCTCTTGGCGCCTTGTCGCGGACCGCGGACGCGGGGGTCGCCTGGGCGCTCACAGCTTTTCCGAGGAAATATTATTTTGCAGAAGGATTATTGGTATAATGAACAAATTATGTATTTAGTGTCGATTTTTGGAGGATAATATGGGTATCTTGCCCTGCGGAGCTGAACAGGGAAAGGGTTGGGTATACGCCATTATGGCGGCGGTGACGCTGGCGGCGGCCGGCTATGCGGGAATGACTAATTTCCTGGCGTTTCATGCCGTCGCCGAAGGGATCACCATTGCCATCGCCTTTTCCATCGTGCTCATCGTTCTCAACACATACCACAACATGAAAGACGATCTCATTCCTCTCATCGGGATCGCATATGCGTTCGCCGGCTGTTTCGATATCGCCCATACCCTGACTTACACGGGGATGGCGGTGTTCCCCGCCGTGGACAGCAATCTGCCGGCCCAGCTGTGGCTCGTCGCGAGGTACTTCGACAGCGCCGGGATGCTGCTGGCGGGGATGGCAATCGGCCGGGGCTGGCGGCATTCATACGTGCTGGCCGGGTATGCCGCCGCCGCTGCCGCTGCCGCTCTCGCCCTTTACGGGGACGTTTTCCCGGTGGCGTTCGTGGACGGGCAGGGTTTGACACCGTTTAAGGTATACAGCGAATATGCCATCAGCGCCGTTCTGGCGGCGAGCGTGGTTACGCTTGTCCTGAAGCGGGACCGTGTCGGACCGCGCGTGTACCGGCCGCTGCTGGCTTTTTTCATCTTTTCCGTGGCCACCGAGCTGTCGCTGACCATGTATAAGTTCGGCGGCGATCTGGTGAACGTGATCGGCCACCTGCTGAAGGTGACGGCATTCTTTTTCCTTTATCGGGCGGTGGTGGCGACCAGCCTGCAGGTGCCGTACGAGCGGATGAACGAGAAGGCCGCCGAGCTGGCCGCGGCCGACCGTCGGATGACGGAGACGCTGGCGAGCATATCGGACGGTTTCTTTGTCGTCGATAACGACTGGCGGGTGGTGTACGCCAACCCCGCGGCCATCGAGAGGTTTTGTTTCAAAGGGTTCGACGGACAGACAGGCAGAGGTCTCTGGGATATCTACCCTGACTCGCAGCCGTTTTACGATCAGTACCACAAGGCCAAACGGGAAAACGCGGCCGCGTATTTCGAGGCTGTTTCTCCCGATACCGGCCGCTGGGTCGAGGTGCACGCTTACCCGTCGCCCGAGGGCTTGTCCGTTTATATCAGGGATATCGGCGAACAGAGGATATTCGAGGCCGAGCTGGCGCGGCTCGACAGGTTGAACACGGTGGGCGAGCTGGCGGCCGGCATCGGCCATGAGATCAGGAATCCGCTGACGACGGTGCGGGGCTATCTGCAGCTGTTCGCGAGCAAAGGTAAATACGCCGAACATCGTGAGCAGTTCGCAACGATGATCGAGGAGCTGGACCGGGCAAACGCGATTATTTCGGAGTATCTTTCGCTGGCGCGGACGAAGGCCGCGGAGCCGGGGCACGGCGACCTCAACGGCGTGCTGAAGGCGCTTTATCCGCTGCTTGAGGCGGACGCCGTCCGCGCCGGGCATACGCTGGCGCTGGCGAGGGGCGATATCCCCGCCGTCAGGTTCGACGACCGCGAGATAAGACAGCTGGTGCTGAATCTGGCCCGCAACGGTCTGGAGGCCATGGAGCCGGGCGGGCGGCTGACGATCAGAACTTTTTGCGACAAGGACGGCGCGGTGCTAGCCGTGAGCGATTCAGGCGGCGGGATTCCTCAGGAGGTGCTGGACAAGCTGGGGACGCCGTTTATGACGACCAAGGAGCACGGCACGGGGCTGGGGCTGGCGGTCTGCCGCCGGATAGCCGACAGGCACGGCGCGAAGTTGGAGGTCAGCACCTCGCCGGCGGGGACGACGTTTTTTCTGCGTTTCGGGCGCGGCGATTCCGCCGGGCGCGAAGATGCGGCAGACAGGTTTTTATCGACAGTCTGAGGGATGCCGGTTGCCGGTATCCCTCTCTTGCGTTAACTATGCCGGGTTTTGGCGGGCGGGCTATCGCCGGCGGCTAATGATGCCAGGATGATTTTTTCGAGGGCAGCCAGTGCGGGCGAAAGCCATTTTTCGCGATGGAAAAGCATCAGAGCCTGAATTTCGATCGGAGTATCCGTCCAATTGAGGTTTATCAATTCGCCGCGCTTGATGTCTTCTTCAACGACGATTTTCGGCAGAAGCGATATGCCAAGCCCGCTTTTGACACAGTGCTTTATTGCCTCGAGGCTGCCGAACTCCATGATGGTGCCGGTCTTGACGCCTTCCCTCGCCAGCAGTGTTTTCAGGTCGAGCGGGTAGCCGCTGTTTCCGTCCGGCAGGAGGAGGGTATGGCCGGCAAGGCTTAGGGGGGTCAGTACCGGATTTGCCGCCAGTTCGTGATCAGGTGAGGCAATAAACAGGGTTTCGCCGCGGAACAGGTGGATTTGCCGCAGCTGCTGCTGCACGGAGTTATTGTTGAGGCTAAACGCCACGTCGATGATGTTTTGCTGCAGCCACAGCGGAAAGTCCGTGCAGGTGCCTGTTTTGATGTTGAGGTGCACTTTCGGGTGGTTTAGGCGGTATTCCTTCAGCAGCGGCGGCAGCCAGAAGGCGCAGAGCGATTCGGAGGCGCCGATATTCAGGCAGCCGGAAAGCACGTCGGTTTCCTTGAATAACCCTTTTATTGCCTCGGCGTCTCTTACCAGGCTCTCGGCGAGCGGCAGGAGCTTTTGCCCTTTCCCGGTGAGGAAGACCTTTTTGCCGAGGCGCTCGAATAGTATTGCGCCGAGGTCTTCTTCAAGTATATGGATATGCTCGGATACCGTCGACTGGGAATAGTTGAGCGCCTGGGCGGCTGCGCTGAAGTTCAGCAGGCGGGCTACGGAGAGAAAGGTTTGCAGGTGCTTCACGTACATGTTGCCACATCCATCGGTTAAGCCGATTATTATGATCTTAATAATCGGTTTAACAAAAGTTCTAACGCCATGATAGAATGGAATCAGCAAAGATGCAAGCATTTTCCGGACGGCGTTTAGCCGGTGTGTTTGCAGATGGAAGAGGAGGCTAATGTAAAATGGCATTGGATTTAAAAAGAGTTGAATACTACAACATAACGGTCGATGGTCATGCCGGCGAAGGTTCTAAACTGCTGGCGGCGGTGGCCGGTTTTGGCGTCAATCTGCTGGCCTTCAGGACGGTCGCCGCGGAGGGCGTTCGCACCCGGTTCTCGCTTTTCCCTGACGACGGCCTAAAGCTGAGGGTCGGAGCGGAAAAGACGGGACTTTATATGGAGGGTCCTTATGCCGCATTGCTGCTCAAAGGTTACGACGATGAGGCGGGAGCGTTAGCGGATATATACGGGAAGCTTTCGCAGGCAGGTGTCGGTGTTTACGAATCCAGCGGCATAGCCAACATAAAGGGAGGCTACGGTGTCGTGCTTTATTTGCCGCAGGAAGATTGCGAGAAGGTTGTGGCGGTTTTAAAAAGCTGATTTTGACTGGAGATACGGTGACATGCGGCAATCACAATACACACTTAGGGGATGCCGAGGGGCATCCCTTTTTCACGGGGGTTATAGTGTTTTCACCCACTCTTCCAGTTTGGCCATTATCTCCTGGCGGGCTTCGTCAACGCTGCCGCCGTGCCATTCATGGCACGGCCGTCAATAGTAGTGAATAGAGCGGAGAAATAAACTGGTATTATTTGGGTCAGCATTTTATAGTGAGTGCTGGCCTTCTAAATGCAGGGAAAAAATGGATTTTGTGTAATTTGTTGCAATAAAGGAATCCTTCTCCTGATAATCGGAGACCCAGATAATGTTGGCTTGAGCGATGGAGGCCAAGATGACACTAACCCAGCTAAATGATTTGGATTCGCTTGTTAGATTAGGGGCGTTGGTCATCATTGGCGTAACCGTCTACTTATGGAAAACAAAAAGAGTTATTGGTTATAATACAGCGCAAGTGTTGATTATTACCGCTTCTTTGCTAACTGGGATTACTGGTGCCATGCTTGTGGGAGGGCAATTTTCTGCGGGAGTGACTATTTTGCAGACTTCGCTTCTGTATTATGTTTTTAGAATCATGCATAAACGCTGGCAAAAGATACAAGAATACGAGAAAATCGATGCCAATATCAAGGAGCGAATAAAATAAAGGATAAGCGGTAAATGAATAATCTAGGTATACGAGAGGTGGGGCTGTTTTGGATGTCGACTTTAAAGGGAATCAATTATTATTAGATGGGCATTTCATTGACTTTCCGGGTTCAATAAAGAGTATCAAAATATTTAAAGACTTAGTTCTAGTCATGCTAACTGTTCCCAAGGGAATTATTAACAATCAAAATGTATATGCTGTAAGTGTTAATAACAAAAAAGTTATATGGAGAATCCAAGAGCCCGATTTAATATATGATAATAGTCCTTATATGAATTTTTATGATGCCGCTGATGCCATTATTGTTGGCAATTGGAACGGAATTGCCTATACAATAAATGAATATGACGGCACGAGGATTCAAGGTGTTCAAACTAAATGAATTTAACTTTCCATCGGATAATGGGTAAGTACGTGGAGGTAAAAATGACGGTAAAATGTCATTGTGAAGATACTTCTAAGATTACTAATTCCCTTGAGATTAGGGATATGATAGACAGTTACCTAATTGAGCTTGATATTAACGGTAATACATGGGACACACTTTATAAGTGTAAATCTTGCGGTGCGTACTGGGAGGAACGATATACCGGTGGGAGATGGGATGGCTGGCCGGAGTTATATAAGGTCACTGCGGACTATGTAAATGAGAAGTGGGAATAGAGATGATAATAAACGGGCTGACATACATATTCTTAGCATAATAAAGGGATGCCCTAGGGCATCCCTTTTTGGTGGCTATCACATCGTTTTGAGCCACGTCTCCAGTTTCTCCATTATCTCATCCCGAGTCACATTGATAATTTCGCCGTACCATTCATGGCACGTCCGTCAATGAAAGTGATAGCGGTGAGATGTTAATGGTAGGTTAGCATCAGACTAAGGTGCTGCCTTGCGCTTGCAGGGAAATATTGTAAAATGACGAATCTAGTAGATAGGCTACTTGGTCTTTCATCTCGTAGCATAGAAGGGGCGCAGGGAGATAGGACGATACAAATGGTAGGAGGAGTTGCCGTGGATAAGTTATACGCGACGCTGGCGGAAGCAGTGTCCGACCCGGCGATGCAAGATTAAGCAGAAGACGATAATTGTTAAATAGAAGATTGTCAGCAGACCGGAGGAAATGGTGTGGGCGGAACGCGATGGTATTACTTGTATATTGCTATAATTGTTATCTTGCTTTCTGCTGTCTTGCTGATAAATCCGAAGCACTATGGTGTTGTTTCGGAGCCCAATCCAAGGGACGTAGCAGTTCAAAAAACGTTGCTCAGCGAGTTTGAACGGCTGAAGCCTTTACCCGGTGCTATTTTGTCCGGCCCGGACCAGATTATCAGGGAGGGAAGAGGCATAATAGCTCTGGGCTTTTTCTCGGAAATGGACGATGCCGATGTACTCGCGCATTATGATATACAATTCAAGGATAACGGATGGTCCTTTCAAGAGGACGAAGCGGTGAAATATTTAGGATTCGATACTGGTGAAAGAAGTGTCATATACACAAAGAACCAATACCTTGCGGTGATTGATTACCATTACAAAGATGAGAAAAGTGGGAAAAACAGGTTTAAACTTAGCATTATCAAAAAGTAGCTTCAGGGAGTATATAAATTTTCTTTGTTTAAATACATAAAAAGGTATACGCGCCAGCACACTAAAGGGATGCCCTGGGAGGCATCCCTTTTTCACGGGGTTATAGCGTTTTCACCCACTCTTCCAGTTTGGCCATGATTTCTTGGCGGGCCTCGTCAACGCTGCCGCCGTGCCATTCCTGGCCGGTGTCGGCGTCGATCCAGGTGTCTTTGGCGGCGTAGGCGTGGGTGGGGAAGAGTTTTTCGCGGGCGGCGGCGCATACGCCGTCGAGCATGCTCTGTTTTACTGTTTTGCGGACGGTGGCGGATACCGTCCGCTCGGTTACTTCTACCCGGGGGCCTTCGTCGCCGGCGACGATTTCGATGTGGCTGACGAGTTTGCCGCGCCGCGCGGCGGCGGCTACGGCCTCGCGGGCCAGGGTGGCGGCTTCCAGCCGGTCGAGGGCGTCGTCTTCGACCGTGACTCTGACGTTGCCGATGATGAGTTTATACATCGGTGCACCTCCTTACAGGCAATCTTATGTCGCGGCGGCGGAAATTAGAACAACCCCCGCCGGAAGGCGGCCCGGGCCGCGATACGGCGCCGCCAAGTTGACTTTTGGCGCGGGGGTACTATATAATGGTATCTGTAAATCCAGCGAAGCAGACCAGTACGCCGTGGCCGCGGCCCCAGAAAGTTGGCGGATGATGCGAGCCAACCCCGGCAGGCCGAACTCGCTGCGGAGGTGCGGCTGCGAACCGAGTAGCAGCCGACGCCGGACCGGCGTTAAGGGTCGCGAGAGGACGGCGCGCGGCCGTCAATCAGGGTGGTACCGCGGGTGTTGCTCGTCCCTGGCTGCTGGCCGGGGCTTTTTGGTTACTAGGCGATATGGGAGGACTGGCATTGAACGAGAGGTACATAGCAAGCGAAATCGAAGCCAAGTGGCAGAAGGTCTGGGCGGAGCAGAACGCGTTCGGCTCGGAGATCAACCGCCAGAAGCCGGAATACTATGTGTTGGAGATGTTTCCTTACCCGTCCGGTAAACTCCATATGGGCCATGTCCGCAATTATTCCATCGGCGACGTGTTCGCCAGGTTCAAAAAGATGCAGGGTTACAATGTTCTCCATCCGATGGGCTGGGACGCTTTCGGCATGCCGGCCGAGAACGCGGCGATCAAGAACGGTATCCACCCGGCGAAGTGGACGGCTGAGAATATAGCGAATATGCGGCGCCAGCAGCAGGAGATGGGCCTTTCTTACGATTGGGAGCGCGAGGTGACGACCTGCAGCCCCGATTATTATAAGTGGACCGAGTGGCTGTTCCTGCTGTTTTACGATATGGGTCTTGCTTATAAGAAGAAGGCGGCCGTGAACTGGTGCACCGAGTGCAACACGGTGCTCGCCAACGAGCAGGTGGAGGACGGGCGCTGCTGGCGGTGCGATTCGCCGGTGGTGAAGAAGGAGCTGGAGCAGTGGTTCCTTAAGATCACCCAGTACGCGGACAGGCTGCTGGCCGATCTTGGCGAGCTGAAGGGCTGGCCGGAGCGCGTGAAGGTGATGCAGGAGAACTGGATCGGCCGCAGCGTGGGCGCCGAGTTCAGCTTCGACGCGCCGGAGATCGGCGAGAAGATCGCCGTGTATACGACCCGTCATGATACGATTTTCGGGGTGACATATGTGGTGCTCGCCCCCGAGCATCCCTTCGTGGCCAAGCTGACGGCCGGCAAACCGGAGGAGACGGCGGTGAGCGCGTTCGTGGAACGGGTGCGCAATCTGAGTGAGATCAACCGCACGTCGACGGAGACGGAGAAAGAGGGTATTTTCACCGGCGCGTACGCCGTGCACCCCATCACCGGCGAGAAGGTGCCGATCTGGGTGGCGAACTATGTGTTGCTGGAGTACGGCACAGGAGCGGTTATGGGCGTTCCGGCCCACGACCAGCGCGACTGGGAGTTCGCCAAGAAGTACAATTTGCCCATCCGCCAGGTCATCGCGCCGCAGGGCGGGCATGAGACGGATTTCGCGAAGTGGACGGCCGCCTATGACGGTCCCGGTGTGATGGTCAATTCGGGTAAGTTCGACGGCTTAAACGGCGAGACCGGCAAGGAGAAGGTGGCCGACTGGCTGGAGAAGCACAAGGTCGGCAAGCGCCGCGTCACGTACCGCCTGCGTGACTGGCTGATTTCCCGCCAGCGGTACTGGGGCGCGCCTATCCCGATAATTTATTGCGATAAGTGCGGGACGGTGCCGGTGCCGAAGAAGGAGCTGCCGGTGCTGCTGCCCGAGAATGTGCGCTTCGACGGCGGCGCGGTTTCGCCGCTGGCCGAGGTTGAGGAGTTCATCAACTGCACTTGCCCGAAGTGCGGCGGCAAGGCCCGGCGGGAGACGGATACGATGGATACGTTCATCTGTTCGTCGTGGTATTACTACCGTTTCACGGACGCCAAGAATGCCAACGAGCCGTTCGATACGGCCAAGGTTAACTACTGGGCGCCGGTGGACCATTATATCGGCGGCATCGAGCACGCTATCCTGCATCTCTTGTATTCGCGGTTTTTCACCAAGGTGCTGAAGGACGCAGGCATGCTTAATGTGAGCGAGCCGTTCAAGAACCTCGTGACTCAGGGGATGGTGATCAAGGACGGCGCCAAGATGTCGAAGTCGAAGGGCAACGTGGTGTCGCCGGAGGAGATCATCGCCAAGTACGGCGCCGATACCGCCCGCCTGTTCATCCTGTTCGCCGCTCCGCCGGAGCGCGATCTGGAGTGGAGCGACCAGGGGGTGGAGGGGGCGTCCCGCTTCCTCGCGAGGTTGTGGCGGATCGTCGGGCATTACGCGCCGACCGTCAAAGCGGCCGAGAAGGGCTACGACCCCGGCTCGCTGACCAAGGCGGAGCGCGAGCTGCGGCGGGCGCTGCACGCGACGATCAGGAAGGTCACTGACGATGTGGGCGTCAGGTTCAATTTCAATACCGCGATCAGTGCGATCATGGAGCTCGTCAACGCTATGTACCTGTTCCGCGAGCAGGTGGCCCAGCCCAACCCCGGCCTGATCCGCGAGACGGTGTCCGGGCTCTTGAAGCTGCTGGCGCCGTTCGCGCCGCATATCACCGAGGAGCTGTGGAACGAGACGATCGCCGAGGGCAGCGTCCACCAGCAGACGTGGCCGTCGTTCGACGCCGAGGCGATCCAGGTCGAGGAGTGCGAGGTCGTGCTGCAGATCAACGGCAAGGTGCGCGACAAGATCGTGGTGCCGGTGGGCCTGAACGCGAAGGAGCTTGAGGCCAAGGCTTTCGAGCAGGAGCGGGTGAAGGCGCTGACCGCCGGCAAACAGGTGGTGAAGGTGATCTGCGTGCCGCAGAAGCTTGTGAATATCGTGGTGAAAGAGTAGAAAACGGAACCGGCCTCATTGGCCGGTTCTCTTTTTTGGGGCGCTTGTAGGAACATCGGGGATTTTGGCGAAGTATATACGAGATTAACCGGGGGAGGGACGGATTTTGGGCGCTTTGAGGCGGCACTGGCTGATTATCCTTGTGCTGGCGGCGGTGATCGTGGCCGGCAGTTTCTATGACCAGTGGCAAAAATTCGTCGTGCCGGAGAAGACGGCGAGCGTGGTGCCGGCGAGCCAGTCGCCCGCTGCCCGCGACAACAGGCCGGTTGTGTATGTGACCGGCGCGGTTAGCAAGCCGGGCGTGTATAAGGTCGGGCCGGAGAGCCGGGTGATTGATGTGATTAACGCCGCCGGCGGCCTGGCGCATGGCGCGGATGCGAACAAGGTCAACCTGGCTCAGGCGGTGAAGGACGGTATGCAGGTCCATGTGCCGATCAGCGGGGTGCCCGGTTCAGCGGCCGCGGCGGCGACCGATTCCGGACGGGTGAGCATCAACGCCGCCGACAAGGCCGCGCTGGAGAAGCTGCCGGGCATCGGCGCGGTGCTGGCCGGCCGCATCGTGGAGTATCGCAAGGTAAACGGCCCCTTCCGCGATATAACGGAGATCAAGAAAGTAAACGGTATCGGCGAGAGCAAGTTCAAGGAAATCAAGGACAAGATCACCCTGTAGGCCGTAAAGCTGGCGTTTACGGGGGTGGCCCCGGACGCGATAACGGGGGTGCTGGATGTTACGGCTGGCGCTTGAGTATATCCGCCCCGGCACTGTTTTGGGCAAGGAAGTGTTCGATGTCGACGGCAGGACGCTGCTGGCGGCGGGAGCGGCTCTGACGGAGAAGAACCTCGAGGTGCTTAGGCAGCGAGGGGTCGCTTATCTGTTCGTGCGCAACCCGCAGATCCAGCTGCCGCCTGTCGAGGAGGTCATCGAGGAGTCGGTGCGCCTCAAGACGGTGAAGGCTGTGAAGAAGGTTTACGAGGATGTGGCCAAGAAAGGGGTTTTCGATTTACCTGACGAGAGCCGGAAGCTGGTCGGCACGATAATCAGGGACCTGATGGCCGACCGGTCGGTGGTCCTCCATCTTGCCCATATCGACCGCCATCAGGACGATCTTTTCGCCCATTCGGTCAATGTCGCGATCCTGTCGACGATGACCGCGGTGTCGCTCGGCCAGTACGCCTCTCACGACTTATACAAGATAGCGATCGGCGCCGTCTTCCACGATATCGGCTACAGCTTGATGCCGAAGCGGACCGCGGGGACGGCCGCGCCGTCGGCCAAGGATGCCGAGGAGCTAAAGGCCCATGCGACTTACGGCTTCGAGCTGCTGCGGCGGGTGAGGGAGTTTCCGCTGCTGGCGGCCCATATCGCCCTGCAGCATCACGAGAGGGCCGACGGGACGGGCTTCCCGCGCAAGCTCAAAGGCGACGGCATTCACCCGTTTTCCCGGATCGTGGCGCTGGCCAACGAATACGACAATCTGGTGACAGGCAGGTTCAACAAGCGCGGGATGGCGGCCCACGCCGCATACGAGCAGATCGTTGCGATGAGCACCACCCTTTTCGACCCGGAGGTGGCCGAGGCGTTTCTGGCGAAGATCGCCCTGTATCCCACCGGTGCGTTCGTGCGCCTGACTAACGGGGACGTCGGCGTGGTGACCGGGGTGACGCCCAGGATCCAGCACCGGCCGAAGCTTAGGATCGTCAAGAGCGCCCGGGGCTTCGTCGGCGGGGAATCAGTCGAAATCGACCTGTCGCGCCAGGAGAATCTGACGCTGTTCGTCGATGCGGTGCTGAGCGACGGAGAGGTGGCCGCGCTGCTGGAAGCGGCCGCGCGGAGCGGAAAAGGCGCGAGTCCGGGGACGGGGATACGCTAGGCCGGGAGAGATAAAGAGCCGATTGTTTCGGCTCTTTTGCCATTTTTTGGAGGAATTTGCCTTTTTATGGGGAAATAGGGTGAAAAGAGACCGAGGATCGAATGTCAGGTGGCTGATGGGTTATGTCTGCTGTTCTCCCCGTGCTGGCGGCGGCTTTCGCCGGCGGAGTGTGGTTGGCCGCGGCGGTGGACGTGGCGGCGGCGGTGCTGGGCGCGCTGGCGGCCGGGCTGATGCTCGCCGCCCTCGTGCAGGTGTTTCGGGGGGCGCGGACGGTCGCGGTTACCGCCGCGGCGCTGTTTTTCGTCGTCGGCATGCTCCGCTACGGCGGGGCGGAGGTCGTTTCGCCGTATGATGTGAGCCGCTTTGCCGGGCAGAGGGTGACGCTCCATGGGACGGTGGCCGAGCTGCCCCGCTGGGATGACGTGGACCACGAGGCGGTGAGGGTCAGGTATATCGTGGCCGCCGCGGCGGTGGACGCAGGACGGACAGGCCTGGAGCCGGCCGGCGGCAAGGTTGTCGTCAGCCTTCGTCAGCCTCGCCAGACGGCTGTCGCCTCCTATGGCGACAGGGTAAGCATCCGCGGCCGGGTGGAGCTGCTGCACGGCTACGGCAACCCCGGACAGGCAGATGTGGCGGCCGCTTACCGCCTGGGCGGCGTGACGGCCCGCATGTCGGCCCGGGCGGAGGATTTCCGGGCTGCGCCGGGCGGTGACAACTCGCCGGGGGCGATGCTCGCCGCCTGGCGCCGGGAGATGACGGCTTTTATCCGTGCCACGGTCGCACCGGGCGACGCGGCGGTGATAAACGGCGTGCTGTTCGGCGGCTATGCCGGCATCAAGCGCGAGGTGGTGCGGGATTTCGCCGCGACCGGCCTGGTGCATATCTTGTCGGTGTCGGGCGCGCATATCGCGCTGGTGGCCGGGGCGGTGCTGTGGCTGGGTGCGCGGCTCGGGCTGCGGCGGGCGAGGAACGCCGTCCTCGCGGCCGCGGCTGTGGTGGTTTATGCGTTGCTGGCGGGGCTCACGCCGCCGGTTGTGCGGTCGACGGTCATGGGGCTGGCGGCGCTGGCGGCGGTGGTACTGGGGCGGGACAGGGACACGCTGGCGGCGCTGGCGCTGGCCGCTCTGGGCATGCTGGCCTGGCAGCCGGCCCTGTTGTTCGATATCAGTTTTCAGCTGTCGTTCGGCGCGGCTCTCGGGCTGGTGCTGCTATATCCGCCGACTGCGGCCGCGCTGGCGTTCCTGCCGCCGTGGCTGGCCGGCCCGCTGGCGGTGACGGCTGCCGCCCAACTTGGCGTACTGCCGTTTCTGCTGTGGTATTTCGGCAGCTTGCCGCCCGCCTCGTTAGTGGCCAACCTCGTCGTCCTGCCGGTCGTCGAGGCGGTGGTGGTCGTCGGCCTGGCGGCCGTGCTGGCAGCCTCGGCCGTCCCGCTGCTGGGCAAGCTGCTGCTGATGGTCTGCGCCCAGTTGGTCGGCGTTGCCGTAAAGCTGGCTGCCTGGCTGGCGGCCGTGCCGGGGGCTACCCTGTATTTTCCGGCGATGGGGCTGACGGCCGGGGCCGCTTATTACCTTGTGCTGGCGTGGGCGTACGGCCTGCTGCCGCGCCTGCCGGGGCCGGCGGCCGTCTTCAGGCGCTGGCCGCGGCACGCCGCCGCCGTGCTCGCCGTGCTGATGGCGGCGTATTTCGGCTACGCCCATTACCCGCGGCCGGTGGCCGTCCATTTCATCGATGTCGGCCAGGGCGATGCGACGCTGATTGTTACGCCTCACCGGCGCGCGGTGCTGGTGGATGCCGGCGGCGGGAGGGAGTACAGCGATTTCGACGTGGGCGAGCGGGTGGTGGTGCCTTATCTTCGCCACTATGGCGTTACGGCGCTCGATTACCTTGTGGCGACCCACGGCCACCAGGATCATGCCGGCGGCGCGGCCGCCGTCATCGCCGCCATGCCGGTGCGCACGGTGCTGCTGCCGCAGGGCGAGCCGACGGCGCCGCTAAGGGCGGTGCTGCGGGCCACCGGCGGCCGGGGGACTGTGCCGGCTTACGCCGGGCAGAGCATGATGCTCGACGGCGTCACCTTCCGCGTCGTCCAGGCTCCTGGCGAGGATAAGGCCGGACGGGGCGAGGAGTCGACGGTGGTGCTGGTGGAGTACGGGCACCACCGCTTTCTGGTGACAGGCGACCTGGGGAGCCGCGAGGAACGCATGCTGGCCGCCCGCGTGACCGGTGGCGGCGGGGTGCTGAAGGTCAGCCATCATGGGGCGGGGACGGCGACGACGCCTGAACTGCTGGCGGCCTTCCGGCCGGAGTACGCCGTCATTTCCGCCGGCCATGCCAACAGGTTCGGGCATCCCCACCCCGCGGTGCTGGAGCGCCTGGCGGCGCAGGGGGTGAGGGTATACCGCACCGACCGCGACGGGGCGGTGGTTTTCCGCAGCGACGGCGAGGCGCTGAGCGTGGCGACGCACAGGGGCGGGCGGCAATAGAGGATTTTGCCAAAAAAGGGCAAATTATCAGAGTATATGTCGGACTGCTTGGGCAGGGGGGTGATGCGATGGTTGCGGCGACTATGGGGAAGAAAGCGATTTTGACCGTGCTGCTGGCGGGCTGCCTGCTGCTGGCGGTTATGTCGCCGGCGGCGGCCGAGGCCGATCTCGCCCGGCTCGTCAGGGAGGTGGAACCGGCTGTCCTGTTCATCGTCATGTTCGACCGGGACGGGGACCAGTACGGTCTCGGCAGCGGCTTTTTCGTCAGCCCGGAGGGCGAGTTTCTGACCAACCGCCATGTGATGAAGGACGCCTTTTCCGCGGTGGTGTTTTCGCCGAACGGCAAGCGGTATCCGGTGACGAAGATCACCGCCATCCACCCCGAGGCCGACCTTGTCAAGGGGACGGTCGGGAATGTGAGCGCACCTGTGCCTTTTTTGCGGATCAGCCGGGAAGAGGTGGTCAAGGGGCAGCGGGTCTATGTGTTCGGCAACCCGAAGGGGCTGAGTTTTACGGTGTCGGATGGCATCGTGTCCGCATTCCGGGCGCTTCCGGAGTTCGGCGAAGTATTTCAGATGACGGCCCCCATCTCCGGCGGTTCGAGCGGCGGGCCGGTGGTCAACGAACGTGGCGAGGTTGTCGGTATTTCTGTGGCGGGGCTTGATACTGGACAAAACCTGAATTTCGCGGTTCGGGCCAAATGCATCGGCGAGCTGGTGACGCCGAGCGGCGGGCCGCTGGTGCTGAACCCGCCGGGCGACCAGCCGCGCAAGTCGGCGGCCCAGGCTCCGAAGTGCCCGACCGAGGATCCGCGGCGATATCTGTTCGTCGCGTCGTACCCCGAGTACGACGCCTACATCGATTTGAGCACGCTCATGCTCGTCCACAACAAGGACGCCGATAAGTACCGGGCCGAGTTCTGGGTGAAGAGCTCCTACAAGCCACCCGGCAAGGCGAAGATGATCGAGACGCAGGCCAAACAGGGCCGGGGCGAGAAATTCTTCAACTTCAGCGCGACATTGACCCATATAAGGTTCAATCTCGATTCAGGCAAGTTTTCCCTCCGGCGGCTCATCCACTACGACGACCGGGGCAAGATTATCGAGACGGTCGATTTCAAGGGACTGCCGGTACGCGAGGAGACGCCGCCGCCGGGGACGCTGATCGAGAAGGCGATCAAGCTGGCGCTGTGGACGATCAAGGAGTATCCCGACGCGGTCATAATTGTGAGCGAGTAAGCGGCGAAGGAGGCGCGGGATCATGAGGGGCGCGATGTTGAGGCTGGCGGCCGCGGCCGCCGTTTGCGCGGCGCTGCTTGCCGGGCCTTCACCCGCGGCGGCGGAGTATCAGCTGGTGGGGTTTATCAGTCAGCAGCACGTTTATATGGATACCGACAGCCTGCAATATTACATCGACCCGCAGGGCAACCGGCCGTACTACGATGTGTGGACGAAGAACGTTTTCAGCGAGGAAGGCCGGACGGAGATGATCAGGAAGGCTAAGGCGGCGGGCAATTACAGCCCGGAGTGGGAGAATCTGCATTATACGCTGGTGCACAAGTATTTTCGTCTGGACAAGGCCAGTTATAAGATTGTCGGCGCCGTGGCGATGACCAGGGACGACCGCATTCTGGAGCTGGGCGAGGCCCCGCCGGAGAAAATCCCCTGGGAAGCCATCGCTCCCAAGACGGTGGACGACGATATCTATAAGCGGATCAAGCTGTACGAGGATGCGTTCCGGGAGAAGATGGTGGAGCGCTCGCTGCGCGGCCGCTATCAGGTTATCGGCAACAATATCCGGATGACGGCGTCGGTCGATACGGCCAACGCGAGATTTTTCCGCGACCCATACAGCGGCAAGATGCTGGCCGAGGTCTGGGTCCGCATCGATTTCAGCCGGGAGGAGGCGGCCGCGATGCTGGCCTCCCGCCGCAAGCAGGGGCTTTCGCTCAGGGGCTGGGAGCACCTCGGCTATATGATCGACAAGGCTTATTACGATTTCGACCAGAAACGGCTGCTGCGTTACGGCATGCTTTTTTACACCCACCAGGGGGCGCTGCTTGAGAAACTCGAAGATAAGGTGGAGAACCGCACCGACTGGGAGCAGCCCATCCCCGAGTCGTGGGGGGAGTATATTTTCATCCAGGTGAAGAGGCTGATGACCGGCGAGTGACCGGGTGCAAACGGGCGGCAGGCTTTCGGGCCGGGCCGCCTTTCGTGTTCCCGAATGAAGGGTATCGCCGCCGGGCCGCCGAAATATTAAAGCTAGTACTACCTAGGCGGTGCAGCATGGATTATAACGAAGCGATTGCGGAGATAAAGAGGGGCCGGGTGCGCCAGGTGTATCTCATCCACGGTGAGGAGACTTATCTGGCCCGCCGCCTGGAGAAGGCGGCGGTGGAGGCGCTGCTGCCGCCGGAGGAGCGCGACATGGGCCTGGCGGTGCTGGACCGCGACCCGCCGCTGGCCGAGCTGGCGAATTTCATCGAGACGGTGCCCTTCATGGGGGGCAAGAATGTGATCGTCATCCGCGGCACGAACTTATTCCGCTCTTCGAAAGGCGAGGAGGGGGAGGGCGGCGGCGACGAGCGCCTGCTGGCGCTGCTGGAGGCGATGCCCGATTACAGCCACGTGATTTTCGCGACGACCGACGCGGCCGACAAGCGGCGCAAGCTGTATAAGTGCGTGGAGCGGGTCGGGGCGGCGGTGGATGTGAGCCCGCTGAAGGCGAAGGATATCAGGCCGTGGCTGACGGCCAAGCTGGCCGAATTGGGCCGCAGGCTGGCGCCCGATGCGGCCGAGGAGCTGCTGGCGGCGTTCAGTATGATGCCGCAGCTGTCCCTGGGGCTGATCGATAACGAGCTCGACAAGATCGCCCTGTACGCGCGCGGGCAGACGATAACCCGCCAGGATGTGCTGGCGGCGATGTCGGCGGTGCCGGAGGTGTCGGTGTTCGCGATGATTGACGCGGTGAGCCAGAAGCAGGCCGGCAAGGCGCTGAAGCTGCTGGCCGAGCAGCTGGCCGCGGGAGAGAATGCCCTCCGGCTGCTGGCGCTTTTGACCCGCCAGGTTCGGATGCTGTGGCGGGGCAAGGAGCTGGCCGACGGCGGGGCGGGCAGCCGCGAGGTGGCGGAGGAGCTCGGGGTGCCGCCGTTCGTGGGCGAGAAGCTGCTGCGCCAGGGACGGGGGTTTTCGGCGGCGGCGCTGCGGCGAACGCTGGTGGCGCTGGCCGAGGCCGACCGGGATCTGAAGAACGGCCGGGCGGACAAGTATGTGCTGGAGCGGATTATCATCGAGATGTGCGCGAAATAAAAAACGCCTGTCCAACGGACAGGCGTTTTTGCGCGCTTTTTACTTGCTTTCGATGGCGTTGATTTTCTTCGCCAGACGGGATTTCTTCCGCGCGGCGGCATTTTTATGGATAACGCCTTTGGCGGCCGCTTTGTCAATCACGCTGCTAGCTTTGGTCAGGAGGGCCTTGGCGTCGTCGGCTTTTCCGGCCGTGACCGTGTCGGCCACTTTGCGGGTGGCGGTCTTCACCGCGGATTTGACGGAGAAATTCTGGGCGCGCCGGGAAGCGTCGGTTTTAACGCTGCGTTCCGAAGATTTGATGTTCGGCAAGTGGTTCACCTCCTTTGACCTCTTTACACAAATAATTTTAGCACGGTGAGTCATAAAATGCAAGGTTTTCCGTCTGCGAATCATTTTACAGGGAAACGGGGTGCCAACTATGCAGCACGAGGAACAGGAAACCAATCAAAGCCGCGGAGCGGCTTCCATCGTCTGCGAATCATTTTACAGGGAAACGGGGTGCCAACTATGCAGCACGAGGAACAGGAAACCGATCAAAGCCGCGGAGCGGCTTCCATCGTCTGCGAATCATTTTACAGGGAAACGGGGTGCCAACTATGCAGCACGAGGAACAGGAAACCGATCAAAGCCGCGGAGCGGCTTCCATATTTCCACAAGCGGAAACATCCGAATATGGGCTGAAAAACCCGGTTAAGATAGTTTCGTCTATCGACGCGAAATTATGCTACGGACAGGAGTGACGGCTATGAACGAGTACAGTACCCCGCGCACCGACCTGGCGCTGGAGGCGCGGGAAGCGCTGACCCGCAGGACGCGGGAGGATATCCCGGGGGTGATGGTGGAGACGGCCGAGGACGAGGAGATCCTGATAACGAGGGTGAGTATCGCCACCCCTGAGGCCGAGAGGATGATGGGCAAGCTGCAGGGCCGCTATGTGACGATCGAGGCCCGGGGGCTGCGGGATAAGAATACCCCCTTGCAGGAGAAGGTGATGAAGTTTTTGGCCGACGAGCTGGTCAGCTTGGCGAAGCTGCCGCCGCAGGCGGTTATCCTGGTGGTGGGGCTCGGCAACTGGAACATTACCCCGGATGCTTTGGGACCGCGGGCGGTGGACAAGATCGTCGTGACCCGCCATCTCCAGGGGATGCTGTCGCCGGAGCTGAAGGGCGGCGTGCGCTCGGTGTGCGCGATTGCGCCCGGCGTCCTGGGCATCACGGGGATGGAGACGGCGGAGATCGTCCAGGGGATCGTGGGCAAGATCAGGCCGGATCTGGTTATCGCCGTGGATGCGTTGGCCGCCGCGTCCAGTCATCGGGTGATCACGACCGTGCAGTTGGCCGATACGGGGATAAGTCCCGGGTCGGGCGTCGGCAACAAGCGGTTCGGTCTCAACAAGCAGTCGCTGGGCGTGCCGGTCATCGCCGTCGGCGTGCCGACCGTCGTTCACGCTTCGACGATCGCCATGGACACGATCAATACGCTGCAGCAGCACGCGGCGTTCGCGCGCTATTTCAAGAGTATGGAGGACCTGAGCGACCAGGACCGCCATATGATCGTCCGCCAGGTGCTGCCGGAGACGCTGGGTGATCTGATGGTGACGCCCAAGGAGGTGGACCGCCTGATCGAGGATATTGCCGATGTGGTCGCCGGCGGCATCAACCAGGCGATGCACCCGAACATTGATTACGAGAATATCCATATGTATCTGCATTAAAGAAAAAATGAACTGCCGGAAGCCGGCATAAAAGCTCCAGATGCAAGGCGCACCGGAGGGCGACTAGCGCAGGCGTACTTGGGTGGTACGCTGAGCGGTCGCCCGAGGAGCAACGCCGCAGATGGACTTTTAGGCCGGCTTCTTATGCATATTAGCCGCCATCCAAAGCATATACATTGTATGTAAACCAAACGGGTGTACATGCAGGAGGCGGCGATGGTTACAAGACGGGAGCGCAAGCAACGCGAAAGGAAGAAGGTATTGCTGACCATGGTGGCGGTCGCTGTCGTCGCCGCGATGGTTTCGGGTTTGTATTGCCTGGTGTTCGCCCAGGGGACGGCGGGTGACGGCGATTCCCGGCAGGATGGGCAGCTGCCGCCATTCCTCGTGCCGTGGCGTGAGGTTTTGTCGTCCGGGATACCCGGCTTTGGCGCGGGCGGCGATGCTTCGCCGGTGAGGGTGAAGGAGCTGGTGACGGCGCATTCGCTTATCCGCGGGGCGATTTTGTTCGCGACTGGGGTCGATATCAAGGATATGCGGTCGGTGCTGCGGGCGGAGATTCCGTTCATGGGGGTGTTCAAGCCCGGGGCGCCTGCCGTGAGCGCTATTTCCCTGCCCAACTTCCCCAAGTTCGAATTCAAGGGCGTTACTCCGGCCGGCAAACCGCTGGTCGGCATTTATCATACCCATACGGCCGAGTCGTTTATCCCGTCTTCAGGGGTATCACACCGGCCGGGCGGCCAGCGGGGCGAGATCGTCGAGGTCGGCGAGGCCCTGAAGGCGCGGCTGGAGCGGCACGGCATCGCGGCGTTACACAGCAGGGCCATCCACGATTTCCCGAGCTTCATGAAGGCTTACGGGCCGTCGGAGAACACCGTCAGGAAGATGCTCGGCGATAACCCGTCGATCCAGATGGTGTTCGATATCCACCGCGACGCCGACAAGCGGGATAACTCGACGGTGATGGTCAACGGTGTGGCGATGGCGCGTATCACGCTGGTGGTGGGTATGGGCCAGCAGGATCTGGTACAGCCGCACTGGCAGCAGAACCACGCGTTCGCCAAACTGCTCGACGCCAGGATCAGCCAGCACTTCCCCGGCCTGTCGCGCGGCATCCAGCTGGTGGAATGGCGCTATAATCAGCACCTTCACCCGCGGGCGCTGCTTGTCGAGGTGGGCTGCCAGGAGAACAGCAAGGAGGAGGCGGTCCGCAGCATCGAGCTGGTGGGCGATGTGGTGGCGGAGATTTTGTCCGAGTCGTAGGAAGGCTGTTGATAATAAGGATATTGGAGAGCCGGGACCGTTCAGAAGCCCCCAGATGCAAGACAGGTCGAGGAAGCGCTGCGCCGCGTACTTGGGCGTACGCAAGCAAGCTCCCGCAGACCTAAGTGCGCAAATTCTTGGCGCTTCAGCGCCTAGAATTGCGGCCTACCCTTTACGGGTACGCCGCAGATGGGGGCTTATCAACGGCCCCAAAGTATAAAAGACAAGCCGTTGCTGGATAATATAGGGAGGAGGTGCCCCCGTATGCTTCTCAGACTGTCTGCGGCTGATGCGCGCGTGATTAGCCGCGGCATCGCTGTCCTGTGCGTCGCGATCGCCGTGGGCGTGGTGGCGGTGGACAACCAGCTGAACCGCCTGACGGCGCGGCACGAATTCGGCCAGGTGCTGAATGTCCGCCGGGAGGCGTCCGGTTATTACCGCGCGTATGTTTTCGGGCAGAGCTGGGGCGTCAGGGCGGTGTATCCGGTGGGGTCGATCACGAACAGCGACGGGGCGATCACTCTTGAGGTGGGCGGGCGGAGGCTGACGGTGCCGACGGCGGCGAGGGTGGAGCTCGACCGGGCGGCGTACTGGCTGGAGGTGTGGCGCGGGCAGTTCGTGTCCGCCGCGGTCAGGACCAAGCTGGAGCTGGCCGCTTATTGGGACGAGCTTAGGCGCCTCGTCCGCGGGCTTATGGACGATGTGAAGCGGTGACGCTTGCGGGGGAAATGACCTAATGCTATAATTATGTATCAGGCCGTTGATAAAGCCCCATCTGCGTTTGCATCTGGGGCTTTCTGAACGGCCTGGTAAAAAGTGTCTTGTGAGGTAGACTAACTATGGCTACGGCCCACATCCGCAATTTCTGCATCATCGCCCATATCGACCACGGCAAGTCGACTCTCGCCGACCGCCTGCTGGAGTATACGGGCACGCTGACCGCCCGCGAGATGTCGGAGCAGGTGCTGGACAAGATGGACCTGGAACGCGAACGCGGCATCACCATCAAGGCCCAGGCCGTCAGGCTGGAGTACACCGCCCGCGACGGCGAGAAGTATATGCTCAACCTTATCGACACCCCGGGGCACGTCGATTTCACTTACGAGGTGTCCCGCAGCCTCGCCGCCTGCGAGGGGGCGCTGCTGGTCGTCGACGCCGCCCAGGGCATCGAGGCGCAGACGCTCGCCAACGTTTACCTGGCCCTTGAGCATGACCTGGAGATCATTCCGGTCATCAATAAGATCGATTTGCCGAGCGCCGACCCCGACAAGGTGAAACATGAGATCGAGGAGGTCATCGGCCTCGACGCGTCGGACGCCGTGCTGGTGAGCGCCAAGACGGGCGCCGGCATCGAGGATGTCCTCGAGGCGATCGTCAAGAAGATCCCACCGCCTGTAGGCGACGCCGACGCGACTCTTAAGGCGCTGATTTTCGATTCGCATTTCGACCCCTATAAAGGGGTTATCGTTTACGTGCGCGTGATGGATGGACGCATAGCCCCGGGAATGAAGATCAAAATGATGGCCACCGAGAAGGTTTTCGAGGTCGACGAGGTGGGCATTTTCCGCCCGTACCCGGCCAAGGTGGATGCGCTCGAACCGGGGCATGTCGGCTTTCTGGCCGCGAGCATCAAGAATGTGAAGGATACGCGGGTGGGGGATACCGTGACTGACGCCGCCAAGCCCGCGAGCGCGCCGCTGCCCGGCTACCGCAGAGTGACGCCGATGGTTTACTGCGGCCTTTACCCGGTGGAGACGTCGGACTACGACAACCTGCGCGACGCGCTGGAGAAGCTGCAGCTCAACGACGCTTCCCTGGTGTTCGAGCCCGAGACGTCGGTGGCGCTGGGCTTCGGTTTCCGCTGCGGTTTTCTGGGGCTGCTGCACATGGATATCGTCAAGGAGCGGCTGGAGCGCGAATACAACCTGGCGCTGATAACGACCGCGCCCAACGTTATTTATAAGGTTTTCAAGACCGACGGCGAGGTTTACGAGATCGAGAACCCGTCGAAGCTACCGGTGCCGCAGGAGATCGAACATGTTGAGGAGCCGTACGTGAAGGCGACGATCATTGTGCCCAACGATTTCGTCGGCAGCGTGATGGAGCTCTCGCAGGAGAAGCGCGGCGATTACAAGGATATGAAGTATCTGGACGTCACCAGGGTTATGATCACCTATGAGCTACCGCTCAGCGAGATCATTTACGATTATTTCGACCGCCTGAAATCGTCGACACGCGGCTACGCGTCGCTCGATTACGAGCTTGTCGGCTACAAGGATTCCGACCTCGTCAAGCTGGATATCATGCTCAACGGCGAGGTGGTGGACGCGCTGAGTGCCATCGTCCACCGCGACCGGTCCACCCAGCGCGGCCGCCAGCTGGTGGAGAAGCTCAGAGGCATCATCCCCCGCCAGATGTTCGAGATCCCCATCCAGGCCGCCATCGGCAACAAGGTTATTGCCCGGGAAACTGTGCGGGCGATGCGCAAGGACGTGCTGGCCAAGTGCTACGGCGGCGATATCACCCGCAAGCGCAAATTGCTGGAGAAGCAGAAGGAAGGCAAGAAGCGCATGAAGCAGGTGGGGAGCGTAGAGCTGCCGCAGGAGGCTTTCATGGCCGTCCTGAAGATGGACTAGAGTCTCGGGGAGAGCTTTGTCATGAGCATCGGTCTTTATATCCACATTCCGTTTTGCCAACAGAAGTGTCTGTACTGCGACTTCCCCTCCGTGGCGGGAGGCGCCGAACTGTACGCGGATTATACAGCCGCCTTGTGCCGGGAGATCGCCGGCAGGGGCGGCCTTTTGTCGGCCGCGGCGGTCGATACGGTGTATATCGGCGGCGGTACGCCGACGGTGCTGCCGGCCGGGTGCCTGGAGGAGATCGGCCGCTGCCTGCGGGCGAACGCGGCGGTGGCGGCGGAGGCCGAGTTCACCGTCGAGGCCAACCCCGGCACGCTGGACGGGGATAAACTGGCCGTGCTGCGGGTGATCGGCGTCAATCGCGTCAGTCTCGGGGTGCAGGCGTTCGACGACGGGGTGTTGGCGGCCGCCGGCCGCATCCACACCGCCGCCCAGGCGGCGGAAGCGGTGGCGGCGGTGAGCGCCGCCGGCTTCAGGCGCATAAGCATCGACCTGATGTACGGACTGCCGGGGCAGACGGCGGCAAGTTTCCGTGCCGGGCTTGAAATGGCGGCGGCGATGCCTGTGGAGCATATTTCGGTTTACGGACTGAAGGTGGAGGAGGGCACGCCGTTCGCCCGTATGGCGGCCGCCGGAAGCCTGGCGCTGCCGGACGAGGCCGAGGAAGAGGCGATGTACGACCTGGCGGCCGATTTTCTGCCGGCGCGCGGGTTCGCCCGCTACGAGATATCGAATTATGCCAGGCCGGGGGCGGAGTGCCGCCACAATCTCAGGTACTGGCGCTATGAGCCTTATATCGGCGTGGGGGCGGCAGCCCACTCCTTCTGGCAGGGGGAGCGGCTGGCCAATACCGCAAACGTGAGCGAATATATCGCCAGGGCGATGGCCGGCGAGACGCCGCTGGCCAGCCGCGAGGCGCCCGGGGAGGCGGTGGCGATGGCCGAATATACCTTCCTTGCCCTGCGCACGGCGGCGGGCGTTGCCTACGCGGACTTTTCGGTCCGCTTCGGCCGCGAGTTCCCGCTGCTCTATGGCGCCGCCACGGAAAGGCTGGCCCGGCAGGGGCTGCTGGCTGTCGGGACGGACGGCGTGCGGCTCACCGCGAAAGGGCAAAAATACGGCAATATCGTGTTCGGCGCGTTCCTTCCCGATTAGGCTGCGAAAAGTTGCCCGATGGGGCGGGAAACAGCGCTAATAATCTTGACATTGACGGGCGGGAAATGGTATTTTTTTAATAGGTGTTAGCACTCTATTGAGAAGAGTGCTAACAAGAAGGCGAAGGGTTATTTATACGGCAAAGGGAGGGATGGCCGATGCTCGATGAACGCAAACGCAGGATTCTCCAGACGATCGTGGACGATTATGTGAGCACCGCCGAACCGGTCGGGTCGCGGACGCTTGCCCGCAAGTACTCGCTCGGCCTCAGCCCGGCGACCATCCGTAACGAGATGTCCGACCTCGAGGTGCTGGGTTTTCTGGAGCAGCCCCATACTTCGGCCGGCCGCATCCCGTCGCCGCAGGGTTATCGTTTCTATGTCGACTGCCTGCTGGCGCCGCCGAAGATATCGGAGCACGATGTCGGCGTGATCACGAACTGGTACGAGACGAGGGTCCGCAGCATCGAGGAGGTCTTCCAGGAGACGGCGAAGATCATCTCCCGCATGACCCGCAGCGTTTCGCTGGTAACCGCGCCGCAGCTTTCAAAGTCGCTGTTCAAGTATCTGCAGTTCCTGCCGCTCGACGAGCGGCGGGCGATCGTCGTGGTGGTCACCGACGCGGGGTTCGTCGAGAACAAAGTCATCGATATTCCCGAAGGCACCTCTTTCCAGGATCTCCAGCAGATCGCGGCCAACATCAACGAACGGCTGGCCGGCCTGAGCTTCGATGAGATCAAGCATTCGCTGCTCAGGGAGATCAGGAACGATATCCTCACAAACCCGGCGCTGTTCGAGACGGCGCTGGCGATACTGCGCCAGGCGCTGGCGGTGGAGCGGGCCGAGAAGGTTTACCTCGGCGGCACGACCCAGCTTTTGGACCAGCCGGAGTTCCGCGATGTGGAGAAGATCCGCGACCTGCTCGCGATGCTGGAGGAGGAGAAACTGCTGTCCGATATCCTCCATATGCAGGACGGCGAAGGCGTCGTCGTGACTATCGGCCAGGAGAACAAGTACAGCGGCATCAAGAACTGCAGCGTGGTGCAGGCGACTTACCGCGTCGAGGGCCAGGTGATCGGCACGCTGGCTGTGCTCGGCCCCACCCGCATGGAGTACGGCAAGACGATGGCCGTGCTGGAGTTCATGCATCGCCACCTCGGCGAGACGCTGAAGAAGTTCAAGGTTTACTGACCGCGGGCAACCGGGCAGGCTCAGACGAGCCTGCCCGGTTGCGGCGGCTGTCATACATAATGAAGCAACAGTTAAGAATAAGTATATAGCAGGAGGAATCGTATGAACCTGAAACAAGCGGGCAGCGGCGCCGAGGTGGACGAACGCCTGGCGGCCCTGCTCACCAACGCCGGCGCCGTCAGGGCCATCACGGCCTCGGTGGAAGGCACGATCGGTCCTAAAGGCCTCGATACGATGCTGGTGGACCGCTTCGGCGAGGTTATCATCACCAATGACGGCGTGACTATTCTCGATAAGATGGATGTCAACCATCCCGCCGCCAAGATGCTGATAAATATAGCCAAGGCTCAGCAGGCCGAGGTGGGCGACGGCACGACGACCGCCACCATCATGGCCGGAGGGCTGGTGGCCGAGGGTGTCAACCAGGTCATCCGCGGCGTACCGGTGGCGCGGGTTATCGAGGGCGTCAGGCACGGCATCGCCGTGGCCCTGGATGCCGTAAAGGAACGCGCCCGCCAGGTGAGTTCGGTCGATGACCCGGTGCTTACGAATATCGCCGTCATCGCCGGCCGCGAACACCGCGATATCGCCGAGCTCGTGGTCGCCGCCGCCCGGCTTATCGGTCTGGAGAAGCTCCAGGAAGCCAACTTCAAGCTGTCGGATATCGTGACCGCCGAGGAAGGCGCTGAGAACGAGGTTTTCATGGGCGTCATCGTCGATAAGGAGCGGATGAGCAAGGATATGCCGCAGACGGTCGAGGGCGCCAGGATGTTGCTGGTGGACGATGCGCTGGAGCCGGAGGAGATCGAGGACGGCGCGCTCGGCACCGAGGCGGGTTTCAAGCGCTACATAGAGCTCCAGGAGGAGTTCAAGGGCAATGTCCGCAAGTTGGCGGCCATGGGCGTCAAGGCGGTGCTGGTCGACCGCGGCGTCCACGATGCGGCGGAGGAGATCCTCTCCGATGCCGGCATCATGGTGGTGCAGCGGGTGTCGAACAAGGATATGCGGCGGGTGGCCGAACATTGCGGCGCGCGCGCCATCAAGCGCACCGGGCTTAAGAAGGATCCGGCCGAGATCGAGAAATACCTCGGTTTCGCGGATAAGGTCTATGAGGACGAAAAACTGGAGCAGATCCGTATCCTCGGCGGCAAAGGCAAGCCGATGGCCACCATCCTGGTGGGCGCGGCCACGGAAGAGGTGGTCGGCGAGCGGGAGCGCATCGCCAAGGACGCCGCTTCGAGCCTGCAGGCCGCGGTCAAGGGCGGCTGCGTGCCGGGAGGCGGCGCGGTGGAGGTCGCCATAGCCCGCCAGGTCGAGAAGGCGCGGGAGAATATCAAGGGGATGGCCGCCTACGGCGTGGATTGCGTGGCAAGCGCGCTCAGGCGTCCCCTTTCCCAGATCGTGGAGAACGCCGGCTTCAATCCCCTGGAGAAGGTGGAGGAGGTCATGGCGGCTCAGGCGGCGCAGGGCTCGGATTCGCTCGCGGTGGACTGCGACAGCGGTGAGATCGCCGATATGCTGGCGCGCGGCGTGGTCGACCCGGTGCCTGTCAAGCTGCACGCCATCAAAGCTGCCGGCGAGGTGGCGGTGGCGATTCTCCGCATCGATACGATCATCAAGAAGAAGGAAGAAGGCCCCAACGCCGCCAAGCAGGCGGCGGGCGACGCGGGACTGCCGGATTTTTAGCCGGCGCCTGCGCCCCGGTGTGGGCCGATTGAATACGTGCGAGGTGATATTGTTTATATGGAGGAACGGTATAAGGCCGACAAACAGCAAGGCGCGGCTGCGCCGGGATCTGATGCGCCGCAGGGCGAACCGGGCGGGCAGGTGTGCTTCGATGGCGCCGAGATGAAGGAAATGATGGAGTCGCTCGACGGCAAGAACCGCGAACTGGACGAACTGAACAACCGGCTTCTGAGGCTGCAGGCTGACTTCGACAACTTCCGCCGCCGCAGCCGGCAGGAGAAGGAGGAGCTTTCCCAGGTCGTGGCTTACGGCATATTCAAGGAATTGCTGCCTGTCCTCGACAATTTTGAGCGGGCCCTCGCCGCCCCCGGACAGGACGCCGCCCAGATCCGCACCGGGGTGGAGCTTGTTTACCGCCAGCTCGGCGGGAGCCTGGAGCGGTTCGGCGTGAAGCCGATCGCCGCGGTTGGCAACCCGTTCGATCCGGCCTTCCACGAGGCCGTGATGCGGGTGGAGGACGTCTGCCAGGCCGACGGCCTGATCGTCGAGGAGCTGCAGAAGGGTTACGAGATGGGCGGAAAGGTATTGCGTCCCAGTATGGTAAAAGTCGTCAGCAATAGCTAAGCTTATTATAGATTCATTCTAAGGAGGAAGAAAGCATGGCAAAAGTCATCGGTATAGACCTCGGTACGACCAATTCGGTGGTCGCCTTCATGGAGGGCGGCGAGCCGGTGGTTATCGCCAACGCGGAAGGCAGCCGCCTAACGGCGTCGGTGGTCGGTTTCTCCAAGACGGGCGAGCGGCTGGTGGGCCAGCTGGCCAAACGGCAGGCCGTTTCCAACCCCGACCGCACCATAAGCTCGATCAAGCGCCATATGGGCACGAATTACACGGTGCGGATCGATGATAAGGACTACACTCCCCAGGAAATATCGGCGATGATCCTCCAGAAGATGAAGACCGACGCCGAAGCCTACCTGGGTGAAAAGATAACGAAAGCGGTCATCACCGTGCCCGCTTATTTCACCGACAGTCAGCGCCAGGCTACCAAGGACGCCGGCGCCATCGCCGGCCTGGAAGTGCTGCGCATCATCAACGAGCCGACGGCGGCCGCTCTGGCCTACGGCCTCGACAAAGGCGAGGATCATACCATCCTGGTGTTCGACCTCGGGGGCGGCACATTCGACGTATCCATCCTCGAACTGGGCGACGGCGTTTTCGAGGTTAAGTCCACAAGTGGCAACGGCCGCCTGGGCGGCGACGACTTCGACGACCGGGTGATGAACTGGCTGGTGGCCGAGTTCAAGAAGGAGAGCGGCATCGACCTGACCAAGGACCGCATGGCGATGCAGCGCCTCAAGGAGGCGGCCGAGAAGGCGAAGATCGAGCTGTCGGGCGTGCTGACGACCAACGTTAACCTGCCGTTCATCACCGCCGACCAGTCGGGGCCGAAGCATCTCGACGTCAACCTGACCCGCGCCAAATTCGAGGAGCTGACCGCCGATCTTGTCGAAGCGACGATGGGCCCCACCCGTCAGGCGCTGTCCGACGCCGGCCTCGCTCCCAAGGACATCGACAAGGTCATCCTCGTGGGCGGTTCGACCCGTATTCCGGCCGTGCAGGAGGCGATCAAAAAGTTCCTCGGCAAGGAGCCGCATCGCGGCATCAACCCCGACGAGTGCGTGGCCGTGGGCGCCGCTATCCAGGCCGGCGTGCTGGTGGGCGAGGTCAAGGATGTGCTGCTGCTCGACGTCACGCCGCTGTCGCTGGGCATCGAGACGCTGGGCGGCGTGTTCACGAAGATCATCGACCGCAATACCACCATCCCGACGTCGAAGAGCCAGGTGTTTTCGACCGCGTCCGACAACCAGCCGTCGGTGGATATCCACGTGCTGCAGGGCGAGCGCGAGATGGCTTCTTATAACAAGACGCTGGGACGCTTCGAGCTGTCCGGCATCCCGCCGGCGCCGCGGGGCGTGCCGCGCATCGAGGTCACGTTCGACATCGACGCCAACGGCATCGTTCACGTATCCGCCAAGGATCTCGGCACCGGCAAGGAGCAGAAGATCACTATCACCGCTTCCGGCGGCCTGGCCAAGGACGAGGTGGAGCGGATGGTGAAGGAGGCCGAGTCCCACGCCGCCGAGGACAAGAAGCGCCGCGAGGAGATCGAGACGCGCAACAGCGCCGATTCGCTCGTTTACCAGGCGGAGAAGACGATCAAGGAGCTGGGCGATAAGGCCGACAAGGCGCTGGTGGAGAAGGTCCAGCAGGCGGCCGACAAGCTGAAGGAAACCCTCAAGGGCACCGATATCGAGAAGATAAAGGCCGATACCGAGGAACTGACCAAGCCGCTGTACGAACTGACTTCCTCGGTCTATAACCAGGCCGGCCCGCAGGGCGCGGCCGGGCCGGAAGCGGCTCCGGGCGGCGAGGAAGCCCCGAAGGACGAGAAGGTCGTCGACGCGGATTATAAAGTGATGGACGACGATAAGAAGAAGTAAAAATCCTCAGCATTTACATGGGGACTGCCTAGAAAGTCCATCTGCGGCGTTGTTCCTCAGAGCGTTTGCTAGCGTACGCACCAAGTACGCGTCGCGGCGCGCTCTTCCGGTACGCCTTGCATCTGGAGCTTTCTAGACAGTCCCGGCATTCCTTCTAGTTTTGAGATTTTTCGGCTGTATTGCCGGCTTATGGGATGGTGTGGAGTGAGCAAAAAAGACTATTACGAGGCGCTCGGGGTGTCCAAGTCGGCCTCGGACGATGAGATAAAAAAGGCGTTCCGCAAGCTGGCCCGCCAGTACCATCCTGACGTCAACCGCGACGACCCCAAGGCGGCGGAGGCGAAGTTCAAGGAGATCAACGAGGCTTACGAGGTACTGTCCGACCCCGAGAAGCGCCGCCAGTACGACCAGTTCGGTCACGCCGCTTTCGACGCGGCGTCGGGCGGCGGTCCTGGCGGCTTCGGCGGCTTTGGCGGCGGGGCGGGCGGCTTTGGGGATATCTTCGATATGTTTTTCGGTCAGTCAGGCTTCGGCGGCGGGCGTCCCGCCGGACCCGAGCGTGGTTCGGACCTGCGCTACGACATGGAGGTAACCTTCGAGCAGGCCGCCTTCGGGCTGGAAACCGAGATCCAGGTGCCGAGGACGGAGGAGTGCCCGACGTGCCGCGGCACCGGCGCCGCCGCCGGCACCCACCCCGAGACGTGCCCCAACTGCCGCGGTACCGGCCAGACACAGGTGGTGCAGAACACCCCGTTCGGCCGCATGGTCAACGTCAAGACGTGCGAACGCTGCCGGGGCGAGGGCAAGTTCGTCCGCACCCCCTGCAACGAGTGCAACGGACGCGGCAAGGTCAGGAACCGGCGCCGCATCAAGATCAAGATTCCGGCCGGGGTCGACACCGGTTCGCGGCTGCGCGTCGCCCACGAGGGCGAGGCCGGGGAGCGCGGCGGCCCGCCCGGCGACCTGTATGTTTATATTTTCGTGAAACAGCACAAGCTGTTTACGCGCGAGAACGACGACGTGATCTGCGAGGTGCCGATAAGCATCGTGCAGGCTTCCCTCGGCGACGAGATCGAGGTGCCAACCCTCGACGGGCAGGTGAAAGTGCGCATCCCGGAGGGTACCCAGTCGGGCACGACTCTGCGGCTGAAGGACAAGGGCATCCCCCACCTCAGGGGCCACGGACGCGGCGATCAGCATATCCGTGTCAAGGTGGTCACCCCCAAAAAGCTCACCGACCGCCAGCGCGAGCTGCTGACGGAGTTCGCCCGTCTTGGCGGCGAAGACGTTAACCCGGAGGAGAAGGGTTTCTTCAAAAAGGTGAAGGACGCGTTCGGGGTGTAACTGTATCGAGAGGGGCGAGGCGTGCATGAAGTGGGCCGAGATCAGTATCCAGACCACCCATGAGGCCACCGAAGCGGTGGCCGATATTTTTCACGGGCTGGGCGCCAGCGGCGTGGTAATCGAGGACCCGGAGCTGGTCAATTCCTATAAGCGTTCGGGAACGTGGGATTACTGCGATATCCCGGAGGCGGAGGACGACAGCGTCGTGACCGTCAAGGCGTATCTGCCGGTGGATGACCAACTGGACGATAAGCTGCGGCTGTTCGAGCAGCGGGTCAACGAGCTGGCGAGGCACGATATCGACAAGGGCAGCGGCCTCATTCGCCTGCGCGAGGTGCGCGAGGAGGACTGGGCCAACGCATGGAAGAAGTATTACCACTCCATCAGGGTGGGCGAGCGCCTGGTTGTCAAGCCGTCCTGGCAGGAGTACCCCGCGGCGGCGGGCGATGTCGTTGTCGAGCTCGACCCCGGCATGGCGTTCGGCACCGGCACGCATCACACGACGGCGATGTGCCTGGCGCTGCTGGAAGAGGCGATGAAGCCGGGCGACACCGTGTTCGATGTCGGCACAGGCTCGGGCATCCTGGCGGTGGCTGCCGCCAAGCTGGGGGCGGGCGAGGTGCGGGCGGTGGACAACGATCCGCAGGCGGTCAGGATCGCCGGCGAGAATGTGGCCGCGAACGGCACGGGCGATACGGTTACGGTGGCCGAGGGCGACTTGCTGACCGGCCTTTCAGGGCAGGCCGACCTCATCATCGCCAATATCATCGCCGACGTCATCATCCGCATGGCGCCGTCCGTGCCGCAGAGACTCAGGGACGGTGGGCTTTTCCTGGCCGGCGGCGTGATCGCCGACCGGCTGGGCGATGTGACCGACGCCATCCTCACCGCCGGCCTCGGGGTCGAGAAGGTGCTGGAGGAGGGCGGGTGGGCGACCATCCTGGCCCGCAAGGGGGGCGAGTGAGGTGCGCCGCTTTTTCATACCCGGCAAGCTGTCCGACAGGCTGACGATCACCGGGTCGGACGCCCGCCATATCGGCAGGGTGCTGCGCCTGGGACCGGGGGCGGAGATAGTCGTGGCGGACGGGACCGGCAGCGCCGCCCGCGCGGAGATTACCGCCGTGGAGGCGGGCGTCGTCCATGCGGCGGTGCGCGAGGTGCTGGCCGGGGGCCACGAGCCGCCGGTGGCCGTTACGCTGGCGCAGGGGCTGCCGAAAGGGGATAAGTTCGAGTACATCGTCCAGAAGGCGGTGGAGCTCGGCGCGGCGGCAATCTGGCCGCTGGCGTGCGAGAACTGCACGGTGCGCTACGACGCGGCCAAGCAGGGCAGCCGCCGGGAGAGGTGGCAGAAGATTGCCGCCGAGGCCGCCAAGCAATGCGGCCGTGACGCCGTGCCCGCCGTGGCCCCGGTGCGGGCGCCGGCGGCGGCGTTGGCCGAGGCCGGGGCTGAAACGGAGCTAATCATGCTGTACGAGGGGCGGGGCGGAGAGCCGCTGCGGGAGATACTGGCCGGCAGCGGGGCTTCGTCGTACCTGTTATTTATCGGCCCGGAAGGCGGCTTCAGCCCGGCGGAGGTCGAGCTGTGCCGCGCGCGCGGCGCGCGCGTCGCCACCCTCGGCCCGCGCATTCTGCGCACCGAGACGGCGGCGCTGGCGGCGCTGGCGATTGTGATGTATGAAAAGGGCGATCTGGGCAGCCTTTGACATAGTCGGCCGTTGATAAGCGCCCATCTGCGGCGTTGCTCCTCGGATGGCCCACTCGACGTACGCAACCAAGTACGCCGTCGCGGGCCATCCTCCGGTGCGCCTTGCATCTGGGCACTTCTGAACGGCCGGTTGCCAATTGGGTAAGTTGGGGGTCAAGCGAGTGCCGAAAGTGGCGTTTACGACATTGGGCTGCAAAGTCAATCAGTTCGAGACGGAAACGATGGAAGGGCTGTTCAAGGCGCGCGGCTATGAGGTCGTGGCTTTCGACCAGCCTGCCGATGTCTATGTGGTCAATACCTGTTCGGTTACCCACCTGGGCGAGCGCAAGTCGCGTCAGCTCATCCGCCGCGCGACCCGCACGAGCCCCGGCGCCACGGTGGTGGTCACCGGCTGCTACGCCCAGGTGTCGCCCGGCGAGGTTGAGGCCATCCCCGGGGTGGACGTGATTGTCGGCACCCAAGACCGCCAGCGGATCGTCGACCTGGCCGAAGAGGCGGCGGCAAGCCGCCGGCAGATCAGTGCGGTCGGCGATATAATGGCTGCCGGGGAATTCGAGGATATCCCGCTGTTCGCCGCCCCCGGCCGCACCCGCGCCTTTCTGAAGATTCAGGAGGGCTGCGCCAATTTCTGCACATATTGCATTATCCCGTACGCCCGCGGTCCGCTGCGTTCCCGTCCTTTGCCCAGCATCGAGCGGGAGGCGGCGAAGTTCGTCGCCGCCGGCTTCCGGGAGATCGTCCTGACGGGCATCCATCTTGGCGCGTACGGTCAGGATACGGGTGGCGCGACAACGCTTACCGACGCGGTGCGGCAGGTGCTGGCCGTGCCTGGGGTGGCGAGGCTGCGGTTAGGGTCGCTGGAGTCGATCGAGGTTTCGGGCGCGCTTATCGACGTGATGCGGGAGGACGAGCGCCTCTGCCCCCATCTGCACCTGCCGCTCCAGGCGGGCGACGATGCCGTGCTGGCGGCGATGAACCGCCACTACACCACGGCTGAATTCCGCGATCTCGTCCGCGGCATCCAGGACCGCGTGCCGGATATCGCGGTAACGACGGATATCATCGTCGGCTTCCCCGGCGAGACGGAGGAGCAGTTTGCCAATACGCTCGCGTTCGCGGCCGGCATGAACTTTGCCCGCATCCATGTTTTCCCGTATTCGCGCCGTAAGGGGACACCGGCGGCCGGCTTCCCCGGGCAGGTGGGCGAGAGGGAGAAAAAGAGGCGGGCTGCGGCGCTGCAAGACCTCGCCGACCGGCAGGCGGCATCTTTCCACGAACGCTTCCTGGGCCGCGAGCTGAAGGTGTTGTTCGAGCCGGCGGCCGACGGGGGCGTCGAGGGGCTGACAGGCAATTATCTGCGCGTGTATACGGACGGCGACGGCAGCCTGGCGCGCGAGCTCCGCCCTGTCAGGCTTGTGCGGCTTTACAAGGACGGGTTGTGGGGTGAAATCGTCGGCTAATTTTTCCCTGCCGGTCTTGGGTGGCAGGATATCAAAGAAAAAGGCAGAATATTTTCCTAAAAACGCGTATACTACTAAGCGGTGAAGCGCGGCGGAGAGGAAGAGCATTTGTGAAGCAGGAAGACTGTATTTTCTGCAAGATCGCGGCCAAAGAGATTCCCGCAAAGATTATTTATGAGGATGAGCATGTCGTCGCTTTCCCCGATATCAAGCCGGCGGCTCCCGTTCATGTCCTCGTTGTGCCCAAACGCCATATCCCGCACATCTGCGAGACCTGCGAGGGCGATATCCCCCTCCTGGGGCATATCATGACCGTCATCCCCAAGGTCGCCGCCCAGCTCGGGCTGGCGGAGGAGGGCTTCCGCACGGTGGTAAACACCAAGGATAACGGCGGCCAGACGGTTTATCACATCCATTGGCATATTCTCGGCGGGCGGTTCATGAGTTGGCCTCCGGGCTAATATTGACAGTGCTTGTCGTTATCGTGTATAATTTTGTGGTGAATGTATAAGTAATCTTCCCCAGGTCTGTAGTGGAGGGAGGGAGATATATGTCAGAAGTCAAAGTGGGAAAAAACGAAACACTGGACAGCGCACTCCGCAGATTTAAACGTACCTGCCAAAAAGCGGGCGTTCTTTCCGAAGTGAGAAAACGCGAGCACTACGAAAAACCGAGCGTTAAGCGGAAGAAGAAATCCGAAGCGGCGCGCAAACGGAAATTCAAGAGCTAAACCGCCACAGGCAATCGCAGGCGCGCGGACCCATACAAGTTCCGGAGGTTTCCGCCATGTCGATCAAGGAAAGACTAAATGAAGACATGAAACAGGCGATGAAGGATAAGGAGGCCGGCAAGCTGCGCCTCTCCGTCATCCGTATGGTGCGCGCCAGCGTCAAGAATGTCGAGATCGACCGCAAAAAGGAACTCGGCGACGAGGATGTGCTGGACGTTTTGGCCAAAGAGGTCAAGATGCGGCGCGACTCGCTCGAGGAGTTCAAGAAGGGCAACCGGCCTGATTTGGTTGCCGGCCTCGAGCAGGAGATCGACATTCTGATGGGCTATCTCCCCCAACAGCTCAGCGACGAGGAAGTCCGCGCCCTTGTGGCCGAGGCCGTCGCCCAGACCGGCGCCGCCGGACCGAAGGATATGGGCAAGGTTATGTCCGCCCTGATGCCGAAGGTCAAGGGCAGAGCCGACGGCAAGACGGTCAACGCCATGGTCAAGGACGCGCTGAACAGGTAAATGAGATGAAAAGCCGGTATCCGCAAGGATACCGGCTTTTGTTTTGTTGATATTTTATACAAGCATAAGGCCGTTCAGAAAGCCCCAGATGCTAGGAAGGGCAAGGACGCGACCGGAGGCGTACTCGGATGTACGCCGAGGGAGCGGCTCGTGCACTGATCGTTGCAGACGGTATGCATCAGGCATAATGCGCTGATGGAGTTCCGGACACAGAACGCCAGAACTGACAACGCAGATGGGGCTTTATCAACGGCCGGGAATGTGAGGGAATGAAAAAAGGCAGGTCTTTCGACCTGCCCAACTTGTAATGTGAAGCGGCGTATGTTGCTGCGTCTGCTGCTGCGAAAAGGCTGCGGCTGTGAGATGTATGGTGCGGTGGCGGGTGGTGCGATGAGGGGGCGATAGTTGCTGCGGTCATTGCCGTCTGAAAAAGAAAAAGGTTGGTGCGATTGTTTGCTTCACTATTACGCTCCTAGAAGATATCATATATAAAGTAAAAGGTCAAGCTTCCTTTAAAAAATAAAAATGTTTGAAAGAGTTGCAAAATTTTAAAAATATACCGCCGGGGTGATCGTTGCGCGCTTTGCCTTTCACGCAAGAGAGGAATGGCGCAGGCGGATGCCGAATACACTAAGGCAATAATATACCTGGGAGGATAGTTATGCGCCGGTTCGCATTTTTGCTGGCACTGGCCCTGCTCGTTACCCTGGCCGCCGCTCCGGCGGCCCACGGCGACGCCGGCGGGCCGGTGATCGTCATCAATATCAAGGGCGAGATCGACGGCGGACAGGCCGCCCTCGTCCATAAGGCGATGACCGAGGCCAAGACGAAGAACGCCCGGGCCGTCCTGGTGGAGATCGATACTTTCGGCGGTCTGGTGGACGCGGCTACCGTCATCCGCGACAAGATCAGCGAAGCTCCTGTAGAGACCATCTGCCATATCAAGAACAGGGCATGGTCGGCGGGCGCGCTGATCGCCATCGCCCACAAGAAGATCGCGATCGCTCCCGGCGGCAGCATCGGGGCGGCCGAGCCCATCCCGGCGACCGAGAAGACGATCGCCGCTCTCAAGGCCGAGTTTGCCGCGACCGCCAACAAGTCGGGCCGCAACCCCAGGGTGGCGGAGGCGATGGTCGACAAGACGCTCGGGCTGCCGGGCTACGCCGAGCCAGGGCAGATCCTCGCCCTGACCGATTATCAGGCTGTTAAGGTGGGATACGCCGACCTGGTGGCCGCGGAGCGGGCCGATGTGCTGGCCCATTTCGGGCTGGCCGGCGCGCCGGTGGTGGAATATCACCAGGGGTGGGCGGAAAAACTGGCCGGCTGGCTTTCGAACCCGGTGGTCAAGTCGGCGCTGCTTTCGCTCATATTCCTGGCGATCATGACGGAGATCAAGACCGCCGGCCTGGGTGTGGCCGCTCTCGTCGGCCTGGGCGCGGTGCTGCTGTTCTTCGCCAGTCAGTGGCTTAGCGGCCTGGCGGGCTGGGTGGAGATCGCGCTGTTTATCGCCGGCGCGGTGCTGATTGTTATCGAGATATATACGCCGGGGATGGGTGTTTTCGGCCTGGGCGGCATCCTCTGCATCCTGGCGAGCTTTTTCCTGACGCTGGGCGGCGATCTTTCCGCCCTCAACCTGATGGCGGTCAGCCTGGTCATCGCTATCGGCGTTTTCCTGCTGATCGTGAAAAAGCTGCCTTCCAGCAGGCTGTGGGCGCGGCTGGTCCTAAAAGACGCCGAGACCACGACCGCGGGCTTCGTTTCGGGCGACGATTACCAGGGCTACCTCGGCCGGACGGGGGTCGTACTGACCATCCTGCGGCCGGCCGGGGTTATCGATATCGACGGCACTCACCTGGATGTGGTGTCGGAAGGACAGTACATTGTAGCCGGAACCAAGGTCAAGGTGGTGAGCGTCAGCGGCAACCGCATCGTCGTTCGCCCGGTAGCAGACCAAGAATAGTATCGGAGGAGAGTGTCTAATGGCGACTTTAATCAGCAGCGTGTTCGTACTGGTTCTGTTTATCATCGGTCTGGCCCTGTTCCTGCATTTCGTTCCCCTGGGCCTGTGGATTTCGGCCATCGCCGCCGGTGTCCATGTGGGGATTTTTACCCTCATCGGCATGCGGCTGCGACGCGTGCCCCCGTCCCAGATCGTGCTGCCGCTCATCAAGGCCAATAAGGCGGGCCTGAATGTCAATGTCAATCAGCTCGAGGCTCACTTTCTGGCCGGCGGCAACGTCGACCGCGTTATCGACGCCCTGATCGCCGCCCACCGGGCGCAGATCGCCCTGCCGTTCGAGCGTTCGGCGGCTATCGATCTGGCCGGCCGCAATGTGCTGGAGGCGGTGCAGATGAGCGTCAATCCCAAGGTAATCGAGACACCGTTCGTTTCCGCGGTGGCCAAGAACGGCATCGAGCTCAAGGTCAAGGCCCGGGTTACTGTCCGCGCCAACATCGACCGCTTGGTGGGCGGCGCCGGCGAGCAGACGATCATCGCCCGCGTCGGCGAGGGCATTGTCACCAGCGTCGGTTCGGCGACCGACCACAAGGATGTGCTGGAGAACCCCGACCATATTTCGCGAACAGTGTTGGCGAAAGGCCTCGACGCCGGGACGGCGTTCGAGATTCTGTCGATCGATATCGCCGACGTGGATGTGGGCCGCAACATCGGCGCCGAGCTGATGACCGACCAGGCCGAGGCCGAGAAGCGCGTGGCGCAGGCGAAGGCCGAGGAGCGGCGGGCGATGGCGGTGGCCAAGGAACAGGAGATGAAGGCCTTCACCCAGGAGATGCAGGCCAAGGTCGTCGAGGCCCAGGCCGACGTGCCGAAGGCGCTGTCCGTGGCTCTCAAGGAGGGCCGCCTCGGGGTGATGGATTACTATAATATGAACAATATCCTGGCCGACACCCAGATGCGGGAGACGATCAGCAAGGCCGGGCCGGCGTCGCCGTCGATCAAGCCTGAAGAGAAGAAATAGGCGGCCGTCATGTGGGATATTATCGTACCCCTTATTTTGATGGCCATATTCTACCTGCTGCCGGAAATCCTCAAGAGGAAGCGGCGCCAGGAGGAATATAAATATCCGGAGATTCCCGGCGAGGTGCCGCCGCCGGTCGAAACGAGGCCGCCGGCCGAAGAGCGGCGGCCGGCGGAAAGGCCGCTGCCCCAGCCGGCGCCGGCCCGTGTGCCGATGCCCGATATCGTGCTGCCGCCGGCGGATGAGGAACGCCCCCGGCCGGTCTTCGTCCACCGGCCGCCGGAGCCCAACCCCAAGCCAGTGGAGCCGAACTATATGCCGAAGGAGACGCCGGTCGCGGCGGCTGCGGACGAGGCCTGCCCGTGGGACGGACGTCTCGATCAGGCGGCGGTGGTCAACGGCATCATTTTCGCGGAGATCATCCAGCCGCCGCGGTGCAAGCGGCCGCTGCACAGTCCTTTTCAACGCTGAGCTTTTCAGGAACCGCCGGGAAGATCCCGGCGGTTCCTTTTTTGTGCGACTGGCGGCGGCAGGAATGATTTGAACGAATGTCGAAATATTGAATAAATTGCCAGGTTCAGTGATGATGAGGTGTAGCTATGGATGCAACAGTTTTCGTTGAACCGGATTCGCTATTGGAATTGCGCAAGTTCGTAGCCCCGGAGTTCGTGTTCGGCCTGGAGGCCCGCAAGCTTGTCGGCCGCTACGCCCAGAATGTCGGCGCCAGGAAGGTTTTGCTGGTTACCGACAGGATTCTCCACGCCACGACGCCATGGGTGAAGGAGACGGCGGCGACACTGGCGGAGTACGGCGTCCCCTGCGTTGTTTTCGATGCTGTGAGCCCCAATCCCCGGTCCGCGGAGGTGACGGCCGGAGCCGCCCTCTATGAGCGCGAGCGCTGCAACGCGGTGGTGGCGGTGGGCGGCGGCAGCGTGATGGACTGCGCCAAGGGGATCGGCATCGTTTGTTCGAACGGCGGCAGTATCCTCGATTTCGAGGGCGTGGACCGCATCGGCCGCCCGATGCCGCCGCTGATTTGCGTGCCCACTACCAGCGGCACCGCTTCGGAGGTTTCCCAGTTTACCATCATTCTCGACGAGAGCCGCAAAACGAAGATCGCGATCGTCAGCAAGGCGACGGTGCCAGATATCGGCCTTGTCGATCCGGCCACTACCACGACAATGTCCCCTTATCTCACCGCCTGCACTGGCATGGATGCACTCACTCATGCCGTGGAGGCTTTCGTGTCCAACGCGAGTTCGCCGATAACCGACCTGCACGCTCTGGAGGCCATCCGCCTTATCCACGGGGCTTTGCCGGAGGTTATCGCCCGCCCGGACGATATCGCCTGGCGCGGCCGGATGATGCTGGGCAGCCTGCAGGCCGGACTGGCGTTTTCGAACGCCATCCTCGGGGCGGTACACGCCATGGCCCACAGTCTCGGCGGCTTTCTCGACCTGCCTCACGGCGAATGCAACGCCATCCTCCTGGGGCCGGTGATCGCCGGCAATTACGGGGCCGCGAGGGAGAAATACGCGGCGGTGGGGAGGGTCTTCGGTCTGGCTCTTGCCGGCATGACCGACGAAGCGGCCGCGACCGCGCTGAGGGATGCGGTGGAATCTTTCCGGCGCAGGGTGGGGATAACGGCGACGCTGGCCAGCCTTGGGGTGGAAAAGTCGGCGGTGCCGACTTTGGCCGCGCTGGCCCTCAAGGACGCCTGCATGGCGACAAACCCCCGTATACTGTCGCTGCGCGATACGGAGGCCATTTATGAAAGCGCCTTCTGATAAAGAACCGACGAAGAATTTTACCCGCGAGATGCTCATCGGCATGGGCGAGGCTTCGGTCCGTAAGAGCTATTATCCGGAGCTGCAGCAGCGCATGGTCGAGCTGGAGCGGTTCCGCCTGTTGCTCGACCAGGCCCGTGACCCGATCTTTCTCGTCGATCTGGCGGACGGACTGATCGTGGACGCCAACGCGGCGGCACGCCGCTGCGTCGGCTGGAAGCAGGGCGGGGTGCCGGCGGCCGGTATCCGGGAGGAGCTGGGGTTCGACCCGCTCGCGGCGCTCGCGGACGGGGACGGGGCCGAGGAGCGTACCCTGAGCTGCAACGACGGGCGCAGATTGACTGTGGAGCTGTCGTGCAGCCGGGCCGATATCGACGGCGGCAGCTACGGCATCATCGTCGCCCGCGATATCGGCGAGCGGAAAGAGGCCCAGGAGCGGTTGCGTTCGGCTCACGACCAGCTGCAGGCCAATTATCTCGAGCTTGAGGAATTGTACGGCCAACTGGCCGCCGCCGATGATGCGCTGAAGATGAAGATGGCGGAACTCGAGGCCAGCAACAAAGCGCTCGCCGCGAGCGAAACCCGTTACCGGCTGGCGGTGGAGGGTGCGAATGACGGAATCTGGGACTGGGATGTTATCAGCAACAGGCTGACGGTTTCGGCGGCCTGGTCAGGTATTTCCGGCCTGCCTGCCGTCGCTGTCGAACAGGACGCCAATCTCTGGTGGGAGCGCATCCACCCCGAGGATATCGTCCGCGCCGAGGCGGCTCTCGACCGGCATCTCGCCGGTAAGTCGAGTTATTACGAGGTCGAGTACCGCTTTCTCATAACCGCCGGCCGCTGGATATGGGTGCTGGCAAAGGGCAAGGCGCTGTTCGAGGACGGCCGGGCGGTGAGGGTCGCCGGGTCGCTGACCGATATCACCCCGCGTAAGGAGACGGAGGAACGCATCCGTTACATGGCCTTCAACGACCCGCAGACCGAGCTTTTGAACCGGGCCGGGTTTAACGAAGCGCTGGCGGGGATGATCGCCGCCGCCCGGGCGGAGGCCAGGAGCGGCGCAGTGTTCCTGCTCGATATCGATAATTTCAAGATGGTGAACGACTCCCGCGGCCATGCCTTCGGCGACGAGGTGCTGCTCGATATCGCCGCGCGCCTGAAGGCTTCTCTGCCGCCTGAGGCGGCCGTCGCCCGACCCGGCGGCGACGAGTTTTTGGCGGCGTTTTTTATGAGCGAGCCGAACCAGTACCTGTACTGGGCGGAGCGGATTATGCAGGTATTCGACCGGCCGGCGTTCGTACGCGGGACACAGGTCATGGTGTCCTGCAGCCTCGGCATCGCCCCGCTGTCGGGCAGATCGCTGCCCGGCGAGCTGCTGCGCAAGGCCGACACGGCGATGCACAGCGCCAAAGCGGCGGGTAAGAGGACCTGGCGGTTGTTCGAACAGTACATGGAGGATGCGATCCAGCGGCGCATGCGGATCGAGGCCGAGCTGCACCGTGCGCTGGCGGCCGACGAGTTCCGGCTGCACTATCAGCCGCAGCTCTGTCTGGCCACCGGCCGGGTCATCGGGTTCGAGGCGCTGATCCGCTGGGCTCGGGGCGGGGAGGAGCTTGTCAACCCGCTCGATTTCATCCCGGTGGCGGAGGAGACGGGCCTGATCGTGCCGATCGGCGAGTGGGTGCTGAGGGCCGCATGCAGGTTCGGGCACCTCGCCGCGAAGTCGCTCGGCGAACCGGTCCGTATCGCGGTCAACGTTTCGCCCCGCCAGATCGGCCAGGCCAATTTCGTCGACCGTGTCTGCCGGATTCTCGCCGAGGAGGCTTTCCCGCCCGAACGTCTGGAGGTCGAGATAACGGAGTCGGCGATGATCGAATCGTTCGAGCTTTCGGTGGAGAAGCTGCGCAGCCTCCGTGCGCAGGGGATCCGTGTGGCGCTCGACGATTTCGGCACAGGGTATTCGTCGCTGACGTACCTCAGCCGGCTGCCCGCGGATGTCCTCAAGATCGACCGGAGCTTTTTGCGCGAGGCGGGCGCCGACCCGGCGTCGGATGCGATCGTCGGCACGATCATCAAGCTGGCCCACCAGATGAAGCTGTCGGTTACGGCGGAGGGGGTGGAAAACGAGCAGCAGCAGAAAATGCTGGCGACGTTGGGTTGCGACTGCGGGCAGGGGTTTCACTTCAGCCGTCCGGTGGCGGGCGAGCAGGCGATGGCCTGGTTGCTGGCTAGGGTGGGAGCTGAGGATAGGCAGGGTTGATATTAATGTCTTTGCCAAGTTTAAAGCCCGGCATAGAGCCGGGCGGGTGTAGGGGCCGTGGCAGCGGGCTGCGGCCGGCGGTCCCCTCGGTATAGGATATGCGCCGGATACGCCGCAAGTTGCTCGCCGGGAGGTTGTTATTTTCATGTTATGAGGTGCGGCCGCCGCGGAAAACGACAGGCAAATCCGGCCGATAAAGGCTGTAATAGTAAAAAAGCGGTGATACAGGGCGTAAATAATCCCTGTTTTTTTTGTTGCCCCGCCGCGCACAATAAAAAGTGTCGGCACATTTTCCGCGGCAGCGAAAGGGGGCATGCGCGTGAGCGATTACAAGGGCCGGCTTATTTACGCCAAGGGCACCTATGTCGAGTTTGTCGTAGCCCCGGGGCAGGATGTGGATTTCGGCGATATCCTGGTGGTGGAGGGCAAGAGCGGCGACCGGTTCTATATCCGGGCATATGACTTCAAGGTGAAGTCGCGCTGGTCGGGGATCAACAATGTGGGCTACCTGATGAACAAGCTCGACGGCGAGGGCAAGGTGGAAAACCAGGAGGAACTGGAGTTTTACCTCGGCGGCAACCATACCGTGAAGATCGGGATGGCCGAGCAGCTCTGTTACGCCGACGGCGAGAACCGCCTGTTCAACCCCAAGACCTGCCCCGATTTTTTCTGCGAGGTGCGCGGTCTCAGCGACGCCGACACCGCGCTGCTGGCCGAGATGAAGGGCGACCTGGAGATCGGCTTTCTTAAAAGCGGTCGCGGCGTTCTCGAGTTGCCGGTCGGCATTTACGGCTCAAAGGCGATCACCGAGCATATCGGTATTTTCGGCACGACCGGGTCGGGCAAGAGCAATCTGGTGAAGGTGCTGGCCGGCTCGGTCATCGACAACGGCAACTACGGCATGCTGGTTTTCGACGTCCACAACGAATATTACCGCGATCTGGCCCGCCACCCGGGGGTGAAGGAACGCCTCGCTGTCTATAACGCCAATCCCCAGGGGGATTATGCCCGCCGGCTGACGGTGAGCTACAGCGAGGTCGGGCCGGAGGATATCACGGCCTGTGCCACGTTCACCGAGCCGCAGTTCGACGCCATTTACAAGCTGTCGTCCGTGCTGGCCGACAATTGGGTGCGGGATGTGCTCAAGTACGACACCGCCGATCTCGTCGACGAGCTGAAGGCCAGCACCGGGCAGAAGTTTCAGTCGCCGACGATCAGCAAGATCAAGAGCATCTGCTGGAATGTGAAGAACGAGCTCAATATCGAGGAAGGCGCGCCGTCGATCGTGGGCGATATGATGGGCGAGCTCGAACGGGGTAAGGTTGTGCTGGTCGAGCTTAAGAATGTGTCGCCGGTGGGCGAGCTGGCGCTGTCCACGCTGTTGTCGAAGAAGCTGCTCACCCATTACGCGGGCAAGACGGAGGAAGACCGCCGCGCCGTCAGGCCGATCCTGATCGTGCTCGAGGAGGCCCACCGGTTCCTGGGCAGGAAGGAGCACGGCAGCAACAATGTGTTCGCCCGCCTGGTGAGCGAGGCGCGCAAGTTCAACCTCGGACTGTGCGTGGTCGACCAGCAGCCGCGTCTGCTCGCCGACAAGGTGCTGTCGCAGCTCAATACGCTGTTCATCCTCGGGCTGGCGTCGAAGGCCGACCGGGGCAAGCTGGAGGCGATGTGCCGCAAGGATATCCTTCAGCAGCGCAACGAGATCAAGAATCTCGACTGCGGCGAGATGGTGGTGGCGACGAATTACATGCGGTTCGCGGCACCGGTCAAGGTGCACAAGTTCGAGGATTACCTCGGGCGCCGCCACGGGGTGGTGGGGTAGAGGGTAGCCGAGGCCGTTCAGAAAGCCCCAGATGCTAGGCGGATCCAAGGGCGCGCCGCGCAGCGTACTCGATTGTACGTAAGCAAGCGCCCGCAGGACCAACGACGCAGATGGGGCTTTATCAACGGCCTATATTGTACTAAACCTCCAGCCACAGCAATAAATTTGTGGTATGGGGGTGAGTCTGATGCAACGCCGCCGCAAGGGCAATCTGCAGAGGCTGGCCGGACTGCTTGAGATCCCGGCCGATATTGTGCTCGACCTGCCGCGGATCACGATGCTGGGCAACAAGCAATTGTTGGTCGAGAACCATAAGGGGATTATCGAGTACACCGGCGCCCTCGTACGCATCAAGCTCAGCCAGGGGGAGCTGAACGTGGCCGGCGCCGAGCTGACTATCGGCAATTTCCAGGCCGAGCAACTGCTCGTGGAGGGCACCGTGACGGAAATCAAGTATGAGACTTGAGGTGGTCCGAGATGCTGACATTGCGGCTGACCAACTATCTGCACGGCACCGTGAGGGTGAAGATCAGCGGCGCCATCCCGGAGCGGTTTATCAATCTATGCCTGGCACGGGGCATTTTTTTATGGGGGATAAACAAACATAACGACGATGTGTACGCAAGCCTTAGGCTGCCCGATTTTTTCCGGATCAGGCCGCTCGCCAGGCGGAGCCACAACAGGGTGGAGGCGGTGGGACACGCAGGTTTCCCCTTCACGCTCAAGCGGGTGCGGCGGCGCAAGATGCTGGTTGTCGGGGCGGTGCTGTTTTTCGTTTTTCTCAATCTGCTCACAGCCAGGATATGGTTCGTCGATGTCAGCGGCCATAAGGAGGTGGCTGCCGAGAGGATTACGGGCGCCGCGGCAGCGCACGGCCTGCGGCCGGGGATCGCCAAGGCCGACGTCGATCTGAAGGCGGTGGAGAAGGAGATGCTGCTGGCGTTGCCGGAGCTGGCCTGGGTTGGCGTCAACCTCACCGGCACGAGGGCGCTTATCGAGGTTGTGGAAAAGACGCTGCCCAAGGCCGGGGACAAGTCGCCGGCCCACATCGTGGCCGGCAAGGACGGTGTGATAACCGAGGTGATCGCCATAGCCGGACAGCCGGCGGTGAAGAAGGGTGACACGGTAAAACGCGGCGATCTGCTTATCAAAGGCTTCGCCGCCGATCCGCCGCCGGCCGCCAGGGACCAGACGCCGATCATCACGCTGCCGGCCAGTTATGTCCGTGCCGCCGGAATCGTCAAGGCCCGTGTCTGGTACGAGAGTTACGGCGAGGCTGGGCTCGCCCAGGAGGTGCTCCGGCGCACCGGCCGGAAGGCGGTGGCGGTTTCGCTGCGGGCCGACGGCCACGAGCTGGCGCTGAAGAGGGTCGCCGACCAGCCCTTCACCCGCTTCGAGACCGAGGTGGTCCACAAAAAGCTGTCCGGGGGCAGGAATAGCAACTTTGCTGTCGAATCTATCATAAATATCTTTCACGAATTGGTTGCCGAGAGGTATGAGATAACGGTCGAGCAAGCCCGCGACATCGCCAGGGGCAAGGCGCTGGCCGCCGTCCAGGACCGCATCCCCGAGGGGGCCCAGGTGCTGACCCGCGAGGTCACGACGCTGCAGACGGCGGAGCCCCGGTTTGTCCGTGTGAAGGTGATGGTGGAAACCGTCGAGGAAATCGGGCAGACTATGAACATCAACCTGCAATAGGGAGGCATACAGTCTTTGCCTAACGAGCACGAGGAGAGGCGGATCAGGCTTTCCGACGCCCAGGCGGCGGTGGCCATCCTCGGCCACAGTGACGAGCACCTGCGCATAATCGGCGAGAATTTCGCCAGCCGCATCGTTTCCCGCGGCGATGAAGTCGTCATCACCGGCAGTAAGGCCGAGGTCGAGCTGTTGACCAAGCTTTTTCACGAGTTGTTGTTCCTTTACCGTCAGGGCAACCAGATTACGGCGCACGATGTGCGCTACAGCGTGCGCATGGTCAAGGAGGGACGGGAGGATAACCTGCACCAGATGTTCGCCGATACGGTACTCGTGACCGCCCGCGGCCGCCACATCAAGCCCAAAACGCTTGGCCAGCGCCTGTACCTTGAGGCGATCCGCAACAGCTTCATCACGATCGGAATAGGTCCGGCCGGAACCGGGAAGACTTATCTTGCCGTCGCGATGGCAGTTTTTTCCTTGAAGAACAAGGAGGTCGAACGGATCATCCTCACCCGTCCGGCTGTCGAGGCGGGGGAGAAGCTGGGCTTTCTGCCCGGCGACCTCCAGGAGAAGGTCGACCCGTATCTGCGCCCTCTTTACGACGCCATGTACGACATCCTTGGCGTCGATACCGTCCAGAAATACATGGCCAAGAATATTATCGAGGTGGCGCCGCTGGCTTATATGCGGGGCCGTACTCTCGACGACTCCTTCATTATTCTCGACGAGGCGCAGAATACAACCCCCGAGCAGATGAAAATGTTCCTTACCAGGCTGGGCTTCGGGTCGAAGATGGTTGTCACCGGGGATATCACCCAGGTGGACTTGCCGCAGGGCAACTCGTCCGGGCTGAAGCACGCCCAGGCCGTGCTGGCCGGCACCAGCGGCATCGAGGCCATTTTCCTGAACGAGAGCGATGTCGTGCGGCACGAGATCGTAGGCCGCATCATCAAGGCCTACGAGCGTTATGAGGCTTCAAATCCGGGTTAGGGTACGCCCCGGCCAGTGGAGTTGAAAAAAGAATGTCATCCCTTCAGAATAAACTCCGGGAATTATTTTCCCAGCCCAACAGTATGCATGCCAGACCTCTTGCGCGCCGTATCGTGCTGTTTATGGCGTTTTTTTCGCTGTATATGATAATCTTGTCCGCCGATTTTATCGCGGACAAGATTTCCTTCCAGGTCGGCCAGGTGAGCGACCGCGACGTCGTCGCCCCCCGGTCGGTTTCTTATGTCGACCAGATCAAGACCAAGAAGCTCGAGGCGGAGGTACTGGCCAGCGTGGCCAGTGTCTACGATTTCGACGTGACGGTGGCCTCGAAGGCCGAAGAGAGCGCAAGCGCCGTCTTCCGCGCCGCCAAGGCCGTAGCTGTCGACAAGGCGTTGACCGAGCCCGGCCAGAGGGCCGAAAAGCTTAAGATCACCCTGCCCCTGTCGCTGCCGTCTGCGGCCGTCGACGGGCTGGCTACCCTTGGCGAGGCCGACCTGGTCAAAACCGAGGAGCATACGAAGAACGTTTTGCGCAAATATCTCCAGCGCGGCATCCGCGACGACGATCTCGACGCCGCCCGCAAGAACATCGCCCTCGACGCGGAAGGTCTCGGCCTGGGCAAGGACGCCGAGGCGGTGGTGGCCGGGCTGGCCCAGGCGCTGGTCAAACCCAATTTTGTCCTCAACGTGCGTGAGACCGATAAGCGCAAGCAGGCCGCTCTTGCCAGCACCGAGCCTGTGCGGGAGACGGTGAAGAAGGGCCAGGTGCTTGTGCGGCGGGGCGATATCGTGACCGCCGAGCAGATCTACGCTATGGAGGAGCTGGGCCTGCACCGCGGGCATATCAGCGAAGTGCGCATTTTCGGCCTGGCGATCTTCGTGCTTGTGGTCATGGGCCTGGTTATCGGCTACCTGTACAAGTTTTCCCCCGAGGTATACGGCAACGACCTCCATATGGTGCTGCTCGGGCTGATCATTCTCCTGACGCTGGTGCTCGGCAAGGCGGCCCACATATACTCGGATTTTATCGCCCCAATTGCGGCCGGCGCGTTGCTTACCGCCATTCTGATCGATACCCGTCTGGGTATTTTCATCAGTATCGCTCTGTCGGTGATGTTCGGGGTGATCGTGGAAAACGACCTCAGGGCGGTGGCGGTGGCCCTGATCGGCAGCCTGACCGGCGTTTACAGTGTTTCCAAGTTCAGCCACGGCTACAGTCTGACAAGGACCGGCCTGTGGATCGCGGCGATGAATTTCATCACCGTCGGCTCCACCGGATTCCTGGAGCAGATCAACGGCACGCAGATCATGCTGCAGGGCATACACGGCGCGGTGAGCGGCATCGCGTCGGCGGTAATAACCATCGGGTTCCTGCCCTATCTCGAAAGCACGTTCAACATCACCACCCCCGTGAAGCTGATGGAGCTGGCAAATCCCAGCAACCCTCTGCTGCAGCGTCTGCTGCTCGATGCTCCCGGCACTTATCATCACAGCCTGCTGGTGGGCAACCTCGCCGAGACGGCCGCCGGCCATGTCGGCGCCGATCCGGTGACTGTAAGGGTGGGGGCGTATTACCACGATATCGGCAAGATCAAGCGGCCGTATTTCTTTATCGAAAACCAGACGGACAGCGAGAATCCCCACGATAAGATCGCCCCGTCTTTGAGCACGCTGATCGTGACCTCGCATATCAAGGACGGGCTCGACCTGTGCCGCGATTACAAGCTGCCGCAGCCGATCGTCGACATCGTGCAGCAGCACCACGGCACGACGCTCGTGTCTTACTTTTACCGGCGGGCCACCGAGAACGAGCACGGCGAGTGCATCATTGAGGCCGATTTCCGCTACGAGGGGCCGCGCCCCCAGAGCAAGGAGGCGGCGCTGGTGATGCTGGCCGACGCCTGCGAGGCGGCGGTGCGTTCGCTGTCGCGCCCCAACGTCAACCGGATCGAGTCCACCGTCCGCAAGGTAATCCGTGAGCGGCTCCATGACGGGCAGCTCGACGACTGCAATCTCACCCTCAAGGATCTTAACATTATCGGCGATGTGTTCACCCGGGTGCTGTCGAGCATGTTCCACTCGCGGATCGAATACCCCGACGCGCTGAAGGAACTTGAGAGGAAGAAGGCGAAGAATGGAAATAGTGCTAAGCAGTGTCCCGGAAAAGAGGGAGCCGGCTCCGAAGGTGAGGGAGACGGTGACGACCGTCCTAACTGAGGCGGCTAAGGTGCTGGGCATATCGCCCCAGGCCGAGGTGGGCGTCGTGTTCGCCGACGACGCCTATATCCGCGAGCTTAACCGCGATTACCGGGGGATCGACGCGGCTACCGACGTGCTGTCCTTCGCTCTTGACGAGGGGGAGGAGCCGGCGGTGCAGGGCGGCCCCGAGGAGGCGCTGCTGGGCGATATCGTCATTTCCCTGGATACCGCCGAACGCCAGGCGGCGGAATTCGGTCACAGCCTGGAGCGGGAGATGGCTTATCTGACCGTCCACGGCATGCTGCACCTCGTGGGTTACGACCACGAGGAGGAAACAGGCAAAGCCGCGATGCGCGAGCGTGAGGAGCACATCCTCGCCGCCCTCGGCATCGTCCGCGAGGGATAAATGATGACAGATGACGTCCGCGGAACGGTCCTGAGAGAGTTCAGGCGCATTCCCGGTGTCGGCCCGAGAATCGCCGAGGACTTATGGGACCTCGGCCTTCGTTCTGTAGGGGAACTCAAGGGGCGCGACCCGGAGGAGCTTTACGCCCGCCTGTGCGAGACGGCCGGGTGCAAGGTGGACCGTTGCATGCTGTATGTATTTCGCTGCGCGGTGTATTACGCCACCGCTGACCTGCCCGATCCCGAGCGGCTGAAATGGTGGAACTGGCATGATAAAAAGATCGGCAGAGGGTAATTTCCTGGCCGGCCTGCTGCGGTCGTTCCGGTACGCCGCGGACGGGGTGGCCTACTGCTTCCGTACGCAGCGCAATCTGAGAATCCACGCCGTCGCCGCGGTGCTGGCGATGGCCGCCGGTTTCCGCCTCGGCCTGTCGGGGGCGGAGCTGGGGGTTCTCGCGCTGACGATCGCCGCCGTGCTGGTGGCGGAGATGTTTAATACGGCGGTGGAGGCGCTGGTGGATATCGTGTCCCCCGGGTACCATCCGCTGGCCAAGGTGGCGAAGGATGTCGCCGCCGGCGGCGTGCTTGTCACCGCGCTGGTGTCGCTGGTGGTGGCGTATCTGTTGTTCGCGCCGCGTATCTTGGAACTCGGCCGTTGATAAGCGCCCATCTGCGGCGTTGGTCCTGCGGGCGCTTGCTAGCGTACTACCGTGTACGCGTCGCTACGCGTCCTCGGAGCCGCCTTGCATCCGGGGTGGTCTGAACGGACTTTTGCTAGAGGAGAAAAAGTATGGAAGAACTGATTAGTGCTGCGCTGATCGCCCGCGGGAGCGCGTACGCGCCTTATTCCCGGTTCGCCGTAGGCGCCGCCGTGCGGGGCGGGAGCGGTCGCATCTACGGCGGCAGCAACATCGAAAACGCTTCGTACGGTCTGACGATGTGCGCCGAACGGGTGGCGATTTTCAAGGCTGTTTCCGAAGGGGAGAAGGAGATCGCCGCTCTGGCGGTGGCGGCCGACACGCCTTCGCCGGCCTCGCCGTGCGGCGCCTGCCGCCAGGTCATGGCCGAGTTCGGTATAAACGAGGTCGTGATGTGCAATACCAAGGGTGAGAGGCGGACGGTGACGCTGGCGGAGCTGTTGCCGTACGCCTTCGATAAAGCAGATTTGCCGGGGGAATGATTCGTGCCAATGAATGATGACAAGAATTTCAAATCAGGGTTCGTCGCCGTCGTCGGACGGCCGAACGTGGGCAAGTCCACTCTGGTCAACAGCCTCATCGGCCAGAAGATCGCCATCATGTCCGACAAGCCCCAGACGACGCGCAACAAGATTCTCTGCATCCTCAACCTGCCGGACGCCCAAATGCTGTTCATCGATACGCCGGGTATCCACAAACCGCGCCATAAGCTGGGCGAATACATGGTGCGCACGGCCGAGAACACGCTGCGGGAAGTGGATGTGGTGCTGTTTGTCACCGATGCCACCGAGGAGCCGGGACCGGGAGAGGAGTATATTCTCGAGCGGCTGGCGGCGGTGGCGACGCCGGTCATCCTGGTGATCAACAAGATCGACAAGCTGTCCCGCGCCCAGGTGCTGCCGATCATCGAACGCTACGCTTCAAAACGCGATTTCACGGCCATCGTGCCGGTGTCGGCCCTTGTCCGCACAAATCTCGACAGTCTGACGGGGGAGATCAAGAAGCACCTCGCCCCCGGGCCGAAATACTACCCCGACGACATGGTCACCGACCAGCCCGAGCGGCTGCTGATCGCCGAACTCATCCGCGAGAAGGTGCTGCAGCTGACCCGCGAGGAGGTGCCGCATAGCATCGCCGTCGATATCGAGGAGGTGGCGACGCGGGATAACGGCGATCTCTACGTGCGGGCGGTGATTTACGTGGAGCGCGATTCGCAGAAGGGGATCGTCATCGGGGCCGGCGGGGCGGTGCTCAAGGAGGCCGGCCGCCTGGCCCGCATCGACGTGGAGAATCTGCTGGGGTCGAAGACGTATCTCGATTTGTGGGTCAAGGTGAAGAAGGATTGGCGGAATAGAAAAGGCGTACTTAAATCCCTCGGGTATGAGTAGAAGGAACTAGTGAAATAGAAGCGGCCGTTCAGAAGCCCCCAGATGCTAGGCGGCTCCGAGGACGCGAAGCGACGCGTACTCGGGCGTACGCTAGCAAGCGCCCGGAGGACCAACAACGCAGATGGGGGCTTATCAACGGCCGCCCTGGTATGGGAGGAGAGACCATGCAGCCTTTTACGGAGGTCTTTGTCAGCCAACTGATCGATAAGCTCGTCATCGACAAGGTCGGCAACCGCGTGGGCCGGGTGGGCGACGTGCTGATAAGGCCGGAGGCCGGGTTTCCGAAGGTGTGCGGAGTCGAGGTCAAGCGCCGCTGGGAGACGGTGGTCGTCGGCGACGATCATATCGCGATGCTGAACAAGCAGATCGTGTCGCTCAATATCGTCCGCGATGAGGTCAGGGCCGGCAATTTTTCCGGCGATGAGCTCTATCTGCGTCGCGATCTGCTCGATCGCCAGATCGTCGATACCGACGGCGCCAGGGTGGTCCGGGTCAACGATCTGAAGATCACGCAGGTGAACAACGAATTCCGCCTGGTGGCTGTCGATATAGGTTTCCGCGGCCTGGTGCGCCGTCTGGGAGCCGAGAGGGCCATGCGGCGGGTGGCGGAGATGCTGGGCCGCAGTGTGCCGGAGAAGCTTATCTCGTGGGGTGACGTCGACCTTATCACTCCCGATCTGTCGGCGATCAAGCTGTCGGTATCCCAGGGGAAGCTGGCCGCGCTCCACCCGTACGATATCGCCCAGATCGTAGGCGATCTCGGCACCCAGGAACGGTCCGCCATCTTCCAGACGCTTGACAACGAGCGGGCCGCCGAGACGCTGGCCGAGATGGAAACTGAGATGCAGGCTTCGATCCTTGAGGGCATGAGCAAGGACCGGGCGGCCGATATCCTGGAGATGATGGCGTCCGACGACGCGGCCGACGTCCTCAACGAACTGCCGGACGACACGGCCGAGGAACTCCTCGATCTGATGGAGCACGAGGAAGCGGCCGAGGTCAAGGAGCTGCGCGAGTACGAGGAGAAAGAGGCCGGCAGTCTGATGACAACCGAGTATATCGCCCTGCCCGAGAACCTGACCGCCGACGAGACCATCAACGAGCTCAGACGGCTGGCACCCGAAGCGGAGACGATCTATTATATCTATGTGGTCGACGCCGAGGAGCACCTGGCGGGCGTGCTGTCGCTCAGGGAGCTGATCATCGCCAAACCCGACACCAAGCTGGCCGAAATCATGCGGACCCGCATCATCACCGTGGGCGATGAGGCGCCGATCGACGACGCCGTCAGCATTATCCGCAAGTACGACCTGCTGGCCGTGCCGGTGACGGACGGCGACAATCGGCTTGTGGGCATCATCACCGTCGACGATGTGATCGACGCGGTGATCCCGCCGCGCAAGAGAAATGTGTTGAATTTCAGCTGATGTAATGGGCTGCCGTATGGCGGTCCTTTAATTTTATTGACCGCGATAATTGCCAATGTTATGATGGGTCTAAGGGGTGAATTATGAAAAACCTGTCCAAATACTTTATCAACGGTCTGATTGTCATCGTGCCGATGGCGATTACCTTTTTCGTCGTCGTTCAGATACTCGATCTTACCGAAAAGATCCTCGGCCGCCATCTGCCGATCAAGTTCCCCGGCCTCGGCCTGATCGCCGTCGTTGCGATCATCCTGGTGGTGGGCTGGCTGTCTTCCCACTGGATCATGCGCCGGGTCATCGACCTGGGGGAACGGATGCTGTCGAAGATCCCGTTCCTCAAGTTCATCTACAACAGCGTCAAACAGCTGTCGACCGCGGTGTTCGAGTCCCAGAACATGTTCAAGCAGGCTGTGCTGGTGCCTTTTCCCCATCCGGGGGCCAAGGCGCTCGGCTTCGTCATGACCGACCTGTCGGCGCCGATCGCCCGCCACATGTGCGAGGAATGCGTCTGTGTCTTCATTCCCATGAGTCTCAACATGACTGCCGGCTTTAATATTATCGTGCCGAAGCGGGATATAATACCCATAGACGTGACCAGCGAAAGCGCGCTGCAATACATCCTGACCGCCGGCACCGTGATGCCGCGCGGCGGCGAAGCGACCAAACCCTAGGGAGAGATGCGCTATCGACTCGTCTATCAATAGCCTCGTTGCCCTCGCGGCCGCCTTGCTGCTCGTGCTCTTGAACGGCTTTTTCGTCGTCGCCGAATTCGCCCTCGTGAAGATCCGCCGCACCCGCCTGGAGGAACTCGTCCTTCAGGGCAACAGCCGCGCCAAGCTGGCGCTGAAAATCGTTTCATCCTTCGACACTTACCTTGGCGCCACCCAGCTCGGCATAACGTTGGCTTCGCTGGGCCTGGGCTGGCTGGGCGAACCGGCCGTCGCGTCGCTGATCGCGCCGCTGATTTTCGAGTATCTGCCGGGAGCGACATGGCTGGTGCATACTATCAGCGTCGCCCTGGGCTTCACAGTCATCACTTTCATGCATATCGTGCTGGGCGAGCTCGTGCCCAAGGCTCTGGCCATCCAGCGCGCCGAGGCGCTGGCGCTTTTTTGCGCCTGGCCGCTGTTTTTCTTCCACAAGATCGGTTATCCCGTTATCGTGCTGTTCAACAAGGCGGCCCGCGCCATTATGGGCCTGCTGGGCATCAAGCCGCTGAGCGAGGCCGAGGTGGCCCACTCGGAGGAAGAGCTCAGGATGATCGTCAACGCCAGCCACCGCGGCGGCGTGCTCGACCAGATGGAGAGCGAGCTTATCGACAATGTCTTCGATTTCGCCGACCGCCTGGCGAGAGAGGTTATGGTGCCGCGCCAGGATATGGTGTGCCTGTTCACCGACGACCCGTTCGAGGAGAATATGCGGGCGGTGAGGGAAACCGGCCACACCCGCTATCCTCTGTGCGTCGAGGACAAGGATCACGTCATCGGCATGGTGCATATCCGCGACCTGATGGATCTGGATATGTGCGGGCCAGGCAATAAGGATCTGCGCACCGTGATGCGCGAGATCCTCGTCGTTCCGGAAGGCATGTCGGTGGCCAGGCTGCTGCAGGCGATGCGCCGCAAGCGCATCCATATGGCGGTGGTGGCCGACGAGTACGGCGGCACGGCGGGGCTGGTGGCCCTGCAGGATGTGCTGGAGGAGATCGTCGGCGATATCCAGGACGAGCACGACACGGTCGGCGAGGCGGAAATCCAGCGCCTCGAGGACGGCGCCTACGAGTTTGACGGCCGGGTGCTGCTCGACGATGTGTCGGAACTGCTCAATATCCGCCTCGAGGAGCACGAGGAAGACACGCTCGGCGGTTATATCTTCGGCCTTCTCGGCCGGCGCCCCGAGCTGGGCGACGAAGTGAATATCGGCGATTACCGTTTTTCCGTTCTTCAGGTCAACGGCTTCCGGGTCGTGAGGGTGAAGGCCGTACCGCTGAAGAATGCGAATGACGAGGACCCCGGGGAGGACGACGGCAGGGGCAGCCTGCCATAGCCGGCGAAATCCCGCTGCGCAAAACACCGAAGGGATGTGCGCGTATTGCTAAGGGAACTGATGTGGGAAATCTTCCTCAGCACCGGTGATATCAGGTCGTATCTGCTCTACCGGCACTGCGGCGACCGTCCGGCCGATTCCGGCCGGTCCGGCCGGGAGTAGTACCGGCATGGGGACATACAATTGCGAGGCCATCCTGCTGGCGGTGAGGGACTATGACGCCACCAGCCGGATGGTGACTTTATTTTCGCGCGAACACGGCAAGCTTTCGGCTTTGGCCTACGGGGCCCGCCGACCGCGCAACGAACTGGCCGGCTGCGTCCAGCCCTTCGCCCACGTGGAGCTGGCGCTGGCGACGGGGAAGAATATCGAGGCACTCAAACAGTGTGCCACGAGGCGGTCGTTCCGCGAGCTGCGGGAAGATTTGGACAGGATGGCGTATGCTACCATGCTGGCCGAACTGGTGGCCGAGCTGTGGCCTGAGCGCGAGCCGGAGCCGGCGGCTTTCGACCTGCTGCTGTCGTCTTTTGCCCTGCTTGTGAGCCGCAACGTCAGGGTGGCCGCGCTGGCTGCCGCGCTGCAGCTTATGTCGCTGGCCGGATTCCGTCCGGAGTACGAACACTGCGTGGTATGCGGCGGGGAGCTGACGCTGCCGGCCCGGTTCGACGCCTCGGCCGGCGGCGCTGTCTGCGCAGCCTGCTCCGAGCCCCATCTGCCGCCTTTCGGCGTCGAGGGCAGGGATTTTCTCGCCCGCATGCTCGACCTCGACCTCGCGGATCCGGGCCATTTTTCGGTGACCGGCGCCGTGTTGATGGATACCGAGCGCCTGTTGGGCGAGTTTCTCACCTGGCGGCTCGATAAACCGCTGCGGTCGCTGGCGTTCATCGCGACGCTGGCGCGGGATAAAACGGGCGGCGGACGGGGACAATAAGCGAAACGGCACAGGAGGGAAAACGATGGAAGAGATTACCCTCGAAAAGATCGATATAATCCGCGAGCGTACCGGGGTTTCCTACCGGGAGGCCAAGGATGCGCTGGAGCGCGCCGGCGGCAATGTCCTTGACGCGCTGGTGGACCTGGAGGCCAAGAAGCCGGGCGGCTGGACGGAAGAGTTCTCGGTGAAGTCCGGCGAGGTGGTGGATAAGGTCAAGGAGCTCATCCATCAGGGCAACGTCACCAAGATCCGCGTAAAGCAGGACGGCAAGACGCTGGTGGAGATACCCGTGACGCTGGGAGCGATCAGCGCCGTGTTTCTGCCGCAGCTGGCGGCTTTAGGCGTGCTGGTGGCCGTGTTCAAGCGTTGCACCATCGAGGTTGTCCGGGAGGGCGGCGCCAGCGAGGAGACGGAAGTGCGGCCGGCCGATGACCGGGATGGGCCGCGCGGCAGTTTATAAGTTGACAGGATAGGGCAAATTTGCTATATTATTATAGCAACATAAGGCGATGAAGGAAAATAGTAGCCAGCCGTAAGAAGCGAGCCGGGGAGGGTGCGAGCCCGGCACAGGCGGGCGAAGGCGTTCCCGAGCCGCGGGAGGAAATCCTGTTAGCCTGGGGCCGTTGGCGAAGACCGGGCCGGGAGGAGAGTAAACCCCGCTATAAATAAAGGTGGGCCTCAGGGCCAATCAGGGTGGAACCGCGGGAAGCAAGCTCCCGTCCCTGTAACGACAAGTTACGGGACGGGAGTTTTTATTTTGATTTTCAGGAGGCGATGACATGACTTTTCAGGAGATAATCCTGACCCTGGAGAACTTCTGGGCTGGGCAGAAGTGCATCATCCAGCAGCCTTACGATGTGGAGAAGGGCGCCGGTACGATGAACCCGGCCACCTTCCTGCGCGCACTCGGACCCGAGCCGTGGAACGTGGCCTATGTGGAGCCTTCCCGCCGTCCGGCCGACGGCCGCTACGGCGACAATCCCAACCGCCTGTTCCAGCATCACCAGTACCAGGTTATCATGAAGCCCTCGCCCGCCAACATCCAGGATCTGTACCTGGCGAGCCTGGCCAAGCTGGGCATCGACCCCGACAAGCACGATATCCGTTTCGTGGAGGACAACTGGGAGTCGCCGACCCTCGGCGCTTGGGGCCTGGGCTGGGAAGTGTGGCTGGACGGCATGGAGATAACCCAGTTCACTTATTTCCAGCAGGTGGGCAGCATCGACGTCAAGCCGGTGTCGGTGGAGATCACCTACGGTCTCGAACGCCTGGCGATGTATATCCAGGGCAAGGAGAACGTTTTCGATGTCGAGTGGGTGGCTGGCATCACTTACGGCGACGTTTTCCACCGCAACGAGGTGGAGCAGTCGACCTACAATTTCGAGCTTTCCGACGCTTCCATGCTGTTCACGCTTTTCGATATGTACGAGAAGGAAGCCATCCGCGTCGTCAACCTCGGCTATGTTCTGCCGGCGTACGACTATGTGCTGAAATGCTCCCACGCATTCAATCTGCTCGACGCCCGCGGCGCGATCAGTGTCAGCGAACGCACCGCCTTCATCGGCAGGGTCCGCAATCTGGCCCGCCTTTGCGCCCAGGGGTACCTGGAACAGCGCGAGAAACTCGGCTACCCGCTTCTGAAAGGGGGTAAATAACATGGCCAAGGATTTGCTTCTGGAAATCGGCAGCGAGGAGATACCCGCAAAATTCATGCCGGCCGCGCTTGCCCAACTGGCCTATATCGCCAGGGCTAAGCTCGCCGAGCGCCGCATCGCCTGCGGCGAGGTGCAGACTTTCGGCACGCCCCGCCGCCTGGTGTTGGTGGTAAGAGGGCTGGCCGAGCTGCAGGCCGACCGCAACAGCGAGAATAAAGGCCCGGCCGTGAAGATCGCCTTCGACGACAGCGGCGCTCCGACCAAGGCGGCCCAGGGCTTCGCCCGCGGCCAGGGCGTGGATGTGAAGGATCTTGTCGTCAAGGACGGCTATGTGTACGCCGTGGTCCACGAGGCAGGCCAGCCGGTCGCCGGCATCCTGCCCGCACTGCTGCCGGAGATCGTCACCGCGCTCAACTTCCCCAAGAGCATGCGCTGGGGCGATCTCGACATAAGATTCGCGCGCCCCATCCGCTGGCTGGTGGCCCTTTACGGCCGCGACGTCGTGCCTTTCACCCTCGCCGAGGTCACCGCCGGCAACGTCAGCCACGGCCACCGCTTCCTGAGCAAGGGGCCGGTCACGCTGGCGTCGGCTGACGAGTATTTCGTCAAGATGACGGACAATCACGTCATGGTCGACCAGAATCTCCGCCGCCAGATCATCCGCGAGCAGGTCGAGAAGCTCGCCGTTCAGCAGGGCGGGACGGCGGTCATCGACGAGGATCTCCTGGAGGAGGTCACCTACCTGGTGGAGTATCCGACCGCGCTGTGCGGGCGGTTCGAGGAGAAGTACCTCGCCCTGCCGGCGGAGGCGGTCATCACGCCGATGCGCGAACATCAGCGCTATTTCCCGGTTTTCTCGGCCGACGGCAGGTTGCTGCCGGTGTTCGTCACCGTCCGCAACGGCGGCCAGGACCACATCGATATCGTCCGTCACGGCAACGAGCGGGTGCTGAAAGCCCGTCTGGCCGACGCGCGCTTCTTCTTCGAGGAGGATAAGAAGGTGCCGCTGGCCGAAAGGGTGGAGAAGCTCAAGACGATCGTCTTCCAGGAAGGCCTGGGGACGATGTACGATAAGACGGTGCGCCTTCAGAAGCTGGCGGCCGCCATCGCCAAGGCGGCCGGCCTGCCGAAGGAGGAGCTGCCCAGGATCGAACGCGGCGCCCGCCTCGCCAAGGCCGATCTCGTCACCGGCATGGTGTGCGAGTTTACCGAGCTGCAGGGCGTGATGGGCCGCGAGTACGCGAAGCTGGGCGGCGAGGAGCCGGCGGTGGCCGAGGCGGTGTTCGAGCATTACCTGCCGCGGTTTGCGGGCGACGTTCTTCCCGCGACGCCGGCCGGCCGCATGGTCAGTATCGCCGACAAGCTGGACAATATCGTGTCCACGTTCAGCCGCGGCCTCATCCCCACCGGCTCACAGGACCCGTATGCCCTCCGCCGTCAGGCTCTGGGCATCGTGAACATTCTGATCGGCGCCCGCTACCACGTGTCGCTGCGGCAGCTCGCCGCCGCCGCCATGGATTTGCTCGCCATCACCGGCGAGGAACGTCGCGCCGGGCTCAGCGAGGATATCGCCGAGTTTTTCCGGCTGCGTATGAAAAATGTGCTGGCCGACGAAGGCGTGCGCTACGATATGGTCGACGCCGTGCTGGCGTCCGACACCGACGATGTTTACGACGTCTGGCTGCGGGCCAAGGCGCTCGCCGAGGGCGGCGCGACCGAGGCCATGCAGCGGGCCGTCCAGGCGCTGACCCGGGCCGGCAACCTGGCCAAGAACGCCGGCGAAGGCGCCATCGACCCGGCGTTGTTCGCCAGCGACGGCGAGAAGGAACTGTACGCCGCCCTGGAGAGCGCCCGCAAGGAGATCGCCGCGCTGACAGCCGCCAGGGATTATGCCGGCGTGCTGAAGGTGGTAGCCGGGCTGACCGACCCCATCGACGCTTTCTTCACCCAGGTGATGGTCATGGTCGACGATGAGGCCGTACGCAACAACCGGCTCGCCCTGCTGAAGGGCATCACCGCGCTGACCGCCAGATTCGCCGATCTGAGCAAGATAGTTGCCGCATAGCACCGCTTGCACGCCCCCGAGGAGAAAGGGTATAATAACTCGGGGGCCTTTTTTATTCTTCGGTCCGTTGATAAGCCCCCATCTGCGGCGTTGGCCCTGCGCGCGCTTGCTTGCGTACGTTCCGAGTACGCAGCGCGGCGCGTGCTCGTTCCGCCTTGCATCTGGGGGCTTCTGAACGGCCCTCTGTCAGGAGGTATTTTTATTATGCAACAAGAGATAATCTACGCCCTCTCCGATTCCATCGGCGAGACGGCCGAGCTGGTGGCCCGCGCCACCGCGAGCCAGTTCGACCTCAGCCGGTTCGATATCGTCCGTGTGCCGTATATCAATTCCGTGAGCCAGATCGAGGAGGTGCTCGAGGCTGCGGCCGAAACGGGGAGCGTCGTCTGCCACACCCTGGTGTCGCCTCAACTGCGGGCGGCGGTGGTGGAGCTGGCGAAGGTGCACGGCGTCCATACCATCGATATCATGGGGCCGATGATCCAGGCGGTCCAGCAGGCGACTTCGCTGACACCCAAGCTGAAACCCGGCCTGATGCACAAGCTAGACCAGGAGTACTTCCGGCGGGTGGAGGCGGTGGAGTTCGCCGTCAAGTACGACGACGGCAAGAACCCCTGGGGCATACCCAAGGCCGATATAATTCTCATCGGCGTGTCCCGCACCTCCAAGACGCCTCTGAGCATGTATCTGGCCCATAAGCGGGTCAAGGTGGCCAATGTGCCGTTGGTGCCGGAGGTGCCGCCGCCGCAGGAACTTTTCCAGGTGCCCGCCCACCGCATAGTGGGGCTGGTGATCAACCCTTACAAGCTCAACGAGATCCGTGCCGAACGACTGCGGACGATGGGCCTGGGCTCGGATGCCAGCTACGCCAACATCGACCGCATAACCGAGGAGCTCGAGCACGCGAAAAGCCTGATGCGCAAATTGCAGTGCCCGATCATCGACGTTTCCAACAAGGCCATCGAAGAGACGGCCAACAAGATCCTGGAAATCGTCCAGAAAGGCGGCCCCAAGGGAGGTCATAATGAATACCGTGCGTGAAGCCGGCGAATGGCTGCAGAGTTTTGTCCTCGCGGCCGCGATCGCTCTGGTTATCAACGTTTTCGTCTTTCAACCCACCGCAGTGATGGGACAGTCGATGGAGCCGACTTTCCACGAAGGCGAGCGGATCTATCTCTCCAAGGTGGCCCATACCCTGGGCAAGCTGCCCGGTTACGGCGACATTGTGGTGCTCGACAGCCGCGTCGACCGCACCCGCAGATTAGCCGACGACGTTACCGAGCCGGTGAACAACGTGGTGACGTTCGTCAGGGGCGGCGTGCCGGCAAAACATATCTGGGTGAAGCGGGTGATCGGCCTGCCGGGCGATGTGCTTGAATTCAGGAACGGCAAGGTTTACCGCAACGGCAAGGCGCTTGCCGAGGATTACGTCAAGGAACCGATGCGCTATTCCTCGCCCGGCAAGGTGACTGTGCCGGCCGGACATGTTTTCGTGATGGGCGACAACCGCAACAATTCCAGCGACAGCCGCTTTATCGGCAGCATCCCCGCCGGCCATATCCTGGGGGTCATGCTGTTTTAGCTCCGGGGCCAGGATCAGGCAATAAAAGAACCCCCGGCGCCCGCCGGGGGTTAGTTGTCAGGATTTATTAGCCGCCGCCCGCCGTTATCGGGATGGTCGGCTGGACAATTGTGTTGGTTTCGACGTTGTAGGTCACTCTGTCCGCGGTCCAGGTTTTGTCGTTCTGGGTCACCTGGACGTTGCCGCTGAAGACGCCGAGTTTGCTGTTCCAGTTGAATTCGACCCGGTCGGCGGTCACGCACAGGCCGGTGCGTTTGAAGGTGACGCCGCCGTCGATCTTGGCCCGGTCCTGCATGCCGAATACGTAGACGTCATGGCCGGTGAAGTAGATGTCGCCCTGGGTGACGGTGACGCCGCCGGTGCCCCAGACCTCCAGCGAGGCCACGCTGACCCTGGCCATGCCGGCGGTGATGATCCGGTCCTTCACTTCTATGTAGACGTTGCCTTTGAGGACATAGAGCCCGGTATTGATATCGAAATAGGTTTTGTCGGCTTTGATGACAGGTTTAGCCGGGGCGGCGCAGGCGATGCCGGTGAGCAGGAAAAGGGCCAGGAGGGTGACGAACATAGTTTTTGGTCGCATTGTTAACCCGCCTTTCTATATAAAATTATAGCAGTGGCGCCGAAAAAATGATATTGTAAATATATGTAAACTGGATGGGCTGTCTTATACCGGGACAAGAATCTCTTATCGCCGGGAGCGAATGGAGGATTGGCCGTGGGGCTTCATAATTATCTCGTCTTTGTGCGCAAGCTCAACAATATGGGCCGGTGGGCCACCGAGTTCATGCACCAGCGGACGACGGTGAGCGAGCATTCCTTCCTCGTTGCCCAGATCGGCCAGATGCTGGCCCTGATCGAGGAGGAAAACGGCGGCAAAGTCGACTGGGGCCGGCTGTTCCGCAAGCTCATCAATCACGATGTCATCGAGTCGATCACCGGCGATATCCTCAGTACGACGAAGTATAAGAACCCCGAGCTGTCGGCGGCTCTGACCATCATCGAGAAGGAGCTGGCTGAGGAGACGCTTTTCGCCGAGATGGAGCAGCCTTACCGCGACCTATACCGCGAGCTGCTGTTCGACGGCAAGGACGACAGTCTGGAAGGCCAGATCCTGAGGGCGGCCGACAATATCGACGCGCTGATGGAGTGCATTTTCGAGGTTAAGTTAAATAATATCGGCCTGTTTGAGGAAAAGTACCATACGATCCTCGGGAAACTGAAAGCGAGCGAGCTTGCCAGCGTCCGCTACTTCATCGCCAACGTGCTACCCGGGTTGGTGGCGGACTGCGAGCGGCTGGCGAAGAAGACCGGCGGAAAATAATAAAGGAGGAATAAAGATGAAAGCCGATGATCCGCGCGACGAAGCCGAACAGAAGACCGTGCTTGAGAATCCCCCCGTCGGGATAAGCGAGAGCCAGCGGGAAGGGGTTTTTGTCAACGGTTTCATCTGCCAGCACTGCGGGCTGCACTTCAACCTGTTTTCCTGGAAGGCCAACCGCCACCGGGCCGACAACACCTTCTGCCCGGAGTGCGGACGCCGGGGAGCGTATATCCATTATCGCCGGATGCTCAGCGATAAGACTTACCGCGACGAGAAGTCCAAGGACGAGATTTTCCGCCATGTGCCCTGGCCGGGCAGCCAGCTGATGGGCGACTCGGTGATCATGGCGTCGCCGCAGAAAAAATAATGGCCGGCGATGCGTCGGCTGTGTAACGGAGCTTCGGCTCCGGTATTTTTTTGCTTAGCAAAATATCTCGCCTTTGTCAAGGGGGAAAAGAGGATATTTCTCCTTTGCCTTGAATAGTAATAATGCAAAAAGATAATAGGTCTCCGCATCGGCCTGGTTACGATCACTATATTGTTCGTGGGCGCTAAGGTGAGGTTATATGAAAGATGCTGTTTTCGACGATTTTATCGACAGGCTGCGCTCCCAGAGCGATATAGTCAGCGTCATCTCCGAATACGTACCGCTGAAAAAACGGGGGAAGAACTACTGGGGCTGTTGCCCGTTCCACCATGAGAAAACACCGTCTTTTTCCGTGACGCCCGATAAAGGTTTTTTTTATTGCTTCGGGTGCCAGACAGGCGGCAATGTTTTCAACTTCCTCATGAAGCTGGAGAACCTGACGTTCATGGAAGCGGTCAAGAAACTGGCGGCGAAAATGAACGTTCCCGTGCCTGAGAAGGAAAAGTCCGAGCACGAGCGGCAGGTGGAGCGGGAGATGGCCGGCCTGCTGAAGGCCAACGCCACGGCGAGCGATTTTTTCCATTCCTGTCTAACCAAGACGGGTTACGGCAAGGAGGCCAGGGAATATCTCAGGGGCCGGGGGATAGACGACGAGACGATCGCCACCTTCCGGCTGGGTTTCGCTCCCAAGGCGTGGGATAAGCTGACGGTCGCCCTGACCGGCCGCGGCTTCACCGCCGAAACGCTGGCGAAAGCCGGCCTGGCGGTGGCGCGGACGGGCGGCGACGGTGTCTACGACCGGTTCCGCGACCGGATAATGTTTCCGATCGCGGACGCGCGCGGCCGGGTGATCGGCTTCGGCGGCCGGGTTATGGACGGCAGCCAGCCCAAGTACCTCAACACGTCCGAGACGCCGGTCTTCAACAAGCGCTATGTCCTGTACGGGTTCGACCTCGCCTATCAGGCCATCAAGCAGGCCGGCAGGGCGATTGTCGTCGAAGGGTACATGGATCTGATCGCGCTCCATGCCGGCGGGATAAAGAACGCCGTCGCCTCGCTCGGCACGTCGTTCACTCTCGAGCAGGCCAGGCAGCTGGCGCGCAACGCGAGTGAGATCTATTTCGCCTACGACAGCGACGCCGCGGGCCAGAACGCCACGCTGAGGGCTCTGGCGACCGTGCGGGCGCTGGGGCTTTCCGTGCGGGTCATCGCCCTGCCGGATGGCAAGGATCCCGACGAGTTTATCAGAAAGCACGGCGCCGACGCCTTCCGCACCCTTATGGACCAGGCGCCCGCCCTGCTGGCTTATCAGGTAAGCCAGGCGCTGCAGGCGCACGACTACTCCGGTGCTTCGGGCAAGATGGGCGTTCTCGCCCAGGCCATCCCGGCTCTGGCCGAGGCTCCCGATCTGGCGGAGGTCAACGAGCATATCAGGATGCTGTCCCAAACGCTCGGCATCCACGAAGAGGATATCCGGCGGGAGATACGCAAGGTGCAGCAAAAGGATAAAGCTGCCAACCGCGGGCAGAATAGTAGTAACGCGTTCAATCTGTCGCAGAAGCTGGCGCCGAAGACGGTGGCGGCCGAACGGCAACTCATCCGCCTGATGCTGGAGGACGGTTCGATTATCCCTTATGTCCAGGCGGAACTGAACGGTGAAGATATTCAGGGCGGAGAGCGGAAAACGATAATCAATTCGCTGTTTACTGCGTATAATATGGGAAAAAGTCCCGCCGCCGACAGCCTGGCAATTAGTCTCCCGGAGTCGGCAGCCACCGAGTTGTCGAATATTATGGTAATGGAGATACAACTCAGCGATATTTCCCGCGTTGTCGACGATTGTATCAGGATCATCAGGGTAGCCCGCCTGGAGCCCCTGATCATGGTTCACAGTCAGCGGGCCGAGGAATTTCTACGTTTGGGGGACGAAAGCAACTATCGGCAGGAATTAGCCGAAAGTCAGCGAATAAAAGATGAAATTAGCAAATTGCACCATTCATGACGGACGCTGTGCCTTATCCGGGGAATGCCAAGGGAGGAGGGGAGTAGAATGAGCGAGAAGAAGAACATACAAGCAGAACATGTCAACGAACTGCTGCACAAGGGCAAGAAGCGCGGCGGCATGCTGACGTACGCCGAAATCATGGACACTCTCCAGAACGAGGACCTCACTCCCGACGAAATCGACGATATGTATGAGGTCTTTTCCAACAAAGGGATCGAGATAGTCGACGAGGTCCCGGACGTTGAGGCCCTGGATGATGCCGATATTTCCGAGACGCCGGAAGAGGTGGACATCGACCTTACCATCCCGGAAGGGGTGAGCATCGACGACCCTGTCCGGATGTACCTCAAAGAGATCGGCCGGGTGCCGCTGCTGTCGGCGGACGAGGAAATCGAGCTTGCCAAGCGCATGGGAGCGGGCGACGAAGAGGCCAAACGCCGCCTGGCGGAAGCCAACCTGCGCCTGGTGGTCAGCATAGCCAAACGCTATGTCGGCAGGGGGATGCTGTTCCTGGATCTCATCCAGGAGGGCAACCTCGGCCTTATCAAGGCAGTCGAGAAATTCGACTACAACAAGGGCTTCAAATTCAGCACCTACGCGACCTGGTGGATCCGTCAAGCAATAACCCGGGCGATCGCCGACCAGGCCCGCACCATCCGTATCCCGGTGCATATGGTAGAGACGATCAACAAGCTGATCCGCGTGTCCCGCCAGCTGCTGCAGGAGCTGGGCCGCGAGCCGAGCCCGGAGGAGATCGCCAAGGAGATGGATGTCAGCGTCGAACGGGTGCGTGAGATCATGAAGATCGCCCAGGAACCCGTGTCGCTGGAGACGCCCATCGGCGAGGAGGAGGATTCGCACCTCGGCGATTTCATCGAGGACCAGGACGCGCCGGCGCCGGCCGAGGCAGCTTCCTTCATGCTCCTCAAGGAGCAGCTGGAGGAAGTGCTGGAGACGCTGACACCCAGGGAGGAAAAGGTGCTCAGGCTGCGTTTCGGCCTGGATGACGGGCGGGCGCGGACGCTGGAGGAAGTGGGCCAGCATTTCGGCGTCACCCGCGAGCGCATTCGCCAGATCGAGGCCAAGGCGCTTCGCAAGCTGCGCCACCCGAGCCGCAGCAAGAAGCTGAAGGATTTCCTGGAATAGGATAATAGTTTGAGGCCGTTCAGAAACCCCCAGATGCACGTCCTGACTTCGCCAGCTTTGTCAGCGCTTCTGACTTGCTGGCGATTGTTTTTCCGATTTTTGTGCGGGGCGCACCGAGGAGCAGAAACGCAGATGGGGGTTTATCAACGGCCGAAGCGAGGCCGCCCCCATTAATTACTAAAATAGATTGTCCCTAAAGCCTTGACGGCGGGGGTGGCCTGTCTTATAATATATTTTGTCAGTGCACATTCCTCGATAGCTCAATGGTAGAGCACGCGGCTGTTAACCGCGGGGTTGTAGGTTCGAGTCCTACTCGAGGAGCCACTTTCGATTGCTAAGACAGGTCTTCTTCGGAAAACCTGTTTTATATATCTTCGGGGCCTATAGCTCAGCGGTAGAGCAGCCGGCTCATAACCGGCCGGTCCCTGGTTCGATCCCAGGTGGGCCCACCAATCTTACTTTATCCGGCCCGTTGGTCAAGCGGTTAAGACACCGCCCTTTCACGGCGGTATCAGGGGTTCGAATCCCCTACGGGTCACCACAAAGGCGAAAAGCGCAGCAGCGATGCTGCGCTTTTTATATATTTACGGGAATAATAGGAAAAACGTCGCCGCGCGTCAAACAAGTAAGCAGCAAAGTTTCGGGAGGAAGATCATGCGTCTGTTTGTCGGCATCGAGTTGCCGGAAGAGGCGATCGCCGCGCTGGCGGCCGTTCAGGCCGAGCTGCGCGGCAACAGCCGGCGGGGACGGTTCAAACGCCGCGAGAATTTCCACATCACGCTGAAATTCCTCGGCGAGGTGCCGGCGGCCGACGTGCCGCTGCTCGGGCCGCCGCTGGCCGCGGGCGCCGCGGCCGGCGGCACGTTCGCCCTCGGCTTAGGGAAACTCGGCCAGTTCGGCGGCGGCGTGCCTGTGCGGACGGTGTGGGTGGACGTGGCCGGCGAGACGGAGGCGCTTGCGGCGCTGCAGGGCAGGGTGGAGCAGGGGCTTGCCGGTTGCGGGTTCCCGCGGGAGCAGCGGGCGTGGCGACCGCACATTACCCTCGCCCAGGATGTCGTGCTCCTGCCGGGCGCGCCGCTCTGGGGCGCCTACCGGGTCGACGGCAAGCCATTCACGGTGCGCGAGTTCGCCCTCATCCTCAGCGAGGAGGTCGACCGCCGGCGGGTCTACACGCCGATCGAACGGTTTGCCCTGCCCGGCTAGGGGAGGAATTTTTCTCCACCGGAACGAAATAATATAGGCAGGCCGAATCCCCTGCGCGGGCGGCCGTTGAAAAGCTTTGAAGGAGGGGGAGGCGTGAAACTCAGTAAACGCCTGGCGACGATAGCGGCCCTTGTGCCGCCTGGCGGGCGCCTGGCGGACATCGGCACCGACCACGCCTACCTGCCTGTTTATTTGGTTAGCGAAGGCATCGTGCCGTCCGCGGTGGCCGGCGAGGTCAACCAGGGGCCGTTCCGGGCGGCCGGCGAGGCTCTTGCCAGGGTCGGCCTGACCGACCGGGTCGATCTCCGCTTCGGCGACGGGCTGGCGGTGCTTGCCCCTGGCGAGGTGGATACGGCTGTCATCGCCGGTATGGGCGGTCCGACGATCGTGGAGATACTGAACGCCCGTCCGGGGGTGACGGCATCGCTGTCGTGCCTCGTCCTCCAGCCGATGCTGGGCGGGGCCGTAGTCCGCCGCTGGCTGGCGTCGTCGGGTTGGCATATCGTGGCCGAGGCCCTCGTCGAGGAGGACGGACGCCTGTACGAGGTCATCGCCGCCGCGCCGGGAGCGGCGGAGGAGTACGAGGAGATCCTGTACGAAATCGGCCCGCTGCTGTGGGCCAGACGGCATCCGCTGCTCGGGAACCACGTGGCGGCGCTGCTGGCGCAGGCGAGGCGGGTGGCGGCGGAGATGGCCGCCAGCCCGCAGGCGGTCTCTTCCCCCAAGTACCGGGAGTATCTGGCAAAAATCGCCCAGTTGGAGGATAAATACTCATGTCTGTGAAGTGCCGGACGATTATGGCGGCGCTGGAACGGCTGGCGCCGCGCGAGTTGGCGGCCGGCTGGGACAACGTCGGCCTGCTGGTCGGCAGCCCCGAGCAGGAGGTCGCCTCGCTGCTGGTGACGCTTGATGTGACGCTGGAGGTGGCGGAGAGGGCGGCGGCCGACGGAGTCGATCTGATCGTCGCCCATCACCCGCTGATCTTCAAAAACCTGTCCGCCGTCCGCACCGACACGCCTCTGGGCAGGACGCTGGCCACGCTGCTGGCGGCCGGCGTCGCCGTGTACGCCGCCCATACAAACCTCGACACAGCCGACGGCGGCGTGAACGATTGTCTGGCCGCCAGGCTCGCCCTCACGGAGCTGCGGCCGCTGGCGGTCGAAGGCCGGGAGCGGCTGCTGAAGCTGGCGGTGTTCGTGCCCGAGGATCATGTGGAGGAGGTGCGCGGGGCCATCACCGCCGCCGGCGCCGGCCACATCGGCAATTACAGCCACTGCACCTTCCAGACGGCCGGCACGGGCACATTCATGCCTCTGACCGGCACAGAGCCGTTTATCGGCGAGCAGGGCAGGCTGGAGTACGCCGCCGAGTACCGGTTGGAGACGATAATGCCGGAAAGCGCCGCCGCCGCCGTCGTCGACGCTATGCTGAAGGCCCACCCCTACGAGGAGGTGGCCTACGATCTGTACGCGCTCAACAACCCCGGCCGGGCTTACGGGCTGGGACGGGTGGGCCGTCTGGCCGCCCCCGAACCTTTCGCGGCCTTCGTCCGCCGGTTGAAAGACGTGCTGGGCGTAGAACAGGTCCGGGTCGCAGGTCCGGCCGACCGCCAGGTGGCCAAGGTGGCGGTGTGCGGGGGCAGCGGGGCCGGTCTGCTGGCGGCAGCGGCCGCAGCCGGGGTCGATGTGCTTGTTACGGGGGACGTCAAGTATCACGAGGCGCTGGACGCCGCTGGCGGCGGTCTTACGCTGGTCGACGCCGGCCATTTCGCGACCGAGTTCCCGGTCGTCGGGGCTTTGGCCGCCCATCTCGAGGCGTGCGCCGCGCAAAGCGGCTGGGGTGTCACCATCAGGACGGAAAATTTTTCCCGCGACGTATTCCGGGTTTGGTGAGACAGGCGAACAGGGCCTGTCTTTTTCTATGCCAGCAGTAAGAGGAGGGTATGCCGATGAAAGACCAGCTGACCATGCTCAGCGAACTGCAGGTTCTTGAGCGCCAGAAACGTGAGGCGGCCGGCCGCAAGGAAAAGATCAGCGTCGACGAGGTGCGGCTGCTGTGGAACGAGGTCAGGCTGCTGTCGCAGGCGGTGGCCGCCGACCGGGAAAAGCTGGCCGCCCTTGAGAAGGCGTGCGCCGTCCGCGAGACCGAGCTGACCGCGCACGCCAGGCATTGCGAGGAGCTTGAGAAGAAGCTTTACCGCGGCGAGATAACAAACCTCAAGGAGATCGAGCAGGTCCGGACACGGTGCGAAGCCCTCCGCAACGATATCGCCCGGCGGGAGGACGATGCGGTCGCCGGCCTCGAGGAATGCGAGCGGCTGGCTGCCAAGGTTGCCGGCGACGAGGCCGCGCTGCAGGCCAAGAAGCGCCTGCACGCCGAAAGACAGCAGCATATGACCCATGAGGCGGCCCGCAGCGACGCCGAGTTGGCCGGCCTGGAGGAGCGTTGCCGGATGTTGTGTGACGGGGTCGACCCCGCCCTGCTCCGCCAGTTCCGCGATCTTGCCCGCAAGCTGCCCCAGCCCGTGGCGAAGGTGGCGGGCGGCGTCTGCGGCGGCTGCCGGCGGAGCATACCGACCGGGCAGGTGGCGAAGGCGCAGGGGGTGCTGCTTTACTGCGACAACTGCGGCCGTATGCTTTTCGTCGAGTAACCTTGGCGACCGTCTATAAAGTCCATCTGCGGCGTTATGCCTGCGGGCGCTTGCTAGCGTACGTCCGAGTACGCGTCGCATCGCGTCCTCGGCATGCCTTGCATCTGGAGCTTTCTAGACGACCGCGTGTAAGAATTGACGGTTTTCTCATTACGCGGTAAAATATTCGTGTTTGCACTGCGTCCCGCGCGGGGCGCGCGAGGGGAGAGGGAATGTATGAGTCAGCGTAAAGGGATGGACAATTTTCTTGCCGGCGATATTTACGGCATCACGGACGACGAGCTGTCCCGCGGGCGAAGCAGCATTGAGGTGGTGCGGCTGCTGCTGGTTGCCGGCGTCAGGATGATCCAGTACCGCGAGAAGAATAAACCGGCCCGCGCGATGTACGAGGAATGCCGGGTTATCCGCGAGCTGACTGCGGGCGCCGGGGCGACATTCATCGTCAACGATCATGTGGCGCTGGCGATGGCGGTCGGGGCGGACGGCGTCCACGTCGGCCAGGATGACCTGCCTCCCGGGAAGGTGCGTGAACTCGTCGGCCCCGCTATGGTCATCGGTTTGTCGACCCACCTGCCTGAGCAGGCCAGGGAGGCCGATAAGCTGGCCGGGATCGTCGACTACATCGGCGTCGGTCCGGTATTCGCGACCGGCACGAAAAAGGACGCCGCCGCGCCGGTGGGGCTTGCCCTGCTGGAGTACGTGGCCGCCAATATCAGTCTCCCGTATGTCGCTATCGGCGGCGTGAAGGAGGACAATATCGCCGCAGTGCGCCGTCGGGGCGCGGGAATGATCGCGATCGTGTCCGATATCGTCGGCGCCGACGATATCCCGGCCAAGGTGGCCGCACTGCGCGCCGCCATGGCTTAGGTCGACGCGCTGGCGGCCTTGACGGCGGGGGCCGTTCGTGGTATATTGTTAATCCAGACAATCGAACAGGATCAGTGAGTACGAAAGATGATCGCGAAGGCCGCAGGGTCTTCGAGGAAAGTCCGAGCTCCACAGGGCAGGGTGCTGGTTAACGGCCAGCGAGGGCGACCTCAGGGATAGTGCCGCAGAAATGTAGACCGCCCGGCTATGCCGGGTAAGGATGGAACGGTGCGGTAAGAGCGCACCAGCAGTCAGGCGACTGACTGGCTAGGTAAACCCCACCTGGAGCAAGACCGAATAGGGAAGAGATGAGGTAGCCCGCCGATCCTTCCGGGTAGCGTCGCTAGAGCCGGCAGGCAACTGCCGGCCGAGATAAATGATCATCACCGCGCAAGCGGGACAGAACTCGGCTTATTGACTGCTCACCGATCCTCGTCGGGAAACCCGCGGCATATCACCGCGGGTTTTTGTGTTTTTCGACAGGACTTTGCGGGACAATAACGAAAGATAGTATTCCGTTACTCCAATAATTAAGGTGGGATGAAGATGATAAAGGCGGACCGGCTGGCAGCCGCGATGATTGTAGTGGACGACGAGGAAATTTTCGTGGTCGGCTATCATTCCGATATCCAACGTCTCAGCGACGCCGCTCTGGTGGAGCGGGCCTGGGAGCTGAAGCTCGACAACGGCCACCGGCCTTATGCTTCGCTGAAGAAGCGCGTGAATTACCAAACCGACGACGAGCCCGCCGCCACGGCCGGCAACGAGGTGACGCGGCGGATAGCCGCCCGCACCGGCCTCCGCTTCGCCCATGATCTGCACCTCGTCACCCAGACGTATCTCTTCCGGCCGACAGCGGCGTTCTGGGCCGACCTGTGGGTCGACTTTTCCGACGGTCCTGACCTGCCGCCGGGGCGGAGCCCGGAGGATTACTACGCAGTGTATCGCGGGCAGGTGAAGGCGAGTGTCAGCAATATAAGATTTGTCCGTTTATAAGTGAAAAAGCGGCCGCAAATGCGGCCGCTTCGCTATTCTTTCCAGAAAAGTATCTCAGGCTCGTCGCGCGTCAGCTGCGGTATCCGGCCTTGCGGGTAACCGACGATGATGGGGGCGACGAGGCTGTAGTCGGCAGGTACGCCCAGCTCTTTTTTCGCGTCCGGCGTATCGAGCAGCGTCCCGGCGAAGCCGATCCAGCACGTGCCCAGCCCCAGGCCGTGGGCGGCGAGCATGAGGTTCTGGGCGGCCAGGCAGCAGTCGCCGTAGCTGTGGCGCCCCAACGGTTTGGCGTAGATGACGATCAGCGTGCCGGCGGTGTAGAAGATGTTGAAATCGGGGTTTGACAGCATGGCGCGGTATTTCTTGTGGGGCGAGTTGTCGAGGTCGATGGTGCTTAGCAGCAGACTTTTCGAGCGGTCGGAATAATCCTTGAGCAGCGCGGCGTCCTGGATGACGGCGAAACTCCAAGGCTGGGTGTTTGAGGCGCTGGGCGCCTGTACCGCGGCGTGCAGCAGTTTGGTGACGGCGGCCCTGTCTACCTTCTGTTCAGTATAGCTCCGCACCGACCGGCGGTTGGCGATCGCTTCCGTAAGGTCCAAGGTGAGCTCCTCCTGGCAGGAATGGTTATCTAGTATGATAGCAGAAGGCCGGTCGGCTGTAAAGTTTACATAACCAAAGGGTCAATCCGCTTCTTCGGGCGGCGGTTCGCCGGTCAGGTCGTAGAGGGCGGCGATGAAGGAGGCCACATGCTCTTTCTCGTCGTTCATCAGATGGCAGAAGTGACGGCAGCAGGCGGGATCCGACGTTTTTTCCATGAATTTCTGGTACTTATTGACCGCTTCGAGTTCGCTGGTGAGTGCTTTGGTCAGCAGGCATACGGGGGTAAGGTCGTTTCCCGCTTCCGGCGCGGACGGCATGGGAACGTGCACCGTTTCGTCCGCCAGCGGGCAGGCGCAATCCGGCTGCCAGCCGGAGGCCCATTTCGGCGCCATGCCCCGCTGCGCGAGGAGGGCGTCGAGGCCGACTTCTTCGAGCGCTTCGGCCTGGACACTGTCGAGCGCGGCGATATGGCGCATGGTCATGACGAAGTGCTGCATTTCATCTTCCGCCGTATCGAGGAAAAGCCGCCTTAGGTCGCCGCAGACCATGCCGGCCGCCTCCAGGTAGAAAAGGATGGCTTCCCGCTCGGCGACGGCGGTATCCCTGAGCATGAGGAGACAGGGATCGTCGGGACAGCTTCCGTGGTGGCTGTCGTGACTGTGGTGTTCGTGGGGAGGGGGGCCGGTTTTCTTGGCCCGGGTTTTCTTCATGGCAATTCCCCCTTAGGATAAGTCGTTCATTTTATCATATGTTAGTTTACGGAAAAAGGTTCATAATGTCTTCCGCCCGCTGTCGGTTCATATGCGCTTTTATCGGCCATACTAACAACAGTCTGGTTAAGGGGGGATGGTGTGACTGCGTTTTTTGCTTCGCTGTTCCTCGTCCTGCTGGCTGAGATGGGCGACAAGACCCAACTGCTCGCCATGGCTTTCGCCGTCCGTTACCCGTGGCCGACGGTGCTGGCGGGCGTTTTCGCGGCGACCATCGTCAACCACCTGCTGGCGGTGGAAGCAGGCAACTATCTGACAAGGGTGGTGCCGCTGCAGTATATCCAGATTGCGGCCGCCGCTTCCTTCATTATTTTCGGGCTCTGGACCCTCCGCGGCGACGAACTGGCCGGCGAGGCCGACGCCGTCCGCCGCAGCCCTTTCTGGACGGTGGCGATCGCCTTTTTTTTCGCGGAGATGGGCGATAAGACACAGTTGGCCACCCTTGCGCTGGCCGCCCAATATCAGACGGTCGTCCCGGTGTGGCTGGGGACGACCGCCGGGATGATGGTCGCCGACGGTATCGGCATCGGCGTGGGTGTGGTCATGGGGCGGAGGATACCCGAGCGGGTTGTGAAGTGGGGCGCGGCGCTGATCTTCATCGCGTTCGGGCTTGCCGGCCTGTACCGTTACCTGCCGCCGGGACTGATCTCGCCCGCCGTCGCCGCCGTCGGCCTCGTCGCCTTGGCGCTGGCCGCGTATTTCGCGGCCCGGATGCAAGGCGGCCGTCTGCCGGGCGACTAGGGCAAATGGGCTCCTTGACTTTGCCGGGGAAATATTTTACAATAAAAACGAACCCCCCCGAGGGGGGGAGATAGCAGGAAACATTGCACAGGAAGGAGAATCTGCATGTCAATAGTGAATATCGCCAATCAAGCCGATTTTGCCGACAAGGTGTTGAAATCCGCCCAGCCGGTGCTGGTTGATTTCTGGGCGCCGTGGTGCGGCCCATGCAAGATGGTGGCTCCTGAATTGGAGGCTGTTGCCGCGGACTACGCCGGCAAGGCTGTCGTGGCCAAGGTCAACGTCGACGAGCAACCGGACCTTGCCGGCCAATTCAAGGTCATGGGCATTCCGACCATGGTGGTCTTCAAGAACGGCGCGGAAGTCAACCGCATCGTCGGGTTCCGGCCCCGCCGGGATATCGCGGCGGCCATCGACGGAGCCGTTTAACACTTTGGGCACGAAAGGCGGGACACCCCCGCCTTTTTATTTTACGGCTGTCTGAAAAGGCCATCTGCGGCGTACCCGCAAGGGGCAGGCCGCAGTTCTAGGCGTTAAAACACCAAGAACTTGCGCACTTGTTCCTCAGAGCGCTTGCTTGCGTACGCACCAAAGTACGCGGCGCGGCGCGCTCGCACCCTTTCGGGTATAAGCGATCACATCAACGCTAAAGCGTTGTGTGCCTGCTTATCCGGTACGGCCCGCACGTTGCACGAGAGATTACCTCCTATAGTATTGTTCGCTGGTAAGGCGAAGTAATCAGAACGTGCATCTGGCGCTTTTCAAACAGCCTTAGTCAATTGGAAGAAGGTGAGCCGATGTCCGGACCGCTGGTCCTTGTCGCCGACGACGACGCCCAGATAAGAGAACTGCTGAAGCTGTACTTTGCCAAGGAAGGCTTCACAGTGGCCGAAGCGGCCGACGGCGCGGAGACGATCGTCAAGGTGCAGCAGCTGTCGCCGAGCTTGGTCATCCTCGATATAATGATGCCGGTGCTCGACGGCCTGGAGGCCTGCCGCCAGATCCGCAAGTTTTCCCGCGTGCCGATCATCATGCTGACCGCCAGCGCCGATGACGACGACCGCATCCTCGGCCTGGAAATGGGGGCCGACGATTATATCGGCAAGCCTTTTAACCCCCGTGAGGTGGTGGCGAGGGTCAAGGCGGTGTTGCGCCGCTCGCCCGGGGCGGAGGCCGCAGCTGGCGATACGCTGCGGTTTCCCAGCCTGGAGATCAACCGCGGCGAATATACGGTTACCGCGTTCGGCCGCACGGAGCCCCTGACCGCCAAGGAGATGGAGCTGCTGTGGCATCTGGCTGCCCATCCCGGCCGCGTCTTTTCCCGCGAACAGCTGCTGGAATCGGTGTGGGGCTATACGTATTGCGGGGATACCCGTACCGTCGATACCCATATCAAGCGTATCCGCCAGAAGATCGGCGCTCAGGACAGCACCCCCTGGGATATCAAGACGGTGTGGGGGGGCGGCTATAAATTCGAGGTGAAAATGTGAGATACTCGCTCCAGCGCAGGTTGCTGTACAGCTACATAATGGTCGTTGTGCTGGTCCTGGCCTGCGTGTCGGCCGGCATTTCCCTGCTGTTGCGCGAGTACTTCCTTGCCAGCAAGCAGCAGGAGCTGGTCAACAAGGGCTACGAACTCGGCCGCCTGGTCGAGAGCTATAATGAGGGCCGCATCGATCAGACACAGTTCACCAAACTGATCGACAGCGTCGACGCCTTTTTGGACGCCCGCGTGTGGGTGGTGGACTCTTCGCGGCGGGTTGTCGCCATTTCGACGCCGCCCGGCGGCGGTATAGGCCGCGGTCCCGGCGTGGGCCAGGGCGGTCATGGCATGGGCCGCGGCCTCGGTATGGGGCAGGGAGGCCACATGGGCCCCGGCGGCTACGGCATGGGTCAGGGGAATCTGCTGGCACGGGCGCTGGCCGACCGGCTCGAGCCGGTTTTCGGCGGCCAGGTGCTTGCGAGAAGTTTCTATCACCCCACTTACGCCGAGAATATGCTGATTGTCGGGGTGCCGCTCTTGAAGGCTGACGGGACGGTGAACGGTGCCGTTATCCTCAACTCCCCGGTACGCGGCGTGGACGAGTTCCTCCGGCGCATATATTTTTATATCGGCGGCCTAGGGCTTGCCGCCCTGCTGTTGACGTTTTTCCTCGTCCGCCGGCTGGCCAGCGGCATCACCCGCCCGCTGCGCGACATGCAGGAGGCGGCGGCCACGATGGCTCGCGGCGATTACGCCATCAGGGTGAAGGCGGACGACGGCGACGAGGTCGGGGAGCTCGGCCGGTCGCTCAACGTGCTTGCCCAGGAGCTCGGCCGCTTCGTGGCCGGCACGGCCAGGATGGAGAAGTTGCGCCGCGATTTCGTCGCCAACATCTCCCACGAGCTCAGGACGCCGCTGACCGTCATCCGCGGTTATACGGAAGCCCTTCTCGACGGCACGGTGCAGGAGCCGCGGGAGGCCGAGAAGTACCACCGCGTGATGCGGGACGAGACGGTGAGGCTGGAGGGGCTGATAAACGAGCTGCTCGATCTCAGCCGCCTGCAGTCGGAGGGCACTGTTCTGGCGATGGAGAAAATCCCGCTGGCGGCCATCGCCGACAGCGTGGTGTCGCTGCTTACGCCCCGCGCCGAGCAGGCCGGGGTGGCCCTGGCGCTGGAGACGGGCGGCGAGACGGCCGTAAACGGCAACGGCGACCGTCTCACCCAACTGCTGCTCATCCTGCTTGACAACGCGCTGAAGTTCACCCCGCCCGGCGGGAAAGTGACGGCCGGCGTCATCCGCTCCGGCGACGAGGTGAGGCTGCAGGTGACCGATACCGGCAGCGGCATCGCCCGTGAGGACCTGCCCTTCATCTGGGAACGGTTCTACAAGGGGGACAAGTCCCACGGCCGGACCGCCGCCGGCACCGGCCTGGGATTGGCTATCGCCCGCGAGATCGTCGCCCGCCACGGCGCCCGCGCCGAGGTGGCGAGCGAACTCGGCAAGGGGAGTACGTTTACCGTTTATTTTCCCGCCGGATGACCGGCGATTAGGAGGTTCCCCTGATGCTTACCAGCTTCCGCCGCCTGACAGCCATCCTCCTGATACTGGCCCTCGCTCTTCCGCTCGCCGGAGCTGCGGCGGCTGCCCAGCCTGGCGTCGTCCGACTCGATATATTGGCGGTCAACGATTTCCACGGCGCCCTCGCCGCCGAGGGCAAAAACCCCGGCGCGGCCGCGTTGGCCTCTTTCCTGAAGGCGGAACGGGCCAAAAACCCGGCCGGGACGCTCATCCTCAGTGCCGGGGACATGTTCCAGGGCACACCGGATTCCAATCTGCTGCACGGCAAAACGGTGGTGGAATTCATGAACGCCGTCGGCTTCGATGCGATGGCGCTCGGCAACCACGAGTTCGACTGGGGGTTGGATGTGCTGAAGGAACGCATGGCGCAGGCCGCGTTCCCGATGGTGGCGGCAAACATCCTCGATAAAGGCAGCGGCGGGCGGGCCGAGCTTGTCCCGCCGTACGTCATCCTGGAACGGGCGGGGATCAGGATCGCCGTCGTCGGTTTCACAACCCCCGACACAGCGGTGACCACCAATCCCCGGAATGTAAAAGACTTCGTATTCGCCGACCCGGCGGCGACGCTGAAAGCCCTTGTACCCGAGCTAAAGGCGCGGGGCGCGGATATTATCGTCGCCCTCGCCCACTTGGCTAGCTACCCCGGCGAAGCGCCGGGCGATGAGGCAGACAATCTGGCCGCGGCTGCGGGCGGCGATCTCGCCGCCGTCGTCAGCGGACACTCACACCAGGGGGTGGCTGATAACGACGTTATGCCGGTGGTACAGGGCTATTACAACGGCAGGTCGGTAGCAGCCGTCCGCATCGTCTACGGCGCCGCGAGCCGCCATGTCCTCGGCGCGACGGCCGCAGTGATGGACGTGCCGCCCGGCCTCATCCCCGACAAGCAGGTCGCGGCGATTGTCGCCGCGTCGCAAAGCGAGATCGCGCCGGTAAAGGGCCTTGTCCTCGGCCGGGCTGAGGCTGCCCTGCCCCACGACCGCTTCCGGCTTTCGCCGCTCGGGCAGTGGGCGACGGACGCGATGCGCCAAGCCGCCAGGGCGGACATCGCCCTGTGCAACGGCGGCGGCCTGAGGGCCGGGTTGGCGGCCGGGCCCGTCACCCTCGGCGATATGTACGCGGTTATGCCGTTCGACAACGATCTGAGTGTGGCCGAGATGACCGGCGCCCAGGTGCTGGCCGCCCTGGAGTATGGCATTGCCAATGCCAAGTTCGGCATGCTCCAGTTTTCAGGACTGAGAGTTGAGTTCCGCGCCGCGGCACCCTACGGGCAGCGGGTGGCGGCTGTTGCTCTGGCTGACGGCAGCCCGCTGCAAGCCGATAAAGTTTATCGGGTGGCGGTGAGCGATTTTCTTGTCGCCGGCGGCGACGGCTACGATATGGTCAAGGCGGCCGCCCGCCACGTCAATACATTCCTGACGCTGCGCGACGCGCTGGCCGAAGCGGTGCGGAAGGCGGGCGCGATCCGCTTCCGGGACGACGGCCGGCTGCAGGAGATTAGCAGGAGCGCGGCCATGTTTATTGCGGCATAAAAAAATATTCATTGTCTAAACCCGTCCTGTTTGCGATAATGTAACTATATCAGAGAGGAGGCTCATTATGTTCAACATCGGCATGACCGAACTGATACTGGTGCTGGTTATCGTCCTCGTCGTCTTCGGACCGTCGAAACTGCCGGAGGTAGGCAAGGCGATCGGCAAGAGCATCCGTGGCTTCAAAGAGGAGACGAACGGCGTTAAGGAAGAAATCCATAAAGCCACCGCTCTGGAAGCGCCCCCGGCCAAAGATCAGGGGAAGACGTCCTAAACCCGGCCTATGCATAAAAGCCGGGCAGGCGGGACCTATCCGGGATCGGGTCAACATTCCGAGGCTGCTTTCGTGACCGGAAGCCGCCTTTTCTTATCTACTTCCTCGCGAGGAGGAATACTATGCCGGTGGCTGTCGACCGCCAGTTGTGCCTTAACGATAACTACAAGCGCATGCAGTGCCGGCGCTGCGCCGCGGCCTGCCCATACGGGTACTTCGACGACAGCCTTACTGTCGACGCCGGCCGCTGCACCGATTGCGGTCTGTGCCTGACGGCCTGTCCGGCCGATGCGGTGACGGGCGAGTGTTTCCCCCGCGCCCCCCTGGACAAGGCGTTGGACGATCCGGCCGCGCCGCTGTTTTTCGCGTGCCGGCGGCGGCGGGAGGGCAGCCCCTGGCCTTGCCTGGGCTTCTTGGACGGCCGCCTGCTGCTGGCGATGGCCGGCAGCGGCAAGGACGGCGCCAGGCAGATCGCGGTGGACGACACCGCCTGCGCGGGCTGCAGGCCGGAGGTGGCGGCCCACCTGGAGACGACGCTCGCCGAAACGAACCGCCTGCTGTTATCGGCCGGCAAGCCGGCCGTCATGCGGGGCGAAGCAGCGGCGCGCGAGACGGCGAAGGAAAGGCCCATCTCGCGCCGGGCGTTTTTTGCATCCCTCCTCGGAGCGACGGTCGACACCGTCCGCGAGGTGGTGGCGGCAGGAGCCGGCGGCGGCGAACGCCTGCCGCGTCACGATTGGTTCGCCAGTTACGCCGGCGTGTGCAAGTCGGCGACACCGTCAGCCTTTTTCTCCGCCCTGGCCATCGGCGAGGCTTGTCTGGCCTGTGGTCTGTGCGTCAGGATCTGCCCAAACAAAGCGCTCACCGCTGAGGACCACGGCACGGCCCTTGACTTTTATCACCGTCCGGGGCGCTGCACGGGCTGCGGCCTCTGCGCCGCCCACTGCCCGCAGGGCGCGCTGTCGGTGGCGGTTCCCGGACGGCCGGAGCCTTATCACGTAGCCAGGCGCGACCTGCCCCGCTGCGAGAGCTGCGGCCAGGTGTACCAGCCGGTCGGCAATCAGCCGGTCTGCATCGAATGTCTGCTGAAAAAAACCAGCCGGAGTATATTACCGCAAAGCACGGAGGAAAACGAATGATTGGTTGTACTAAATTACTCTGCGGCACGGCCACCATTTCCGATATCGTCAAGTACGGCCGCAGTTCCCGCGATCTGCCGCCCCATATGCTGCAGTTCTCGTCCGATGCCACCCCCATTGTCGTGTGGAACATGACAAACCGCTGCAACCTCAGCTGCCGCCATTGTTACATCGAGGCGGAGGACCGCGCTTACAAAGGCGAGCTGACCACCGCCGAGGCGAAGGCTTTCATCGACGATCTCGCGGCGATGAAGGTGCCTGTGCTGCTTTTTTCCGGCGGCGAGCCGCTCATCCGCGAAGATTTGTTCGAGCTTGGCGCGTATGCCGTCGCCAAGGGCATCCGCCCGGTCATCTCCACGAACGGCACCCTCATCACCCCCGAGGTGGCCCGCAAGATCAAGGAAACCGGCTTCCAGTACGTCGGTATCAGTATCGACGGCACCGAAGAGGTGCACGACTTTTTCCGCGGCCGTAAGGGCTGTTTCGCGGAAACGCTGCAGGGCATCAGGAATTCGCTGGCCGCCGGCAATAAGACCGGCGTGCGCTTCACCGTCAACAAACTCAACCGCCATACGCTGCCGGAAATCCTCGACCTGGTGGAGAAAGAGAAGATTGCCCGCTTCTGTATGTACCATCTCGTTTACGCCGGCCGCGGCAAAGGCATCGCCGACCTCGACACCACCGCCGAGGAGAAGCGGCAGACTATCGACCTTTTAATCGAAAAGACGCTCGACTTCAACAGCCGGGGGGTGGAGGTGGAGATTCTCACCACCGACAACCACGCCGACGGCATCTATATCCTCCAGCATATCGAACGGGCCCAGCCTGAGCGGGTGGAGGAGATAAAAAAATTGCTCGCGATGCACGGCGGCTGCTCGGCCGGCGAGAAGATGGCCAATGTCGACCCGCGCGGCGACGTGCATGCCTGCCAGTTCTGGGGCCACGTTACGCTCGGCAATGTCCGCGAGAAACCGTTCAGCGCCATATGGCAGAAGAGCCAGGACGAGTTCCTCCTCAAGCTCCGCGACAAAGCCGGCCAGCTCGAGGGCCGCTGCGGCGAGTGCCGTTACAAGAGTCTGTGCGGCGGCTGCCGCATCAGGGCCGAGGCGGCCACCGGCAACCTGTGGGGCGAGGATCCGGCCTGTTATCTGGCTGACTGGAAGGAGTAAGCCCGCCATGATTATATCCTGGAATACGACCCGGGCCTGCAACCTCAGCTGCGTGCACTGCTACCGCGACGCCGGCGCCGCCGAAAGCGGCGAACTGACGACGGCCGAAGGCAAGAAACTGCTCGACGAGATCGCCCGCGCCGGTTTCAAAATCATGGTCTTCAGCGGCGGCGAGCCGCTCATTCGTCCCGACATCTACGACCTCATCAGTCATGCCAAAACGCTCGGTCTCAGGCCGGTGCTCGGCACAAACGGCATCCTCATAACCCCGGAGACGGCCGCCAGATTGAAGGAAGCGGGGGCGGCGTGCGCCGGCATCAGCCTCGACAGCCGCGACAAGGAGAAACACGACTGGTTCCGCGGTTACGACGGGGCGTGGGAAGAAACGATGAAGGGCATCGCCGCCTGCCGCGAAGCCGGCCTGCCGTTCCAGATTCATACAACCGTGATGAACTGGAACGAGGAAGAGGTGACGGCGATAACCGACCTGGCGGTTGAGCTGGGGGCGGTGGCCCACCACATCTTCTTCCTCGTGCCCACCGGCCGGGGAAAGGATATCGAGGAGACGACCCTGAAAACACAGCAGTACGAAGCCCTGCTGAAAAGGATCCTCGCCAAGCAGGCCGAGGTGCCGATCGAACTGAAGCCTACCTGCGCGCCGCAGTTCATGCGCATCGCCAGGCAGAAGGGCATCCCGATGCGTTTTACCAAGGGCTGTCTCGCCGGCACGACCTACTGCGTCATCCTGCCGGGCGGCGATGTGCACCCCTGTCCATACCTGCCGCTTAAGGCCGGCAACGTGCGCGAGATGCCGTTCGACGCCATCTGGCGGGACAGCGTCCTCTTCGGCGAGTTGCGACATCAGCCCCTCAAAGGCGGCTGCGGTCGCTGCGGTTACGGCGACATCTGCGGCGGCTGCCGGGCCCGGGCTTATTATTATTCCGACGGCGACTACCTGGCCGAGGAGCCCTGGTGCGCCTGCGGCCGGTAGTATTGGCGAAATGACAGAGCTTGTCTCTGTCATTTGGTTTACTTATATCCCCCCCTCCCGGGGGGATAAATAACACCTATGACATCATAAAAAATTACATCGTTCAGTTACGGCTGTTTCTCTGATACGATTAAGCTGAGAATAGTGAAGATTCCCGCTTATTTTCTTTGAGCAGCGTGCAATGCGTGGGCAAGGCGGGGAACATCGATTCGCAAAATCTTATCGGTAGGGGAGGGGTGCATATGGAAAATAGAGATTCTATGTGGGCGTTATTCCAGAAACGGGGCGTAAGCCGGCGGTCTTTCCTGAAGACCTGCGCGGTTGTCACCGGTATGCTGGGACTATCGCCGGCCATGCTGCCCAAGGTGGTGGCCGCGGCCGAGAAGAAGACGCTGCCGCCGGTAATCTGGCTGCACGGCCATGAATGTACGGGCTGTGACGAGGCTTTTATCCGTTCGCAGTCGCCGTTGGCGTCCGACGTCGTCCTGAACATGATTTCTCTCGAGTACAGCGATACCCTGTCGGCGTCTGCCGGCGAAGCGTTCGAGCATCACCTGAAGGATCTGATGAAAAAGTACGCCGGCCAGTACATCCTGGCTGTCGAAGGCGGCGTACCCCTGGCGGACAACGGCATCCACTGCATGACCGGCGGCCGCACGTTCCTGGCGGCGCTGAAGGAAGCGGCCGCAGGCGCCGCGGCGATCATCGAGTACGGCTCGTGCGCCGCCTGGGGAGGCATCCAGGCCGCCCGACCAAACCCGACGAAGTCGGTGTCGGTGAGTGACGTAATATCCGGCAAGCCGATCGTCAAGGTGCCGGGCTGTCCGCCCATCCCGGAGGTCATGACCGCAGTCGTCATGCATTTCGCGCTCTTCGGCCAGTTGCCGCCCCTCGACGCGCAGGGCCGGCCCAAGCAGTTCTACGGCAACCGTATCCACGATACCTGCTACCGCCGTCCGTTCTTCGACTCGGGGATGTTTGTCGAGAAATTCGACGACGCCGGGGCCAAGGCCGGCTGGTGCCTGTACAAGGTCGGCTGCCGCGGTCCGGTGGCTTACAACTCCTGCGGCAACATGCGCTGGTGGAACGGCCTGTCGTACCCCATTCAGTCGGGGGCGCCCTGTTTTGCCTGCGGCAGCAACAATTTCTGGGACAACGGTCCGTTCTTCGAGCGGCTGCCTGATATACCGGTTCCCGGGACGATCGCCGATGCGGACAAGGTGGGCATGGTCGCCGCCGGCGCCGCTTTGGTAGGCGTTGTCGCCCATGGAGCGCTGTCGGCCATGCAGAAGAGCAAGCAGGCCAAACAGCAAGATACTGACGTGAGGGGGCCTGAAGCATGAAGCGAATCGTAGTCGATCCCGTAACCCGCATCGAAGGCCACCTGCGGGTCGAACTGAAGATAGACGAAGCGACCGGCAAGGTGCAGGACGCCCTTTCCAGCGGCACCGCCTGGCGCGGCATAGAGCTCATTCTCAAGGACCGCGACCCGCGCGACGCATGGGCGTTCGTGCAGCGCATCTGCGGCGTGTGCACCACCGTACACGCGCTCGCTTCGCTGCGTTCGGTCGAGGACGCGCTGGGCATCGAAATTCCCAAGAACGCCAACTATATGCGCAATATCATGAACGCGACGCAGACCGCCCAGAACCACCTCGTCCACTTCTACCACCTGCACGCCCTCGACTGGGTCAGTCCGGTCGAGGCACTCAAGGCCGACCCGGCCGCGACCGCCGCGCTGCAGAACACCGTACTCGAGAAGTACGCCCTGCCGCTCAGCGGGCCGATGGATTTCAATTTCGATGCTTATCCCAAAGATTTCCCCAAGGCGACCACCGCTTATTACAAGGCCGTCCAGGGCAAGGTCAAGCAGATCGTCGAAAGCGGCCAGCTCGGCATTTTCGCCGCCCACTGGTGGGATCACCCCGACTATCAGCTGCTGCCGCCGGAAGTTCATCTCATGGCGGTCGGCCATTACCTCAACATGCTCGACCGGCAGCGTGAGCTGGTCGGTTCCCATGTCGTGTTCGGCGGCAAGAACCCTCATCCGCACTACATAGTAGGCGGCATGCCGTGCTCGATTTCGATGAATGACATGAACGCCCCGGTCAACAGCGAGCGGCTGGCAGTCGTCGACCAGTCGATCATGCTGGCCATCAACCTGGTCAACTACTTCTACCTGCCCGACCTGCTGGCCATCGGTCACATGTACGTCCAGAAGGGCTATGTGGACGGCGGCGGTCTGGCGAAGGAAAGGGTGCTGGGTTACGGCGATTTCCCCGACGAGCCCTATACCGGCATCGCCAACGGCGATTTCCACAAGAAGCTGCTGCTCCGCTCCAACGGGGTTGTCGAGAATTTCGGCAAGGGCCTGGCGGCCGCCGTTTATCACGACCTGACCGGCAAGGATTACGCCGACCCGGCGATTCTCTCCGAGGGTGTCGAGCACTCCTGGTATAACTACCCGCAGGCCGGCAAGGATCTCCACCCGTTCGAAGGCGTGACAACCCAGAACTACACCGGTCCCAAGGAAGGCAGCAAGACGGAGTGGAAATACCTCGACGAATCGGGCAAGTATTCGTGGCTCAAGACGCCGAAATGGAAGGGCAAGATGGCCGAAGTCGGCCCGCTGGCCCGCTATATCATCGTCTATACCAAGGTCAAAAAGGGCGTCATCCAGCCTACCTGGGCCGAGAAGATGGTCGTCGACCAGATCGAAGCCGTCTCGAAGGTCCTCGGTCTGCCGCCGGAAGTATGGCTGCCCACCATGGTCGGCCGCACCGCCGTCCGTGGTCTGGAGGCCCAGCTCAACGCCTATATCAACAAGTATTACTTCGATAAGCTGATCAAAAATATCCGCGCCGGCGACACCGCCGTGGCCAACACCGTCAAGTGGGAACCGTCCAGCTGGGCCAAGACCGCCAAAGGGGTCGGCCTGCACGAGGCGCCCCGCGGCGCCCTCGGCCACTGGGTCGTCATCAAGGACGGCAAGATCGACAACTACCAGGCGATCGTGCCTACGACCTGGAACGGCTGCCCGCGCGACAGCAAGGCCGGCTACGGCGCTTACGAAGCCAGCATGATCGACACGAAGGTCAAGGTTGCCGACAAGCCGCTCGAGATCCTCAAGACCATCCACTCCTTCGACCCGTGCATCGCTTGCGCAACCCACCTCTACGACGCCGAAGGCAAGGAAGTGGGCGTCGTCCACACCGACCCCTATTTCAAGGGTTAGGAGGGATGAAGCATGAGTGAGGGTCCTGTGAAGGAATACTACATCTACAGCCCGTGGCTGCGGATATTCCACTGGGTGATGGCCGCCTCGGTGGGCGTCCTGTTCGCCACCGGCCTGTATATCGGTAACCCGTTCTTCATCGGCACCCAGGGCGTTGAGCCCACTTTCGCCGTCAACAAGTTAATGTCGATGGAGACCATCCGCTACATCCATTTCGCTGCCGCTTATATCCTGGTGGCGGGCTTCATCCTGCGGGTTTACGGCTTCGCCGTCAACCGCGGCGACCGCCTGCTGCCGAAGTTCTGGACCGCGCTCTACTGGCAGGGAGTTGTCGAGATGCTGAAGCATTATCTCTTCCTGTCCGCGGACCACAGGCCGTACCTGCGCAACTCCCTGGCGCGCAGCGCCTACCTGGGCGTGTACGTATTGCTTTTCCTTGAGGCGGTAACGGGTTTCGCCATGTATTTCATGGTCGACCCCAACGGCTTCGGGGCGAAACTCTTCGGCCCCGTCAACGGCCTCTTCGGGGGCGAGTACACTGTCCATCTCGTCCATCACTACGTTGCCTGGCTGCTCGCCATCTTCGTCATCGTCCACGTTTACCTGGTCATTCGCGCCGATTTCATGGAGCGGGAAGGCGAAGCCTCGAGCATGTTTTCCGGTGTGAAGTTTTTCGCCCATAAACCCGCAGATATAGGAGATATAGCCGATGACAGCGATAAACAAACAGATTACGGTACTCGGCATCGGCAATATCCTGCTCAGGGATGAGGGTTTCGGCGTCAGGGCAGTGGAAGAACTGCTCGGCCGCTACCGTTTTCCCGCCGCCGTCCAGGTGCTTGACGGCGGTACGCTCGGCATGGATCTCCTGCGGTTTATAACCGGGACCAAGCGGCTCGTCGTCGTCGACGCCATCGCCGGCGGCGGGCCGCCCGGCACTTTCTACCGGTTCGCCGGGGATGAGGTCAAGGCGTATTTCCGGGAGAAAGTTTCGCTCCACGAGCTTGGCATCAAGGATGTGCTGGCGGTGCTGGAAGCGACCGACCGGGCGATCGAGGAAGTGGTCGTGCTCGGCATACAGCCCGAGTCGCTCGATATCGGCCTCGAACTGACCCCCGTAGCCGCCGCCGCCCTGCCGCATACCGTGGCCGCGGTGGTGGCGGAATTGGCCCGCTGGCAGGTGGAGGTGACCCCCGTTGACGGCTGATAGCGGTTTTTCCGAAAAGTCCAAGGCCGTAATCGCCGAAATCGCCGCCGCGCTTGAACGCTACGCCGCGGACGGTACGGGCTGGACCATCTATATCGACAAGATGGGTCTAGCTCAGGACGAGCGCCAGGAAATCCGCGACTGCCTCGGACAGGGCGGGGTGCGCATTAATATCGAAAACAGCGCCGAGCCGGCCGAGTGGCTGGAGAGCGGCGTCGCAGGCGTGTGGTACGGCGTATTCTACGATCAGTCCCGCCGTCCGATGCTGGAGACGATTGAGGTGGGCGGTTTTCCGGCTATCGCCGCCGCCCAGCCGGAGGATGTGGCCGACGGTCTGCGTTCGCTCAGGCAGCACCTGGCCGAGCTGTGAGCAGGGGGTGAGGGCATGAATCTGTCGATAAGCGACGAAGCCCGTGAATACATCCTCGCGAGGGGCGGCGTCGCCCATCTCGTTTCCTTTCAGGGCATGAGCCTGTGCTGAGGCCGGGTGAAACTTACCCCGTCCGTGGGACTGGGGCCGCCGAAAACCCCCGGTGACTACCGCGTCGTGGACATCGACGGCGTGCAGATGCATGTGCCGGGCGACCTCGATTCGCCGTTCCCGCTCGTAATAAAGTTGCGCAGTTTGTTCGGGTTCAAGTCGCTTCAACTGGAAGGTTGGAAACTGATATAAAGGACGCATCCGGGGACTCTGAGCGTCGTTTAGCCGGGAGAGATTTCTCCCGGTTTTTCTCTTTTCCGGCATAATTGCCCGGCGGACTGTCCATACTAGAGGCGTATTTTCCCGAGGAGGTGAGATATAGTGACATTACCGGGAGTCAAATGTAAGGTTCAGTCCTGCAAGTTCTGGAAACAGGGCGAGCACTGCGACGCGTCCGCCATCGAGGTCAACGTCGACGGCGGCGGCATGCAGGCCCGCCAGAGCGAGCAAACCAACTGCCACACCTTCGCACCCAAGTAGCGCTGCGAGGAAACGGTGAAACACATGTCAGCAGAGAAAGTCCGGCGGTAATATGTCAAGAAGATAAATCAAAGAAAAGTTTATAAAATCGAGAAGATTACCGCTAAAAAGGCGCAAAAAGGGAACTCCCTAATAAACCCCGATTTTGAACTTAAAAAAACGGGGTATTCAAGGTC
>JAHDOI010000011.1 GCA_018434945.1 Selenomonadales bacterium
ATAAAAAAGCCAGCCCCTTTAGGGGCTGACTGAGAACGCTATGCGGTTGGCAAACTTTCAGTGAGTCTTGAGACTCAGCTAGTATAATGCCCTTTCAGGGCTAACCCAAGCCACCCGTTTAACGGGTGGCTCCGTGACTCGCTCAGGGTGATGTTTACGGCAAATATTTTAGCGAATTTACCCGTTTTTTGGATAGAAATGGACCGGTAGCGGTGAGGTGTGTCGGCTTTTGCTGCAGTCGGTTTGGCAGTGGCGCGGCTGCGCGCGGCGGGGTCTTCTCCGGGAGTCCGCCCGGTATGGTATAATAAGAAAAACAAAGCACTCACGCCCGCAAGGAGACTCAGTATGATCAACAGGCAGACCCACCTTGTGTTTGACGCCGGGATCGGCGGCGCCAAGCCGGTGACCGTTGTCGAAAACGGCCATAAATGCCCTTTCTGCTGCCGCGATGAGCTGGAGGGCATCATCGCCGCAGACGGTCCGATACTTCTCGTTGCCAACAAGTACCCGGTGCTGGCGGACACCTACCAGACCGTCCTTATCGAGACCGATGACTGCACAGCCGAGCTGTCGCTTTACCCCAAGGATCACCTTCACCGGGTGATCCGTTTCGGCACCGGGAAATGGCTGGAGATGATCGCCAGCGGCGAGTTCGCCTCGGTCCTGTTCTTTAAAAATCACGGCCCCGGTTCGGGCGGCACCATCAGCCATCCGCACATGCAGATCGTCGGCCTCCGCAATCTCGACTACACCGCAAGCATCCCCCCGGCCAGCCTCGGGGGCATCGTAATAAGCCGCGACGGCGGCGTCGAACTGGCCATCGCCGATAAGCCGCTCGTCGGTTTCGTCGAACTCAATCTCAAGCTTGACGGTCTCGGGCACCTCGACCGCCTGGCCGACTATCTGCAGGTATGCGCCCACTACCTGCTCAACAACTTCAACCGCCACTGCAACAGTTACAACATCTTCTTCTACCATATCGGCGGCCGGATAACCGCCAAGGTCATGCCCCGGTTCGTTACCTCGCCCATCTACATCGGTTACGGCATCCCCCAGCTGACCACCCGCATTCCGGACGTCGCCGCCGACTTGAAGCGGATATACGGGTTGTAATTTCCGGCGGCAGGCAGGGTGCTTTCACGCGGCGGCATCACCGCCCGTTCGTTGCCGTTGCCGTCAAAGAGATTTATCTTTTTACACTTGCGGCTAATTATGATATATTTGGCTATGGAAAACTTAAGGAGGGATTACTATGGATTTTCTGCATGTCAGTTCGCGCGAGCTTTCGCCGGGAACGGTGTTAAAACCTTATGGCATGGATTTACACATGCAAAGGGGTTTAAATGTGGCGAGACTGGTTATAGATTTTCGCCCCGAAGATACGATAAGCATGGTTTTTGTCGCGAAGATGATCGAATGGCAGCTCAACAACAAGATCAGCGGCGAATTCGCCAACATGATAGTGGAACATATGCTGGAGAAAACCCGGCAGCAGATGTTTCCCCACCGCCCGTCCCGGCTTGGCGCAAGCTTTTTGTTTCCTGAAATGGCGGCTGCGCAGAATTTCATCAGACACTACCGCGAAAGCCGGTCGTATGTGTATAAATGCGAGGTCGAATCAGACAACCATGTTACCTGCGATATGGCTCTGATCAACAGCCACAACATTTCGTACGAGACCGATTCTGTTACTGAGATGGAGGCGCTCAGGGAACGTTGCGTAAAATACTGGACAGCCGAAAAGCCGATGGCTTTGCCTGAGGTGATCGTGCCCGGGGTTGTGCGGATAAGCAAGCTTATTGCCCGGACTTAGGGAGGAGGAAGTGCCAAAGGGACGCGCTGTGTCCTTTTTGGGATTACATACGCTATGAACGGAGGCGGGGAGTATGGCAGGCAAGGTCCTGATCGTCGACGACGAGCCCAATATCAGGCAGCTGGTTAAGTTCAACCTCGAGCGGGAGGGCTTTGCCACCGCCGAGGCCGAGGACGGGGTGACCTGTCTGGAGATGGTCGCCGGCGAGAAACCCGACCTTATCGTGCTCGATATCATGCTGCCTGGCAAGGATGGGCTGGAGGTGTGCCGGATCCTCAAGTCCAGGCCGGCCACCGCCGGGATCGCCATCATCATGCTGACCGCGAAGACGGAGGAGATCGACACCGTCCTGGGTCTGGAGATGGGGGCCGACGATTATGTGACAAAGCCTTTCAGCCCCCGCGAGCTGATCGCGAGGGTCAAGGCGGTGCTCCGCCGCAGCCAGAAGGACCCTCTTCAGTCGGACGTTCTGGTGTTCGGCAACCTGCGGATGAATCTTGTCAGGTATGAGGTTTTCCTCGGCAAGGACAAGCTGGAGCTGACCCCGAAGGAATACGAATTGCTCAAATTATTTCTCACTAACCCCGGCAAGGTGTTTTCCCGCGATGCGCTGCTGGATAAGGTGTGGGGCTATGAATACGCCGGCGATACCCGCACGGTGGATGTCCACATCCGCCATCTGCGGCTGAAGCTGGCGGCCGACCCTGCGGCGGCGGAGGCGATAGAGACGGTGCGCAGCGTGGGCTACCGGCTGCGCAACGACGGTTAGTGAGATGTATGCTGACAGAAACCGGGGAGGGGTACGTGTTGACGCCACTGGAAAAAGTGGCCGTTTTTCTTATGATTGCCGGCGTGGAGAAGGGCCGTGGCATCATCGCGCTGATGGACGACAGCGAGATCAAGGCCGTCGTTCCCGCGATCAGGCGGCTGACGGCGGTTTCCCGGGAAATGCAGGCAAGCGTCGCGGCCGAGTTTGCGGAGCTGGGGTATGAAGACGATATGAGCCCTTCCGCGGCGCTGACTGTTATCAGGGTATTGTTCGACGGCCGCAAGATCAGGGGCCGTTAGGAGGCCGGGGCCATTCGGGGAATGAAGGAATAAACTCGACGGGAGAGTAAGAGCTAGTGCAAGATGCCCGGAAGTTGCTGGCAAAATATTACGGTTATACGGATTTCCGCCCGGGGCAGGCCGAGATAATCAGCAGCCTGATAAGCGGCACCGACACGTTGGCAGTTATGCCGACAGGCGCCGGGAAGTCGCTGTGCTATCAGCTGCCGGCGCTGGCGCTGCCGGGGACGGCGATCGTCATTTCGCCGCTTATTTCGTTGATGAAGGACCAGATCGACGCCCTCCAGGGGATGGGGATTCCGGCAGCTTATATCAATAGTTCGCTGTCGGGCGCGGAAGCGAACGAACGCCTCTACAACGCGAGACGCGGCCGGTACAAGCTGCTGTATGTGGCCCCGGAGCGGCTCGAGTCGGAATATTTCCAGGCGGCTGTCCAGGAGCTGGAGATATCGCTGCTGGCTATCGACGAGGCACATTGTGTCTCGCAGTGGGGCCATGATTTCCGTCCCAGCTACCGGGCCATCGGGCCGTTTATCGGCCGGCTGGCCAACCGCCCGGTCGTCGGCGCATTCACGGCGACAGCCACCGACGAGGTCAAGCGGGACGTCATCGAGCTGTTGGCGCTGAGAAATCCGGCCACCTATTATACCGGCGTCGATCGCGCCAACCTTTCGTTCGCCGTCTGCCGGGGGGAAAATAGGAAGGAGTTTGTCCTTAAATATGTCGCCGCCAGTAAGGGCAAGGCGGGAATTATTTACGCCGCGACCCGCAAAGAGGTGGACAATCTCTATGCCGTACTGCGCAAGGCAGGCTGGCCGGCGGGGAGGTATCACGCCGGGCTGGGGGACGAGGAGCGGAAAAAGAGCCAGGAGGCTTTTATCCGCGACGACATCGGCGTGATGGTGGCCACGAACGCTTTCGGCATGGGTATCGATAAGCCGGATGTGCGTTATGTGATCCATTACAATATGCCGAAGAGCATGGAGTCGTATTATCAGGAGGCCGGGAGGGCCGGGCGCGACGGCGAACCCGGCGAGTGCATCCTGTTGTACGGCGCCCAGGATGTCCAGCTGCAGAAGTTCCTGATCGAGCAGTCGGTGTCCGACAGCGAGCGGAAGGCCGGCGAATACGCCAAGCTGAAAGCGATGGTGGATTATTGTCACACCCCCGCGTGCCTGCGGCGCCATATTCTCGGGTATTTCGGCGAGGCGGCGCTGGCCGGCGAGTGCGGCAATTGCGGCAACTGCAACGACGGCAACGACCCGGCCGATATAACCGCAGTGGCGCAGAAGGTGCTTGCCTGCGTCGCGCGTCTGAAAGAACGCTACGGCGTCAGCCTGGTCGCCGACGTGCTGAAAGTCCGGCGGTAATATGTCAAGAAGATAAATCAAAGAAAAGTTTATAAAATCGAGAAGATTACCGCTAAAAAGGCGCAAAAAGGGAACTCCCTAATAAACCCCGATTTTGAACTTAAAAAAACGGGGTATTCAAGGTC
>JAHDOI010000050.1 GCA_018434945.1 Selenomonadales bacterium
ACATGGTAGGACTCACCCTTTCATGTGTGTTGGTTTGTTTGGTCACTTACCGTATTACACATTGTTGGGGTAAAGTCCTATTTTCTTTTGCTTACCAACCCAATATTTTTAAGGGTTTTTGGAACTACGCAAGATGCTTTTCTATAGGTAAAGTATTAACAATTTTATCTGCTAATTCTTCATCAGTCCAATGAATCCCCAAATTATTGCGAACCTTAGGATCAAGTATTACATATTCGTAAAAGTAACCTAAAACTTCATGAGATACAGATTCAAAATTAAGGTTTAAACGGATGGCATCGTAAACGTTTTTTGCAATTTCAATTCTTTTATCTGAACTAAGACAACCTTTAAAATAGTGCGGGAATTGATTTTGGCATTTTTTTATCAGTTCTAAAACATTTGATGATTTTTGTTCCCATAACTTATCTTCTATTACACATGCGGCTAATATATGTATGGCAACCTTTGTAATTTCATTAACTGACGCTTTTCCTAACCTGCTTTTCTCGCGGGTCAGTATATGTTCAAAAGTAGATGTCAAAAGTTCTTTTGTTGCATCAATTGCAAATAATAATACCGGCTGAAACTCTGTACTATTTTTCAGGGTGGATAATTCTTTCTTAGAGTAATTTAATCTATTTTCAGAAAAATAGTGTTCCAGAAGTGCGTATGACACTTTCTCGGAGGTTTCCTTCCTCCCGTACTGAATTATCTCAACTTCATTTGATCCCAACAAAAATACTATGGGAGTAGCAAGCGATTTTGCCCTTTCCAAGACTTTTTCCCTATCTTCTATTGCATAAAACGCAGAAATAAACGAAGTGGTCAAATCCTGGACTTTCTCATCAGCAAATACTACCAAGTCAACCGTAGACATGGTCTTATTAGCACTAGGATATCTCAGATTTCTTTTCATATTATAAGATGTGAACCCGCATTTATATAATTGCTCTTCTAGCACGTCGAGTGAAGATTTTTCCAGGTACATATACACTAGTCACCCCCTTTTAAAGATTTCCTTCCGGGTTTCTTCTTCCCCTGGCGGTTAATATACTCATTATCAATTACTTCCTTGGGGTAAAAGTATCTTCCTCCTAACTTATAACCCTCCCACTTAAATCTGTTTCTGGACAACGTACTGCGGTCAATACCAAGCATATCGCAAACCTGCACAGGTGTGTAATCAGAAATTACATCAATTGCATTTTCACTTTGCATTTCCTCAAGTAAATCTTCTAATGCCTTTTGGATTGCCCTATATTGAATTGCTGCATTCGCGTCCTTTTTATCTAGGGCATGCAAAATCTTGCTTTGGTAACTATTTATCTTTGTTCGTATTTTTTTTAGCATATTGCTCTCCGATATTATCTTCTTAATTACTATTATTACTACACGCAATGCAAAAACACCTGCAAATAATGCAAACATCACTAAAAATTGTTGCATTGATAACAAAGACGAACTATTGACTTTAAGGAAGAAATCCTCCAGACAAAATTTTAACCATAAGCTTGCCGTTACGGCAAACTTATGGTTAAAATCACATCCCTGGCGGGAAATTTTCCGGATTTGGATGGTGGAGGCGAGGGGAGTCGAACCCCTGTCCAAAGGCATCGCTGCACAGGCTTCTCCGAGCGCAGTCTATGGTTTAGCTTTCGCCCCGTCGCCGCCCACAGACAGGCTTCTTCGGCGCTATCTCGATAAAGATTCCCAGTCGGCCCTCCGAGAATTGGGCTTCAGGTATCCCGTTAAGTGACGCCCTATCCTAGGCCACGGGACGAGCGTAGGTAGGACGTTAGCATTAAGCTGCTAAAGCGTATTCTTCGTTGGCAGTTAACTTTGACCCACCGTCTTGACGGGCAGATGGAACCCCGGCTCGCTACCTGTACCACAACTACCCCTGTCGAAACCAGTACGCCCCCGTAAAATTACCGGGCGCTCGCTGTGGCGCCAGCCAACGGAATATTCGCTTCGATAATCATTATATCATAAAAACCGCTGTCCGTCCAATCGTCCCCGCGCGACACGGGCCACCCTGCCGCATACCCTGCGCCGGCCGCGAAACAGGCCTTATCGCTTCACCGGCCTCTTGCCGCCTTGGCGGCATCATCTTTCCTCATCGGGTCATTATCCAGGACCGACAGATCGATATGACAATACCCGTGCGGATTCTTCGCCAAATACATCTGATGGTCCTCCTCCGCCGGATAATAATTGCTCAGCGGCAACACCTCGGTAACGATCGGCGCCCGGTACTTCGCCTGCTCCTCGGCTACCCTCGCGGCGATCGCCTCCCTGTCCGCAGCATCGCGGTAATAAATGCCGGTGCGGTACTGGCTCCCCCGGTCGTTGCCCTGCCTGTTCAGACTCGTAGGATCGATCACCTTGAAAAAATACGTCAAAAGCGTCCCCAGCCCGATGCGTCGCGGATCGTACCGCACATACACCGTCTCGGCGTGGCCCGTACCCTCGTAACACACCTGCCGATAAGTGGGATTCGCCGTCTTCCCGTTGGCATAGCCCACATTGGTGTACACCACCCCCTCCAGCGCGGCCAGATAAGCCTCCAGCCCCCAGAAACAGCCCCCCGCCAGCCATATCTCGCGCAGATTATTATCGGCGGGCGGCTCCGCCCGTCTCGCCGTCGTCGGGTTAATGGCATCCGCTGCGTTCTCGCTCATAACAGGCTCCTTTCCGCGTGCCGCTCAAGCGGCCCCCCTCAGGCAACGCTAACTGCCGTCGGCAATAGTGTGAAAAACTGTTCCTTATTATATTCACCCTTACCCCCTGTCGTGCCTCCTGTCCAAAAAGGCTTTCCCCGCGCCCGCCCCTCGCCGCGGCGTCGCCGGGAAAACACCCCGCAAAAAAGCCGGCCAGCAGGCCGGCATGACAAACTCTCCATACTACTTCTGACGCTCGCGGAACTCTCTATCCATGTCCCGCTTCGCGTCCCGTTCGGCGATATCCTGGCGCTTGTCGTACGTATGCTTGCCGGTCGCCAGCCCCAGCTCCAGCTTCGCCTTGCCGCGGGTGAAATAAAGCTTCAGCGGCACAAGCGTAAACCCCTTCTCCTTCGTCTTGCCGATTAGCTTGTTTATCTCCACGCGGTGCATCAAAAGCTTGCGCGTCCTCAACGGCTCATGGTTGAAGCGGTTGCCCTGGTCGTACGGGCTGATATGCATATTGTGCAGCATCAGCTCGCCGTTATCCACCCTGGCATAGCTGTCCTTCAGATTCGCCCGGCCGGCCCTCAGGGACTTCACCTCCGTCCCCGTCAGCACCAATCCGGCCTCGTACGTCTCGTGGATATGATAATCGTGCCGCGCCTTGCGGTTCTCCGACACTATCTTGATGCCCTCGGCCACCGCTGCTCACCCCGCTTTCCCGTGCACGATATATTATAGCAAGTCGGCGCCGCAAACACAACCGGCTGCACAAAACAAGCAGCCCGGGGCTCAGCCCCGGGCCACCCTCTAACCCTTATTCTCCGCCTTGAACGTGTGGCAGTTCGTCTCCGCCGTATACCCCGCGGTATAACCGCCGCCGTCCACGTTCACCTCGATCGCGTCCGCCGTGCACTTGCGGTCGTCCCAAAACTTGCAGTTCCTCACCGTACAAAAAACATCCCGCGCCATGCCCTCACCTCCTGCCAACTATTATGCTCCCCCGCCGCCCCGCTATACGCCCGCCCTGCTAAAACACGCGCCCGCTGCGCACACTAACCGCGAGGTGAAAAAACACATGGCCGACGACAAGCAACCCTGCGCCCATCCCCGCATGTGCCCTGAACAGGACGACTTCGCCACCCGCATCAAAACCCAGAAAATCGCCCTCGAGCCGCCCCCTCCCGCCGACCTCCTCCCCCGCCGCGACGAACGGAAAAACCGCCGCTGACTAACCAGCGGCGGTTTTTCACAACCCGCGTACTTATAAAAGATTGCCGTTGGCGTCGAAGGGCAGCCCGTAAGGCTCGCCCGCCGCTTCCATATACCTGTTCGCGGCCACCTCGCCCAGCAGGTTCGCCGACACCTCGATCTCGTCCAGCGCCACCGTATTCTTTATCCGCACCAGGCGCACCGCCGCCTTGTCGGCGATATTGCACGTCTTGACCGCCGCCTGGATCGCCTGCCGGTCGTTTTTCAGCACCATCGGGATCTTCACGCTCGCCGGCGCCGTCGTCGTCAGCGAATTCGGGTAAGTATTCTCGAAATCCAGCTTGTCGAATACCCGCCTCGTCGTATAATCGGCCAGCCCCAGCCCGTTGGCGTTCCCTTTCGTGCGCGTCGTCAGATCCAGCACCGCCACCCGCGAAATGCGCGGTCCGCCGCTGATGTTCGGCGTATGGTAGCGCCCCACCACATTGGTATCGAACCCCGTGCCGCTGATATCCTTGCCGATCTCATCGATCACCAGCACATCCAGGCTGTCGAAATACAGGCGGGGGCACAGCCGCCACGCCTCCTTGAGGAGCGCCGGCTCCCCGGCCATAATCTCGCTTCCGGCCAGCACCGCCAGGCTGCTCGTCTCGTGGTAAGCATTCTCGACGATCGCCACCCCGGCGATGATATTGGCCTTCGCCAGCGTCACCGCCGCCATCGCCCGGATATTCTCCGCCATCATCCCCGCGCCCAGATTGTGGCACACATCCGCGCCCTTCTGCTTGCCCAGCCCGATCACGATCATCTTCGCCAGGCCGCTCTCGTACGGGCCGCGGAACGACACATGGGGCTTGATGCGGTTAACGACGATTATCCCGTCCGCCTCATAGGCGCAGCGGTCGAGATACACCGGGCTGCCGGACGCCGTGCGCCCCACCTCCGCCGTCTCCATCGTCGCCCTGATCGGCGCCCCCACCGTCTCCTCGGTTATGCCCATCCCGGCCAGCATATTCCGCTGCCCCTCAGCCGTCGCGCCGCCGTGGCTGCCCATCGCCGGCACCAGGAACGGTTCGCCGCCGGCCTCCCTGACGGCCTTCACCAGCACCCGCAGCATCGCGGGCAGGGCCGTTATCCCCCGGCTGCCGGCGGTGATGGCGATCTGCTGACCGCGCTTCACCCCCGCCAGCGTTCCCTTATCTCTCAGTTGGGCCGCCAGCTCGGCCACAGGGTCTTCAAGCCGCGGCCGCTCAAACGTCTGCCTTACCCGCGCCACGCGCGGTATCGCTACACCGTCCAGCAGCCTGTCTATCGCACTCATCACGATTCCTCCCCCGGCAAAGCTCACGCCTTGCGCACCGGCATCTTATCTAAATCCATGCTGCCCACGCCCAGCTCCGCCGCGATGCGGATATACTCCACATCGCCCGGCTTCAGCCCGAACAGCTTCGCCCCGTAGGCGTCCACCGCCACCGGGTCGGTTCCGAACACCAGTTGGTTATATTCGCGGATCGGTCCCGGGCCCATCGGCCCGTTGTCCGTTATGCCGCGCAGCGCGTCCAGGATGGTCAGGTGGGGCCTCTTGAACGCCGCCGTCTCCGCGATGCAGCGCTGCAGGTCGGTGCGGTGAAAATAGCCGCGGTCCCACACCAGCCCCATCAGATTCTTCATCCCCAGCGTCAGCGTCGTGCCGTTGTGATGCTTCAGGATCGGCATATTGATGAAAACGTCGGCCTCCAGCACATCCTTGCTGTACTCGGCCGCCGCCAGCACCCTGCCGCCCATCTGCACCGGCTTGAAATACTTATCGCGGCCGCCGTTGAGCGTGTATATCTGGCCGCCCGCCGCCGCCACAGCCGTCTTCATCCCCGTTTTCTCCAGACAGATAACCGGATTCGTGAACGGGTAATCGATGACCTTCACCGTCTTGGCCCCGGCGGCCAGGCAAGTGCGCACCAGCGCCCCCACCAGCGTGATATTGGTCGTGGCCGCTTCCTCCGGCGTCCGCGGCACGCTGAAATTCGGCTTCAGCACCACCGTCGCCCCCGGCTTCACCAACGCCCCGATGCCGCCAAGGGCCGCCAGGCCCCGCGCCAGCATCTCCGCCGGGTCAGCGCCCTCGGACACCACCAGCCCGCCGCCGGGCGGCGGCGCGGCCGCAGCCTCCCGTCCCGCACCCACGTCGGCCCGGGGCGGAGTCGACGGCTTGGCCGGCGCCGGCGCGCAGCCGGGCAGCAGCGCCGCCCCCAGCCCGGCCAGAGCGGCCATCCTCAGGAAATCCCTGCGATCCATCCTCTTCTCTCCCTGTCGGTTTCTATCTTATTTCCGGGAAATAACGCCTACCCTTCCACATGTCAGGGCAAAAGCCAGAGTATATGTCAGAGTTTATGTCAGAGTTTTGCCAGATTTTGTCCGTCTTTTGCCAGAGCTCCGCGGCCGCTTGCGCTTCGTACCCGGCGGCTGCTTCTTCGCCGCCTCGCCCGCGGGTTTCCCGCCTCCGGCCGCGGCCTGTGCAGGCTTCTTGCCGTCCCCCTTGGCCGTGCGGCCCTGGCCGCCGCTCCTGACCTGCTTGCCCTTATCGCCGGTGCCCGGCTTGCGGCCCTGGCCGCCGCCCTTGCCCCTGCGGCCCTTCGGCCCGCGCTCCGCGGCGTCGCCGGCCAGCACAAAATCGATCGTCCGTTCCGCCGGGTTGACCTTCACCAGCGTCACCTTCGCCGCGTCGCCCAGGCGGTACACCTTGCCGGTCCGCTGGCCGATAAGCGAATAGCGCTCCTCGTCGTAGCGGTAATAATCGTCATCCATGCTCGACACGTGGACGAGCCCCTCGATGCCGTTCTCCAGCTCGACGAACAGGCCGAATGCCGTCACGCCGCTGATCGCCCCGGCGAACTCGTCGCCGATGAACTGGGCCATATACTCGACCTTCTTGAGGTCGACCGTCTCCCGTTCCGCCTCCGCCGCCGCCCGTTCGCGCTGCGACGAGTGGAGGGATATCTCCGGCAGGATGGCGGCCAGTTTCTGGCGGCGTTTGGCGGAGATATCGCCAGACCTAAAAGTCTCGCGCAGGATGCGGTGGACGATGAGGTCGGGATAGCGCCGGATAGGCGAAGTGAAATGGGTATAATACGTGGCCGCCAAGCCGAAATGGCCGAGGTTCTCCGCCTCGTAGCGTGCCTGCTTCAGCGACCTGAGCATCACCGTGCTTATCAGCCGCTCCTCCGGCCGGCCGGCCACCCGGCCCAGCACCTTCTGCAGCGCCTTGGGACGGATGTCGTCCGGCTTGGAAAGCGCCTGCCCGAAATTATGGAGCAGGTTGTTGAGCTTGGTCATCTTCTCCGGGTCGGGTTCCTCGTGGACGCGGAAAACGAACGGCACACCCAGCTTGTCCATATGCTCGGCCACCGTCTCGTTGGCCGCCAGCATGAACTCCTCGACGATCGACTCCGCGATGCTGCGCACCCGCTTCTCCACCGCCACCGGCCGCCCCTGCCCGTCCAGCTTGACCTTGAGCTCGGGGAAATCGAAATCGATGGCGCCGCGGTTCAGCCGCCGCTGGCGGAGGATATGACACAGGCGCTCCATCTCGGCCAGCTGGCCGAGGAGCGGCCGGTACTGCTCCTTCAGCTCCGCGTCATCCTCGGCGAGGATGCGGCGAACAATATTATAGGAAAGCCGGGTGTGGACGCGGATGACGCTCGGGAAAAGCTCGTAGTTCACCACCCGCCCGCGCGGGTCGATCTCCATATGCGCCGACATCGCCAGCCGGTCGACGCCGGCGTTCAAAGAGCAGATGCCGTTCGAGAGGCGATGGGGCAGCATCGGCAACACGCGGTCGACAAGGTAAACACTTGTCCCGCGCTCCCGGGCCTCGTCGTCGAGCGGGCTGTTCTCTTTCACATAATGGCTGACATCGGCGATATGAACGCCGAGCAGATAATGGCCGTTTTGACGCCGTTCCACATACACGGCGTCGTCGAGATCCTTGGCGTCCTCGGAATCGATGGTCACCACCGGCAGCTCGCGCAGATCGCGGCGCCCCTTCGTTTCCCCCTCACCCACCGTCTCGCGGCAGCGGGCGGCGGCGGCCTCCACCTCGGGAGGGAACGCGGTCGACAGGTTATGGTTCCTGATAATGGCGAGGATCTCGATGCCCGGGTCGCCCTTGCGGCCCAGCACCTCCGTCACCCGGCCCTCGGCGCTCCGTTTTCCCTCCGGCCAGCGGGTGATCTCCACCACCACCTTCGCGCCGTTCTCCGCCTCGCCCCACTCGCCCTGCGGCACGAAAACATCCTGGCGGAGACGGGCATCGTCCGGCGTCACGAACGCATAATGGCGGCTGGCCTCAAAAGTGCCGACGATTTTGGTGTTGGCCCTTTTGACCACCCGGATTATCTCCCCCTCGCGGGCCTTGCCGCCCGGCCGCTGGCCGTGCACCCTGGCGACCACCCGGTCGCGGTTCAGCGCGCCGCCCATCGCATCGGGGGGAATATACACATCAGCCTCGTCGGGATTATCGGGGATGACGAAGCCAAAGCCCTTTTCGCTGGCCGACAGCACCCCCACCACCAGGTTCATGCGCTCGGGCACGCCGAACTTGCCGAATCTGGTCTTGATAACCTCGGCGTCCTCTTCCAGCCGCGCCAGCAGCGGCCAAAAATCGGCCAACTCCTGCGCCTTCAGCCCGAGCCCGGCGGCCAGGTCGTCAGGCGCCAGCGGCTTGTATGCCTCCTCGCGCATAAAGGCGAGGATTCTATCCCGGAGAATCATCGTTTCACTTCCTCATAACCATCACCGTCGCTTTGCCCTCGGCGGTGACGGTGCCGTCAGCCAGCGCTACCGTGCCGGCTGTTTCGTATATCCTGCCCCGCTTGCTCACGATCCATCCGGTCACGGTCAGCTCCTTGCCCACCGGGGTCGGCTGGCGGTATCTTATCTCCAGGCGGGCGGTCACGGTATTCTCGCCCTTGGCGTACGGATAGCGGGCCATGATCTCGTCCAGCAGCGTGCTCACGATGCCGCCGTGGACGATGCCGTCGTAGCCCTGGTGCTCAGGGCCGGCGGTGAAGCGGGCCACGTACTTGTCCCCCTCCTCGCTGAAATTCAGCTTCAGGCCGATGGGGTTGTCCGGCCCGCAGGCGAAACACCAGGTGTTGCGTTCTTCTCCCATTAGCTTATCTCCCTTCAGTCGTCGGTCGGTATTGCCGTCAAAAAACTGTCGATATAGCGGAAAAGCCGCTCGTGCTCCACATCGATGGTCGCCACGTGTCCCGACCGCTCCAGCCAGCTTATCTTCTTGTCCCGGCTGCCGAGGCGGCTGTGGATGTGCAGGGCGCTCTCCGGCCGCACCGTCCGGTCGTGGCGCGACTGGACGAGGAAAGCCGGGCGGGTGACGAGCGGCAGCAGTCTGTCCACATGCTTAACGAGTTCCAACAGGCTGACCACGCAGACCAGCGGCATATAATCGTAGGAAACGTTGTAGCGCTCGTTGACCGTCAACCGCCGCTTCTCCTGGCGCTGGAAATTGCGGAACAGGCGGAAGAACGGCAGCAGCGGCAGGCGCTTGTCGAGCAGATATATCGGCGCGTTGATAGCGACGACCCTTTCCACCGGGTGCTCGGCCGCCAGCTTGAGGGCCAGCAGCCCGCCCATCGACAGGCCGACGACCGCCACCTCCCGGCACATGCCCCGCAGCAGGTGGTAGCCGTCCTCCACATCGCCGTACCAATGCGGCCACCTGGTGCCAGCCATCTCGGCCGGGCTGCTGCCGTGCCCCGCCAGGCGCGGCCCCAGGACGGTGTATCCCCTGCCGTGCAGATGCTCGCCCAAAAGGCGCATCTCGGCCGGTGCGCCGGTGAAGCCGTGGATAAGCAGCACGCCTCGGTCGCCCCCCGGCAGGAGGAACGGCTCGGCCCCGCGCATGATCGCCACCAGGCATCCCTCCATTTCCTTGGTACCATACATTATACCATTTTCAGGCACGGCCAGGCAAAGCGGGGCGATTCGGCCGCTATTTCTGGGTAAATATGGCTGCCACAGCCCCGCGCGGGTTATAATAAACTCAGTAAGCATACAGGAGCGTGATGAATATGGCTGACAAAGTCAACCCGGTGATCTGGTTCGAAATTCCCGTGACCGATATGGCGCGCGGCCAAGCCTTCTACGAAGCGGTCTTCGGCTTCAGGCTCGAAATCGTCGACTCCGGGGAGCGGCAGATGGCCATGTTCCCGATGGAGATGAACGCCATCGGCGCAGGCGGCGCGCTCGTAAAGGGCAAGGAGAACGTGCCGTCCCACACCGGCACAATCATCTACTTCGCCGTCCCCGACATCACCGCCACCCTCGCCAAAGTCGCCGCCCACAACGGCAAAACGCTCGTCCCCAAAACGGATATCGGGCAATACGGCTTCTTCGGCCTCTTCGAAGACAGCGAAGGCAACTGCATCGGCCTCCACTCGATGTAGCTAGAACAAAAAAGACACCGGCTTTCAAAGCCGGTGTCTTTCGTCGTTTCTAGAAGAACAATAATGGTGCGATTATCAGCGATATCGTCCCCGCCACCTTGATGAGCGGATTCATCGCCGGGCCGGAGGTGTCCTTGAACGGGTCGCCGACCGTGTCGCCGATGACGGCCGCGGCGTGGGCCGGGGTGCCCTTGCCGCCGTGCTGGCCGGCTTCGATGAATTTCTTGGCGTTGTCCCAGGCGCCGCCCGCGTTGGACATGAAGATGGCGAGCAGCACGCCGGCGGCGGTGACACCGGCCAGGAACCCGGCGAGCGCCTTGGCGCCCATGAGGAAGCCGACGATCAGCGGCGCCCCCACGGCGAACACGCCGGGGAGGAGCATCTCCCGGATGGCGGCCTTGGTGCTGATATCGACGCAGCGGGCGTAATCCGGCCGGCCGGTGCCTTCCATGATGCCGGGGATTTCGCGGAACTGGCGGCGGACCTCGCCGATCATCTCGAACGCGGCCTTGCCGACCGCCTCCATGGTGAAGGCGCATACCAGGAACGGCAGGGCGGCGCCGAGGAAGATGCCGATGATGACACCCGGCTCGGTGAGGTTGACGACCAGGTGGCCGTCCTGCAGCAGACCGCCGAGTTTCGGGTTCTTGGCCACCTCTTCGCCGAAGGCGGTGAACAGGGCCAGCGCGGTCAGGGCCGCCGAGCCGATGGCGAAGCCCTTGGCTATGGCGGCGGTCGTGTTGCCGACCGCGTCGAGCTTGTCGGTCGTTTTGCGGATCTCCTTGGGCAGCTCGGCCATCTCGGCGATGCCGCCGGCGTTATCGGCGACCGGACCGAACGAGTCGACCGCCACCACCATGCCGGCGGTGCACAGCATGCCCATGGCCGCCATCGCGATGCCGTAGATGCCAGCGTACGTGTAGGCGACATAGGTGGCGACCGCGAACACGATCATCGGCAGCGCGGTGCTCTTGAGGCCGGTGGCCACGCCGGAGATGATGTTGGTGGCCGCGCCGGTCCGCGAGGAATCGGCGATGTCGCGGGTCGGGAAGTGGGCGTGGGAAGTGTAGTACTCGGTTATCAGGCCGACGAGGACATTGACGGCCAGGCCGGCGACGATGGCGATGAAGATGCCGAGGCCCTTTTCGGCGCCGAAGGTGTTGATGGCCAGGAAGTAGCAGATGACGGCGGTGAGGATGTTGGTGCCCCACAGGCCGCGGTTGAGAGCCGCCTGCGGGTTGCCGTTCTCGCCGGTGCGCACCAGGAATGTGCTGGCGATGGCGGCGGCGATGCCGGCCGCGCCCACGAGCAGCGGGAAAAGCACGCCGTTGACCCCGAACAGGGTGTTGCCGATCAGCATGGCGGCGATGGCGGTGGCGCCGTAAGACTCGAACAGGTCGGCGCCCATGCCGGCGGTGTCGCCGACGTTGTCGCCGACATTGTCGGCGATCACGGCCGGGTTGCGGGGGTCGTCCTCGGGGATGCCGGCCTCCACCTTGCCGACGAGGTCGGCGCCGACATCGGCGGCCTTGGTGAAGATGCCGCCGCCGATGCGGGCGAAGAACGCTATGGCGCTGGCGCCGAAAGCGAAGCTGTTGATGACGACGGGGTCGCGGAAAACGACATAGAGCAGCGAAACGCCGAGCAGGCCGAGGCCGGCCACCGCCATCCCCATGACCGCTCCGGCCCTAAACGACACGCTCAGCGCCTTGTTCAGGCTGTGGCGGGCCGCTTCGGTGGTGCGGGCGTTGGATTTGGTCGTCGACGTCATGCCTACATAGCCGGCGATCGCCGAGCATACCGCCCCGACGAGAAAGGATACTGCCAGTTGATAACTGCCGAAGTAGTAAAGAATGACAAATACGATTGCGGTGAACGGCACAAGGGTGCGGTACTGGCGGTTGAGAAACGCCATGGCCCCTTCGAATATGGCCTGGGAGATATCCTGCATCTTTTGGGTGCCGGGGCTCTCTCTCAGCACGCTGACCATCAGATAGGCAGCGAACAGCAGAGCGACAAGACCGGCGATTGGTGCGATAAACAGCAGTTCCAGAAAAAGGCCCCCTTCCAAAAATTTATCAATATTGATAGCACTAATCATACAGGAAGGATTGATAAGATACAACGTATAAATTACAATTGAAATGATAAGAAAAATCTTATAAGCAGGTGATGGCATGACCTTTCAGCAGCTGCAGACCTTCTGCCTGGTGGTGGAACAGAAATCGTTCGTGCGGGCCGCCGAATGCCTATATATGGCCCAGTCGTCGGTCAGCCAGCAGATCGCCGCGCTGGAGCGCCACTTCGGGGTGGCGTTGTTCACCAGGGTCGGCAAGCGCTGCAACGTGACCCCCGAGGGCCGGGTGCTCTATAAAACCGCCAAAGAGGTAATCGACACCCTCGGCTCGCTCCCCGCCAGGATCAAGGAGGTCAACAGCCTCGGCAAAGGGCGGCTGAGGCTCGGCGCCTCGTCGACGGTCAGCACCTATCTGCTCCCCTCCCTCCTGCGCCGTTATAAGGACCGCTACCCCCACATCGAGCTGTCGGTCAAGACCGACTACGGCTATAAGATAATCGACGCCGTGCGCTCCGACGATATCGACCTGGGACTCGTCGGCCACAACCTCAACTGGCTGGCCGACCCCGCCCTCAAGTCCCGTCCGGTGTCCCGCGACCACCTCTCGCTCATCGTCTGGCCGGGCCACGAATGGTGCGGCCGCAGCCTCGTCGAGCCGCGGGAGCTTACGCGCGGCCACGTCTTCATCCACAGCCGCCCGGATTCGGGCATGCGGTCGGTTGTCGACAAATTCATCCACCAGGAAAACCTCGTTTTCGAAACAGTCATCGAGATGGCCAACCACGAGTCAATCAAGCTGGCGGTCGAGGAAAGAATCGGCATCTCGCTGATCAGCTCGGTCGCCATCAGCCACGAGCTGGCCACCGGACGCCTGGCGGAAGTGCCGCTGAACCGGCTGAACACCATCGACAGGCGCTTCCTGCTCATCTCGCGGGCCGGCCAGGAATACAACGCCGCGGAAAAGGCGTTCGTCGACCTGCTGGAAAGCGACGACGGCCGGTAAAAGAAACCTGCCGCCGGCATTGTGCCGGCGGCAGGTTTCTTTCACGGATATTATCAGCCCTTGCCCTTCGCCTTGTCGCCCGGGGCGGCGGCGAAGTCGGCCGGCTCGTGGTCGAGATTGCCGTTCCAGAGGTATTCGCGGGTCTCGGACACAAGCACGCCGCTCAGGAGCAGCAGGGAAACAAGGTTGGGGATGGCCATCAAGCCATTGGCGGCGTCGGCGAAATTCCACACCGCCGGCAGGCTGGCGATCGAACCCAGGAACACCGCCACGACCCACAGGTAGCGGTACGGCTTGATCACCCCTTTGCCGAACAGGTACTCGGCCGCCTTCTCGCCGTAGTACGACCAGCCGAGGATGGTGGAGAACACGAAAGTCAGCAGGCCGATCGCCAGCACGAACGGGCCGACGACGGGGATGGTGGCGAAAGCGCTCTTGGTCAGCGCGGCGCCCTTGAGACCCTGCTGCCAGACGCCGGTGTTGACCAGCACCAGGCCGGTCATGGCGCACACCACCACCGTGTCCCAGAATGTGCCGGTGCTGGAGACGAGCGCCTGCCGGACGGGATTCTTCGTCTGCGCGGCCGCGGCCACGATCGGCGCGCTGCCGAGGCCGGACTCGTTCGAGAACAGGCCGCGGGCGATACCGAAGCGCATCGCTTCCTTCATGCCCGCCCCGAGGAAGCCGCCCACCGCAGCCTGGCCGCTGAAGGCGCTGCTGACGATAAGCGAAATGCTGTCGAGGATTGTGGAGAAGCCGGACAGCAGGATGATTACACAGCCGGCGACATAGAAGATGGCCATGAAGGGCACAAACGCCTCGCACACGCGGGCGATCGACTTGATGCCGCCGAGGATGACCATGGCGGTCAGGACGGTCATGACGATCCCGGACACATACGGCGAAACGTTATAGGTTTCCTTGAGCATCGAGGCGATCGAGTTGGCCTGCACGGTGTTGCCGATGCCGAAGGCGGCGATCGCCGTCAGGGCCGCGAACACGACGGCCAGCCACTTCATATTGAGGCCGCGCTCGAGAACGTACATCGGCCCGCCGGCCATCTGGCCGTCCTCGGTCTGAACCCGGTACTTGACCGACAGCAGCGCTTCCGCATATTTGGTGGCGATACCGAACACGCCGGTCAGCCACATCCAGAGCACCGCCCCCGGGCCGCCAGCCGCCACCGCGGTGGCCACGCCGACGATGTTGCCTGTGCCGATCGTCGCGGCCAGCGCCGTCGTCAGGGCGCCGAACTGGCTGACATCCCCCCGCCCTTCGGTGGAGCGGGTCAACGAAAGCTTGATCGCTTTGCCGAGATAGCGCTGGATGAAGCCAAGTCTAAAAGTCAAATACAAGTGCGTTCCGAACAGCAGGATTATCAGTGGCAACCCCCAGACGAAGTCGGCCATATCGGCGATAAACTCCTCGATACCTTGCACTGGAATACCCCTTTCTCGTTAAAACGTTCCAATCTCGGTGGCACCTATTGTCTCCTTCCGCGAACCACCTTCTTCACTTATAATCCCGGAAAAATTATTCCGCTTCTCTAATTCGTCGCCCAATAACCAATTCCTTCCGTTTATGTAATATTTATGATGTATGTCAGGCGCAAAAAACAAGGGCCGCAGCCGGGTATCCCGTTGCTGCGGCCCACATCGTCGTGGAGTCGCTATTTGAGGATATGGGAGATCATGCCGCCATACTTGACGAACACGGGCGCGAATACCAGGGAGACGATGGTCATCAGCTTGATGAGGATGTTCATCGCCGGACCGGAGGTATCCTTGAAGGGATCGCCGACCGTGTCGCCGACGACCGCGGCCTTGTGGGCGAGGCTGCCCTTGCCGCCGTACTCGCCGCCTTCGATGTATTTCTTGGCGTTGTCCCAGGCGCCGCCGGCGTTGGCCATGAATACGGCCACAAGGACGCCGGTCACGAGCGCGCCGGCCACGAAGCCGGCCAGGCTCTCGGTGCCGAGGATGAGGCCGACGGCCAGCGGCAGGATGACGGCCAGCGTGCCGGGCACGACCATCTTATGCAGGGCCGCGCCGGTGGCGATATCGACGCACTTGGCGTACTCGGCCTTGGCTTTGCCCTCCATCAGGCCGGGGATCTCGCGGAACTGGCGGCGGACTTCCTCGATCATCTCGTTGGCCGCCTTGCCGACCGCTTCCATCGTCAGGGCGCCGAACAGGAAGGGCACCATCGCGCCGATGAACAGGCCGCCGAGGGTGAGCGGGTCGAGGAGGTCGATTGCTTTCAGGGCGACGACCTCGGAGTAAGCGGCGAACAGCGCCAGGGCGGTGAGGGCCGCCGAGCCGATGGCGAAGCCCTTGGCGATAGCGGCGGTGGTGTTGCCGACCGCGTCGAGTTTGTCGGTTACTTCACGGACAGAGTGGGGCAGCTCCGACATCTCGGCGATGCCGCCAGCGTTGTCGGAGATGGGGCCGTAGGCGTCGACCGCCACGGTGATGCCGGTGGTCGACAGCATGCCGACCGCCGCCAGCGAGATGCCGTACAGGCCCATCGTGCCGCCGCCCATGACATAGTAGGATACCAGCATGCCGACGGTGATGAACAGCATCGGCCACATGGTGGAATACATACCGACCGCCATGCCGGAGATGATGGTGGTCGCCGGGCCGGTCTGCGACTGCTCGGCGATCTTCTTGACATGACTGTAGTCGCCGGAGGTGTATATTTCGGTCACCTTGCCGATGGCCAGGCCGGAGACCAGGCCGGCGGTAAGGGCGAAGAACGCTTTGAGGTTGCCGAAGAGCAGGTAGCTCAGAACGCCGGCGGCGACGATCGTCAGGATGCCGGCCACGTAAGTGCCCATGTTGAGGGCGGCCTGGGGGTTAGCCGCGTTGCTGCCACGGCCGACCAGCACGCCGATTATCGAGGCGACGATACCGAGGGCGCACAGGGCGATGGGGAAGAGGATGCCCTCGCCGCCCTTGAAAAGAACGGCGCCGAGCGCGAAGGCGGAAACCATGGCGCCGACGTAGGACTCGAACAGGTCGGCGCCCATGCCGGCCACGTCGCCGACGTTGTCGCCGACGTTGTCGGCGATAACCGCCGGGTTGCGGGGATCGTCCTCAGGGATGCCGGCCTCGACCTTGCCGACAAGGTCGGCGCCGACGTCGGCCGCTTTAGTGTATATACCGCCGCCGACACGGGCGAAGAGGGCGATGGAGCTTGCCCCCAGGCTAAAGCCGGCGATATAGTTGACATCCTTGGCGAAGAAAAGGAACATCGCGCCCAGGCCGAGCACGCCCAGGCCGGCCACCGACATGCCCATGACGGCGCCGCCGGAGAAAGCGATCTTGATCGCCGCCCCCATGCCGTGGCGGGCGGCTTCGGTGGTGCGGACGTTGGCCTTGGTGGCCACCTGCATGCCGAAGTAGCCGGCCAGCACCGAGCAAAGGGCGCCGGCGATGTAGCATACGGCTGTCTGCCAGTTGATGAATATCGATAAGATTATGAAGACAACGGCGGCGAAAACGACAAGGTAACGGTATTCGCGATACAGGAAGGCCATGGCTCCCTCGTGGATGTAGCCGGCGATCTCGCGCATCCGCTCGTTACCGGCGTCGGCCTTGCTGATGCTGCTGGCCAGAAAGTAAGCGAACAGCAGCGCCAAAACCCCCGTCAGCGTGGAAATAATAAGATAGGTATCCAAACTACCACTCCTCCTTATGGGCAATAAATTACGGGAAATGGGTTACATTTCCCGGAATCTCCGCGGAACAATTCTTCCCCCGGGACAGTTGCCCCGGCAAGCGACTACATCGACATCTTGGCCAGGGCCAGGGTAACGACGCCAAACAGGACACCGAGAACCATGGTGGCCTTGGAGAGGATTTCGTCCAGCCCTTTCCGCTTGCCGCCGAAAATCGTCTCGGCCCCGCCGGCGATCGCCCCGGACATGCCGGCGCTTTTGCTGGACTGCATCACGACGACGGCGATAATCGCGATGGACAGTATGCCGTCGAGAATCATAAGCGCGTTATACACTACTTTACACCCCCTACCCTTTTGTACCACTTTATTTTACCAAATAGCAAATAGCTTGACAATCGCCTTTTACGATATATTTTCGCTGTTATACACAAATAATATACACCGTTTGGCAGAATGTGTTGTATTATTTGCCAAAAATAACAAGAAGAGGGCCATCGGCCCTCTTTCCAGGTTGGCGATAACAATCAAAATAGGCAGGTGCTCAAATACCGCTCTCCCGTATCCGGCAGCACCGTCACCACGCTCTTGCCGGGGCCGAGCTGACGGGCGATCTTGATCGCCGCGCAGGCGTTCGTGCCGCTGGAGACGCCGCAGAGGATGCCTTCCTCGCGGGCGAGGCGGCGGGCGGCCTCGCAGGCATCGTCGTCACTGACCAGCACGAGGTCGTCGATGATGTCGCGGTTCAATATGGGCGGAATGACACCGTCGCCGATGCCCTGCTGGATATGATGGCCGATCGGCTTGCCGGCCAGGATGGCGGCGTTGTCCGGCTCGGCGGCGAAGATCCTGACGTTCGGGTTGGCCTGTTTGAGGACCTCGCCGATGCCGGTGATGGTGCCGCCGGTGCCGAAGCCGGCCACGAACGCGTCCACAGGACCCGCCATCTGGGCGAGGATCTCCTGGCCGGTTGTGCGGCGGTGGATATCGGGGTTGTTGACATTTTCGAACTGGCGGGGCAGAAAAACGCAGCTGTCCTTGGCGGCCATCTCGTCGGCGACGGCCAGCGCGCTTTCGATCGCCTCGGTGATGCTCGCCCCCGCCGGAGTCAGGATTATCTCAGCTCCGTAGGCCTTGATGAGCTTCTGCCGTTCCACGCTCATGTTCTCGGGCATGACGATGCGGACCTTGTAGCCCTTGACGGCGCCGATCATCGCCATGGCGATCCCCTGGTTGCCGCTCGTCACCTCGACGATGACCGAGTCGGGCTTTAGCTGGCCGGCCCTTTCGGCCGCCTCGATCATGCCGAGGGCGGTACGGGTCTTGATGCTGCCGCCGGGGTTGACGCATTCCACCTTGGCGTAAATCTTCGCCCCTCCGGCCGGCGAGATGCGCCGGAGGAATACGAGTGGTGTTCTCCCCACCGCATCGAGAATGGTTTCGCAACATTTCTGCATTGTATTTCCCCTCCACCGTATATCCGAAAAATATCATATATTATTCCCGCTTTGGACATTTTTTCCCTTCCAGCCCGGAACAAATACCCAGAAAGACTTGGTTATGGGGCTATGCGCGCGACAAAAAGCCCCGGCATCGCCGGGGCTCTTCCATTGTCCCTTACTTCCTGCGGTTGTAGAACACGTCGTTGCCCCTGAATCTGGCCGCCTCGCCCAGCTCCTCCTCGATGCGCAGCAGCTGGTTGTACTTGGCCACCCGATCGGTGCGGGCCGGGGCGCCTGTCTTGATCTGGCCGGCGTTGACAGCCACGGCGATGTCGGCGATGGTGGCGTCCTCAGTCTCGCCCGAGCGGTGCGAGATGACGCAGGTGTAACCGGCCCGCTTGGCCATCTCGATGGTGTCGAACGTCTCGGTCAGGGTGCCGATCTGGTTGACCTTGACGAGGATGGAGTTGGCGGTCTTGCTGCCGATGCCACGCGCCAGGCGCTCGGTGTTGGTGACGAACAGGTCGTCGCCGACCAGCTGGATCTTACTCCCGAGCTTGTCGGTCAGTAGCTTCCAGCCGTCCCAGTCGTCCTCGCTCATACCATCCTCGATCGAAACGATCGGGTACTTGGCGACCAGGCCCTCATAGTAGGCGACCATCTCGGCCGGCGTCTTGACGATCCCCTCGCCGGCGAGATTGTAGTTGCCGTTTTCGAAAAGCTCGGTCGCGGCGACGTCGAGCGCCAGCGCCACCTGCTCGCCGGGCTTGTAGCCGGCCTTCTCGATCGCGGCCACGATCACCTTGAGGGCTTCCTCGTTGGACGCCAGGTTGGGAGCGAAGCCGCCTTCGTCGCCGATGGCGGTCGCCAGGCCCTTGTCCTTGAGGACCTTCTTCAGGGTATGGTAGATCTCGGCGCACATCCTGAGCGCCTCGGTCCAGGAGGCGGCGCCCACCGGCATGACCATGAACTCCTGGATATCGACGTTGTTGTCGGCGTGTTTGCCGCCGTTCATGATATTCATCATCGGCACAGGCAGTTCCTTGGCGTTGACGCCGCCGAGGTATTTGTAGAGCGGCATGCCCAGGGAGACGGACGCGGCCTTGGCGACCGCCATCGACACGCCGAGGATGGCGTTGGCGCCCAGCTTGGCCTTGTTGGGGGTACCGTCGAGTTTCAGCATGATGGCGTCGATGTCGGTCTGGTCGAGGGCGTCGAGGCCGATGATCTCGGTGGCGATGATGTTGTTGACATTCTCCACCGCCGTCAGGACCCCTTTGCCCTGGTAGCGGCCCTTGTCGCCGTCGCGCAGCTCCACAGCCTCGTACGCGCCGGTGGAAGCCCCCGAAGGCACGGCGGCGCGGCCCAGCGAGCCGTCCTCCAGCACCACGTCCACCTCGACGGTCGGGTTGCCGCGCGAATCCATGATCTCGCGGGCGAATACGTCGGTGATTGTTGTCATTATTTTCCCTCCTTGATGATGAGCGTACTGCCGGTCATTTCCGCCGGCGCTTTGAGCGAGGCCAGGTCGAGGATCGTCGGCGCGATGTCGGCGAGGATGCCGGCACGGAGCTTGGCCTGGCGGTGCTTTTCGGAAACGAGGATGAAAGGCACGGGGTTCAATGTATGGGCGGTCAGCGCCCCGCCGCTGCAGGCGTCGACCATGCAATCGGCGTTGCCGTGGTCGGCGGTGATGCAGGCGATGCCGCCGCGGTCGCGGATGGCTTCCGTCACCCTGCCGACGCATTTGTCGACGACCCCCACCGCCTTGATGGCGGCGTCCAGGTCGCCGGTGTGGCCGACCATGTCGCCGTTGGCGAAGTTCACCACGATGAGGTCGTACCTGCCGGAGCGTATCTCGGCCACCGCCCGGTCGGCGACCTCCACGGCGCTCATCTCCGGCTTGAGGTCGTAGGTCGCCACCTTGGGCGACGGGATGAGCGCCCGGTCCTCGCCGGGCAGCGGTTTCTCCTCGCCGCCGTTGAAAAAGTATGTGACGTGGGCGTATTTCTCCGTCTCGGCGATCCGCAGCTGGGTGAGCCCCGCGGCGCTGAAAACCTCGCCGAGCGTGTTCCTTATGCACTGGGGAGGGAAGGCGACCGGCGCCGGCAGCGTCTCGTCGTACTGGGTGAAGGTGGCGAAATGGAGCGGCATATAGTCGCGCGGGAATGCCGCGAAGTCCTTGTCGGTGAACACGCGGGTAAGCTGGCGGGCCCTGTCGGGGCGGAAGTTGAAGAAAATGACGCCGTCGCCCGCCCTGATGCCGCAATCGCCGCAGCACTCCACAACCGTCGGCAGGACGAATTCATCCGTCTCGCCGCGCGCGTAGGCCCGCTCCACCGCCGCCCTGGCGGTGGGGGCGCGCTCGCCCTCGCCGCGCACGAGGGCGGCGTAAGCCTTCTCCACCCGTTCCCAGCGCTTATCGCGGTCCATGGCGAAGTAGCGGCCGGAAATCGTGGCGATGGTGCCGACACCGAGCTCGGCCGCCTTGGCCTCGAGGGCGTCGATGAACTGGAGGGCGCTCGAGGGCGGCACGTCGCGCCCGTCGAGATAAGCGTGGATATAGACCCTGGAAAGACCGGCGCTCCTGGCCAGCTCCAGCAGGCCGTAGATATGCTCGATATGGCTGTGGACGCCGCCGTCCGATACCAGGCCCATGAGATGGAGGGCGGAGCCGCTGCTCTTGACCGCCGCGACCACCTCGCCCAGCACCGGGTTGGCGAAAAAGTCGCCGTCGCGGATGGCCTTCGAGATGCGGGTCAGCTCCTGATACACGACGCGCCCGGCGCCGATATTCAGATGCCCCACCTCGGAGTTGCCCATCTGCCCGTCCGGCAGGCCGACCGCCTCGCCGGCGCAGGCCAGCACCGTATTGGGATAAAGCTCGGAAAGGAGGGTCAGGTGGGGGGTATCGCCGCGGGCGATGGCGTTGCTGGCGTCGCACGCGTCGCCGACCCCCCAGCCGTCGAGGATGACAAGGGCAATGGGTGTGGCGAGTTTACTCACAATATCAACTCGTTTCAATAATTAACGATTTTGGCGAATGTTGCCGCGTCCAGGCTGGCGCCGCCCACCAGGGCGCCGTCGATTTCGGTCTTGCCCATCAGCTCGGCGATATTCTCGGCCTTGACGCTGCCGCCGTACTGGATGCGCACCGCGTCGGCCGCCGCCTGGCCGAACAGCCCGGCCGTCAGGCGGCGGATGAAAGCGCACACCGCATTGGCGTCCTCGGCGGAGGCGGTGCGGCCCGTACCGATGGCCCACACCGGCTCATAGGCGATCACAATCGCGGCCGCCTGCCCGGCGGTCAGCCCGGCCAGGCCCTGGCGGACCTGGCGCTCCACCACCCGCTCGGTGGCGCCCGCTTCCCGTTCGGCCAGCGTCTCGCCGACGCACACAATCGGGACGAGGCCGCCCGCGATGGCGGCGTGAAGCTTCTTATTCACCGTCTCATCAGTCTCGGCGAAGTACTGGCGCCGCTCGGAGTGGCCGATTATCACGTAGCCGCAGCCGGCGTCCGTTAGCATCGCGGCCGAAACCTCGCCGGTGTAGGCCCCCTGTTTCTCCCAGTGCATATCCTGGGCGCCGAGCCCGATCGCCGTGCCGGCTAGCGCCGTCTTAGCCGCCGCCAGCGCCGTGAAGGGCGGGCAGACGACCACCTCGGCCGCCGCGCCGCCCACCAGGGGCGCAAGGTCTTTTATCAAGCCGGTAGTTTCTGCGATCGTTTTGTGCATTTTCCAGTTGCCGGCGATAATCGGTTTTCTCATAATTGGACCTCCTCGCGGCCGTTCAGAAGTCCCCAGATGCAAGGCGCACCGGAAGAGCGAGCCGCGCCGCGTACACGTAGTACGCAAGCAATCGCTCTGAGGAGCAACGCTGCAGATGGGGGCTTATCAACGGACGCCCCCTTATTACTTATCGCTGAGTGCCGCCACGCCTGGCAGCACTTTGCCTTCCAAAAACTCCAGCGACGCGCCGCCACCGGTCGAGATGTGGCTGATCTTATCCTGCAGGCCGGCCTTCTCGATCGCCGCCACCGAGTCGCCGCCGCCGACGACGCTCACCGCGCCGGACGACGCCACCGCCGCCGCCACGGCGACCGTGCCCCTGGCGAAGGCGTCCATCTCGAACACGCCCATCGGGCCGTTCCAGACGATCAGCCTGGCGCCGGCGAGCGCGGCCGCGAAGGCCGCCGCCGAGGCCGGGCCGATATCGAGGGCCATCCAGCCGGCGGGGATGGCGTCGACGCCCACCGTCTTGGCGGCCGCGTCGGCGGCGAAGCGGTCGGCCACGATCACGTCGCCCGGCAGCAGCAGCTTGACGCCCCGCCCGGCCGCTTCCTTGATGAGCGAGCCGGCCAGCTCGATCTTGTCTTCCTCCACCAGCGACTTGCCGGTGGCGAACCCCTGGGCGGCGAGGAAGGTGTTGGCCATGCCGCCGCCGATGATGAGCGTGTCGACCTTGGTCAGCAGGTTGGCGATCACGCCGATCTTATCCGACACCTTGGCGCCGCCGATGATGGCGACATACGGATGGGGAGGACTCCCCACCGCCCGGCTGAGGAAGTCGATCTCCTTCTCCAGCAGGAAGCCGGCCGCCGCCGGCAGATACTTTGTGATGCCCTCCACCGAGGCATGGGCCCGGTGGGAGACGCCGAACGCGTCGTTGACGTATGTATCGGCCAGAGCCGCAAGCTGGCGGGCGAATTCGGGGTCGTTCTTCTCCTCTTCCTTGTGGAACCGGAGGTTCTCCAGCATCAGCACCTGGCCGGGCTTCAGCGCCTTGGCCGGGCCCTCGGCCGCCGCGCCGACGCAGTCGGCCGCGAACAGCACCTCTTTGCCGAGCAAGTCGGACAGCCGCTTGGCCACCGGCGCGAGCGAAAACTCGGCCGCCGGCCCGCCCTTCGGCCGGCCGAGGTGGCTGGCGAGGATAACCGCCGCCCCCTGCTCGAGCAGATAGCGCAAGGTGGGCAGCGTGGCCCGGATGCGGGTGTCGTCGGTGATGTTGCCGCCGTCCATCGGGACGTTGTAGTCCACCCTCACCAGCACCTTCTTGCCGGCGAGGTCGACATCGCGGATGGTTTTCTTGTTCATTCACACACCTCCACTGAACCCTTAAGGTCTGATGACGCAAACGCGCCGAAAAGAAAACTCGGCTTGCGCCGAGCCTCCAGGCGCAGGCGTAAGCCTAGTTTTACCATTATCCTACCACAAAAACGCCCTTCCTGACAGGAAATAATCCTTAAATTCCCTTCTTGGCGATCATCGCGACCAGGTCGACGACCCTGTTCGAATAGCCCCACTCGTTGTCGTACCAGGAGATGACCTTGACGAGCGACCCGTCCACCACCATTGTCGACAGCGCGTCGATGATCGAGGAGCGGGGGTCGCCGTTGTAGTCGCGGGATACGAGCGGCTTGTCGGAGTAGCCGAGGATGCCTTTCAGCTCGTTCTCGCTGGCCGCTTTAAGAGCGGCGTTGACCTCCTCGACGGTGGTCGGGCGCTCCACCTCCACGACCAGATCGGTGATCGAAACATTGGGGGTCGGGATGCGCAGCGAGAAGCCGTTCAGCTTGCCCTTGAGCTCGGGAAGCACCAGAGCGACAGCCTTGGCGGCGCCGGTGGTCGTCGGGATGATCGACATCGCCGCGGCCCGCGCCCGGCGCAGGTCCTTATGCGGCAGGTCGAGGATCTGCTGGTCGTTTGTGTAGGAGTGGACGGTGGTCATCATGCCGTGCTTGATGCCGAACTTCTCGTGCAGCACCTTGGCGAACGGCGCCAGGCAGTTGGTCGTGCACGAAGCGTTGGAGATTACGTGGTGTTTGGCGGGGTCGTAATTGGCGTCGTTGACGCCCATCACCACCGTGATATCCTCGCCCTTCGCCGGGGCGGAGATGATGACCTTCTTGGCGCCGGCCTTGAGGTGGGCGGCCGCCTTCTCGGCGTCGGTGAACCGTCCGGTCGACTCGACCACCACGCTCACCCCGAGACTGCCCCAGGGGAGGTTGGCAGGGTCGCGCTCGGCGAGCACCTTGATCGTCTTGCCGTTGACGACGATATTCCCGTCCTTGGCTTCGACCTCGGCACCCAGCGTGCCGTGGACAGAGTCGTACTTGAGCAGATGAGCCAGCGTTTCGGCGTCGGTCAGGTCGTTTACCGCCACGATATCCAGCGCCGGATTGCCGAGCGCCGCCCGGAACACGTTGCGGCCGATGCGGCCAAAGCCGTTGATCCCTACTTTAATTGCCATGATATATTCCTCCTTATTTTGTCAGCTCTTTATAATCTCCCTGATAGCGCGGGCCGCCCCCTCGTCGGTGACGAGGACGTCGCGGCTGCCGGCGGCGGTCACCGCCACGATGGCGGCCGCCTTCCTGCGGCCGCCGGCCACGGCTATCACCCGTCCCACGCCGCCGAGATCATCGAGGCGCAACCCGATGCTATCGGTTGTATAAACTATTTCGCCGCCGATGGTTGTGTACTGGCCGAGCGCTTCGCCCGCCGCCCCCCGAGCCTTCAGCTCGTTGATCAGCGCCGGCGCGATCACCCTTCTCGCCGCCATCACCTCGGCCAGCCCGATGCCGTGGAGGACGACGTCCGCCTTGCGGATAAGCTCGTCGACGTCCCTGAGGTTGGCATCGTGGGCCAGCAGCACATCGAGGGCCTCGCCGCCCACGCCGTCAGGCAGGTGCAGCATCCGGTAGCGGCCGCCCAGCTTGCCGGCCATGACGGCGGCGATCGTGTTGGCCTGGTACTCCACCTTTTCGCCCAGGCCGCCGCGGGCCGGCACGATCGTCACGTCCCGCGCGGCGGCGGACGCCGCTTCGGCCACCCAGGCCATCGTCGACCCGCCGCTCACCGCGACGGTCATATTATCTCCCAGATACCCGCCCAGTACTCCGGCGGCGGCCCGCCCCAGCTCGCGGAGCGAGGCCGGGTCGGCGTCCGCGTCGCCGCGGGTGACCACCACCCGCCGCACCCCCAGGCGCTCCGCCAGTTCCTCCTCCAGGGCGGAAAACCCGTGGAGGACCCGCACATATCCGGCCAACTCTTCGAGCACGCCCTGCCCCTCTTCGGTGACCGACATCCCCAGGGGCGTGAAGTCGATCAGGCCGGCGGCCTTGAGAAAATCGACCTGGGCCCGCACCACCCGTTCGCCCATGTCCAGGGCCACGGCGAGCGCCCGCCGCCCGACCGGCTGGGCGAACTGGATCTGGCGGAGAATATTGAATCTGTCTTCGATCACGCCGACCAGCTCGGGAGCGATCCTGCGGTGCAAGGCGACGGCTTTCTCCATTGTGTTCTCCTCCGGGATTATATTTGTCCCACTGGTACATTATATGTCCCGGCATGCAAATAATTATACTACTATTTGATTAATATTCGCGATTATCCCTTTTATTCCTGCCGGCAAAAGGGTATTTTATCCAAAAAAACAGGAAAAAATTGCCCCCGGCGTTAACCCGCCGGGGGCTGTGTTTTTGGCGTCCGTTCCCGCTCTTACACCCGGAACCTGTTCACCGTGACATGCAGGTCCTCGGCCAGCTTCGCCAGCGCCTGGCTCGAGGAAGCGATCTCCTCCATCGACGCCAGCTGCTCCTCGGCCGCCGCCGACACGCTCTCGGCTTCGGCCGCCGACGACTTGCTCAGCATATCGATCTTGCGCACCGAGCCCACGATCTGCTGGCTGCCGCCCGCCATCTGCTGCACCGCCGCCGAGATCTCCTTCACCTGGCCGGAAACCTCCGACACCAGCGCGACGATCTCCCGGAAGGCCACCCCGGCGGCGTTGACCACCTCGGCGCCGGTCTTCACTTCCCGCGTCCCGTCGTTCATCGCCACGACAGCCTTATCGGTGTCGCCCCTGATCTCGCCGATAAGGTCGGCGATCTTCTTCGCCGCCTCCTGCGACTGCTCGGCCAGTTTCCTGACCTCCTCGGCCACCACCGCGAAGCCTCGGCCCTGTTCGCCGGCGCGGGCGGCCTCTATCGCCGCGTTCAGCGCCAGCAGGTTGGTCTGCCCGGCGATGCCGGCGATGGTATCGACGATCTGGCCGATCTCCTTCGAGCGTTCGCCCAGCTTGGCCACGACCGCGGCCGACGTGTTCACCGTATTCTCTATCTGGCCCATCTGGCTGACCGCCTTGTCCACCGACTGCCCGCCGGTTTTAGCCTTGTCCGCCGCCTGTGCCGACTGCGCGGCCACCTGGTTGGCGTTCGCCGCCACCTGCTGGAGGCCGGCCGACATCTGCTCGACCACCGACGCCGACTCGTTGGCCGCCGCCACCTGCTCGGTCGCCGCGCCGGCCACGCTCGTGATCGACGCCGCGATCTGGTTGGCCGCCTGAGCCGACTGATCGGCGCTCGCCGTCAGCTCCTCCGACGAAGCGGAAACCTGCTCGGTCGCCTGCATGATATTGCGGATGACGTGACGCATATTATTGTTCAGAGTATCGAACGCCTTGGCCATCTCGCCGAATTCGTCGCTGCGGCGCATGAATGCCGGATCGATGTCACGCGAGTAGTCGCCGTCGGCCATGGTTTTGATCCTGTTCGTCATCGCCAGGAACGGCTTGGCCAGGCTGCTGCCGAGATAAAACGCCAGCAGCCCCGACAACACCAGCGCGAGCAACAAGAACATGATCCCGACCATGATCTTGCTTCTCAGCTGCGCGGCCTGCTCCTGGGCCTTCTTATTCACGAAGGCGTCGATATCGTCAGTCCAGTTGCCGGTGCCGATAATCCAGTTATACGGCTTGAACAGCAGCGTATAGGCCCGCTTCGGCAATTCCTGGGTCTGGTTTGGCTTCGCGAACCAGTAATCGGTATACCCGCCTTCCGGTTTAGCGCTGTTGGCTATGAATTCTCTGATGAACGCTGTCCCTTTCGCGTCTTTGGCGCCGATACGGCTTTTGCCCTCCTGGTCGCGGCCGAGGAGGACGACGTTGACGCCCTCGGTGGTGTCGATCCAGAAGTAGTTGCCGTTGTCAAACCTCAGCTCGCGGACGATGTCGGCGGCCCGCTTCCTGGCCTCCGCTTCGGTGAGCAGGCCCTTCCGCTGCTGCTCGTAAACGGCCTGCACCAGGCTGACGGCCGTTTCCACCTGCAGCTTGACATTGCGGTCGAACTGCTCGTAGAGAATGGCGCGGTACTGTTTGACCGTCTCTTCATTAGTCCTGACAGAGTCGTAAATGTTGTAGATCCCGACGACCAGCGCCCCGATAAGACCGGTGAATATCATCGCAATGATGATTTTGTGTTTGATCGAACGCACCATGTGATAAACCTCCATCTTTTAATAACGCATCGGCGCCGCCGGCTGTACCGGCCAGCCCCGTTCAAAAAAGCGACAAAATCATGTTCGGCGGCCGCACAACGGTCGTTCCCAAGCATAACTCGTCGCCATATAATCATATCAGCCGCCGCTCGTCAGCCGCTTCGCAAAAAAGACATAGAACGGGAATATTTTTCGTCACCTTTACGATAAAGCAACGGCGAAAAAGCCGCCCTTCGCTTTTACGCCAAGGGCGGCTCCATCGGTTAAACCCCGGTGCGGTGCTTTGGGAAAACTCCCGATCCTTACAGCCCGAAGACGAGATTCACGTCCACGCTCACCGTCAACGTTCCCGCCTCGATCGGCGCTCCTGCCGCCTTAAAAGACCGCATGGCGTCGGCCTGCATCGGCACGAAGCGGCCGGATTCCGACACCGACAGCGGCTGGCCGAGGGCGACGCCGAGGGCGTCGGCCATCACCGACGCTTTGTGGCGCCCGTCCTGCACCGCTTTGCGCAACAGCTCGTCGTACAGCCGGCCGTCGTCCTTCACGGCGAAACGCAGGCCATGGAACTGATTGGCGCCGGCCGCGAAGGCCGCGTCGATCACTGGGCCGATCTTGCCGAGGTCCTCCACCTTCACGGTTACGCTGTTCTGCAGGCGATAGCCGGCGATCGCCCCGGGCGAGCCGTCCTTGGCGTCGTTTTTATAGATAGGTTGCAGGGAAAACTGGGATGTGGCGATATTGGCCTTGGCGATGCCCTGGGCGGCGAGGGCGTCGATTATCCGCCGCATCGTCCGGTCGTTGTCCTCGCGGGCCGTCGCGGCATCCGCGCCGGTGGTGATGATGCCGGCGGTCACGAATGCGACATCGGGCGCCACCGCCGCTTCGGCGTGGCCGGTGACGGTGACGGTGCGGGTCCCCTCGGCGGGGGCGGCGAAAGCCGCGCCGGCCAGGCATGCGGCCAGCAGGGACAGTACGGTAAAGCTAACCAGGCTGCGTTTAAACATCGGAATCCTCCTCGAATATGTATTGAATATCCATTCACCCGTATAAACGCGGGCCGGGGGAAAAAGTAACGCCCTGTCAGAGAAAAAAATGGATAACAGCAAAAGCTACAATGATAGGCATGCCGAGCCGGTGGGCGCGGCGCACCCGCCCGGCCTGCGGCCGGAATTTGAGCAGCCAGCCCGAATTGGCCATATAAACCACCGTCGCCGACACCAGCAGCCCGGAGCCGGCCTTGAGGCCGAGCGGACCGGCCAGCAGCATGGCGATAACGTGGTACGCGGCGGCGAGGGAGATAAGCGAAGCCAGATAGGGGTGGGTGGCGCTGGCTGCGGCGTCGGCCGCCCGCAGCCAGCCGGCGGCCGCCGGCGAGTCCCGGCGCGCCAGGTGCTCGCGCAGCCGGTGAAGGGGATAATAGCCCGCCGCCGCCGTCAGCAAGCCCAGAGCCGAATACCCGGCCCACAGAGCCAGCTCGTGATCCATGGCATCCCAACCTTTTTTGCCCTTTCCGGCAAAATTCCCCACCGGCCGCGCAAATACCTCCTGAAAGAATTAGTGCGGCTTATCGACGGCCGACTCTATACAAACAGCGACTGACTAGCGAACAGCGCCGGCCACCCGCCGGTATGAATGAACAGCACTTTACTGCCCGCCGGGAACACGCCCTTGCGGGCCAGGTCGATGAGTCCGGCCATCGCCTTGCCGGTGTAAGACGGGTCGAGGAGGATGCCCTCCGTCGCTGCGAGCAGCTTGACCGCCTCCACCATCGCTGCGGTCGGCAGCGTGTACCCCGGCCCGAGGTACTCGTCGCGCACCGCGATCTCGCTTCGTTCCACCGGTACGGCGATGCCGAGATAGTCGGCCGTTTTCCCCACCATCTCCCATACCAGTTTCTCCTGAGCCTCCCGCGGGTTGAGGACACTGATGCCCGTCACCGGGACGCGGCAGCCCTCGCTCCTCAGGCCGAGCAGCAGCCTCCCCTGGGTGCCGGCGCTGCCGCCCGCCACCACGATATTGTCGAAGGCCGTCCCGGTCTCCGCCATCTGGGCGGCGAGCTCCTGCCCACAGGCGACATAGCCGAGCGCGCCGATGGGATTCGAGCCGCCCAGCGGGATTATATAGGGCCGTCGCCCCTCGGCCGCGGCTTCGGCGGCGGCGGCGGCCAGCGCGGCGGGCAGATCGGTCCCCCACGGCACGACCGTTATCCGCTCCACGCCGAGCAGGTGATAAAGAAAAACGTTGCCGCCGGCATCCGGGCGGTATGCCCCCGGGGTCGACTCCGCCAGAATCAGCCGGCATTTCAGGCCCTCCTTGACCGCCGCCGCCAGTGTCAGCCGGCAATGGTTCGACTGGACCGCCCCGCAGGTGATGAGCGTATCCGCGCCCCCGGCCAGCGCGTCGCCGACGAGAAACTCCAGCTTGCGCGTCTTGTTGCCGCCGCCCGTCAGCCCCAGCAGGTCGTCGCGTTTGACGTACACCTCCGGACCGCCCACCGCCCGCGAAAAGTTGGCCAGGTACTCGACCGGCGTCCGTCCCTCGGTGTAGCGCCGGCGGGGAAACCGCTCCAGGTTCATCGCCATCCTCCTCCGTTATTATGTACTATACATAATAATGCCCCAAAAAAGACGGAGCGCACGGTCAACCGCACGCTCGTCCAATCGATTCATTATCCGGATTCCTTATCGTGGACGCCGGCCATTTTCCAGTACTTCTCGACGTCCTTCATCAGATTGTTGATATGCTCGACCATGATCTCGCGGGCGCTGTCGGCGCGGCCGTCGGCGATCGCCTCGGCGAGCCGTTTGTGGTCGATGTAGACAGGGCTCTTGACCCGGCGGCGGATGTACTCGAGCACGGGCGAAAGCTGGGTATCCTGGCGGATGAGGGCGATGGCCGCTCCCAGGACGCGGTTGCCGGCCATGCGGGCGATCAGGGCGTGGAAATCGACATCCTCCTGGGCCGCGCCGCCGCCGGCGTCGAGTGCCCGCCGCTGCCGTTCCAGGATTTCGCGGAGCTGGGCGGCCTCGGCCTCGCTGCGGTTGGCGGCCGCCAGGTATGCCAGCTCGCTTTCGATGGCCCGCCTGGCCACAAGCACCTCCAGCAGCTGGCCCTTGGTATGGCTGCGCAGCGAACTGGCGAACTCGATCCCCCATTCGAAACTCTTCTGTCTGTTCAGCAGCTCGTCCAGCCGCGCCGTTCCCTGCGCCGACAGCGAACGGCCCTGGAAGCCTGCTTTGTCGGTGAAGCCCTGGTTGTCCAGGTCGCGCAGCAGCCGGCCGACGGTCGCCTCGCTGATGCTGTGTCCCATATTCTGCAGAACCTGGCTGATATGGCCGCAGCCAACCGGCTGGGTGCTGTCGCGGATGATCGTCAGCAGGTCGCGTTCCAGCTTATCCCGTTTACTTAGCATCCAATCTGCCCACCTCTCGCACTGCTTGGGGCCATATGCCTTATTCGTCGCCGGAACGCCTTTTCCTGCTGCCTGTCAGCACACCGGCCGGGCAAAAACGCCTGTCATGCCGGCCTTCTCCACCCTCGCCCTGATGGCGGCGATATCGGTGGTGTAAAGCTGCTGTTGCTGCATATGCTCGAAATAGACCGAACCGGAGAATGTATACTTCTTGGTCAATCCGGCTTTGGTCTGCATCTGGCTGCGGACGAAGGCGATGGCATCGCCGCAGGCCAGGCTGGCGGGGATCTCGATCGGCGCCAGGCCGCAGGCCGCGCGGGCGGCGTTATGGCCGGCCAGCGTGCCGGTGATGATCGCCTCGGTGTGGCCGACGAGCAGGCCGGCTTTCTCGCCGCCGCAGAAAACGTTCTTCAACCCCTCGACCTTGAGGGCATTGTCGCGCGGCAGCATCCCCAGATAGCGCATCGAATTGCCGATGCCGCCGGCGTAGGGGTCCTCGAAGCGGGCGTTCTCGAAGCCGGGCACCTGGCGGAGGATATCGAGGGGGTAGTAAGAGGTCATCAGTTTGGCGTGGCCGGTGTCGAGAAGGATGATATTTTCGGCGAACTCCTTGAGCGCGTATTGCTGGCAGGCCTTCTTGGCCAGCGAGCCGATGTCCTTCTGGAGGCTGGCGGGCACGGGGATGACGGCCACGCCGGTCGCGTTGAGCTTGTCCTGGATCTCCTTCGACAGCGAATCCTTATGGAGCTTGCACGAGCCGCTCATCGCCCCGAGGGTGCCGTCCGCCTTCTCGCCGAGGATTTCTTTCACCCCGGCCTTGGCGGCGATCGAGAACCGCGGCCCGAATGTCGGGCAGCGGTAGATGCACATCGCGCAGCCGTTGCCGTACTTCATACAGTTGCCCTGCGGACCGGCGGTGCCGGCCACGTCGATGAAGGCATCGCCGCTCGCCTCGATGGGCTCGCCGTGGAACACGTCGGCGAAAACCTTGGTGATAGCTCCGTCCTTGGCTTCGATGTCGCGCACCCTCGCCTGGAGATGCACGGTCACGCCGGCGGCGAGCAGCGCTTTGCGGACGGCCGGCTCGATGGTGGAAACGTCATAGAGGCTGGCGTGCTTGTGGCCGGGGAACTCGATGTTCTTGTGGCGCGCGTTGGCGTCGGCGATCGCGAACAGGTCCCCGCCGCCCATGGCGACAGCCTCCTCTGTGGCGGTGAAGCGGCCGTTGTTGCGCATGATGCCGCCCACGAGGCCGGTGCCAAGCAGCATATCGGCGCGTTCGAACAGCTCGACCGCGCAGCCTGCCTTGCGGGCCGCCAGGGCAGCCGCGCAGCCCGCCCAGCCGCCGCCGACGATGACGACTTTTTTAGCCATAATTATAGTTCCTCCTTAGCTTCGGTCGCCGATAAGGCCCCATCTGCGGCGCACGCCGCCGAGGAGCAACGCCGCCGATGGACTTTTTAGGCAACCGCTAAATGATGCCCGCGAATTTGGCGACGATCTCGATCAGCTTCACCTGCGCCTGGACGCCGTAGCGCATCACGTCCTTCAGCAGGTTGCCCTTGCTGTCGGTCGTGCCGAGATCGGGGGAGATGTAGATATTGCCGTCATAGGCCACCGTCGGGATGACGCCCATCTGCGCCATGCCGCTCTGGAAGATGTTCGTGCCCGAATACATGTCCTCGATCGAGAAGATCGGCAGGCCGAGCTCGCCGTCCTTCCACGTGCCCTCGTAGTTCACTTCGACGGCGCGGGAGTTGTAGGATTTGTTGATTATGATCCCCGCTTTCAGTTTCGGGTGGATCTTGGCAAATTCCTCCTTGACGACGTCAAAGAGATCGTCGACCGCCCTGGTGTAAACCTCGGGGTTGTCGCGCAGCACCTTGAGGACCTGGATCTGGGTGGCCAGAGCTTCCTTGCCGGGATCGAACGTCACATAAGCCGCCTTGCCGTAGGAAGCGCCGGTGCCCCAGCGGTCGCCGTGCATGCCCATCGCCCGGCGGATGGGCACCATGATGTCTTCCTTGCCGATGATCAGGCCGCTGGTGGCCGCGCCGCTAGCCTTATCCATGCTGTAGACGATGGCGTCGGCGCCCGATTTGCGGATATCGTGGCCGATGCCCGGCACGCCCCAGGCGTTGTCGATAACGTAGGGGACGTTATATTCCTTGCACAGCTTGGCATACAGCTTCTGGAGGACCGGCGTGCCGTCCTTGTCCTTGGCGCCGTAGCCGTAGCCGGGGGTCTCGTAGCCCAGCGACGTCATGCCGGTGAACATGGCGGCGTGCCGCTCGGCGATTTTCTTCATCTCGACATAGGTCGCCTCGGGGTCGACCTTGGTCAGGAGCGGGACGGGATGGTGCTTGATGCCGTGCACCGGATACTCGGCGCCGGCCACCGGCACGACGAGGGTATCGAGGTTGTTCTGGCGCTTGCCGTAGAAGCCGAGTTCGCCGGGAGTGGTGCCGCGGTCGGCGATGAGGTCCTTGTATTTGCCGGGGAAGGGGCGCCCGTAGCCGCCCTGGTGGTGGAAGTGCTTCTCGTAGGGGGCAATGTAGCGGGCGCGGTAGTTATCGCCCCGCCCCATGGCCGGCGGCGTGAACAGGGAGTCGAACGCCACCCACAGGCCGGCTTCGCAGGTGCAGGTCGGCGCGGCGTCGTACTCGTCGCCGTAAATATCCTTGACAAGCTCGCGGATCTGGTCGACCATGACCGCCAGCGGCGTCACCGTCTTGGCGGCTTCCTCGCTGGCGTGCATGATGTCTTCGCGCAGCGGCGCCGGGCAGCCGGAGATGCCGCCGGTCATGCCGAACTTGCCGCGGATTTCCTGCGGGATGCCGAGCTCGTCGGCCGCCTTCTTGGCCTCGGCGTAGATGGCAGGTATGTTGGCCTGCAGGCTCTTGTACATCTGGAATTTGTACTTGAATTTGCTCATGTCTTTCTCCTCCTAATAATTATGATTTAATTATATGAACTTAAAGCTTCCTAACCTAAGATTGCGTAAAAAGCTCCAGATGCAAGGCGCACCGGAAGATCGCGCCGCGACGCGTACTCGTCGTACGCTAGCAAGCGATCTGAGGAGCAACGCCGCAGATGGACTTTTTACACAATCTTTACAATCATTTCCACTTCGCAGGCGGCATCCAGCGGCAGCTCACCGACGCCCACCGCCGACCTGGCATGCTCCCCGGCGGCGCCGAACAGCTTGCCCAAAAGCTCGGACGCGCCGTTGACCACTTTGGGCTGGGCGTTGAAACCGGGCGCGCTGGCCACGAAGCCCGTCACCTTCACCACCCGCTCGATGCGGTCCAGGCTGCCGACCGCCGCCTTAATGACACTGAGGCAGTTGAGGGCGCAGATCTGCGCCGCCGCGTAGCCCTGGGCCTCGTCCAGTTCGCGGCCGACCTTGCCCTTGAAAACAAGCTCGCCGTCCACGAACGGGATCTGCCCGGAGGTATACACATAGCCGTCGCCGGTCGCTACCGCCGGCACATAAGCCGCCACCGGCTTGGGCGCCGCCGGCAGGCTCAGCCCCATCTCCCTGATTTTTTCTTCCACATTCATTTTGGTCACCTCCCCGGCGTGAGCCGGATTCTATTTCTCATCCCTGCTGGCGACGGTAAACCGTACCGGCATCCCCAGCCCGGCCCCCTGCTCCACCCCGTCGGCCAGCGCCTCCGTCCGGATGACGATGTTCAGGTGGTTGGGCATGTGGGTCTCGTCGAAGCCGGCCAGCGTGCCGACCAGGCGCCCGGCGAGGTAAACCCCGTCGCCGGCGACGATCACGCCGCCGTCCTCGATGGCGGCGAAGCCGAGGTATGCTATGCGGTCCACACGGCTGCCGGGCTTGGCGTCCGGCTCGTCGGTGAGGATAAGTTCGTGGATGTCGTACTTCCTGATGCAGCGGGATATCGGCTTGATAAGCTCCAGGCCGCGGTCTTCCATCTTCCCGCTCAGCACGACCGTCAGCGCGCCGGCGACATCGGTCTTGGCGGCGTAAGGGTTGGAAGAAAACTTGCCGGCTGCGTAGGGATCGTTTTTCATGGGCGAAACCTCCTATCTTTTCACCGTGGTCACGGTGTCTTTGCCCGTGCGCCCCGGGTATGCGCCCTCCGCCCGGCTGCCGAGGACGCCCTTGTGGATGGCGGCCACGAAGTCGCCGCTTGCCGCCACCTCGTCCAGCACGCTCTCGATGCCGGCCGCCAGCTCGTCGGCGTAACGGTCGGCCTGGGGGGTGGGGGCGATGCCGGCCTGGCCGAAGAAGCGGAACCCTTCCTGGACGGCCCTGAGCGTATCGATTCGCGAGGGGGCGGAGATCGGCCCGCCCGAATAGGCCTCGTCGGTGGAGGCGATCGAAATTGCGTCCACCGCCAGCGAACCTGCCAGGCAGGCGTGGAGGGCGGTAGCCATCGCCGACTGCACCCGGTCCTCGGTGTGGGTGAGGAAACCGATCGGCGCGCCCGGCCACAGCGGGGCGTCGATTATGCCCCTGAGGGCCTTTATCTTCGCGACATTGAAGTCGATATAGTTATCCGTCATCAGGCCGCCGACCATCACCTCGGGCGAATAGGCGAACAGCGGCTGGAGGATGGGGCGGCCGCCGAGCCGCACCGCCAGGTCGGCGACGATCAGCATGCCGGCGAAAGCCTTGTGGGCCGGCACGCCGCACAGCTCCTCATTTGTCACGATGTCGAACGGCAGATTGTACTTCTTGGCGCAGAGGATGGTGTGGTAGCCATCCACCACCATGCGCTCCGGGTCGGTTCCCGCCCCCAGGGCGCCGTAGCAGAAATTTATCTTCGTCAGGTCGGCGCCCATCTTGCCCGCCAGCACCGCCGTCTCCGGGGTGTTAAGGCCGCGGTGGGCCCTCACCTGCCACAGCGTCGAATCCTCAAGGGCGCCCTTGATGCGGTTCAAGTTGGCGGGCGTTATCACCGTGCCGTCCTCCTGGTGGGTGAGGAAGCCGTCGAGGAAGCCCTCGGTGCGCGCCCCCCACGAAGGGTCGAAGTGCACGACGCCGTCGGCGCCCCACGCCTCGCTGGCGAGGATGTGGCCGATATCCATGAAGGGGCAGCCGGTGCCGTACTGGACGAACACGAGCGGCTTTTTGCGGGTGTGCTGGAGCTTGCGGACCGACATGCGGGCCTTGGTGTCGGCCAGATACTTCTCCAGGCCCTCCACCTCGCTCTTGGTGAAGCGGCGCGTCTTCGGGTGAAGCTCGCCGCCGGCGTAATATTTTTTCGGGACATCGCCGCACAGGGCGGAATAATGCCGGTACAGGTCGCCGTCGCCCTTGCGGGCCCGCCACCTTTGGACGTCCCACAGCTCGTCGCGCAGCCGGGCGCGCTCCACGCCGGGCGACGTCTTATCTTTGACCCAATCCAGGATCATCGCGCTGATGCGTTCGAGCTTGGCGGCGATGCCGGCGTGGCGGTAGCCGTAACCGTAGCCGGCCGTCATGTCGGGCTTGACCTTGGCGAACCGCGTCGGGTCGGGCTTATATTCCCGCCCCTCGATGAAACACACGACCTCCTCCACCGTCGTCCCCGGCCCGAAGCCGGCGTCGAAACCCAGCTCGGCGGCCAGTTCCTGCCTGATCGCCATGCCGCCGATGCCCAGTCTGACCTTGGAACGGATGCCGGCGGCATCGGCGAGATCGACGAAGCGGGCGAGAATCTCGGCCACGCCGTAACCCAGCGTGCGGCTGAGGAGCAGCGTCCCCGTACCTTCGCGCAGAGCGTTGTCGATGATCTCCTCCTCCGTCAGGTCGGGCGGCAGGAGGATGATCTCGTAGCCGGCCTCCTCGAGGCCGCGGGCGATGATCTTCAGGCCGATGTCATGCACCGGATCGAGCGGTGCGAGCAGCACTCTTTTCATCCTCAGCCCTCCTGCGTCGCCGCTTCGCGGAGCAGCCAGCGGTATTTGTCGGCCGGCCGGTACACATACGCCCGGCCCCTGACCCGGACCCCGGGTCCCTCGTATTGGGCGAACACCACGTCCGCGTCGGAGAACCCCCACGACTTGAGCAGGTTGAGCATCAGATTTCGCCCCTCCTCCTCGGTGGCGCAGACGAAGAAAGTCTCCACATCCAAAGCGTCCATTATCTGTTCGGTGATATTGGGCATACTGTCCACCTCCGCAGTGCCGGCGGTTGCTACTCATCATTGATGAGCTATATATTCACTCTTCGCCATTGTTTGCCAATCTCCTTCAACCTTTGGAAAAAAGAATAAATTTTTCCACGAGGCCGTTGATAAAAGGTCCGTACGTTCCCGCGTGAAGGGATTGGCGGAAAAACGGAGAAATCAATCGGCAGAGAATTCGTTTTGCCGAGGTGGCCCATGGACACCGCCATGCTTCTCGACCTGCTGTGCGACGGGGCGCTGATCGCCATCGTCGCCTACCTCATAGGGCGCAACAAATTCATCAGCGACTGCGTCCACACCCCCACGCGGGGCCGGTGCTTCGTCACCCTTGTCGCCATATTCGCTCCGCTGTCGATCATGGGGACGTACAGCGGCATCCCCGTCGAGGGGGCGCTGGCCAACACCCGGCTCGTAGGGGCGCTGATGGGCGGCATCATGGGCGGCCCGTGGGTCGGCCTCACCGTCGGCGCGATCAGCGGCCTGCACCGTTATTCGCTCGGCGGCTTCACCGCCGAGGCCTGCGGCCTCTCGGCCGTCATCGGCGGCCTGCTCGCCGGCCTCGTCCGCCAGCGGCTCGGCATCCACCGGCTCAACTGGAAAGTCGGCGCGGCCGTCGCCCTGGCGGGGGAAATCGTCCAGAAGGGACTGGTGTTCGCCTTCGCGCCCTTCGAAGCCGCCTGGGCCCTCGAACGGGTCATCGCCGTCCCCACCACCCTTGTCAGCATCCTCGGCACCGTCATCTTCATAATCATCATCGAAGACATCCAGAAAACGCGCGAAACCCACAGCGCCCAGGCCGCCGAGATATCGCTCGAAATCGCCAGCCGCACCCTCCCCTTTCTTAGGCAGGGCCTTACCCCGTCCTCGGCGCAGAAAACGGCCGAAATCATCTACGAGCTGACCAAGATGGACGCCGTGTCCATCTGCGACCGCGAAAAAGTGCTGGCCTTCATCGGCGTCGGCGACGACCACCACGCCGCCGGCCAGCCGATCAGCACCGCCTCGACCCGCAGAGTCTTCGAAGAACAGCGGCTGATCGTCATCGACACCCCCGAAGACCGCGGCTGCTCGGTGCCAGGCTGCCCGCTCCGCTCCGGCGTCGCCGCCCCCCTCTTCTCGCACGGCGAAATCGTCGGCACCATAAAACTGTCGCACGCGGTCGCGGGCACCGTCACCGCCATGGACATCCGCCTCGTCGACGGCATCGCCAACCTGCTGTCCGTCCAGATCCAGCTCGCCGAAGTCGACAACCAGAAAAAACTGCGCGAAAAGGCCGAGCTCAAAGCCCTCCAGGCGCAGATAAACCCGCACTTCCTCTTCAACACCATCAGCGCCATCATGTCCTTCTGCCGCACAAAGCCCGAGACCGCCCGCACCCTCCTCGCCCATCTGGCGACCATCATGCAGCGCAGCCTCACCGTCCGCGACGACTTCGTACCCCTCGGCGACGAGATCGACGGCATCTTCGCCTACCTGGAGATCGCCAAAACGCGCTTCGGCTCGAGGCTCACCGTCGACATCGATGTCGCCGGTGCCGTCCGCCCGGTGCCCGTCCCCGTACTCTCCCTCCAGCCGCTGGTGGAAAACGCCCTCGAACACGGCCTGTTCCCCAAGCTCAGCCACTGCCGGCTGACCGTCCGGGCCGGGATAGAAGGCGAAGACTTGCTGATAACGATAACCGACAACGGCGTAGGCATCCCCTCCGCCAGACTCGCCACCCTGCTCACGAGCGAGGAAGGCATCGGCGTCAAAAACGTCCACAAGCGCCTGGCCAGTATCTACGGCAGCGGCTACGGCCTCACCATCGACAGCACCCCCGGCGAAGGTACCCGGGCCGCTATCCGCATCCCCCTCGAAAGGAGGAATACGGCGTGATCCTCACAACCGTGATCGTCGACGACGAACCGCCCATCTGCGAGGAAATCGAGTACCTGCTCGGCAGCCACCCCGACGTCAAGGTCGTCGCCAGCTTCGGACAACCGCCGGCCGCCCTCGACTACATCGCCGCCAACAGCCCCCGCCTGGTCTTCCTCGACATCAGCCTCCCCGGCATGTCCGGCCTCGAGATGGCCGCCCGCCTCAGCGTCCTGCGCTATCCGCCCCTCATCGTCTTCATCACCGCCCACCCCGAATACGCCCTCGCCGCCTTCGAAACCCCGGCCATCGGCTACCTCACCAAGCCGGTCACCGAAACAAAAATCGCCGCCGTCCTCGGCAAAGTGCGCGGCCTGGCAGCGCGTCCGGCCGCCGCGCCCCAAGAGCCGTCCGGCAAAATATGCGTGCTGTCGGGGGGCCGGATCGTCCCCCTGAGCAAAGAAGACATCGCCCTCGTCCAGGTGCGCGAAAAAGCCGTCTTCGTCCTCACCAAACAGGGCGAATACGCCGCATCCCTCACCATGCAGGAAATCGAAAACCTGCTGACCGCCGGCCGCGCCGACGGGGCCGCCTTCGTGCGCGTCCACCGCCAGTACATCGTCAACCTCGATAAAGTCGTCGAGGTCATCCCCTGGTTCAAAGGCACATACTTCCTGCGGACGGACGACTGCAAAGGCCAGCAGATCCCGGTGAGCCGCCACAAGATCGGCCGCGTCAAAGCCGCCCTCGGGCTGAAATAATATTAACCGCATCCTTCGCCCACCCAAGAGAAAAACGGCACTCCAAAAAAATCGGCATGCCCGTAAGCATGCCGCGAAGGAGTGCCGTTTATATGTTTTTGGCTCAAGCCGTCCAGAAGCGCCCAGCTGCCGGACGGCCGTAGCTATACCGTAACCCCGTTCTTGAATATCGTCAGATCGCGGAACCCCAGCTTCTCCGCCTTTGTCTCCTGCCCGGACGCCACGTTGAGCACGAAAGCGAAGAATTCGCCGGCCAGTTCCTCCCGGGCGACGCCTTCCAGCAGGCGCCCGGCGTCGAAATCCATCCAGTTCTTCTTGCGGCGGAAAAGGTCGCTATTTGTGGCGATCTTCACCGTCGGCACGACGGTGCCGAGCGGCGTGCCGCGGCCGGTCGTGAACAGGATCAGCTGGCAGCCGGCGGCCGCGAGCACCGTCGACGCCACCAGATCGTTGCCGGGCCCGTTCAGCAGGTTGAGGCCCTGGGTCTTCGCCGCCTCGCCATACTGCAGCACATCCACCACCGGGGCGGCGTAGCCGCCCTTCTGCGTGCAGCCGAGCGACTTATCCTCCAGCGTGGTGATGCCGCCGTCCTTGTTGCCGGGGGAAGGGTTCTCGTACACCGGCTGGTTGTGGGCGGTGAAATATGTCTTGAAATCGTTTATCAGCGCGACGATCTTCGCGAACGTCGCCCTGTCCTTGGCCCTGTTCATGAGAATGGTCTCGGCGCCGAACATCTCCGGCACCTCGGTGAGCACCGTCGTGCCGCCGCTCGCCACCAGGCGGTCGGAAAACAGCCCTACGAGCGGGTTGGCGGTGATGCCGGAGAACCCGTCCGAGCCGCCGCACTTGAGACCGACCACCAGGTCGGACAGCGGGCAGGGGGTCCGCCTGAAGCCGCCGGCATATGCCGCCAGCTCCGACACCAGCCGCACCCCGGCCTCGATCTCGTCGTCGACCCCCTGGGTCTCGAGGAATTTAACCCGCTGGGGGTCCACCGGCCCGAGGATCTCCTTGAACGCCCGGATATGGTTATTCTCGCACCCCAGGCCGAGGACGAGAACGCCGCCGGCGTTGGGATGGCGCACGAGGTTGGCCAGTATCTTCTGGGTATTGGCGATATCCTCGCCCAGCTGCGAACAGCCGTAGGGATGGGTGAAGGCATGGACGCCGTCGATATTCTCCTGGCAGAGCAGCTTCCCGGCCACCTCGGCGATCACGCGGGCGTTCTGGTTGACGCAGCCCACCGTGGGGATGATCCAGATCTCGTTGCGTGTACCCACCTTGCCGTCCGGCCGCCGGAAGCCCATGAAGGACTCGCCCCGGCCGGCGCTCTCCAGCGTTATCTCCTCCGGTTCGTACGTATACTCCAGCAGTTCGCCGAGATTTGTTTTGCAATTATGGGTATGGACCCATTCGCCGGCGGCGATGTCCGTCTGGGCCGTGCCGATCGGAAAGCCGTACTTCACGACCTTCTCCCCGGCGGCTATGGGAGCGATGGCAATCTTGTGGCCGGCGGGGATGGGCTGGCGGGTAACCACGGCCGCCAGGCCGGCGGCCAGAGCCTGTCCCGGGGCCAGCGGCTTAACCGCCACCGCGACATTGTCTTTGGGGTGGATTTTCATCAGATCCATGCCATATCTCCTTTCATCGATGACGCTGGCCGTGCGACACGGCCGCAAGCGCGGCCGCCATGCCGTCCCGGCAGATGATGCGCAGATAACCGGCGGCAGCCTCGGTCATGCCGGCCACCTCGGTAAGATCCCGGCCCCACAGGGCCTCGTCGGCCAGCACCGCGGCCGCCACGGCGCGGGCGCCGGCATCGGTGCCGTCATACAGCCGCCACGCGGCCGCCATCGCTTCGAGCACGAACAAATCGTCGCGCATCTCGAACGGACCTTTCGCCCGGCTGGCTTCCATCATCGCGCCGTTGATCCTGCCGTCCCTGTAGACGGCCATCAGCGCCGCCAGGCTGAACACCAGGCGCCGCGGCAGAATGCCGAAACGCTGCTGATGGTCGAGGATGGAAGGCAGCACGCGGTTCTTGAACTTCGAAACCGAATTGAGCATGATGCTGAGGAGGTAATGCCTGATAAAAGGGTTGCGGAACCGTTCGACGACCGCGTCCGCGAACGACTTGAGCATATCCTTGTCAAGCCCGCAGGCGGGGATGATCTCCTCATAAATCGCCTCGCGCACGAACCGTCCCGTCACCTCGTCGTCCATCATCTCGCCGACGGTATCCAGCCCGTAGAGGAACGCGGCCGGCACCGAGGCGGTATGCGCGCCGTTCAGCACGCGGACCTTGCGGGTGCGGTACGGCGTCATGTCGTCCGTCCAGATCACATTGAGGCCGATGCGGGTGAAAGGCAGCTTCTCCGCCAAACGGGCCGGGCCCTCGATGACCCACAGATGGAAGCGCTCGCCCGTATCCAGCAGGCCGTCCTCGTAGCCGAGGCGCCTGGCGAACGCCGCGGCCTCGTCGCGGGGATAACCGGTTACCACCCGGTCGACGAGGGTGTTGAGGAACAGATTGCTCTTCTCCACCCAGGCGGCAAATTCGGCCGGCAGCTTCCATTCCTCGGCGCAGCGCAGCACCACCTGCTTCAGGACATCGCCGTTGCGGTCGATGAGCTCGCAGGGGATGATCGTCATCCCCTTGCCGGCGTCGCCGCCGAAATGGCAGAACCGGCGGTAAAGGTACGCCGTCACCTTGCCGGGAAACGACACCGGCGGCGCGAGTCCGGGTCCGTCCTCGGGATCGTGGCTGATGCCGGCCTCGGTTGTGTTGGAGATCAGGTACTCGATAGTAGGATTCTCCGCGCATTTGAGCACTTCCTCCCACTGTCCGTAAGCATTCAAAGCACGGCTGATCACGCCGATCAGCGACAAATCCTCGGTAGGCTGGCCGTCCTGCAGGCCGCGCAGCGCCAGCGTATACAGGCCGTCCTGCTCGTTCAGGCGGGCGGCCAGCCCGTCGGCGATCGGCTGGACGACGACCACCCGTCCGCCCCACTGGCCGCTGTTGTTGAGGCGGTGGAACATCCAGTCCACGAAGGCGCGCAGGAAATTGCCCTCGCCGAACTGGATCACCCGCTCGGGCAGATTATCGGGATATGCCGGCAGATCCATCTCCGGCGGAAACCGGAAACTCCCGTCCAGCAGTTTTTTTGTCAATTTAGGCATGGATAGTACCTCCCTTAGCCCACGAAGGGCTGGCGAGCAAGCCATTCAGAGCCCCCAGATGCAAGGCGGCTCCAAGGGCGCGCCGCGCCGCGTACTCGGAACGTACGCAAGCAAGCACCCGCAGGACCAACGACGCAGATGGGGGCTATCAATGGCTTGCCAAAAGTATCGTCACTTAAACATATTAGGCAGCCACATCGACAGCGCCGGTATATACGTCAACAACAGCAGCACCACGAGCATGGCCAGGAAGAACGGCATCATCGCCCGCGTGCCGGCCTCCACCGACACCTTGCCGATGGCGCAGCCCACGAACAGCACCGTGCCGACCGGCGGGGTCAGCAGGCCCATGCCGGCGTTGAAGATCAGGATGATGCCGAAGTGGATGGGGTCCATGCCGATCGCCTTGCACACCGGCAGCAGGACGGGGGTGAGAATAAGGATCATCGGCGCCATATCCATCGGCGCGCCGAGGATGAGGAGCAGGATGTTGATCATCATCAGGATTACCCACGGGCTGTCCGACACCGACAGGAACCACTGGGTGATGAGGTCGGGCAGGTGCAGGTAAGCCATGACCCAGCCGAACGCCTGCGAGGCGGCGATCAGGAAGAACACCATCAGCACGGTGCGGAAGGTGCGGACGAGCACCGGCCACATCTGCTTCAGGGATGCCTCGCGGTAAACGAAGAAGGCCAGCAGGAACGAATAAACCGCGGCCAGCGCGCCCGACTCGGTCGCCGTCGCCCAGCCGGTGATGATGCCGCCGAGGATGATGACAGCAGGCGTGAACGACAGCAGGCCGTGGAAAAGGATGCTGGGGATCTGGCCCTTTTCGATCGGGTCGCCCTTGGGATAGCCCTTTTTCACCGCGATTATATAACTTGTCAGCATGAGAGACGACAGCAGGATGACGCCGGGAACGATGCCGGCGAGAAAAAGGCCGCTGATCGACACCCCGCCGGCGGCGATGGCGTACAGCACCAGGTTGTGGCTGGGCGGCACGACGACGCCCTGAATGGCGGAGGCGATGGTCACGCCGACCGAATAATCGGCCGCGTAGCCCTTCTTTTTCATGAGAGGTATCATAACCGAGCCGATGGCCGACGCGTCGGCCACCGCCGACCCGGACAGATTGCCGAAAAACATGCAGGCCACACTGTTTACCAGGGCGAGGCCGCCGCGGATGCGGCCCACGAACAGGTTGGCCAGATTGACGATGCGGTTTGCCAGCCCGCCCTCGCCGAGGATCTGGCCGGTGAGGATAAAGAAGGGGATGGCGAGCAGCGAATAAATGGTTATCCCCTGGATCATCTGCTGGCCGACGACCACCAGCGGGATTTCGAGATACCAGAGCGTGAGGACGGACGAAATCACCAGGGTAAGGGCTACCGGGAAACGCAGGACAAGGAGGATGGCGAAGCTGAGCGCCAGGATCCAGATTGCGGTCGTCTGATCAGGCATCATTGTGCTTTATTTCCTCCTCCACTTCGGTATAACGGCGCGTATCCTTGCCGAAGAACTGCAGGGCGGAATAAGCGCAGGTCATGACGCCCGTCACGGGCATGACCACGTACAGCAGGCTGTTGGGCAGCTTTGTGGCCGGCAGCGTCGATTCGTGCATGAGAACGGTGAAGTCCCAGCCGGCGATAATCAGATAAAGGCCAAAAACGAAGGTCGCGACATCGATGACCCTGTCCATGAAATAAATAGTCCGTTTCGAGACGAAATTCTCGATCATATCCATATTCATATGCAGCTTCTCGCGAAAACCGATGGCGATACCCATGTAGGAAAACCAGGCCAACAGGAGCAGGGTGATTTCCTCCGACCAGAAAAAAACGAAGTTGAACAGTTTTCGGGTAAACACCTGCATAGTTACGATGAGAATCATCGCCAGCAGGCAGATGACGGCGAAGCCTTCCAGCGTCCGGTCCGCCGCGGTAAGTAGCCGCTTGATCGTTTGCACGCGTCGGTCACCCCCAATACTTAGCACCGGCAAGACTGGCGGCCCTCCGTGGGAGCGCCGCCAGTCGGCCGGTTCACCTTATAAGCAATTAATTACTTGGCAGCTTTGGCGATCGCGTCAAGCACTTCGCCGTACTCGGCGCGGTACTTCTGGATCATCGGTTTCACGGCTTCCTGCCAGGGCTTGAGGTCCTTGACCTCGGTGACGGTGCAGCCGGCGGCTTTCACCTTTGCTTCGGCTTCCTTCTCGAACTTGTTCCACAGATCGCGCTGCGTGGCTACAGAATCGACGGCCGCCTGCTTGATGAGCTTGCGGTCATCTTCGGAGAGTTTATCCCAGACGACCTTGCTCATCACAAGCACTTCCGGCACCCGCTGATGGGTGTCGACAAGGTAGTACTTGGCCACCTGGTAGTGGTTGGCGGTCAGGTAGCTGGGGAAGTTGTTCTCGGCGCCGTCGATGACGCCGGTCTGCAGCGAGCTGAACACCTGGCCGTACGGCATCGGGGTGGCGCTGGCGCCCAGGGCCTGCATGAGGTCCATATTGATCTTGTTCTGGATAACGCGGATCTTGAGGCCCTTCATGTCCTCGAGGGATTTGATCGGCTTGGTGGAGTAGAAGCTGCGGGCACCCGGATCGAAGTAGCACAGGCCGATGAACTTGGAGGATGCCAGGCCGTCGAGCATCTTCTGGCCGTCCGGACCGTTGAGGAACTTCCACATATGGTCGCCGCTGTTGAAGATGTACGGCAGGGAGAATACGCCCATCGGCTTGTAGAACTCGGCCATCGGCCCGGTGCTCACGCGGGTGAAGGCGATGGCGCCGAGCTGAACCTGCTCGATGACGGCCTTTTCCTCACCGAGCTGGGAAGAGGGATAAACCTCGACCTTGATGCGGCCCTTGGAGCGCTCGGTCACGAGTTCGGCGAACTTCTTGTCGCCGAGGGTGGTGGGGTAGTCGGGGGGATGGGTTTCGCCCAGCTTCAGCACGATTTGCTGCTGGGCCGGCTGAGCCGGTTTCTTGTCGCCGCCGCCGCAGCCGGCGAAAATGCCGGTGAGGACGAACAGCACGGCTACCAGGATCGCGATGGTTCTCTTGTTCATGTTGACCCTCCCTAGATATATATTTATTTAAACGGAGAAGCCTCCGCGGCTTCCGCCCTGTGGCGGAGCACCTATTCGCGGCGAATGACGGTCGTCGCTTCCTTTAAGCAGATCCGACTCCGAGGACTCCATCGTCTCCCTGAGCGCCAACGCGCAGGCGCCGGCGAAGCCGGCCCGTCCGTCGAGCGACGAAATCCTCAGCTCGGTGGCCGCCGCCACCTCGGGAAAAGCGTGGGAGCGCACCGTCTCCTCGATCACATCCAGTCTCAGAGCGGCCGCGCGGGCCATCCGTCCGCCGAGGAAGACCACCTGGGGATTGAGAATATTGACGACATCGGCCACCGCGTAGCCCACATATCTCGCCACCTGGCGCATCAGCTCGGCGCAGTACGAGCCTTCGAACGACGCGCAGTCGATGAAATCCTCGATCGAAACCCTGCCGGCGGCGGCCCGCTCGCGCACCGGATCGTCGGCGGGGATGAACGGCAGCTCGCTCGCCACCTTGCGCTCCAGCGCGGGGATGCCGCAGATCGTCTCCAGGCAGCCGCGGTTGCCGCAGTTGCACAGCGCGCCGCCTTCCTGGATGACGATATGGCCGATCTCGCCGGCGAAACCCCGGTGACCCTGGAGGATGCGCTCGTCGGAAAGGACGCCGGCGCTGATGCCCTCCCCCCAGTTGACGTACACCAGATCGCGGCATTCGGCGCAGTCGCCGAACCACCTTTCCGCCAGCGCCGCCGCGTTGGAATTGTTCTCGACGAAAACCTTGACACCCAGCCGCTCTTCCAGCGCTGCCCGGATGGGATAGCCGTTCCATTCGGGGCCGAGATTGACCGAGCGCTTGACCGTACCGTCGGCAGCGTCGAGCAGGCCGGGGAAAGCCACCCCGAGCGCCAGCAGCTGCCCCTTCCGCTCCACCATGCGGGCTGCTGAAGTGATCATCTTGATGAAATTATCTATCCCCGGCCGGGGCGCCGACATATCGACGGCCCGCCGCTGCAGCAGCACTGGATCGTCCGTGAGGTTGGCCATGCCCATCGAAACCTCATGGCGGGTAACCTCCACCCCGAAAACATAGCCGGCCTCAGGATTGATCTCCAGCTGCATGGGCTTACGCCCTCCCTGGGAACGGCCGAGACCGGTCTCCTTGACAAAGCCCATCCGCAGGAGCTCCTTGACGATCCCGGTGATCGCCGGGCCCGTAAGGCCGGTGATAGCGGCCAGCTCCTGGCGCGACACCGAGCCCTGGCGCTTGAGGATGTTAAGGACATTCATCCTGTTAAGTTTCTTAACCCACTTACTGTTAACAGCAATATTAGCCAAAGAAGCGCCCCTCCGTTCATTTGCGGACAGGGAAATACCGCGAAAACGCCGATACTTTATTAACTCAGTTATTTATCTGTTAATTGCAAATTCTGTATCAGGGAAGATATTACTGCCGCCCTCCGTTTCAAATGGTGAACTATCATCCCACCATGCAGCACTTCTTGTCCGACATTTTTTTCCGTGACCAGGCGGAGATGAAACTCACCGGCCGGCAGCACCCCGCATATCATGGATAGCCGACAACCATCGGCGCACGAAGATATCGCGAGGTGATAAACGTGGAATGCGAAGAACTCGCCGCGGAACGCTGCCCGTGCATCCTTGCGGAAACGGCGGAATGCACCTACTGCACGCTGCTCAGGGGCGAGGCGGTGTGCGGCTGCGACTGGCAGGGCAGGTGCGCCCTCGAACGCTGGCAGTGGCGCGACGAATGCGACGCCGGAAGCCGGGCGGCCGGGACGGTCGTAGCGGTGCGCCCCCTGGCGGGCGCCACCAGTCTGGTTATCAGGGGCGACGACGAACTTGCGTCAGCGCCCGCCGGCACAACGGTGAAATTCCGCCTCCCGTTTCCCGGCAGCCGGGAAATAGGCGCGGTGCTTCTCAGAAGCTACCCCTCCGGACTCGTTTACCTTCTTTCCTTCGACCCCTGCCCCGCCGACCCGCTTCTTGGCCTGACGGTCAAAACGGCGTGCGCCGGCAACGCCTTCGCCGGCCACGAAACCCTGGCGGCGGCAGCGGACCGGCAGATCGTCATCCTCGCCGCCGCGCCGCTCGCCGACCTGCTCGCGCCGCTGGCCGCCGGGCTCCGTTCCCGCGGCAGCCGCGTGACATTCGCTTCTGCCGTCGGCCGGCCGGCCGACGACGCCATCCTCTTCGCCGTCGGCCGGGAAAATGAAATAAAGAGGATGGCAACAGCGTTGCCACCCTCTTTCCGGGGTAAAATCGTAACCTGGGTTACAGGAGGATGATGGCCACAATCGTCGTGGCGATGAAGCCCAGCACCACCGGCACGAAATTGCGGCGGGCCAGTTCGATCGGGTTGACGCCGGTGATGGCGGCCACCGGGATGAGTCCCCAGGGGATGATGGTGCCGCCGCCCGTCCACACGCCGGCGATCTGGCCGAGGGCGGCCAGCGTCGCCTTGTCGAGGGCGATGGCCTTGTCGAAGGTCGCGGCCACGCTGCCGACGAGCGGCAGGGGCGAGAAGCCCGAGCCGTCGAGGCCGACGACGATGCCAGTGAACAGCGTCACGATGGCGACGAAAGGCTTGTTGAGCGGCACCGTCTGAGAGAGGGCCACACCGAAGTCCTCCAGGAAGCCGGTGGCCGTCTTCAGCTCGAAGATCGCCTTGGCGAGATCGCCCTTGCCCATGAAGAAGAAGCCGCCGATAACGATGACGGGGGCGAAGATCTTGATGCCGAACATGAACCCTTCACGCAGGTAATCGGTTATCTTCTCCAGCCCCTCCATGCCGAACTTCAGCAGGCAGCCGACCGCCAGGATGACGAGGGCGGTGGCGCCGAGAAGGGCGGTCGCGTCGCCGCCGCGCAGGTTGAGGGTCAGCATCGCGACGACGTCGAGGGCGAACGCCAGCGGCGTCACGATCGCCAGGAACCACGACACCCAATTGAGGTCGCGCTTGGTCTCGGTCGCGGTCGTCAGCGCTTCGCGCTCCAGCTTGTGGGCGGCGCCGTTGGCTTTCATATCGCGCTTTATCAGGAAATACGCCGTGATGGTCGTCACCAGGCCCATGGTGAGAATAAGCGGCACGCTGGCGGCGATAACCGGACCGGGGTTGGCGAAGCCGGCCGCCTTGGCGGTGATCGTCGGCGCCCCCTGGATGACGAAGTCGGTCGAGAGCGCGATGCCGTGGCCGAAAAGGTTCATCGCCATCGCCACACCGATCGCCGGCAGGCCGGCCCTGACCGCCACCGGGAACAGGATGGCGCCTACGAGCGCGGTCGCCGGCGAGGGCCAGAAGAACCAGGACGCGAACATCATCGCGAAGCCGACCACCCAGAAGGCGACATCGGCGTTGACCATCAGCCTCGCGGCCGGGCTCATCACCAGATAGTCGGCTCCTGTCTCGCCGAGCAGCTTGGATAAGGAAACGATCAACGATATAACGACAATAATTCCCCAAAACTCGTTGCCGGCCACGATCAGTGAGTTGAAAACCGTCGTGAAGGCTCCCACGACGCCGCCCTTCACCAGCCAGCCGACGGAAAGCAGCCCCAGGATGCAGGGAATCAACGGGTCCTTGCGCAAGCCCATGACGACGATGACGACCATTACCCAGAACAGAAACAGCCAATGAGCCGCGGTCAGCGCTACCGTCATATACTATACTCCTCCTCAAAATAGGTCCGGCTTCGGGTATCCTTATGCATTTGCCGCTTTTTACCGGCGGCCCCACCTCCCCGGCTTTCATTTCACCACAATGTCACTCATCATTGATGAGCTGTTTAGAAAATTCGCCATTTTCTTGCCGTTTCCTGCCGTTAACCCCGGCGGGGCAATGTATTTTTTTACATACAAAAGGGGCGGCCGCTGCCGCCCCTTTACCCGATACTTGGTTGATTAAAACGCGTTCTACATCAGAATTATCGCCACGATCGTCGTCGCGATGAACCCCAGCACCACCGGCACGAAATTGCGGCGGGCCAGCTCGATCGGGTTGACGCCGGTGATGGCGGCCACCGGGATGAGACCCCAGGGGATGATGGTGCCGCCGCCTGTCCACACACCGCCGATCTGGCCGAGAGCGGCCAGCGTCGCCTTGTCGACGGTGATAGCCTTTTCGAAAGTCGCGGCCACGGCGCCGACCAGCGGCAGCGGCGAGAAGCCCGAGCCGTCGAGGCCGACGATGATGCCTGTCCCCAGGCTGACGATGGCTACGAAAACCTTGTTGAGCGGCACGGTCTGCGACAGATAAACGCCGAAATCCTCCAGGAAGCCGGTGGCCGTTTTCAGCTCGAAGATCGACTTGGCGAGATCGCCCTTGCCCATGAAGAAGAAGCCGCCGATGATGACGACCGGGGCGAAGATCTTGATGCCGAACATGAAACCGTCGCGGATGTAATCGGTGATCTTCTCCAGTCCCTCTAAGCCGAACTGCAGCAGACAGCCGACCGCCAGGATGACGAGGGCGGTGGCCCCCAGCAGGGCGGTCGCGTCGCCGCCGCGCAGATCGAGGGTCAGCATCGCGACCACATCGAGGGCGAAAGCCGCCGGAGTGCCGACCGCCAGGAACCACGACACCCAGTTGAGCTGTCTCTGGGACGGCGCCGCCGCCGCCATCTTCTCGCGCTCCAGCTTGTGGGCGGCGGCGTTGGTCCGCATATCCTTCTTGACTACAAGGTAAGCGGCAATCGTCGTCACCAGGCCCATCGTCAGGGCGAGCGGGATGCTGGCCGAAATGACCGGGCTGGCGTCGGCGAAACCGGCCGCCTTGGCGGTGATCGTCGGCGCCCCCTGGATGACATAGTCGGTAGAAAGACCGATGCCGTGGCCGAAAAGGTTCATCGCCATCGCGACGCCGATCGCCGGCAGGCCGGCCCTGACCGCCACCGGGAACAGGATGGCGCCCACAAGGGCGGTGGCCGGCGAAGGCCAGAAGAACCACGAGGCGATCAACATCGCGAAGCCGACCACCCAGAAGGCGACATCCGCGTTGACCATCAGCCTGGCCGCCGGGCTCATCACCAGATAATCGGCCCCCGTCTCGCCGAGCAGCTTCGACAGGGAAACGATCAGCGAGATGATGACGATGATGCCCCAAAACTCGTTGCCGGCCACGATCAGGGAGTTGAAAACCGTCGTGAAAGCGCCCACGACGGTGCCCTTCACCAGCCAGCCGACGGATAGCAGCCCGAGAATACAGGGGATAAGCGGGTCTTTCCTCAGACCCATGACGACGATGACGACCGCCACCCAGAACAGGAACACCCAATGGGCTGTTGTCAGAGTTACCATATGGCAGAATCCTCCTCGAAAAAGGTTTCGGCGCTCCGTCGCCGCCATCCCCCGGCCTGATGCCGCGGGGCGCTATATCGCGCCACAATAGGTAATTTTCCCACCAGTTGGTTTTATATACACAAACGGAACAAGGCCCGCCTGACGGCGGGCCTTGCAAACATCGGGCCTATTTCTTTTCGATTGCGAACCCGCCGGCCTGGACCTGCGGGAAACCGGTGCTGATCGAGATGAGCTTGAGGCCCTCGGCCTTCAGGGGCGCGGTGGCCATGGCGGCAGTCTGGCCGCTGTAGCAGTACAGCACGACGGTCTTATCCTTGGGGAAAGTCTTGGCCTTGTCCTGGAGCGCGGCCAGCGGTGCGCTGATCGCGCCCTTCACGTGGCCTTTGTCGAAATCCTCGGCGGAGCGCAGGTCGACGAACACATACTTGTCGGCCGCGCTGTCAACCAGCTTCTTGACATCGGCGCCGCCGATGACGAGCGTCTTGGCGGCCATCTGTTTGGCAATCGCCATATAGTTGTCCTTGATGCCGGCCAACGCGGCCGCTTCCTTGGGATCGGCGGCCTTCTTGGCGGCGGCGGGGGTGAAGGCGGTCGCGGCGGTATCGATCGCGAAGCCGGCCTTCTGCACCATCGGGAAGCCCTTGGAAATCGAGAGAGCCTTGTAGCCGTATGCCTTCAGGGGCACCATGGCCGTGCCGGTGTTCTGGCCGGAGTAGCAGTACAGCAGCAGCGTCTTGTCGGTCGGCAGCTTGTCGAGATTCTCGGCCAGCTGGACGATGGTCAGGTTGACGGCGCCCTTGATGTGGCCCTTGGCGTAGTCTTCGGGGGCGCGCATGTCGATGACCAGATACTTGCTCTCGTTGCCGGTCAGCAGCTCCTTGGCCTTGGCGGCGTCGACCGGGAATGTTTTGCCCTGGACGTCGGCGACGACCTTCTTGTAGGCGTCCCACGTGGCGTCCTTGGTCACCTGGACGGCGTCGAACGACGCCGGCGCCGAAGCGGGTTTTTCCGGGGCCTTGGCTTGCTGGCCGCCGCAGCCGGCTGCGACGAATGCGACCAGGACGAGCAGGGTGACGACAGTCAGGAAACGGTTGGTCAGGAAACGATTGTTGAACACGTGTTAATCCCCTCTCCATAACATTATTTGAAAAAAGATTTATCCTCAAGCGGCCAGCCGCTCTGAGTCCCTAGACGCGGGCCGCGGCCGTCCCGCCCGCTTTGCCGCGGGCCGCCGTCGCGCCGGTGCCGAGGTCGAAACGCGTTTCGCTGAAAGCGAACAGCAGCGTTGCCGCCCCCACAGCCCCGCCGGTCAGCGCCCACTCCGTCCACGTCGGCGTATAGCCGTGCATCAGGACGTGCTGGACGCCTTCCACAACCACCTGGGGCACCATTTGCCCCGCCATGACGAAATCGAGCCGCATGAAGAACACGCCGATCAGCACCATGACCGCGGCCCGGAAGACGCGTTGCCCGCCCCCGGCTTTAGCCAGCAGCGCCAGCGGCACCAGCAGGCCGAGTCCGACCTCCAGCGCCCAGAAGCGCAGGGCCAGCGGGCCGCTCACCATAGCAGCCGTCGCTTCCCGCAGCGCCGGGTCGCCGCCCGTCAGCCCGAGGAACACCTTGCCGGCGTTCGCCAGCGCGGTCACGACCAGCGCCGCCAGCATGATCCTGCCCAAAGCCGCCATCACCTCGCCGTCCGCCTCCCGTCCCTGGCGCCTGGCGCTCAGCCACATCGCCGCCGCCAGGGCGGCCGCGCCGGACAGGACCGCGGTCAGCAGGATATAGAGCGGGAAATAGAAGCCGTGCCAGAACGGCCGGGTGGCGATAAGGGCGAAGATCGCCCCGAGGTTGCAGACGGCGGCGATTTTGTTGACGACCGCCACCGCGGATACGAACTTCAGGTTCTTGTTGGCCGGGTCGACCTGGCTGAAATAGCACTCCACCATCAGCAGGCCCATGTAGATGCTGTACAGGAAACCCATCCACCAGATGCCGGACTGGAGGTTGGGCGAGAAAACGATATAGATCATATTCAGGGGATTACCCAGCTCGATGCCGATCAGGCCGAAACCGGCCAGCAGCATCGACAGGGCCAGGAACAGGCTGGGCTTCTCGATGGACGCCAGCGCCGGCCGGCCGCTGTAATGGGCGAACGCGCCGATCAGGCCGGCGCCGGTGGCGGCGGCGGCGAAGAACACGTAGCCGGCGATCAGGCTGCCCCAGGGCACGGCGGCCGTCGTCCCCAGCGCGTGCTCTCCGTAGATGAGCTTATTGACGGCGCCCGCCAGCCCGGCCAGCACCAGCACGCCGGGCAGCGCCATCCAGCGCTCGAATTTCGGCATCACGTCAACCACCCCTCTTAACGTAGAAAACGCGCGGCTTGGTGCCTTTTTCGGCCGCCAGCTGATAAACCGGCTTTTCCTTCATCTTCTTGCTGAGCTCGCTGTTCGGATCGTCGAGATCGCCGAACACCCGCACATTGTTCATGCACGTGCTCACACACGGCGGCTGTTCGCCCTTCTCGATGAACCCCGCGCAGAAGCGGCACTTCTCCGGGATGCCGCGGTCGTTCATCTGCCGTACGTCGTACGGGCAGGCCACGACACAGTATTTGCAGCCGATGCACTTGTCATGGTCGATGAGGACAAGGCCGTCGGCGCGCTTATAAGTAGCCTTGGTCGGGCAGACGGTCGCGCAGGGCGGGTTATCGCAGTGCATGCACTGCACCGGCACGATCTCCTGTTTAACGTCCGGGTACTTGCCCGCCTCGCGGAACTCCAGGCGGTTGAAAAACACATCCGGGGGCAGCTGCCACTGCATCTGGCAGGCCAGCCGGCAGGCGGCGCAGCCGGTGCAGCGCGCCGCATCGATCAGCATCGCGTAATGAGCCACCGCGTCAGCCCCCCTTCCTCACCGTGACGATTACTTCCTGGACCATACAGCCGCCGGACAGCGGCTCCACCCTGGCGGGCGCGAAATCGTTGTAATTGACCCCCTGCTGGTAGCCCACCTTCTGGCGCGGCGAGAAATTGCCGTAGCCGGAAGGCACCCACACGCACTCGGGGTGCAGCATCTCGGTCACCTTGACGGCCACCTTCTTGCTCACCGCCCGCGCCTCGCCCCGGTGCTCGATCTTCGCCTCGACCGTCACCGTATCGCCGTCGCGGATGCCGAGCTTGTCGGCCCGGCTGCGGTTCATCCACATCCGGCTGCCGTTGTAGCTCTTCGTCACCGCCATCAGATATGGGCTGTTGCTTGTCACCGAGTGCGAATGCCACGGCTGCTTGCCGTGGATGAGGCGGAATTCGCTCTCGCCCTTGGGGCTGACCAACGGCGGCGTCCACACCGGCACGCCCATCCGCCCGTGCAGCTTGAAGGCGCCGACCGTGAACTCCACCTTGCCGGTGGTCGTCGTCAGGGCCGGCCTGCCGTCCTTGACCGGGAACTCCGGCTTGACGGCCTCGGCCACCTCCAGGCAGCCGTTCTCCTTCATCGAATCCAGCGTCGCCCCCAGCGGCTTCAGCATCGCCGCCGCGTCCTCCTCGAGGGTGAACGGATAGAGGTCGTCGATCTTCATCGCCTGGGCGATGCCCTTGAGGATATCGAGCAGATGCTTGGTGTTATGCAGCGGCTTGAGGGCCGGGAAGCGCATCACCGCCTGCGGGTAATCGTAGGCGATATTGCCGCCCGTCGACTTGGGTGCGTCCATGCGCTCCAGGTAATAATGCTCAGGCAGAATATAATGGGCGGTATGCACCGACGTCTCGTTCCAGTCCACCGGGATGGACACCACCAGCTCGGCCGTGACGATCTTCTTCTGGTACTCGGGGTCGGGCGCCGTCCGCAGCGGGTTGAAATGGTAGATAAAAAGCGCCTTCACCTTGCCGGCGGCGATCATATCGGGCATATGCTGGGCGATGCCCCGGCTGGTCTCGACAGTCGGATACTCGTTATTCACCCCCGCGCCGTCGGCCCGCTCCCCCTTCTCCGGCTGGAGGCGCTTGGGCAGCGCCAGCTTGCCGAACCTGGGAGCCGCCGCCGGCATCAGGCCGCCGTGCTTGTAAAAGTTGCCCAGCAGGGCGTTGACGATCACGTTCGCCTGGGCGATCTGAGTACTCGACGCGTAGTGGTTATGGAGTCCGTGGTAGCCCGGATCCAGGAAAGCCGCCGGCGCGTTCTTCGCCAGCTCGCGGGCGATGCCGCGGATCCTGGCCGCCGGGATGTCGCAGATCTCGGCCGCCTTCTCGGCGGTGAAATGGCGGTTGGCGTTCCAGAACTCCTCGAACCCGAAGACATACTCCCTGACGAACTTCTCGTCGTACAGCTTCTCGCTGATCAGCGTATGGGCGATACCGAGGAAGAAGGCCAGGTCGGTGCCGGGCCGGATGGGCAGCCACTCGTCGGCCACCTTCGCCAGCTCGCACAGCCTGGGGTCGACGACGACGATCCTCGCTCCCCGGTCCTTGGCCCGCATTATCTTGCGCATCGCTCCCGGCATGATGCCGCCGGCGTAGTTGCGCCCCGCGAACAGCATGTACTTCGCCCGGTTCATGTCCGCCGTCAGCTGGTTGCCGACCATCTTGTCCCAGGCGTTCGTTTTGGAAGTGAAGCAGGTCGAATAATGGGTTATGTAGGTGGCCGCGCCAATCTCGTCCAGCAGCATCTGGGCGTAAGTTTCCTTGCCGCCGTGGGCCATCCAGACGACGGTGCTGGCGGTGTCCTTGTCGATGATCTTCGTCAGCTTCCCGGCGATCTCCCGGAAAGCCTCCTCCCAGGAAATCGGCGAAAACTGGCCTTCGCCCGTCCGCTTCATCGGCTGGGTCACCCGGTCGGGGTTATAGACATCGGCGGCCACGCCGTACGCGCGGGCGCACAGCGTCCCCTCGTTCTTCATCGACTTGGGGTCGCCCTCCAGCTTCCACAGCCGGCCGTTCTTCACATACACCCACAACGCGCAGTTCGTCGAACAGCCGTTGCAGGTAGAAGGTATCTTCGTCACCGGCTGCTCGGCCGCCCCGCGCACGAACGCGGGGAAATCGAAGGCCGCCGGCACGGCGCACGCCGCTCCGGCGAGAGCACCGGCCTTGAGAAAGGTTCGTCTGCTGATTAGCATTGTGTCACCTTCCATGCGTTTGTCCAGTTTATTGTTTTATGCAGCCAAACTGGCCACGTATCCGCTACCCTCACGTGGCCGCCGCGGACGGGCCGGGCTTCAGGGGGGCGTTCAGTTTCGCTACCGGGTGCTCGCCGACATTGCAGGCGATGCTCCTGGCGCCGATCACTCTCTCGTCCGCCGTCCACACGCTCATGCCGTCCTTGAGGACAGTGGCGTGGTAGCCCAGCTGGTTCAAAAGCCGCGCCGCCTGGCTGGCCGCGTGGCCGTCGTAGTCCACCAGCACGATCGTCTTGTCGGCCGGCAGTTTGCGGAGATTCTCCGTCGCCGCCAGGCTGCGGAAGGGGATGTTGACCGCGCCCTCGATATGTCCGGCGGCATAGTGCTCGCCCTGGCGGATATCGGCTATGAAATAGTCGCCCCGCTTGGCGAGGAAATCCTTCGCCACGATGACCGGCGCCTGCTCGGTCGCCTCGCGGGACCGCGATACCAGCAGCTCGGCCAGCGACGCCGCCTTGCTGTCGAGTCTCGGCGGCTCGTGGTCGGCGGCCGCGGTCACCGCGGTCGTCACCGGGTAATTGAGTGCCTCGCACGCGAGCGGCGAACCGCCCACGATATCCTTATCCTTCGACCAGCCGGCCATGCCGTTCTTCATCGCCGTGGCGTCGAAGCCGAGCATGCTCCAGAAAGCGGCCACCTGGCTGGCGGTGTGGCCCGAATAGTCGACAACGACTATCTTCCTGTCCCTGGGCAGATAAGCCGTCTTCTGCTCGCGCCAGACGTCCGCGTAAGCGATATGTATCGCGCCGGGGATATGGGCGGCGGCGTAATGCTCGTCACTCCTGATATCCACGAGATAATAGCTCTGATCGCCGGCCGTCACCGCCTTGGCCAGCACCTCCTGCGGCTCGATGTACAGCGCCCGGTTCTGTTTCAGGTACTTAGCCGTCTCCGCCTGCAGCGCGGCGAAAGGGTTGGCGACGGTGGCCGCGGCCTGCTTCACCGGTTCGGCCGCCTTGGGGGCGCTGCCGCACCCTGCTAACACTGCGGCGATGACGACGGCGACAAGCAGCGTCACTGCCGCTTTCAGCTGGTTCATATAGAGCCTCCTCTTCCTAACCTGTCAGCATCTGATCCCATCGCCCCCGGTCGGGGGACTCCCCCTAGGGGAGGGGTATTGTTAGTTAAATTATACACTAGCTGCGGATTTCCCGCTAGGGGTATTTTTTGTTCCCGCAAAAAAAACGGTAAAACCGGGCTGAATGCCCGGTTTTTCTCTCATCGTCAGTATCTCTTCCGCTTGCTCGAACTGGGGATATTCAGCTCCTCGCGGTACTTGGCGACCGTGCGGCGCGACACCGCCACGCCCCGGCCGATGAGTATCTCGGTGAGGGCCTGGTCGCTGAGCGGCTGGATGGGGTTCTCGGCGGCGACAAGCTCCTTGATCTGCCTTTTCACCGTCGCGGCCGACAGCGCCTCGCCGTCCGTTCCCTGCAGTCCGGCCGAGAAAAACGCCCTCAGACTGAACAGACCGTGGGGGGTGTCGGCGTACTTGTTGGCGATCGCCCGGCTGACGGTCGACTCGTGGATGCCCACCTTGTCGGCGACCCGCTTCATCGTCAGCGGCCGCAGGTGCCGGGGGCCGTGGTCGAAGAAATCGCGCTGCAGCTCGATGAGCGTCTCGACGACATTGTAGAGCGTGCGCCGGCGCTGCTCGATGCTCCTGATAAGCCACACCGCGGCGTTGATCCGCCCTTCCACGAACTTTCTGGCTTCGCTGTCGGCGTCGCGGACGACGCGGCGGTAGTAAGGGTTGATCGTCAGATGGGGGATGTTGTGATCGTTGATAATGATGACATAATTGCCCGCCACCCGCTCGATGGTGACGTCGGGGATAATGTAGCACGGCTGGTCGCCGGCGTCGAACGCCCGCCCCGGCTTGGGGTCGAGGGTGCGGATAAAGTCGACCGCCCGCTGCACGTCGTGGGGGGTGCAGCTCAGCTTGTCGGCGATATTCTTGAAGTGTCCGGCCGCCACCTCGTCAAGGTACTTGTCGATGATCGTCAGCGCGAGCGGTTCGTCGACGCCCCGCTGCTCGGCCTGGATCAGCAGGCATTCCCGGAGGTCCCTGGCCCCCACCCCGGGCGGGTCGAATGTCTGGATGACCTTCAGGACGGTGGCCGCCGTTTCCTCGGCGACGCCCAGGTTCTTGGCCGCCTCCGCCACCGTGCCGCACAGGTAGCCGTTCTCGTCGATACAGCCGATAAGGTACTGGCCCACGGCGCGGGCCTTCTCGTCCAACAGGGTAAGATGGAGCTGGAATTCCAGGTGCTCGTGCAACGTCGACGCCGCCGACACGAAGGTCGTGAACGACGGCTTTTCCTCGCCTGGCGGAGTATACCCGGTATCCGTGCCGTCGTCGAAATAATCGGCCCAGTCGAAATACTCGTTGATACGGTCGTTCGGCTCCTCCTCGATAGGTTCGGGCGGCGCCTTCTCCTCGGCTTCGAGGACGGGGTTCTCCAGCAGCTCCTGCTCGACCATCTCGGAGAGCTCCAGCGAGGAAAGCTGCAGGATGGCGATGGCTTGGCGCAATTGGGGCGTCATCACGAGTTTCTGGGTAAGTTCGAGTTTGAGGCTGTAATCCATGCGCATCTTCAGCTCTCCTCCTCTCGCTGAATATTATGACGGACGTGCTCTGGATATGTTAACAAATCCGCGGCAACTGGTCGCCGACCAGCATATCGAGCAGGCGGACGCCGCCGATGCCGGTCCTGAGGCCGACCTGGCCCGCGGGAGCGGATGTCACCCGGCCGATGACGCGGGCCTCGCGGCCGTAAGGATGGTTGCGCATCACGGCAATAACCTTTTCACTATAAGCAGATTCGACAAAAATTATGACTTTCCCTTCATTGGCGAGGTACAAAGGATCGAATCCCAGGATATCGCAGACCGCCTTCACCTCGGGGCGCACCGTTACCGCGTCCTCCTCGACCATTATCCCCACCTTCGCCTGGGCAGCGATCTCGTTGAGCGTCGTCGCCAGCCCGCCGCGGGTCGGATCGCGCAGCACCGCCACCTGGGGCACCGCGGCCAGCACCGCCCCTATCATCCCGGCCAGGGGCGCGCAGTCGCTCACCACCGCTGCCGGCAGTTTCAGGCCATGGCGGCCGGCCATAACGGCCACCGCGTGGTCGCCCACCGCGCCGTTCAGGATGATATCCTGCCCCGGCCGCGCGTTGAGGGGCGAAATATCGGTGCCGGCGATGACGGCGCCGATGCCGGCCGTATTTATATATATGCCGTCGACCGCCCCTTTCTCCACTACCTTCGTATCGCCGGTGACGATCGAGACCCCGGCCTCGGCCGCCGCATCCCGCATCGAGGCCACGATCTTCCGCAGGTCGGCGACCGGGAAGCCCTCCTCGATGATGAACCCGGCGCTGAGATAAAGCGGCGTCGCGCCGCTGACCGCCAGATCGTTGACCGTGCCGCACACCGCCAGCTTGCCGATATCGCCGCCGGCGAAAAACAGCGGTTTGACCACATAGGAATCGGTGGTGAAGGCCAGCCTGGCCCCCGCCGCCTCCACCCTGGCCCCGTCGTGCATCAGGTCGAGGGCCGGGTTGGCGAACGCGGGCTGCATCACCCGCGCCACCAGGTCGTGGCTGAGCTTGCCGCCGCTGCCGTGGGCGAGGAGAATCACTTCGTCCTTCATACCTGCCACCTTCCCGCCCCGTACTTGTACCAGGCCGCGCACGTGCCTTCCACCGACACCATGCACGACCCCACCGGCCTCTCCGGCGTGCAGGCCGCCCCGAACAGCGGGCAGTCGGCCGGCCGGGCCACGCCGCGCAGCACCTCGCCGCAGCGGCAGCCGGGATGGTCTTTCGTCTCCTCCACCGTAACCGGCAGGGCGGCGAGGGCGTCGAAGCGGCGGTAGGCGGCCTTCACCGCCAGGCCCGAGCCGGGGATGACGCCGATGCCCCGCCAGGCGGCGTCCGCTTCGCCGTAAACGCTGTCAAGCACGGCGCGGGCCGCGGGGTTGCCCTCCGGCGGCACCACGCGGCGGTACTCGTTGTCGAGCGCCGCCTCGCCGGCCGCGATCCTTTTGACCAGCAGATACACCGCGCCGAGGATGTCGAGCGGGTCGAAACCGGTGATGACCGCCGGCACGCCGTACTCGCGCGCCAAAAATCCGTACGGCTCCTCGCCGATGATCGCGCTCACGTGCCCCGGCAACAGCAGCCCGTCCACCTGGACCTCGCCGGCCGTCAGCAGGGCGCGCAGCGCAGGCGGCACGAGCTTGTGGGCCGAAAGCACGTAGAAATTATCCAGGCCGGCCTGCTCGGCGGCCAGCACCGTCGCGGCGGCCGTCGGGGCGGTCGTCTCGAAACCCACCGCCAGGAAAATCACCTTTTTCGCCGGGTCGGCGGCGGCGATCCCCAGGCTGTCGAGCGGCGAATAGACGATGCGGATATCGGCCCCCGCGGCCAGCTCGGCCGCCAGGCTCGACGAGGACCCCGGCACCCGCAGCATATCGCCGAATGTCGTGATGATGACATCCTTCTGGCGGCTGTAGGCCACCGCGGTATCGAGATATTCGTTGGGGGTGACGCACACCGGGCAGCCGGGTCCGCTGACAAGCTCCACCTCGGGCGGTAGCAGCTGGCGGATGCCGGCCTTGAAAATCGCCACCGTATGGGTGCCGCACACCTCCATCAGCCTCACCGGCCGGGTGGCCAGGCGGGCGATCTCGCCGCGGAAAAAATCCGCCAGGCGGCGCTCCTCTTCCCTGCTCCTACCCTTCATAGCCTGCCATCTCCTCGAAAAGCTCCAGCGTCTTTCTCGCTTCCTCCTCATCCACCGTCTGGATGGCGAACCCGGCGTGGATAAGCACATATTCGCCCACCTTGGCCTCAGGCAGCAGCATCAGGCTCACCTGGCGGGTGACGCCGCTGACCTCCACGGTAGCCATCATATCGACCCTGTCGACAATTTTAGCAGGCACGGCAAGACACATATCATCTACTCCTTTCGATGGCCACCGCCGCCTGCCCCAGCGCCAGACCGCCATCGTTGGCGGGGACGCGGCGGTGGAGCAGCACGGTGAAATCGTTCTCCAGCAGGCCGGCGACCTGCCCGAGCAACGTGACATTCTGGAAGACGCCGCCGCTCAGGGCGACCTTGCGCACGCCGCAGGCGGCCGCCAGGCGGCGGACGACGGACGCCACGGCGTCGGCCAGCGTCGCGTGGAAATCGGCCGCGAGTCCGGCGGCCGGCGCCCCCCGGGCGAGAGCGTCCGCCATCGCGGCGAACGCCGGCCGGAAATCGACCGCCGCCGGCTCGCCGGCGGTTATATCGTACGGCAGCACCCGGCCGCGCGTTCCGGCGGCGGCCAGTTCCAGCTCCACGGCCGCCTGGCCTTCGTAGTTAATCGTCCCGCGGATCCCCAGGAGAGCCGCCGCCGCGTCGAAAAGCCGTCCCGCCCCCGACGACAGCGGCGCGTTAAGGCCCTTGGCCGCCGCATCGAGCAGCAGCTCCCAGCCGGGCGGCAATTGACGGGTAAAAGGGATGTCCTTGGTGACGAAAGCGGCGCCGTACAGGTCGTAAAGCACCCAGGCCGCCAGCCGCCACGGCTCGCGGATCGCCTTGGCGCCGCCCGGCAGGGGCAGGTAGGCCAGATGGGCCAGGCGGGTGTAATCCTTCAGGTCGGCCAGCAGGAACTCGCCGCCCCACAGGCGCCCGTCGGCGCCGTAGCCCGTGCCGTCGAAGGCGACGCCGATCACCGGCCCGCTCTCGCCGTGCTCGGCCAGCACCGCCGCGATATGGGCGTGGTGGTGCTGCACGCCCACGCGGGGCAGGCCGCAGTCCATCGCGTACTTCGTCGCCAGATACTCGGGGTGAAGGTCGTGGGCGACCGCCTCCGGCCGCACATCGAACAGCCGCTCATAATGGGCGATGGCGTCCGTATAAGCGTTATAGGTCGCCATATTCTCAAGATCGCCCACATGGGCGCTCATGAAAGCCAGATCGCCGCGCGTCAGGCAGAAAGCGTTCTTCAGTTCGCCGCCGCACGCCAGCACCGGCGGCCCCGGGTTCTTAAGCCTGACGGGCGCGGGCGCGAACCCGCGGCTGCGACGGAGGATATACGGCCGGCCGGCGAACACGCGGGCCACCGAATCGTCGGCCCGGCAGAAGATCGGCCGGTTGTGGACGAGAAAGAAATCGGCGATGCCGGCCAGCCTGGCGAGGGCGTCGTCATCCTCATAGGCGATCGGCTCGTCGCTGGCGTTGCCGCTCGTCATCACCCACACGTCGCCGGGCTCGAGCAGCAGCCATTGGACGGGGGCGTACGGCAGCATCATCCCCACATACGGGTTGCCGGGAGCCACCGCCGCCGCCAGATCGTAGCCCTCCCCCTTGGCGAGTAGCACGATCGGCCTCGCCGCCCCGGAAAGCAGTTCCTCCTCGGCCGCGTCCACCAGGCAGCGGGCCCGGATGGCCGCCAGGCTGCCGGCCATAACGGCGAACGGCTTGTCCTCGCGGACCTTGCGGGCCCGGAGAGCGGCCACCGCCCCGGCGTTCAAAGCGTCACAGGCCAGATGGTAACCGCCGATGCCCTTGACGGCCGCCACCTTCCCGGCCGCCACCAGGCGGCGGGCCTCGGCGAGCGGGTCGCCCGGCAGCGGGCGTCCGTCCTTATCCAGCAGGCGGTACGCCGGCCCGCACACCGGACAGGCATTGGGCTGGGCGTGGAACCGCCGGTTCGCCGGGTCGCCGTACTCCGCCCGGCAGGCGGGGCACATCGCGAACGCCGCCATCGTCGTGCGCACCCGGTCGTAGGGCACATCCTCGATTATCGTGTAGCGCGGCCCGCAGTTAGTGCAGTTTGTGAACGGGTAACGGTACCGGCGGTCGGCCGGATCGGCGATCTCCGCCCGGCAGTCCGGACAGGTGGCCACATCGGGGGAAATCAGCGCATGCCGCGCCTCCGCCGGGCCGCTCGCCACGATGGCGAACTCCCTCGCACCCTCGGGCGGCCGCGCCTCGGCCGTGATCGCGTCGATGACGGCCAGCGGCGGCGCCTCGGCGCGGAGAGCGGCAAGGAACGCCGCGACGGCCGGCGGCTCGCCCTCGGCCTCGATCACCACCCCGCGGCCGTCGTTGGCCACCCAGCCGCCGAGGCGGAAACGGTGGGCGAGATTATGAACAAAGGGGCGGAAACCCACCCCTTGCACTATGCCCGTGATTGTAATCCGTAAACGGTCCATCAAGCCTTCTCCCTTATTCTAGGAAGCCGCTGATAAAGCCCCATCTGCGGCGTTGCTCCTCAGAGCGCTTGCTAGCGTAGTTGAGTACGCGTCGCGGCGCGCTCTTCCGGTGCGCCTTGCATCTGGAGCTTTCTGAGCGGCTTGATGCAATCCGGAAAAAATAAAGCCCTATTCCGAGATTACCATGTATTCAGTATTTTCGCAACTTAGGAAAACCTTTGATGGCGGTGCTATGCTCCCTTATCCGCAGCCAGGCTGGCCTGAATCATGATCGCGCACTCCAGCCTTTTCTTCTGCAGCTCGCACCCCAAAGCGTACGGCTCGGCGAGGTCGCCGCCGAACAACTGGGCGTTGGCGTGACAGCCACCGCTGCAGTAGAAACGGGCCCAGCAGGCGCGGCAGGCCGGCTTGGCCAGCGCGTGGGCATGGCGGAACTTCTGGACCAGCGCCGGTTTCCTGATGCCGTCGGTGAGATTGCCGATAAGATATTCGTCGCGGCCGACGAACTGATGGCAGGGGTAAAGGTCGCCGTCCGGGGTCACCGCGAAATATTCGTGCCCGGCGCCGCAGCCGGCGAGGCGTTTTGCCACACACGGCCCGTTGTCGAGATTGAGGTTGAAGTGGAAAAACTCGAACGGCCGCCCGGCCCGGCGGCGCGCCAGATATTCTTCCGCCAGCGCCTCGTACTGCGCATAAAGCGCCGGCAGGTGTTCCTCCCGCAGCGCGTAGTCAGTATCCTTGCCGATCACCGGCTCGACCGACAGCTCGGTGAAGCCCAGGTCGGCCATCGCCAGCACATCGGCGGCGAAATCGAGATTATGGGCAGTATACGTGCCGCGCAGGTAATAGTTCTTGCCGCCGCGTGAATCGGTCGCCCGGCGGGCCCTTGCCACCACGTCCTCCCAGCTGCCGTTGCCGGCGGCGTCCGGCCGCATGCGGTCGTGCACCTCGCGCCGGCCGTCGAGGCTGAGCACCAGGCTGATATTCTCGGCGTTCAGGTACGCCAGCGTCGCCTCGTCCAGCAGCACCGCGTTGGTCGTCAGCGTCAGCTTGAACACCTTGCCGGTCTCGGCCTCACGCCGCCGCACATACGCCACCGTCTGGCGCACCGTATCCATATTCAGCAGCGGCTCGCCGCCGAAAAAGTCGATCTCGCAGTGCTTCCGGCGGCCGCTGCCGGCGATGATGAATTCCACCGCCTTCTCGGCCACCTCCTTCGGCATCAGGCCCCGGTCATGGCCGAAATCGCCGGTGCCGGCGAAGCAGTAGCCGCAGCGCAAGTTGCAGTCGTGAGCGACATGCAGGCACAGCGACTTCACCAGCGGCGCGTCGCCGATAACCGCCGGCACCTCGACGGCCGGCGAAAACAGCAGCCCCGCGTCCACAAGAGCGTGCAGCTCGGCCAGCACCTCGGCCACCGCCGCCGCCCCGTACTCGCCCGCGAGCGCGGCGGCAACCTCGGCGTCGTTGTGCCCGTCGAACACAGCCAGCGCATCGTACGCCATCCTGTCCACGACATGCACCGCCCCGCTGTTCACATCGAGCACGATATGCATGCCGTGCAAATAAAACCTGTGTATATCCATACTTTCCTTCAAAATACCCTCCAAGTAAAAGGCCCCCGCATTAACGGGGGCGCCGCTGTTGTTACTTCTGGCAGACCTGGTTTCCTACCGTGCACGAAGTCTTGCAGGCCGACTGGCACGACGCCTGGCACTCGCCGCAGCCGCCCGTCTTGACCGTACTTTGCAGCGCGCCTTTATTCACGGTGACGATATGCTTAGCCATCGAAATCCCCCTCCTTGAGCATATGTATGCGATTGCATAGACTATGATACCACACTTTGGCAGGCCGGACAACGGCAGATGCCGTGTCTACATCCCCGAGGCCTCGCTGTGGGCGTAGCATCCGATACGCTCCAGCGTATCCATGGCCTGGTCGATAATCTCTTGCCTCGCGGCCTCGTCAAGCCCGGTCCATTCTTCCTCGGAAATGGTGACTCGCGGGTTTTCCGAAATAACGGCATGGAGCACCGTCCCGAAATTCACCTCGGCGCGAAACGCCGCTTTGTCGATTTCCTGGACCAATAGTTTCAAAACGGATTTGCATAATTTTGCGGACATATTATCACCTCGGATACTATTTTACCACAATCCCGGCCGTTGAAAAAGAAAATGATGCCGCATAAGCGGCATCCAAAGACGCATTTTCCTAATTTTCCGGCACAATAATCAGCTTTACCGGCAGATTCGAGGCCCCCGGCGGGCTGAACGTCAGCCACAGCGATTCGCCGCCGCCGAACGTCCCCACATGGGCGAAATCGGTCAGCTTATTATGGCCGAAAGCCGTGACGCCGCTAGGCGTAGGCACCGGCGGCGCCGCCGCATACTTGTGCCTTATGCCTAAAGCGCCGGCATAATCGCCGCCCCGCGGGTTGAGATAATAAGCCGTCTTCCCCTCGCCGTCCGCCGGCAGGAACAGCTTGTACACCACACCGTAATTGCCGTAATTGAGCACCTTCTCCCCGGTGGTCGCGTCGACCCCGGTCACGTACTGATCGAGGGCGTTGTCGGCCAGCGTCAGCGCCACCGGCCCGTCCGCCTGCGGATTATATACCTTCATCGGCACAAGCATCCGGTCTTTGCCCTCGAACGTGCCGCGCAGCTTCTGCGCGTCGGGCGGCAGCACCTTCGCCTGCCGGGCGAACTTCTTGATATCCGCATCCAGCGGCAGCATCATCACCCTGACATTCACCGGTCCGTCGGCGATGAAGTCGAAAATGCCGTTGATCAGCATGTTGGGCTTGAACGCCGCCTCATAGAGCGCCGCCGCCCCGCCGGCCGGCACATCGATCTGGCGGATGCCGCCGCCCGCCAGGTACGCCTCCTGAGCCGCCTTGCCCACCGCCATCCAATCGTAGCCCGGGCCGCCGACACCCTGCTGGTGCACCGTCACCGTCGCCGCGGCGGGGCCGGCGTTCTCCAGCAGCACCACCAGCCGCTTCGGGACCGACGTCGCGTTCACGTGGTGGAAGAACAGGCGCGCATCACCCGCCACCTTGTCCTGGTACAGGATACCGTCGCCGGCCACCATCTCGGGGCTGTCGGACAGCAGCAGCCTGCCCCCGTAAGAGGTCGAGGTCACCTGCCACTCCGGCAGCTTCAGGATATCGAGTCCAGCCGGGCCGGCGGCCGCAGCGGAGCCCCCGAGGGCGAACGCCAGCACGGCCGTCAGCGCGGCTGCCTTGAATCGCTTCGCTATATATCTCATTATGTACCTCCCTTTAGCGGAATCACCTATCATTATAACAACGTCTATTCATTATGTAAATAAAACCGTCGCACGCACCGGCAGGAAAAAAAATACTTATAACGAAAATAATGGCAAAAGATTACTGGCCCACCAAGCTGCGAAGGAGAGGTAACGATGTGCGCGGACGCCGTGCAGCCGCCCCCGCCCCCCGGCAAGCCGCTCGAGCATAACCGCTACCTGCTGGCCGCCGGCGAACTTGTGCTGGATTTCGTCTACCGCACCGTCGCCGCGGTCCTCGAACCCGGCCTGTACTTCGAAATCGCCCTCGCCGCCCCTGGCGGCGAAGTCGTCCTCAGCCGGTCCACCGCGCCCGCCCGCCCGCTATACCCCGCCGGCTCGCTGCTGGCCGCCGCCCTCACGGCCGTGCAGGCGCCCTCCGTCTTCGAGCGCTTCACCGTCGCCGGCCGAACCGTCGGCTGCACCGTCGCCCCCCTCGCCGCCGGCCGGCAGGCCCGTTCCGGGCTGCTGGCGGTCCTCGTCGAAGGCCGTCCGTCCATCGCCCGGGAAACGGCCGAAGCCTGGGCGCTCCTCATCGCCAACCGCAGCCACCTCAGCCTGTCGGTCGACAAGGCGCTCACCCACAACGAACAGCTGCTCAGGATAATGAACACCATCCAGGACGGCTTCATGGCCGCCGACAAGGACGGCGTCGTCACATTCCTCAACCGGGCCGGCGAAGAAATCTTCGGCATGGACGCCCAGGACATCGTCGGCCGCCACATGGTCGACGCCTTCAAATTCGAGCCCCAGCTCCTCAACGTGCTGGCCACCGGCGTCGGCTGGGCCGACCGCGAATTCCACATCACCCTGCCCCACGGGCGCCAGCTCCACCTCATCAAAACCGCCATCCCCGTCTTCGGCGACAACAACGAAGTCATCGGCGTCGTCGACACCTTCCGCAAATTCACCAAAGTCCAGCGTCTGGTCAACGACCTCGCCGGCCGCAGCCTGCTCACCTTCGACGACCTCATCGCCGAAAGCCGGGCGATGAAAGCGGCTATCGCCCAGGCCCGCAAAGCCGCCGCCAGCCTTTCGCCCGTCCTTCTCCAGGGCGAAAGCGGCACAGGCAAGGAAATATTCGCCCAGGCCATCCACACCGCCAGCGCCCGCGCCGACGGCCCCTTCATCGTCATCGACTGCTCCGCCATCCCCCGCGAACTGATCGAAAGCGAGCTGTTCGGCTATGTCGAAGGCGCTTTCACCGGCGGCAGCAAAGGCGGCCGTCCCGGCAAATTCGAACTGGCCAGCGGCGGCACCGTCCTCCTCGACGAAATCGGCGAAATGCCGCTCGACCTCCAGACCCGCCTGCTGAGGGTGCTGCAGAGCCGCACCGTGACGCGGCTGGGCTCCTCGAAAGCACTGCCGGTCGACATCATGATCATCGCCTCCACCAACAAGGACCTGCGCCGCGAAGTCATGAACCGCAGCTTCCGCGCCGACCTCTTCTACCGCCTCAACATCGTCAGCATATCCATCCTGCCGTTCAGGGCCAGACCCGAGGACGTGCCCGTCCTCGCCCGCCACTTCACCCGCAAGATCGGTCACAGGATGGCCAGGCCGGGAGTCACGCTCTCCCCCGCAGCGCTCGCCCTCCTGTCAGGCTACGACTGGCCGGGCAATGTCCGCGAACTCGAAAACGCCATCGAACGCGCCTACAACCTCCTTGAAGGCGACAGCATCGACCCCGTCCACCTGCCGGACGAAATCCGCTGCCGCGCCGGCGCCGCGGACGGCGCCGCCGGCCACCCGCCCACCCTCAGGCTCGCCGACGCCGAAAAAGAGCTTATCCTCGCCGCCCTCAGGCGCACCGGCGGCAACCATGCCCAGGCGGCCAGGCTGCTGGGAATCGCCCGCAGCACCCTCTACGAAAAACTCAGAACCTACAGCTTCCCATAACTGTAGGAATATCAGACAGCGTCCGTCTCCCGGACGCTGTTTTATTGTGCCTGTCAGCCGTCCGGTGCCGCCCGGCGGGCCTTTCCCGCCCCTTCTGCGACTGGCACGCGAATTGCATTCCGACCGGGGCGGAAACCACCCGATTAAAAGGAGGTTAAAAACATGGCCAATCCCGTCGCCGGAGCCCCCCGGTCCGAACGCGGGGCTCTCCACACCTTCGTAGCCTCGTTCTCCCGCTGGAGCGTACGCTGGGTGCCAGACGCCATGGTCTTCGTCCTGGCGCTCACAGTGCTCGTCTTCTTCATGGCCTGGGCGCTGACGAAACACGGCCCCCTGCAGCTCATCGACGACTGGGTGAAGGGCTTCTGGGTCCTGCTCACCTTCGCCATGCAGATGTGCGTACTGATGATAACCGGCTTCACCGTCGCCGACTCCAAATACGTCAAGAACATCATCCACAAGCTCATCGACATACCAAAGACCCGCAGAGCCACCATCCTCATGTACTTCACCTTCATCAGCATCCTCTGGTACCTCCACTGGGGCATCGGCATGATGGTCTCCATCATCATGGGCCGCCAGCTCGTCGTCCGCAAGCGCGGCCTCGGCATCGACTACATCTTCGTCGCCGCCATCTCCTACTGCGGCATCGTCCTCGCCAACGGCCCCTCCATGGCCGCCCAGCTGCTGCTCGCCACCCCCGGCCACTTCATGGAGAAAGTCACCGGCGTCATCCCCATCAGCCTGACCACCTTCGACCCCACCCTCCTCCTCACAAACCTCATCATACTCATCACCTCCCCCTTCATCATGTTGGCCGTCGCCCCCGCCAAAGAACACGCCGTGGAAATATCCCCCGAACTCGCCAAGGAATTCGCCCCCCAGGAAATCCCCCCCGCCAAAGACGCGGCCCGCACGCCGGCCGAACGGTGGGACCGTTCGCCCCTCCTCCCCGTCCTCATCGCCGTCTTCGGCGTCTTCTGGTTCGGTCGCTTCATCGCCGCCAAAGGCATCGGCAGCCTCGACCTCAACACCCTCAACTTCATCTTCTTCATGCTCGGCCTGCTGCTGCACGGCAGCGCCAACAGCTTCATGGCCTCCGTCCAGCGCGGCGTAGCCACCGTCGGCGGCGTCATCGTCCAGTTCCCCCTTTACGCCGGCATCTTCGGCATCATCTCCTTCTCCGGCCTCGCCACCATCATCGCCGACTGGTTCGTCTCCATCTCCACCGCCTACACATTCCCCTTCGTCGTCTTCCTCTACTCCGGTTTCCTCAACATCTTCGTCCCCTCCGGCGGCTCCAAATTCGTCATCGAAGCCCCCTACATCCTCCCGGCCGCCAAAAAGCTCGGCGCCAGCCTGCCCATGACCATCAACGCCTACACATACGGCGACCTGTGGACCAACCTCATCCAGCCCTTCTGGGCCCTGCCCATCCTCGGAGCCTTCAGACTCCGCTTCCAGGACATCCTGCCCTACGGCCTCATCATGCTCATCTGGGCGGGCGCCGTCATCACCTTCGGCCTCCTCGTCCTGCCGGTGGTAATGTAGCCGGCCGCCAATCAAAACAGAAAGGCGTGAGCGACAATGGCGAAAACCATAATCACCGCCGCCATCACCGGTGGTATCCACACCCCCAGCATGTCACCCTATCTGCCCATAACCCCCCGCGAGATAATCGACGACGCGGTCGGCGCCTGGAAAGCCGGGGCGGCTGCCGTCCACATCCACGCCCGCGACCCCGAAAACGGCCGGCCGTCGCCCGACATCGCCACCGTAAGGGAAATCGTATCAGGCATCAAGCAAAGCTGTGACGTCGTCATCTGCATCACCACCGGCGGCGGCCTCGGCATGTCCCTCGAACAGCGCATCGCCGTCGTGCCGGCCCTCAAACCCGAGCTGGCCTCCTGCAACGCCGGCTCCGTCGACTTCGTCCTCGAACCGGCGGCCGGCAAACTCAAAAACCCCAAATTCGCCTGGGAGATCCCCTACCTCCAAGGCACGTGGGACATGGTCTTCAGCAATACCTACAAAGGCATCGAGCACTACGCCCGCACCATGTACGACAACGCCACCCGCCCCGAATTCGAAGTCTACGACGTCGGCATGATCAACAACGTCGCCCACCTCCTGCAGCGCGGCATCCTCAGGCCGCCGATCTACATCCAGTTCGTCATGGGCATCCTCGGCGGCATCCCCGCCAGCGTCGAAAACCTCGTCTTCATGGTCAGAACGGCCCGCGACCTCCTCGGCGACGTCACCTGGTCGTGCTGCGCCGCCGGCCGCCACCAGTTCGCCCTCACCGCCGCCGCGGCAGCCATGGGCGGCAACGTCCGCGTCGGCCTCGAAGACAATCTCTACCTCAGGCCCGGCGTCCTCGCCAAATCGAGCGGCGAACAGGTCGCCCAGATCAAAACGGTCATCGAAGCCATCGGCCGCGAAACAGCCAGCCCCGACGAGGCCCGGGCCATTCTCGGCCTAAAAGGTAAAAACAATGTAGGCTTCTGACAAAACATCAGCGGCCGTTGATAACCCCTCATCTGCGTTGTTGTTCCTTCGGGCGCTTGCTTGCGTACGTTCCGAGTACGCGGCGCGGCGCGCCCTCGGAGCCGCCTAGCATCTGAGGGGTTCTGAACGGCCGCGGCTCAGGCCATGGAAGGTTTGGTAATATCCTAAAGTCACGGAGCCACCCGTTAAACGGGTGGCTTGGGTTAGCCCTGAAAGGGCATTATACTAGCTGAGTCTCAAGACTCACTGAAAGTTTGCCAACCGCATAGCGTTCTCAGTCAGCCCC
>JAHDOI010000058.1 GCA_018434945.1 Selenomonadales bacterium
GGAAGCGATTTTTCATGCCTTGATACGGAAAAATTTGGGCTGCACGCATTTCTTCATCGGGCGTGACCATGCCGGCGTCGGCAACTATTACGGGGTTTACGAAGCACAAGAACTCGCCCTAAGAATTTCCGCTGCAAAAGATATCGGAATCGAACTCTTTCTTATCCACGAACCATACTTTTGTCGGAAGTGTGACCAGATAGTCACAGCGAAACATTGCGGGCATACAGGTGAAAACGTCGTCCCTATAAGCGGCACGAGAATTCGGCAAGCCCTGATCAACTCTCAGCCCCCCCAGGGTAACCTCATGCGCGAGGAAGTATTTGACGCTCTCCTCTCGTTAGGGGAGAAAGTCTTCATTGGAGGCACCAAATGAAAAAAATGATCTTGACCCTCGGACCGTCGCTATTTGAAGTAGTTTCCAATATAATGCCTAATAGTAAGCATTATATCTTTCGGATCAACGGATCGCATACCGGACCGGCTGAAATGAAGGAATACGTTGCTAAAATCCGGGGTGTAGCGCCCGACGCGAAAATACTGATAGATCTGCCTGGAAATAAGGTCCGCACAGGGGATATCGACCCCATAAGCATTGAAGTGGGTAAAGACTTTAAGATTGCTACGAAACACCTCAATTTCCCCGATTTTTACCGCTATATTGAAAAAGGCGACGTCGTTTGGTCGAACGACAGCGAATTTCAGTTCATCGTAAAAGAAACCAGCCAGAACGAGATAACGTTCACGTCTAAATCGCGGGGCGTAATCAAGCAGAACAAGGGCCTTCACGTCAGGGGCATAAACGAAAAACTGCCGTTTTTGTTCGAACGCGACAAAAAAATAATCGAGTTCATCAATGAAAACACGATAGATTACATCGGATTATCCTTCGTACGCAGCCCGGAAGACGTCAAACACGCCAAAAAAATGATAACGAAAAAAACGGAGGTCATCTGCAAAATCGAAACGCGGGCTGCGGTCGCCAACCTTGACGCCATCCTGAAGGAGTCGCGATCTATCCTCATCGATAGGGGGGATCTCTCTGCAGACGTCGGTATAACCAGAGTACCGATATTTCAAAAATATATCATTGACAGGGGACTCTTCAATAACAACCGGATATTCCTTGCGACTCAGTTCCTAAAGAACATGGAAGAAAAGCCGATACCTACCATAGCGGAAGCGATTGATCTTTACAATACCTTAAAGATGGGCATATACGGCATTCAACTCTCCGAGGAAACAGCGGTAGGGAAATATCCTTCTGAGGCAGTAAATTTCGTACAAGGGATTATAGACGAGATAAACCAGGAGCACGCCAATAACAAGCAATGGGCGTCAGCGGTTTCGTACTAGTAAAATTTCGGAGGATAGACAGTAATGAATAAAAAAGTATGCAATTATTGCAGTAATACGGACAATTTCCTGATTAATACCTATAAACACTACTGGCTTTTTTGCAAAAAATGCGGGACCGCCGTAAGTTACCATAAGAAGGATCAGTTCCTTCAATTCTTGCCGTACAGGCCTTTGCAGAAAAACATCGATATTCTGGAAGACCCAGGGAAAATCTATGATTATTTCACCTCCGATTCGCACAAACGGTATGTTATTAATCATGCAAACGATTTTATTAACAGCTTTCTAATTAAGAACAATATTCAGTTTGGTAACAAGCGCATTCTTGACATAAGTGGGGGATCAGGTCACTTTGTCAAAGAATTTTGTAACTACGGTTGTGAAGTCGCTCTAACGGAAATTAACGATAAAGCAATTATCTACGCACAGCGAGAACTTGGCATTAACACCGTTAAGTTTGATTTTGAAAAAGATAGTCTCAAGCCCTTGTTCAAAGAAAAATTCGATATTGTCCTGCTTGGTGCGGCGATAATGTTTTGCAAAGATATTGTAAAATTTATCGAAGATGTGAAACTAATACTTAATCCCAATGCTCTTGTAATTCAGCATCGCGTAGTTAAACCCACGTTAGGTGTTTTTCTTAGGACTCAGTACGACGATTACAATTATCAAGTCCTGTATCAACCGGATTATGTCGAAAGAATGCATATAAAAAAAGGTTTTGAATGTATATTACGCGTTGACGAGATCGATCCTACCGGCTATATGCACGATTATGACGCAAACATTATTCTAAATACGCTATATAAGCCATACAAGTATGCTGCCGAAAAAGAACTGTCAGGCTTTAAGGAATTCGAGATATGCGCTACCGACAGGCGCTGGTCTCATATGATATTTAAGCTGGCCGACCGATAATAGTAAACATGTTTAAAAGATTACCTCATTTGTTTAGCGCCTTAATTAAGTCCCGATTTCTCATCCGGTCAAGCGGGATGGCAATGGCGACTATGCTGGGGCAGGTTTTTGGCGTAGTTGCCGTTATCATTTTGGCAAGAACTTTTCCACAAGCGGAAATTGGCGTATATTACGTTATGAATTCCTATCTGGGAATAGTTTCAAATTTTGCCCTTCTGTCGTACCAATATGCTTTGCCAAGTGCTGACGATGTCGAAACACGGGTTTTGGTTTGCGGGATGTGCTGTATTGCCTGCATCGTTACAATTTCGACGGCGATAGTCTTTTATCTTCTCAATTACACCTACTTTCTGCCGCTTTCAATCATGGTTTTTGTCTCTGGAATATGTCAGCTCTCCGCAATGATTAATCTCCGAGATAAAACGTTCAAAGCATATTACGCTGGTACCGCCGTTCCCGCTATATTAAATTTGGCAATAGTCTTGATTCTCTGGATTCTGAAGCGATTCACTGCGGAAGACTTGATTTGGGGTAGTACTATTCTCAGTCTATTGTGGGGATTCTGCTACTTTTTCATTTCTTGCAGAAAGTACTCGCTCCCCATTCAACCGTTACGTGGAATATGTATCACCCTAAAAAAACATTATCGTAGCCCCTTGCTAATAATGCCTAGCGACATATTAAACCGCATGGCCTACAATGTCCCGACGATTCTAATCAACCAATATTTTGGATCAAGCTGGGCAGCTCAGTATGGGATAGTATTAAAGTTTTGCGATACACCTGTTAACCTTATTGGTAATACCATAGGCCAAGCCTACTTAAGCGACTTGGGTGCCTCGGTCAGAGAAAAAGACAAAAACGCATTTTCGAAACTTGTCAAGCTAGCGAAATTCCATGGAGTCATAAGTATCTTGACTGGCCTCGCATTTTTTCTGATAGCTCCTCACCTTGTTACGATAATCCTCGGCCCACAATGGCAAGAAGCAGGTATATTTATTCAGATATTGGCGCCTATGTACACAATAATGCTGTATAATACTCCGCTGAGCATGTTGTTATATGTGCTAAACAAACAAAGCTACTTATTGTTAATTCAGTTATGCTATCTTATCATCGCTCTTGTATCCTTCGGTTTTGGCATTTTTACTGGAAGTATATGGAGTGCGATAATAATGTTTTCGGCCTTGTCGGTTATTAGGTATTTATTTTTCCTGAGGAAAATACGCCAAGTTGCATTTGAGCTCAAAGAAATGGGTTGATGGGTAAATGTGTGGCATTGCTGGACTGATCAACAGCCATGGCGTCGTAAATATTTCGTATTGTATCAAACCGATGATCGACATAATTAGCCACAGAGGCCCTGACGACGAAGGGATAGTAGTTTTGTCCCGAGACGGCCACTATCGTACTTACGGTGGACAAGACACCCCTGAGGATTGCTATCGCTGCGGGCTGCCGTACCAGCCCGTCGGGCAGTATCCTCTCAACGGGGCGGATGCCGCCGAAGTAGTACTCGGCCACAGGCGGCTGTCGATCATCGATATCTCCTCCGCCGGTCATCAGCCCTTGTGCTACGATGGCGGACGCTACTGGATAACCTACAATGGCGAAGTATACAACTATATCGAAATCAGGCAGGAACTGGCGGGGAAAGGATACGCCTTCCTATCCGGCAGCGATACCGAGGTCATCCTTGCCGCGTACCGGGAATGGGGAACCGAGTGCCTGAAACGCTTCAATGGCATGTTTGCTTTTATCATATATGACACCATGGCTCGTAAACTGTTTATTGCCCGGGACCGATACGGGGTCAAACCGTTGTACTATTGGTTCTCCACGAAGGGGTTCTTGGCCGTAGCCTCGGAAATAAAACAATTCACCGTCCTTCCCGGCTGGCGGCCTAAACTTAACAACGACCGCACCTACGACTTCCTCGGCTACGGCATGACCGACCATACCGCGGAAACGATGTTTGCGGGAGTCAAGCAACTGCGGGGCGGCCAATACATAGAATGCGGCATCGACGAAATTAGCAACGACTTTGTGCCCCGGCAGTGGTACGAGCTCAAGAAAGTGTCGGTCACCGTGCCTTTCGAACAGGCGGCGGAAGAGTTCCGTGACTTGTTCGAAAAAGCGGTCCGTTTCCGTCTGCGGGCCGACGTGCCGCTCGGCACAGGCCTTTCTGGGGGGCTGGATTCCTCCTCGATAGTCTGCATGATCGATAAAGTCCTCAAAGACGACAAGATCAGCATACCCCAGTACACCTTCTCCGCGCGCTCTCACCACAAAGAATTCGACGAAGGTGAATTCATCGCAGAAGTGGTTGGCCGCACAGCAGTGAAGGCCTACTATACGTTTCCCGATGTGGATGATCTCTTTGCGGCCAGCGACAAAACCATTTGGCATCACGACGAGCCTTTCACAGGCACGAGCGTCTTCGCCGAATGGAAAGTATTCGAACTCGTGGCCGGGACGCCTGTCAAGGTTACGCTCGACGGCCACGGTTCGGACGAATTGCTTGCGGGTTACCACGCTTTTTTCGGACCGTATTACGCCAGCCTTATCAGGCGGGGCCGTCTCTTTCGACTTCTGGCTGAAATAAGAAGCGCGAAGAACAGTCACGGGTACGGATATGCAACCTTTCTCAAAGCGGCCGCACAGCTCGTATTGCCGCAGTATGCCGCTGAGAAGATCACCTCTGCTTACAAGAACGCGGTCAACAACTTCGACTGGATAAACACCAGTAAACTAAACCTCGAAATAGGTTACCGGCCGATAAACCAGGGGATTTGTCCTCGCGACATATCTACTGCCTCATTATCCCAGTTACTTTACACGAGTCTGCCGAAGCAGCTACATTGGGCGGACCGTGACTCGATGGCCCACTCGATCGAAAGTAGGGCGCCCTTCCTGGACTATCGTTTGGTCGAATTTATCTTCGGTTGCCCGGATGACTACAAGCTGAAAAATGCAACGACGAAAAGAATGCTGCGGCAAGGACTGACGGACGTGCTACCGCCGAAAATAGCCTCCCGCCGTGACAAGATGGGGTTCGTCACCCCAGAAGAAGTGTGGGTCAGAAAACAGAATCCCCAGGCATTTTTAGGGGCAATCCGCGACACTGTCGAGAAAGCGGGCGGGATCATCAACGACAGCTTGATCGCCAGAGTCGCGCCGATCATTGAAGGCCGCCAGCGCTATGACAATATAGTATGGAGGATCGTGAGTTTCGGCCGCTGGATGGAGTTATTCTCTTTAAAGCTATAAGCTTCTAAAACAGCCATGGACAAAGCGTATGAGGTGAGCAGCGGTGATAGTGGTAATTGATTATAATATGGGCAATCCCGGGTCGATTTTGAACATGCTCAGGAAGATTGGCGCCGAAGCCAAGCTGTCCAATGACCGGAATGTCATTCTCGGTGCCGGGAAACTGGTACTGCCGGGAGTCGGATCCTTCGACACCGGCATGAAAAACCTGGCGCAACTGGGCCTGATTCCTCTGCTCAATGAGGTAGTCATTGGCAAGCGGACACCGATTTTAGGAATTTGCCTGGGGATGCAGCTTCTCGGGAAAAGCAGCGGAGAAGGTGCCTTGCCCGGACTGGGGTGGATAGACTTCCGCAACGAGAGATTCACTTTCGGCGAAAACACCCCCGGTAGCGACACTGCCGGCGGGCACCGCGGGGCGTTGAAGATTCCCCACATGGGCTGGAACAACATAATCATCAGACGTGACAGCGCGTTATTCGCCGGCCTGACCGAGGACTCACGTTTTTATTTCGTCCACTCGTACCATGCGGTCTGCGAGAAAAGTGAGAACGTGCAGGCTGAAACCAACTATGGCTACGATTTCGCCTCCATCGTCGGCCAGGAAAACATCTATGGCGTTCAGTTTCATCCTGAAAAAAGCCATAAATTTGGCATGCGGCTTTTGAAAAACTTCGCAGAGTTATGATGAAAAAAGCTAGTAGGTGCTCGCGATGAATCTGCACATTTTTTGGACCCCATGCACCCACGAATCCCGCCTCTTGAAAGAAACCCTCAGCTTGGCCGAACACAGATACTTCCGATCGATTGTTATCGCTTGCGTTTGGGAACAAGGGCTTCCGGAGCACCAACCGATAGACGAGATCAGAACGATCTGGCGGGTGAAGCTACAATCTCGTCGTTGGCCAAAGGTTTTTGCTGTGCAAACATTGAAATACCTGGAATGGATGGCGAAGATTCTTTATAAATGCGTCTTCTGTCGAATCGATGCTGTGCAGTGCCATAGCCTTGCCGCGCTCCCCATCGGCGTCGTTTTCAAAGTATTGTGGCGGGCAAGGCTGATCTATGATGCCCATGAACTGGAAACGGAAACTAACGGGACGCACGGGCTGAGAAAGGCGGTTGCGATATTAATCGAAAGAAGGCTTATCAGTTTTGCCGACGCTGTTATCGTCGTCAGCGATTCGATTGCCGACTGGTATCAAAACCGCTATAACATCAGGAGACCCGTGGTGGTAAAAAACATTCCCACGGTACCCGGCATCCCCGATGCCGGGTCGCAGAAATCGCCGTCGCTCAAGAAACTCTTGCGGATAAAAAGCGATGACATTCTGTTTCTTTATCAGGGGGCAATCACGAAGGGCCGGGGTATCGAGGCTATACTGAACGCTTTCGCCCGGGTGGAAAAACACTTGCACATAGCATTCATGGGAAACGGCGACTTGGTCGATGGTGTGAAGCGAGTCGCTGCTAATCACGGCAACATTCATTACACGGCTGCTGTACCTCCTCAGGAGGTGCTCTGCTATACGGCCACAGCAGACGTCGGCATATGCTTCATTGAAAATACCTGTTTGAGTTATTACTATTCTTTGCCAAACAAACTTTTCGAATATCTGTTGGCTGGGCTGCCGGTAATCATTAACAATTTTCCTGAACAGCGAAAGATAATCGAGCAATACGGATGCGGCTGGATAGTGGAAGATGAAATATCATCCCTGCCGGCGTTAATCGCTTCCATAGACAAAGAGAAAATTGCAGTAAAACGGGAAAAAGTTTTACACGCGAGGCAAAACTTCCGATGGGCTAACGAAGCCGAGCTATTCCTCGCCGAATATGCGCGGCTTGGCATTACCGACGCCGAATAAATTTTCTTAACGGAGAGATGCCATTATGTTGCAAGCGAGAATTATCCCGGTCCTTCTTCTCCATGGGGCTGGAATAGTGAAAACGACCCGCTTTGATAAGTCCGTCTACATCGGCGACCCGATAAACATCGTCAAAATATTCAACGAGAAGTGCGTGGATGAACTTGTCATCCTGGATATTTCCGCGACGACCGAAAATAAAGGGATACAGTTCGACCTGATCAGCAGGATAGCGGCGGAGGCCTTCATGCCATTATGCTACGGAGGTGGAATAAAATCGATCGAGGACATGAGAACGATATTCAACCTCGGCTATGAAAAGGTATCTCTCAACAGTCAGGCGGTCGATAATCCCGGCCTGATAGAAAAGGCCGGCCAGACCTTCGGTAGCCAAAGTATCGTTGTGTCCATAGACGTGAAGAAAAACTTCTTCGGGAATTACGAAGTTGTCACACATAGCGGCAAAAGAAAGAGCAATTGCTCTCCGGTCGATCTTGCCATCAGAATGGAAAAGCTCGGCGCTGGGGAGTTGCTGATAAATTCCGTGGATAGAGATGGCACTATGAGCGGCTATGACATCGGTCTCATACGTAAAGTATCCCAGGCAGTTGGCATCCCCGTAATTGCCTGCGGCGGAGCGGGCGCGGCCGCCGATCTCGGCAAGGCGATTAACGAAGGCGGCGCTTCCGCCGCCGCCGCCGGCAGCATGTTCGTATTCTACGGTAAACATCGGGCCGTCCTGATTACCGTTCCCGGCGAGGAAGAGCTTACAGAAGTGGGGGTATTGAAATAATGACGAACTATCAAATCTGCAATCACTGTATCATGGACACGACCGACCCGGAAATTACCTTTGACGAACAGGGAGTCTGCAACCACTGTCGCACTTTTGGCATGATCGCCGCCCAGCATTGGTTTCCCGGACCTGAGGGAAATACGAAACTAAAAGCTATTGTGGATCGGATCAAAAAAGACTGCGCCGACAACGAGTACGATTGCATAATCGGCCTGAGCGGCGGGGTCGACAGCTCCTATCTTGCCTATCAGGCCAGCCAGCTCGGCCTGAGAATGTTGGCCGTCCATGTCGACGGCGGGTGGAACTCCGAGCTAGCCGTAAAGAATATTGAAATTATCTGCGAAAAACTGGGAATCGACTTATATACTCATGTCGTGAACTGGGAAGAGATGAAAGACCTCCAAGTTGCTTTCCTAAAATCCGGGGTAGCTAACCAAGATGTTCCTCAGGATCATGCCTTTTTTGCGGCTTTATACAATTATGCTGTGAAAAATAATATCCGCTACGTATTAAGCGGATCCAACCTCGCGACCGAGGGGATCTTGCCTCTTAGTTGGGGGTACGATGCAATGGACTTGCGACATCTCGAAAGCATTCACAATATGTTTGGTCGTATCGAACTCAAGACCTTTCCGAAAGTAAACTTCTTCAAACGCTACATCTATTACCCTTATATCCGCCGGATGGAAGTTGTCAAACCGCTGAACTACATCCCCTATGACAAAGATCAGGCAATAAAAGTATTGGAAAAGGAACTCGGCTGGCGTTACTACGGAGCGAAACATTATGAATCACGTTTCACAAAATTTTTCCAAGCATACTATCTGCCACAGAGATTCGGCTATGACAAGCGAAAAGCGCACTTTTCCAGCCTGATTGTTTCGGGACAGATGACTCGGGTTGAGGCGCTGAAAGAAATGGAAAAACAGCTTTATCCTCCGGAGCAGCTGAGGGAAGACAAAGAATTTGTTATCCGCAAACTCGGATTAAGCGAAGTCGAATTCGAGAGTTTGCTGCAAGCCCCCCTCAAAAGCTTCCTCGACTACGACTCTGATTACCGGCTGCGTCTAGTACTAAGCAGAATTAAGCAGCGCCTCAAAGGCATCTTGTAGAGAGACTGAGGTTGCTAATGGGGAAAATTAAAGTTTGTCACTTGACATCAGCGCATAATCCTTATGACGTTCGCATTTTCCATAAAGAATGCCTCTCGCTTCAAAAAGCAGGCTATGACGTCACTATCATCGCTCCTTGCTCGGACGGTCAAACGATGGACGATCAAACAAAGGAAGGCATAAGAATAAAGAAGATAAAAAAATACACCTCCAGATTCAGACGATTTACGAAAACAGTATGGGAAGTATATTATAAAGCTGTAGAACAACAAGCCACCATATACCACTTTCACGACCCTGACCTTTTGCTTATCGGACTGGCTCTGAAAATTCGGGGGGCAAAAGTAATATACGACGTGCACGAAGATGTCCCCCGTCAGATAATGTCGAAATACTGGATTCCTCGTCCGTTTCGAAAAGCCTGCTCAATAATTGTGGAACTTGTCGAGAATATAGCTTCTACTTTTTTCGTCGCAATAATTGCTGCAACTCCCTATATCCGGCAGCGGTTCGCCAAACTGAACGGCAACACGGTCAACATAAACAATTACCCTAATCTTGACGAACTGTATACTCCACGTCAGCACAGCGGGAAATCGAAGGAACTAGTCGTTTGTTATGCCGGCGCTTTATCTCTCGAACGTGGTCTAAAAGAAATGATAAACGCCATTCAGTCGACCAACGCGAAACTATTCATTGCCGGTCCGGTCAATTGCCCCGAATTGACTTACGATACTGGGAAAGTACTTTTTTTAGGGGTATTGGAACGCTCTGAGCTAAAGAAACTATTTGCTCAAGCGATAGCAGGTATCGTAATTTTTCATCCGGAACCTAATCACATCAATGCACAGCCGAATAAGCTTTTCGAATATATGTCAGCCGGATTGCCAGTCATAGCGTCCGCTTTTCCCCTGTGGCAAGAGATAGTGAGAAAAGCTGAGTGTGGTATCTGCGTCGATCCATTAGATACCGAAGAAATTTCAGTTGCGATCAATTGGATAATCGACCACCCGGCTAAAGCAGAACAGATGGGGGCCAGGGGCAGGGAAGCGGTTGAAGAGCTGTATAACTGGGATCGTGAAAAAGATAAACTTTGCCAGGCATACAACAAATTGCATGAGTAGGAATGATAATGAATACTACTAATTTGATCTTCCTTGATAATAACGAATTAACGCGCTTCTTGTTTGCTATCATTTTATTGTTGTCCTCGGCACACCTCTTTGCATATATCTTTCAGCGGCTAAAGCTCCCTCGCGTTGTAGGGGAGATAGTGGGCGGTATTCTTCTTGGCCCCTCTATATTGGGTTTCTTCAGGCCAGAGATATACAAAGGATTATTTATGGCTTTCGAAGCAGAAGGAAAGCTGATAGCAAGTATTTATTGGCTCGGCCTTGTGCTACTGATGTTTATTTCCGGGTTTGAACTGCAAAGAAATATTGATAAGGCAGATAGAAAAATTATTTTGGTTTTGTGCGGCGCTATTATCCTGCCCTTCGGAGTAGGGGGCGCTGTTCCTATGATATATGACTTCACTCGTTTTTTCGGCCCGCAGCAAAACTTTCTGGCTCTGCAGATTATTCTTGCTATTTCGTTTTCTGTTACGTCCATTCCGGTCATTTCAAAAATTTTCATCGATTTGGGTATTATCGAAACCCGGTTTGCCAAAGTTGTCCTTGCTACGGCAACCATCCATGATATTATCTTGTGGGTAGCGCTGGCCATCGGAACAGGCGTGATAAGCAAGGCGGGAGTACCGATTTACAGTATCTTTTCAACAGTAATATTTAATCTTCTATTTTTCTTTTTTTCGTTGTTCATAATGCCAAAAATAGTACAGTACGCGACGAGAAACAGACTGAATCTGTTAGCGAAATCGTCCCTTGATGGTTATACTCTGTTTCTGTGTCTCTCCTTTGCGGCGGTTGCCAGTATTCTCGAAGTCAACATTATTTTTGGTGCATTTCTAGCAGGTGTAATCACGGGTACGTTGCCAAATGACCAATTTGCAGAGGTTAAAGCCAATGTAAAAAGGTTTTCTCTCGCCTTCTTTATCCCTATTTATTTTTCGGTCGTGGGTTTGAAACTTGACCTAGTCCATCATTTTGAGCCGATGCTTTTCTTAAGTTTTATGGCAGTGTCATCATTTTTCCTGATGGGGAGTACTTTCCTTGCAGCAAAGTCAACAAAACTGGGGAATATATCATGTCTTAATTTGGCGGTAGCCATGAACGCTAGAGGTGGGCCAGGGATTGTCGTAGCTACTATTGCGTTTGACTCGGGAATAATAAATGAAGTTCTCTTTGTGGCGATGGTACTTGTAGCCATAACGACTTCACTGATTGCTGGCTGGTGGTTCAGGTTCGTCCTTTCAAGACAATATCCTTTACTGAGTTGACATCTATATCGAGCGAGGTATTATCTTTGAAACTTTTAACAGTTATCGGTGCGCGGCCCCAATTCATCAAAGCAGCTGTAGTATCGCGGGCAATAAAAGTTCTCAACCGATCACGCTCACATCAGATCGAGGAAGTCATTGTCCATTCGGGTCAACATTACGACATCAACATGTCAGACGTATTTTTCGCCGAATTGGACATCCCGGCGCCCAACCACCGCCTTAATCTTACAAAAACCGAGCATGGTGCGATGACCGGAGAAATTCTCGAAGGCGTTGAGAGAATTATCACAGAAGTAAAGCCCGACATCGTGCTAGTTTATGGCGACACAAATACCACTCTCGCCGGGGCGCTAGCCGCCTCTAAGTTCCATGTTCCCATCGCCCACGTCGAGGCAGGACTCCGGTCGTTTAACATGAGGATGCCTGAAGAAATTAATCGTGTTCTGACCGACCGCATTTCCCGCTGGCTGTTCTGCCCTTCGCAAGCGGCTGCCGGAAATCTTGAACGGGAAGGAGCCAGGACCTGGCAAGTTGGGCCTGGCATACAACCGGAAATAGATATTGTCGGTGACGTTATGCTTGACGCGGCATTGTATTACAAGGAAAAAGCCAAGCCTACGGACGCGGTGAAAAAGATAATCGGTCACACTGGCGGACAATACTACCTTTCTACGCTCCACCGGGCGGAAAATGTTAACGATTTAGCACGGCTAAAAACAATATTTCGAGCACTTAGCGACATTTCGCGTAAAAGACCGGTAATAATGCCTCTGCATCCCCGGACCAGAAATATGCTTCCGGTGGATGGTTCTCTTTCCGACACACTGATAATAATTGATCCTGTCGGATATTTGGATATGATAACGTTGCTTGCGAATTGCCAAAGTGTCTTTACTGATAGCGGAGGGCTGCAGAAAGAAGCTTATTATTTCGGAAAACCATGCATTACGTTGAGAGATGAAACGGAATGGGTCGAATTGACCGCGCTTGGATGCAACATCTTAACAGGAGCTAACTATGCAAAAATTATCGATGCCGAAAACCAATTGACAGCAATGAAAGTCGAGAATACCTTGTTAATATACGGAAACGGCGATGCCGGGGGGAAGATAGTCAATATCTTAGCTCGTCGTTGACTAGAGTGAGGAATACTAATGAAAGTATGGATAATCACGGTAGGAGAGCCCATACCGCTGGATGGCGACTATCCCCGCCTTTACCGTAGCGGCCTTCTTGCCAATCTTCTAGCCGCTAGAGAACATGACGTAACATGGTGGACATCGTCATTCGATCATTCCAACAAGCGGCACCGCTCGAATAGGGATGCCGTTATCATTCTAAATGAAAAACTAAGAATTAATTTGCTTCATGCGCTATCTTACCGTCACAATATCTCGATAGCACGGATAATAAATCATTTTATTATCGCAGTAAAGTTTTTACTGTGGGCACGCAAAGAAAAAAGACCCGACATAATCATAGTCTCCCTTCCGACCTTGGACCTAGCCTGGGCGGCGGCAATCGTAGGCAAGAAATATGGAATTCCCGTAGTTGTTGATATCCGTGACTTATGGCCGGACATCTTCCTTGATGTCTTTCCCGCCAGAATCCGTTTTTTTGCGCAAGGAACGCTTCTGCCGTACTATTTAATGGCGGCGTATGCCTGCAATAACGCCCGAGCCATCATCGGCCTAACGGAGCCTTTTATCTGCTGGGGTCTAGAACGTGCGCGCCGGGCGAGGAATAACGCCGACAGGGTATTTCCTATGGGATATAGTGAAAAACGACCCCCTGCCAGAGCGCTTGAAGAGGCTGAAGCCTTTTGGATGGATAAAGGGATTTACGCAGGCAGCGGCGACTTTGTCGTATGTTTTTTCGGCACCATGGGCAGACACTTCGACATAGAAACAGTTATATCCGCGGCTCGGATAATCGTTCAGAAACAACTGCCGATAAAATTTGTCCTGTGCGGCACGGGGGACAGGCTGAGCCATTATCGGTGCCTTGCCGAAGGCTGCATTAACGTCGTATTCCCCGGCTGGGTCGATGCCGCAAAAATTTGGGCTCTCATGAAATTCGCCAGTGTGGGATTAGCTCCCTATAACAACACTCCCAACTTTACACTGAACCTGACAAACAAACCGATTGAGTACCTTGCCGCCGGTCTGCCGATTATTTCGAGCTTGCGTGGGATATTGCATGACCTTATAACGAAAAATCGCTGCGGCGTAACCTATGCCGAGGGCGACGCGGAAAACCTGGCGGAAATTTTGATTGACTTAAACAGGTCCTCTGGAAAAGTCAGGTCTATGTCCGAAAATGCAGCACGCCTTTTTAAGGAGAAATTTGTTGCAGAAAAAGTATATTCTGATATGGCAAATTATCTAGAGGAACTATCGGTAGAGACCAGTTGTGAAAAAAATGCGAGACCGTGTGAATAATGAGCATCCAGCAGGTAACGCGTGCGGCCGTAATCATAGCACTACTTTCTTTCGGCAGTCGTATACTGGGTTTTTTTCGAGAAGTCATTTTTGCCGCTTTCTTGGGAATATCCCTTGACATGGATAGTTTTCTTATCGCTCAAACAATCCCAACGACGTTGGGGGGAATGCTTTATACAAGTCTGGTGACGGCGATGATCCCGTTGTACAGCGACGCATTGGCCAAAGACGGCCACGATGGTGCGGTACTCAAGGCGAAACTGCTTTTCTCTATGGTTTTGCCGTTGACACTGGTGTCATCCGCTTTGCTTTACGTTGCCGCCCCCTATGCTATTGCCATTATCGGGCACGGATTGTCGGCTTACGGCAAAGATCTGGCGATCGTACAAATGAGGCTGATGCTTCCTTGTCTGGTATTTTTTTGCTTGCTTGCCATTGCCAATGCCTTCCAACAGGCAAATCACCGGTTTTTTTTCCCTTACTTGGGGCCGTTGGTATTCAATATAGCTGTTATCGGCAGCTTTTTTGCGTGCGGTAGCGGTATCGATACTTATGAAGTCAGTATTATAATTACCGTTGCCACCCTTTGCCAACTGTTAATACAATATCCCGGCATGCGGGCGCTTGACTTAAAAATGACGTTCCCGAAAAAAATATGTAAATTGCCCGGATTGCGGCGAGACCTTGTCGCCCTGTTAATGCCGGCCTTACTCGTGACAATACTAAACGACATTATGCCGATCCTGGACAGATTGCTGGCCGCGTCCTTACCAGAGGGGGGCATTTCGGCGATCAGTTACGCCCATAGAGTGAACGCAATTTTCGTGTCGCTTATAGCAGGTTCAATTACCACAGCAACCTATCCGACCATTGCGGCTTATTTGAGTCGAGGTGATACCGCCGCGGTGTTCGACAGTCTCGAACAGACAATACGTCTAATCGCTTTCGCCACCTTTCCGGCAATCGGTCTTATTCTTTTATTTCCCTATGAACTGATAGAGATGCTATTTATGCGGGGTGCATTTGACGCCAAGGCCGTCTTGTCAACGGGATCGGCGCTGTATTACCTTTCCTTTGGAATATTCGGCGCGGGGCTGATCGCTGTTTTCGGGCAGTACAACTGCATATTGAGGGGAAACAGGTTTCTGGTTCAAACCGCTGCGATTATATTTGCCTGCAAAATTATATTGAGCTTCTATCTGATAAAGACTATGTCGATCGATGGACTGGCAGTAGCGACATCCTTTTCGGTTATAGCGGGTTCCATAGTTTTTTTCCGGGCGTGGTACCTTGACTGCGCCGATAAAGGATTCAAGTTCAAGACGCTCGCCCATAAGACGACGCTTATCATTATCGCCGCCATAATCGCCATGATCGCCGCGAAAATTGCTTACTTGGGATTAAAGTATATTGTTAACGACCGATGGATCATTCTAATCCTATCCTGGGTTGCGGGCGGATGCCTCTATGTTGTTTCCGCCCAGCGTCTGGGGTGTGAAGAACTAGTTTGGTTCAAAAAAGCGCTGATGGGAAGATTGGGAATCGGCAAAGGACTGTCGTGAAAAGGTTATTATGATTTTGGGGGGAGAACATGACGCGAACAGAGGTAAACGAGAGATTATACGACCTTGGCCTCTTTTTCCTCTTCCTTGCCATTTTTGCTGGGCGTTTTTCTCTCGATCGCTTACTAAAAACTCAAATGGACCGCTGGGGCTCGATAGAGCTCTGGGCTACTTCTGGGGTCTTGCTTGTTGTCTACCTGTTAGCACGGAGAGGATTTATAAGCCTAGGCTTACCCGACAGACAGACAAAGCTTTTTATCGGCGCGGTACTCACCTTGTATCTGCTACTGACGGTGAACCTGATATTGTTGAGCAATCAAGCTGCCCAGACGCGGGGGCTGCTTGATCACCTTTTTCTTGCCGTCCATGTGTCGCTTATCATAGCGATTATATCTTCTCCCGTTATGCTGCGGAGAATTTGCCGGATTATCGTGGCAAGCACCGTGTTTCTCGGCACCCTTTGGGTTATCGGCACCAGCATGGGTTATGAGAGCACGCTTATGCGAATGCTGTTACAGAGCAAGCTTACCATTTACCGTCTGGAGTTTTTCGGATTTGCCTGTGCGCTTCATACGGCATATTCCGACCGGATGTCGTCGTGGAAAAACTATTATCTGATTGCGGCAGCTTTTTTACTATTTACAGTGTTGATCTCCGCCGCGTTTGCCGCAGTTGCCGGAGCCTTTCTGGCCATAATATGGATGTTATTGTGGCAGCTTAGTAATAAGAATTATCGGGAAGCCATATGTCTGATAACCATTTCCTGCCTGTCCACCGGTTTTCTTGTTGTCTCGAAAGCTGATTTCTATGCCAGCCAAGTCAGCTATCGCCTAAGTGGCTCAGGCACTTTCAGTTATAATATTGGGTGGAAAAATGGCCGGGACGAACGGATAATATCAATGATAAACAGTCTGCGTGGTAACTCTTTACCGCACTTGAGTGATTTGAACGGGGAAGACCGACAGATTCTTGAAACGTATGCTCTTCTATATAACTTGCGTATCCCCCAGCACGGGGAGGAACTATTGCGTTTTCTCTGGGGTCTCTCACACCGAATAGTTATTTTTGACGGCTCGGAGAGGATAAATTACACCATCGCGGCTTTGCGCGACTGGTCTGAACAAAAAGTATTCGGACAAGGTCTGGGTAATTACAGCGTCAGCAACATCATTATCGGGACGAATAAATTAGAAACCGTGCATTATCCGCATAATGTTTTTCTCGAAATGCTTGTGGGAGCGGGCATAATCGGCTTCGGAGCATTTTGCCTGGCGCTTTTTGTGACCTTTGTACTCGTTCATCAGGCCTGTCTCCATTTCTTTCCCAACACCGCCTTCCTGGGGGCTATGGTGTTTTATCTACTGTCCGCCAGTTTCGCGGGAGACTACTACGATTTTCGCCTGTTCTGGGTCTCCTCTTTATTCGCTCTGTGCACCAACCGTGAATCCTGACTTTGCAGGGAAGAGGTAAAATTTGGTGAATATCTGGCTGATTACTGTTGGTGAACCACTACCGTCAGACGGACCGAACGCAAGGTTGTACCGCACCGGCTTGTTGGCCACCGCTTCGGTGCAGCGGGGACACAACGTGACATGGTGGACCTCGACTTTCGACCACGTAAAAAAAATCCAACGCTTCGCGCAAGATACGACCATTGTATTGGCTCCGAACTACAAACTCAAATTACTGCATTCATTTGATTATTCAGTTAATGTTTCCATTAAACGTAACCTTAACCATATCGACACCGCGCGGGTATTTTCGCGCGAAGCCGCAATACAAGAAAGCCCCGATATAATCCTCGTTTCAATGCCCACGCTTGAACTTGCGGCTGCGGCGGTTGAATACGGGGAAAGAAATAAAGTGCCAGTCCTCGTTGATATCCGCGACTTGTGGCCGGATATTTTTCTGGATTTGTTCCCGGCATGGACCAGGACGGCTGCTCGCATCGTGTTATACTACTATTTCCGCAAGATCGCTAATATCTGCCGAAAAGCAACGGGAATAACCGGCATTACTCCACTGTTCGTCCAGTGGGGATTAAAATACGCCGGCCGGACGGCGACAGTATACGACAATATCTTTCCACTCGGTTATACCTCAGCCGTTCCGGGAGAGGACTTATTGAGGGGAGCCACGTCGTTTTGGGAAAGTAAGGGAATAGGATCGACCGATAGGAGCAAAGAATTCATAGTCTGCTTTTTCGGTGCTTTAGGCCGGCAATTCGATTTCGAAACCGTTGTGAGGGCTGCACAGATGCTGGATGCAGGCGAAAAAAAGATTCGTTTCGTTTTGTGCGGCACAGGCGCTAATTACAAACAGAATAGAGAAAGGGCATCCGGCCTGGACAACATTCTCATGCCGGGGTGGGTTGGCACCGCCGAAATATGGACCTTAATGAGGTTCGCCCGGGTAGGTCTGGTGCCTTATCACAGTACCCCCGATTTCGAAATGTCGATTCCCAATAAAGTGATAGAATATCTTTCTGCCGGCCTGCCAATTATATCAAGTTTGCAAGGTACCGTCGCTGAACTTTTATCCGGAGAAAGATGCGGTCTCACCTACCGTAAGGGGAACCCGTCGGACCTGGCTAAGTTGCTTGCTAAAATGTATGATAACCCTGCCGAACTTGCGGATATGTCCGTCAGGGCCGCGGAAGTGTTTGAAAGAGACTTCGAAGCTGATAAAGTATACGGCCGGATGATCAAACATTTGGAATTAGTCTGCGGAACGTATTATAATAAGTAGTAACGGCAAGGATGTGAATTAATGACGAATTTTATCACCGTCACCGAACTTTCCGGTGACGAAGTAACCAGAGAACAAGTCCAGAGGATCTGCAATCGTTATTATTGGGCAGGCCGCCAGTGCGCCGACAAAGATGTTCTGGAAGCGGCCTGCGGCACGGGGCAAGGCTTGGGATATTTGGCAAACTTGTCCAAAAGCCTCAAAGCCGGCGACTACTCGGAACAGATACTCTCCATTGCCCAAAAGCATTACGGCGACAGAATAGAATTAATACAATTTGACGCGCAAGACATGCCTTTTGCCGACAGTTCATTGGATGTCGTCATTTTATTTGAAGCTATTTATTATCTGCCTTCAGCGGAGAAATTCGTCGCCGAATGCCGACGGGTTCTCCGCCCTGGAGGCAGGGTTCTCATAGCCACAGCCAACAAAGATCTGTACGACTTCAACCCAAGTCCTCATTCCTATAAATATTACGGCGTGTCAGAACTGCACCAGCTTTTTGAAAGTGAAGGCTTTACCGTCAAATGTTTCGGCGATACGCCAATAACTGGGGTTTCCCTGCGTCAAAAACTGTTACGACCGATTAAGAAACTTGCCGTAGCTCTGAAGCTGATACCTAAGACGGTCGATGGGAAAAAGTGGCTGAAGAGATTCGTTTTTGGGAAGCTAGTTCTTATGCCGGCGGAAATCAAAGCCGACTCCGCCCAATTCGTCGAGCCTGTTCCATTGCCTCCCGACAAGCCTGACTGTATGCATAAGGTTATATATTGCGCCGCTACACGAAATTAAAGAAACTATGCTTTTGTAGGTGTAAAATGGGAAAACGATTATTCGACTTTTTGGCCGCTTGGTTTGGCCTTATTCTTCTTAGTCCCTTTTTGCTTGCCGTTGCCGCGGCTATCAGGCTCGAATCCCCGGGACCAATATTTTACCGTGGTGAACGCGTTGGCAAGGGTGGAAAGCTATTCCGTATATACAAATTCCGGAGCATGATTGTCGACGCCGAAAGAAAAGGCGGCTCGTCGACAGCCGATAATGACCTGCGAGTCACAAAAACTGGGCAAGTCATCCGTAAATTTAAACTCGACGAATTATCCCAGCTCATCAACGTCCTCTTCGGAGATATGAGTATCGTCGGCCCGCGCCCCCAGGTCAAGTGGGCTGTTGATACTTACACCCCGGAAGAAAGGCTGGTTCTCGAGCTGCGGCCGGGAATCACCGATTGGGCTTCGATCAAATTCCATAATGAAGGTGAGATCCTTAAAGCATCCGGCATTGCCGACCCCGACGAAGCTTATATGAAAATTATCCACCCGGAAAAAATGCGTCTTCAACTCAAATACCTGCGTGAGAGGTCGTTCTGGATCGATTTAATCATCATCTGGGAAACGGTACGTACATTATTCTCCACCCGTATCACTGATTCTGTATGTATCGCCGAACAACCAAAAACTGACAGACGGGGAAGAGGTGCCATATGAGCAATAAAAGCGGACAAGCTGGTGCTCAAATCCAAGTCGAGGGTGGATTGCGAACTGCGGCCGAGCAGTTGGTCGGTTCCAGAAACCGTGAGTGTTTTGAACGCAACCCCGAGCCGTGGGAAAAGAAAATGGAGGCCTTTCCTAAGTATGTTAGGCGGCAAAACATCACCAAATTTTTGACACAGTACGAAATATTTAAAAGAGTCCTTTCCACTAAAGGTTCCATCATAGAATGCGGTGTCAATCGTGGCGCTTCGCTAATGACCTGGGCCAAACTGAGCGCCATCCTAGAGCCGGTCAACCTTACTAGGCGCATATATGGCTTTGACACATTCGAAGGATTTCCAAGCGTATCGGACAAGGATCGTAAAGCAGGTGGCGGACATGTTAAGGCCGGCGACTTGTACGCAGCGTCTTACGATGAATTGTTTGAACTCATTGAGATATACGATTCAGACCGCTTCCTCGGACATGTCGATAAAGTCCATCTTATCAAAGGCGACGCGCTCGTTACAATCCCACAATTCGTCGAGAAAAATCCCCATGTTCTCGTTAGCCTTCTTTTCCTGGATTTCGACCTTTACGAGCCAACCTGTGCTGCGATAGAACATTTTTATCCCCGAATCCCAAAAGGTGGGATAATTGCTTTTGACGAGTTGGACAACCCCCTTTGGCCGGGGGAAACCACGGCAATGCTTGAAAAGATCGGTGCGGGGAATCTGCGGATTCAGCGCCTCGATTTTGACCCATATATCGGTTTCGCGGTTAAAGAATAAGTTTACACAAAAGGAGAGTTAAATTTGTCTTTCAAAGTACGCTTCGTCAACCCGGTTCGCAACTACCATATGATCAAGGACGAGATCGACGCCGCCTACCACGACGTCATGGAAAAAGGCGAATACATCGACCGCACCCACCTCAAGCAATTCGAAGAGAACCTCGCCAAATTCGTCGGCACAAAATATGCAGTCGGCCTCAACAGCGGCTACGACGCCCTCCACATGTCCATGCGGGCGGCCGGCATCGGCGCCGGCGACGAAGTGATCGTCCCCGCCCACACCTTCGTAGCCTCCTGCTCGGCCATCGTCAACGTCGGCGCCACCCCTGTCCTCGTCGACGTCACCAAAGACTTCAACATCGACTGCGACAAAATCGAAGAAGTTATCACCGAGAACACCAAAGGCATTATGCCCGTCCACCTCAGCGGTTGGATGGCCGATATGCCGCGCGTCATGGATATTGCCGCTAAATACAACCTCACCGTCATCGAAGACGCCTGCCAGAGCCTTGGCTCGAGCATCAACGGCAAAGGCGCCGGCTCCTGGGGCCTCACCGGCTGCTGGAGTTTCTACCCCTTCAAAATTCTCGGCGGCTACGGCGACGGCGGTGCCATCACGACCGACGACGAACAGGTCGCCCTCTTCGCCCGCCGCATGCGCTACAACGGTGAAGACCGCACCACCGGCGAATACTGCGGTCACGGTTTCACCTGCCTCCTGGACAACCTCCAGGCCGCCTTCCTCGACGTCAAGCTCCGCCACCTGCCGTCGTGGATTGTCCGCCGTAAGGAAATTGCCCGCCGTTACAAAGAAGCCCTTTCCGACCTTCCCGACCTCCTTCTGCCCGACTATGATCGGCCTGGCTTCGACCACATCTATCAGAACTATACCCTTCGATCCAAGCAGGGCAACGATTTTTCCGAATACCTCAAAAAGAACGGCATCGAAGTCCTCACCCAATTCCGCAAACCCTACTACAAACACGAAGCCCTCAAGCTCGTGGACCACGGTTTTCCCGAGACCGAGGCCCTCAGCCGCGAAGTATGCTCTCTGCCCATGAACGTCGAGATAACCGACGAGGAGATCGACTACGTCATCAAAGTCGTCCGCTCCTTCTACGGCAAATAGGGAGGTCGAGCGCGAACCATGAAACATCTTTCGAGAATAACCGAAACCTTCTCGGAGTCCGTCATCCGGGAAATGACCAGGATATGCGACGCCGCCGGCGGCTACAACCTCTCCCAGGGCTTCCCCGACTTCGAAAGCCCCCAGGCCATAAAAGACGCCGCCATCGCAGCCATAACCGGCGGCCTCAACCAGTACCCCGTCACCTTCGGCGAGCCCGAACTGCGCGAAGCCATCAGCAAAAAAGTGCTCACCTACAACGGCATAAAATGCGACCCCGTCACAGACATCACCGTAACCTGCGGGGCTACAGAGGCCATGATCGCCACCCTCAAGGCAATCATCAACCCCGGCGACGAAATCATCGTTTTCGAACCCTTCTACGAGAATTACGGGCCGGACGGCATCCTTTCCGGGGCCACCCCCCGTTACGCCACCCTTTATCCGCCCGAGTGGACCTACCGGCCGGAGGAACTTGCCGCCGCCTTCAACGAAAAAACCAAAGCAATTGTAATCAACACCCCCAACAACCCAACCGGCAAAGTCTTCACCCGCGCCGAGCTCCAGGAAATCGCCGACCTCTGCCTGAAATGGGATGCCTACGCTGTCACCGACGAAATCTACGAACACATCCTCTACGACGGCACCGAGCACGTCTCGCTCGCCGCCCTGCCCGGCATGGCCGACCGCACAATCACCATAAACTCTATCTCGAAAACCTACTCCGTCACCGGCTGGCGGGTCGGCTGGGCGATCGCCGAAAAAACGATTACCAAGCGCATCCGTAAAGTTCACGACTTCCTCACCGTCGGTGCGCCCACCCCGTTCCAGCACGCCGCCGCCGCCGCGCTCACCTTCCCGCCCGAATACTACGCCGGCCTGCAAAGCCATTACGCCGAAGCGCGCCAGTACCTTTACGACGTCCTCGTCCAGGCCGGCTTCGAATGCTCGCCTCCCCAAGGCGCCTATTACATCCTCGCCGGCATCCAGGACCTTAAGAAGAAACTGGGCGCCGAAGACGATTTTTCCTTCAGCCGCAAGCTCATCGAAGCGGCCGGCGTCGCCACCGTGCCCGGGTCGTCCTTCTATTCCGACCGCAGCAAAGGTAACAACCAGGTCCGTTTCTGCTACTGCAAGAAGTGGGAGACCCTCCACGCCGTCGCCGCCCACCTGAGGAAATTCTAACAAGGGGATAGCTCATTGGACACACGTGAATTAGCCCTGAAAATCCGCCGCCACGCCGTCACCATGACCCACCTCGGCAAGAGCTCCCACGTCGGCGCCGTCCTGTCAATGGCAGACATTGTCGCCGTCCTCTACGGCCGCGTGTTGGCGGTAAAACCGGACGAGCCTCACTGGCCGGACCGCGACCGCTTCATCCTCAGCAAAGGCCATGCCGGCGCCGGGGTCTACGCCGCCCTCGCCGAGCGCGGCTTCTTCCCCGTCGACCAGCTCAAACTCCACTACGCCAACGGCAGCAAACTGTCCGGTCACGTATCCCACAAAGGCATCCCCGGCGTCGAACTGTCTACTGGTTCCCTCGGTCACGGTCTGTCCGTAGGTACCGGCATGGCCTACGCCACCCGCCTCGACGGCCGCAAGCACCGCGTCTTCGTCCTCATGAGCGACGGCGAATGCGACGAAGGCTCGAACTGGGAGGCCATCATGTTCGCCGCCCACCACCGCCTCGCCAACCTCGTCGCTGTTATCGACTACAATAAAATTCAGAGCCTGGCGCCGGTCGAAGAAACGCTGCGCCTCGAACCCTTCGCCGATAAATGGCGAGCCTTCGGCTGGCGGGTCGTCGAAGCCGACGGTCATGACCACAAAGCCCTCGCCGCCGCCCTCGCCGCTCCAGCGGCGGCCACGGACGCCCCCACCTGCGTCATCGCCCACACCACAAAGGGCAAAGGCGTATCGTTCATGGAAAACAGCGTCCTCTGGCACTACCGTACCCCTCAGGGCGAGGAATACGAGCGGGCCATGGCGGAGTTAGGAGGACCAGCCGATGCGTGACGAATTCATCCGCACTCTTACCGACATTGCCAAAAACAACCGCAACGTCATGCTTATCACCGGCGACCTCGGCTTCGGCGTGCTCACGAAATTTTGGACGGAGCTGCCGGCCCAGTTCGTCAACGCCGGCGTCGCCGAGCAGAACATGACCGGTCTTGCCGCAGGCATGGCCCTCGAAGGCAAGACCGTCTTCACCTACTCTATCGCCAACTTTCCCACCCTCCGCTGTCTGGAGCAAATCAGAAACGACGCCTGCTACCACGGCGCGGCCGTAAAGATAGTCGCTATCGGAGGTGGATTCGCCTACGGCTCCCTCGGCATTACCCATCACGCCACCGAAGATATCGCCATCATGCGGGCCCTACCCGATATCACCGTCGTCGCTCCCGGCGATCCGGTCGAAGTCGCCGCCGCTACCCGCGCCATCTGCAAACTGCCTGGCACATGCTACCTCCGCCTGGGGAGGGGCGGCGAACCCCACGTCCATCAGGGCGAGATTCAATTCACCGTCGGCAAAGCAATCCGCCTGTTCACTGGCAGCGACATCGCAATAATCGCCACCGGCGGAATCCTCAAACAGGCCGTCGATGCGCGTGAGGCTCTCAAGGCCGCCGGCCTTGACGTCGCCCTCTACAGCATGCACACTGTCAAGCCGCTCGATCGGGAGGCGATTGCCGAGGCGGCCCGCACCGCCAAGCTCATCGTTACCGTCGAAGAGCACAGCGTCGTCGGCGGCTTGGGCGGTGCCGTCGCCGAAACCCTAGCCCAACTTCCCGGCGCGAAGGCCATCCTCAAGATCATAGGCCTCGAAGCCGGCTTCTCCAGCGTTGTCGGCGACCAAGATTACCTGCGCGGGATCTATGGTCTATCGGCTAAGTCCATTGTACGATCCGTCATGCAGACTTGGAAAATAATCTAAGTGGGAATAGTGGAGGAAAAATAAATTCCATAGAAATCCTTCTTCGCGGAGGCAACATTCTCCCTGTTCTGTAACTTCCTTTCCGTAGCTAATTTAGACAGAAATAATGGACAACGCTTATTGCCATAACAACGAAGCATGAATTTGGATCCAAGGAGAAGAGGCAAATGTACAAAAATATTTTAGTTCATGCACTCGTTAACATTGGCGACGTCGTACTGACCACCAGTGCAATCGCCCTCCTCAAAAAGGCATATCCGGAATCGCGTATTACCATGATGGTCCGCCCCTTTGCCAGGCAACTGATTGAAAATAACCCGGTGATTGACGATGTAATGGTTTTTGATTACAAATCTAAGGAAAAATCGCTGACGACAACCGTCCGGATGATCAAGGAAATACGCAGAAGAAAATTTGACGCCAGCATATCTTTTGACCGAAAAATGCGTCCGGCCTTACTGACATGGCTGGCCGGCATACCAGTTCGGGTGGGGCCGAGCAAGGTATTCGACGATAAACCAAGCTGGGTTACCCACCTTTATACTGACGTAATAAAAATCACCTGTAATTTGGATAATAGTTTACAGGCTGAAACGTATCAAAACATTGTACGCGAGTTTACGAAGCAAGCCGGCTCCGCAAAGCCTGTAATCGCAAGAATTATGCCGGAAAACGAAAAAAGGGCTGCTGAGCTGCTTGCATTGCTACCGGAAAACAAATATCGCATCGCCTTATGCATCAAGGGAACCTTTCCCTTGAAAACATGGCCAATAGAACGTTATGTTGAAGTAGTGCATGAACTAGCACGAAAGTACGATTGTTCCTTTTGTATAGTCGGCTCTCGAAGTGATAGAGATTATGCCGATGAATTGATTCAGTCGGCGCAGACCCCTGTTGTAAACTTCTGCGGCAATACTGACCTGATTGATCTTGCCGCCCTGTTGAAATACGTCGACCTTTTTCTTACCGTCGACACAGGAGCCGCTCATATCGCGGCGACTGTGGGCGTGCCCATGGTTGTCGTATACGGCTGCACCTCGCCTACACGCTGGCACCCTCTTAGCGACAAGACGATAACCCTATATTCCGACGTGCCGTGTCGCCCCTGCAAGCTATTGGCAGCGGAATGTCCCGCGCCACGCTGCTTAGAAAACGTAACAGTCGCTGAGGTTTTGCGGGCTTGCATTTGCCATCTAGAAGGTTAAACTATCTAAAGCGAATTATCTTATTACTTTGGAGGCAAGACCTAATAATGATATATGGTTGGTTGCTATCAGGGACGGAAGGGACAATAGAACTATCGGCAACGCAAAAACCATTTTTTGCGGTAGGGTATGCCTTCTTGCTGTTGTATGCCTTTTCTTCCCACGTTTCCGTAGGAGTATCGAGCATAGCCATCGGTGGGGGCATGCTAACAGCCGTCCTGCTTATGGTCGTCACCAGAGGTCGGATAAAAATTACCTCGCAGCAAGCAACCACAAGTAAAATTTTTATTATATTTTGTGTCTGCGTTGGTATAACCGGATTTTTTTCATACAATCCGTATGTTAGTTTAGCGGGTACTCTAGGTATGGCCGGCAGGTTTGTACCGATGTTCCTGGCGATGTTTTTTCTCATCTCCAGACAACAGCTTAAGTGGGTGGTCATGGCGTTATTCGCCTCGGTACTTATCGCCGACCTTGCGGCAATAACGCAACTTGTCAACCATCAGGTGACGAAGGGCTTTGTTAATAATCGAATCTATTTCGCAAATCAACTGCTGCCAATGGTGATCCTTACTGCCGCCTGCCTGCTCGACCGACAGTATTCGTTAGGTCTGCGCGGCTTAATCGGAATTATTGGTATCACTACCCTGGGGGTTTTATTATTCAGTATGGTGAGGGGAGCATGGGTAGCGGCATTTGCCGTTTACATCGTATTTATTCTATTTAACAAAACATATAACAAGAAAATAATAGTTATCTCCGGAATGTTGGGGATAGCTATACTTGTGTGTTTTCTGCTAAACCACGATTTACTCGTAAGGCTTCAAACGATCCTCACAGCAAATTCGGGAAACCTTGAAAGAATTAACATGTGGGTTAGTTCCTGGAGGATGTTCTTGGATAGTCCGTTGTTCGGCCTTGGTTATAGACAATTCAGCCATTTTTTTACGGCAGATTATCATTATCTTATGCCTGGCACTATTTACACAGGGTACGCTCATCCCCATAATGTTTTCATGACTTTTCTCGCCGAAACGGGGTTAGTCGGTACTATTCCTTTCCTCTGCTTCTTCGCGGTAGTGCTCTACTATACATATACTAACTACTATCGCGCAAATTCTATGACCGCCTTGGTCGCCTTCCTCGCAACATGCGGTTTTCTTGTCGGCGGCCTGACCGATAACGTTTTTGCCATGCCGACCGTAATGAGAATTATCGCCCTGCTTATTGGTATGAGTCTAAGCAATGCGGCGGCGGAAAATCAGCTGGAATAATTCCGCAGGAAAAATCTACGGACACCAAAAGGAGGACTACTGGTGCCGGTCAAGACAAGCCCCAAATATGATATGGGCAATATCAAAAATATCTTCGTCAGCAAACGGGGCGGGATAGGCGACGTCCTCATGTCGACGCCAATATTGAGAGCCCTAAAGAATAAATACCCTTACAGCACAATAACGCTTTTAATTTTTCCCAATGCTGCCGAAGCCGTGGGCGGATTGCGTTACATCGACAACATCCTCATTTATGACAAGAAGTTGTCTACCTCGGTAAAAATAATTAAACACATTTGGCGCTACGATCTGGCACTCCTGCTGGATTATCCCTATCGGCCTGCTTTTCTGGCCTATCTGGCCCAAATTCCTCTGCGGGTAGGGGTCAAGCATAAACGCGCCTCGCTGCTGACGCACGGAGTAGAGGAAGACCCATTATTGGACGACTATTACGAACCTTATAATTTTGCAAACATATTAAAGCGCGGTATCGGCCTCGATCTGGCATCGGAAGACCTGGCGCAAATCGACGTTTCTCCGGCGACGGACGCCGATAAGCGGCATGTGGAGCAAATGCTGCATAGCCATGGCTTGGGTGATAAAACCTATGTGGCGATAGCGCCATTTACCGCTTTCGCTCCCAAGGACTGGCCACTGGAAAACTATCGAATCCTGATCAGCAAAATCCAAAGTCAATTCCAATTGCCGGTCGTGCTTCTCGGAACGCAGCAGAATGCCGAACGAATTCGCGACCTTCCTGCGCTCAATCTCTTTGGGCAGACAACCTTCATGCAGATGGCCGAAGTAATCCGCCGCGCCAAACTGCTTGTCGGTTCCTGCAGCGGCCATACCCACGTTGCTGCGGCAGTCGGTACACCGACGGTCGTGCTTTACGGACCGGGTTCATCCAAGCGCTGGTTTCCGCAAAAAAACGCTATCGGCGTCACACTGAACTTGCCCTGTTCCCCCTGCCAGACTCAAGACCGCGTCTGCGGCGACCAGCTTTGTATGCGCCAGATAAGCGCCGACCTCGTATTCGATGCCGCCAAGCAGGCATTTGCGAGATTTTGTACTAATCACCCTAATGCATAAATCGCATTGCCTGAAATGTGCTATATTGTTGCTTGCGGCATGCAAACAATATACTAAAGGAGCTTTCCCATGAAAATCATCATCCTTGCCGGCGGCGGCGGCACCCGGCTGTTCCCGCTGTCGCGAGCCAACTACCCCAAACAGTTCCTTAAACTCGACGGCCGCATGTCCCTGCTGGCGCAGACGGTGGCCCGCTTCCTGCCGCTGGCGGCTGCCCGCGACATCGTCATCGTCACGAACCAGGACCATCTCCACCACGTCCGGGCCGAACTCGCGGCCTGCGGCGCAGGTGCCGCCCATATCCTCCTTGAGCCCACAGGCCGCAACACCGCCCCCGCCGTCGCCCTCGCGGCCCGCTACTGTCTCGACAGCCTCGGCGCAGACGACGGCGAACTTCTTCTCGTCGCCCCCTCCGACCACCTTGTCGGCCAGCCCGAAGCCTTCGCCCGGGCCATGCGCCAGGCAGCCGCCATGGCGGCCGGCGACCGCATCGTAACCTTCGGCGTCAGGCCCGACAAACCCGAGACCGGCTACGGCTACATCCAGGCCGGTGCGCCCTGCGGCACCGGCTTCGTCGTCGATTCCTTCAAGGAAAAGCCCGATGCCGCGACTGCCGAACGCTACCTCAAGGCCGGCAACTATTACTGGAACTCCGGCCTATTCGCCTTCACCATCGTCGCCTTCGCC